>NZ_CP189577.1:0-432788 GCF_050156545.1 Pseudarthrobacter sp. S9
GGTGTTGAGTCCTTGAAAGGATGAGCACCATGCCAGCACCAAAAAAGTATCCTGACGAGCTTCGCCAGAGGGCGGTCCGCCTCGTTATGGACGCGCAGAAGGATCCCAGCGATCGGCGGGGTGCCTGCACCCGGATTGGTGCGCAGCTGGGCATCCCGGCAGATACCATCCGTGGCTGGGTGCGCATCGTGGAGATCGATCAGGGCGTGCGCCCTGGCACTACCACCGATGACGCGACTCGCCTGGCCGAGCTTGAGCGTGAAGTTGTTGAGTTGCGCCGGGCCAATGCGATTTTGAAATCAGCATCAGCTTTCTTCGCGGCGGAGCTGTGCGCCACGAGGCGCTGTGTGTGTCGAGGGGCGGTGAGAGACCGTCCTGGTTGGGTCGTCGCAGCGGCCTGATTGAGCTGGGGGCAGCCTGAGCTGGGGAACGCCGGTGAGGGTGGCAAGCGGCCCCGACAAAGGCGAGACGTGCCGGGACTACCAGACGGCGCGGGTTCGTCGAGCAAGGTCAGAAGGTACAACGTGAGTGAACTGGTGTTTGACGCCCTGTAACCGCGAAGCCGTGCTCAAATCTGGTGGATATGGGCCGGTGTGCAGCGCACTGGATGCCATGCGTGGCGTCTGGACTCCGAAGCCGTTTCGTTCTGTCGGCGGGGAGGCCACGGTGAAGGCCTGCGGCGTAGCCGTGGCGATGCTGCCGGGGTAGAGCCAGGTGCCTCCCTGACTGATCGATCATGCAGTGAACGTGGGAACCATTTCGTGGTTCCCCAACCGGTAGGTAGCCAGCCTTCCGGTTGGGGTAGGTCCGTTGCCGACCGAAGACCACAAGGTGGGGCGGAGGCCTCGTAGTAGTCGCGGGAGTAACGACCCGTCATTGGGGATCGGGAAAGCCGGTCACAGGGCGAAGGGGGCCAGCAAGTTAGCAGATTGAGTGAATGGAATGTCAGGAGGAATAGTCGCCGGTGAATATCGACGAACTGGAGCACGCCGTAGTTGCGGCGGAGCGACGGGTACTGAAGATCCAGACCAAGCTGCATAGTTGGGCCCGTGATGATGCTCATCGTCGGTTCGATGACCTGTTCAACCTCGTGGCTGACCCAGGCTTCTTGTTGGTGGCTTGGGACCGGGTGCAAGGGAACAAGGGTGCCCGTACTGCGGGTGTGGATGGCCGCACGGCGGCATCCATTCAGGATGGTGAAGGCGTCGAGGTGTTCCTTGACAGGCTGCGGTTGTCTTTGCGCGACCGCAGTTTCGTCCCGGTGCCGGTGCGGGAACGGATGATTCCGAAGGCGGGCGGGAAGATGCGCCGCCTTGGCATCCCGACCGTGGCCGACCGGGTCGTCCAAGCCAGCCTGAAATTGGTGTTGGAGCCGATCTTTGAGGCGGATTTCCACCCGTGTTCCTATGGGTTCCGTCCGAAGCGTCGGGCCCATGATGCGGTTGCCGAGGTGCGTTATCTCGCGACGAGACCACGTTGCTATGACTGGATCGTCGAAGGAGATATCAAGGCGTGCTTCGATGAGATCGACCATATTGCCCTGATGCGTAGGGTCCGGTCTCGCATCGGTGACAAACGCGTCCTGGGACTGGTGAAGGCATTCTTGAAGGCTGGGATCCTCTCCGAGGGTCAGCAGCTGAAGGAAACCACCGCTGGAACCCCTCAGGGTGGGATCCTTTCTCCACTGCTGGCCAATGTGGCGTTGTCGGTGATTGACGAGTTCGTCGCTCAAGCTCCCGGCGGGCCCTCGACCAGCGCAGTGGAGCGAGCCCGGCGGCTGCGCCATGGTCGACCAAATTTCCGCCTGGTGCGGTATGCGGACGACTGGTGCCTGATGATTCGCGGCACCAAGGCCGATGCCGAAGGGCTCCGGGAAGGGATCGCGGAGGTCTTGGCCACGATGGGTTTGCGCCTGTCGGAGGAGAAGACCTTGATCACCCATATTGATGAGGGCCTCGACTTTCTAGGATGGCGCATCCAGCGCCACCGTAAGCGAGGAACGAACGAGCACTACGTGTACGTCTATCCGGCAAAGAAGGCCGTGCAAGCGGCCAAGCGGAAGATCAAGACGTTGTGCCGACAGGTCACCGAGAACCAGTCGTTGGATGAGCTGCTGCGTCGATTGAACCCGATGCTGCGGGGCTGGTGCGCCTATTTCCGTCCCGGCGTTTCGTCCGCAGTCTTCTCCTACCTGAGCCACTACACGTGGCAGACGGTGTGGCGATGGCTGCGGCGGAAACATCGCCGGTCCACGGTCAAAGAACTCCGTCGGCAATACTGCGGCGGAGGCTGGTGGCCAGCAAGCCAAGAGAGGGAAATGTTTCGTCCCGAGAAAGTGGGCACGAGCCGATACCGCTACCGCGGGTCGATTATCCCCTCACCTTGGCCCACGACCGATGAAACAACCACCACGCCGCTTGACCGGCTTGTGGAGAGCCCGGTGCATTGAAAGGTGCCCGCCGGGTTCGGGAAGCGGTCCGGGGAAACGGGCCAGCCGTAAGCTGGCACCGCGCCCCGGGCCGACTTTCACCGACCGCCCCTCACGACGATGATCTCTTACATCGATAATCACAAGGACGAATACGGGGTCGAGCCGATCTGCAGAGAGCTGCCGATTGCCCCGTCGACCTACTACGCTGCCAAGGCACGACCGGAGTCCAAACGGTCAATAACCGACGCCGTGACGGCGGAGAAAATCACCCGGGTGCACCGGGAGAACTACAGTGTTTATGGGGCCAGGAAAGTTTATGCGGCGCTGAACCGAGAGGGCTACAAAGTGGCCCGGTGCACCGTGGAGCGGCTGATGCGCCGTACCGGGTTGCACGGTGTTCGCCGTGCCAAGGGGCCCCGCACAACGGTGCCAGGACCCTTGTCGGAGCGGCCGGCGGATCTGGTTCGGCGACAATTCAGCGCACCTGCTCCGAACTGTCTCTGGGTCGCAGACATTACCTACATTCGAACGTTCTCCGGCTGGGTTTACGCGGCCTTTGTTTTGGATGTTTTCTCCCGCCGGGTGGTCGGCTGGCAGCTGTCCACGACCATGCACACAGCCCTGGCACTGGACGCCCTGGAGATGGGGTTGTGGACCCGCCGGCGCGACGGGAAGGACGTCTCCCAGCTCGTACACCATTCCGACAGAGGGGTGCAGTATCGTGCCATCCGATATACCGAACGCCTTGCTGACGCCGAAGCAGTCGCCTCCGTGGGAGCCAAGGGTGATAGCTACGACAATGCCATGGCAGAGGCGCTCAATTCCCTCTTCAAGGCCGAGCTCATCCGGAACAAAGGTCCGTGGACCGGCATCAACGACCTTGAAATCGCCGTCGCCGAATACATCGATTGGTACAACTACCGGCGTCTCCACGGCGAGATCGGGTATATACCGCCGGTAGAAGCAGAAACCATTTTCCACTCAAATCTACCCACCATCAAAACGATGGAACGGGTCTAACAAACCCTCCACCAAACCCGGGGCTTGACACAATTTGCCCAACAGGTAAGCCGTGCGTTGCAACGAGGAGAAGTCCATCGCCATCTGGCGTTCCCGCAGGTAATCCACGAGCACGTCCCGGACCGGCCGGCAGTCGATCTTGTAACGGTCGATCAGCTGCTCGCATGTCGGTTGCCCGTTGCCGGAGAACATTTCAATGGCGGCGGGTGCATCTTCGCCCCAGACAAACTGACGCAGCAGTTGATAGAACAGCGGGCTGCGCGTATTTGTCTGTAACCCTGTGCCGGTGACGGTCGCGAGCAGCTCAACGCAGTCTCCGACCCTCACCGCCGAGACCGGGCCGCCCTTGGCGGCCATGATGATCGCGATGCGGGTCAGGGCCTGTTGGGCGGCTTGCAATCCAATGGGTCCTTCGAGGCAGGCCTGGTTTAAGTCAGCGAACGCCTTGCTGTCGCGGGTCCGGGCCATCTCGTTGGTCAACGCCCGACGCGCCGGGGCGAAACGCAGCAGCCAGTCAAGGCCCGGACGGATCACATCAGCGCAGATCAGCACCATCAGGCCGATGCTCAAGTGGGGTGCCGGCGCACCAGGAGCGGTCCGCCCCCGGCCGGCGGCCTCGCCAAAAAACAAGTCCCGCCAGTCGGCGGCAGCCTCCGCGCCACTGGCCTGCCACCGTTGCTGCCAGTTCCCGCCGGGGAAATCGGCCAGCCAGCCCAGCACTGCCAGCACGCCCGTCCGGCGAATCCGCTGGCTGTCCGGATTCTCCAAGCTGAACGGCGCCGCGAGCACACGGGCCAGCACCGCAGAACGATCATCACAGGTCGAAGGCCACGACAGGCCGACCCCGCGGGCGGGGAACGCGGCCATCAGCTGCGCGCCGGTTTGCCCTACTGCAGGGGCCGCCGCGGCATCACTGACCACCGACGGGGCGAGTAATTGTCCGCTGCCCGTCACGGCTGGTTCCCTCCGAAGAGGATCTGCAGGCTCTCGGCCCGGTAACCAGGTGCAGGTGTGGGCACCGGGTCACGCAGGAGCTGCCGGGCATGAAAGGCAAGCACCCCGGCAATCACGTCCTCGGTCACCGGGTTTAAATACCGCTGCGTGGTCGACAAAAATGCATGACCCAGGACCCATTGCACGTCGGTCAACGGCATCTTCGGATCCTGGGCCATCCGGTAAGCGGCCGTGTGGCGAAGGTCATGCAGGGACCAGTCCGTGCCCATCGATGCATTCGCCCGATCGAACATCGCCCGCGCCGCGTCATAGGTCAACGCGCGGAACGGACGCCGCAACGTCCACCACAACGGTTCATCCCTGCCCGGCGGAACCAAGCCCGACACTTGTGCCTGATAGAGACGCAACCAGACGAACGCGTCCGGCGCAGCAGGCAATGGCTGCAACGCACCGGTGCCCTTGCGCAGCACGGTGATCAATTGCTGGCCGGGATCAACGTCGGCCACCGTGGCCCCCAGCAGCTCCGAAGCCCGGGCCCCGGTCGAGACCCAGAAGGCGACCAGTGCCCGCTCCCGATGCGACCCCAGCCGAGCGAACAACTGATCGAATTGTTCATCGGGGAACGCCCGTGGTGCGCGGGCCACGATCTTGGGCCGATAGCGGCCGCGGTGCTGCCCGCCAAAAGATTCCATCGGGTTGTGATGCGCCCGGACCCGGGTGCCTCCACGGGCACGGACCAGGGGAAACGGGTTGAGCATCGGTCCGGTGCCAGCTTCCAGATGGAAGTCATAGAAACCACGCAGCACGCTCTCGCAATGCGCAACGGTTACCGCGGCATACCGGTCGCCGTCCGGAGACTTGCCCGCCCCCGAATTCACCTTTTCCGCCCCGGGCGTCGCGTCGGAACCCGGCCCGCCCCCATCGGGGTATCGCCAATGCGGCCGCACCGGCTTAAGCGTCACCTGCAGCCAACGGCAGAAATCACGCGCTTCGACCCGGGTTGCCTGATCCCACGCCAGCCCGAGCGCCGACAGGAATCGAAACCAGCGCAACAAATCCATGCCATATGACCGCAGTGTCGTCGCCGGCCGCCCGCATGCCACCAGCTCGGCGAAGAACGCCGCCGCCGAACCTATCGTCTCCCCGGAGCCGTCAACCAGCCGATACGGTTCGAACGGATTGCCGGTTGCCTCCAGCGAACCCGACGGCGGCACCACCAGCCCGGACAGTACCCGCGGAACGTTCTCTTCGTTGCCCATGAGAACAGAACCTAGCCGACGCAAACCGGCGCCGCCTACGGTTCTCCCGGGAGGGCCCGACTAGTTCGGTTAACACGTCAGTTTTACCGTCGCCTCGGTAGATCTTGGAGGCGTGGTGCACGGTCCGGCCGGGAATGTAGAGGATGTTCTGGCCGTGGCCGACGAGCAGGGCAATCAGCAGCGCCGGTCCGCCGTGATTCAGGTCGGTCGCCCACACCACCGGATCCCCGGCTGCGATCTCAAGGACGCTGGCCAGGAGTTGCAGCAGCGCTGGTTCGTCGTTGGGGATCTTTTGGGAGAGCAGCCGGTTTCCGTCTGCGTCGATTACATAGCAGTGATGATGGGCTTTGCCGGCGTCGATGCCGGCCCAAAGGTGTACCAAGAACAGCCTCCAGTCCGTTGGATGGGTAAGGCCCCAGCAGATAACCGCGCCGTCGTGTCCTTATTCGGCGATCATGTCGCGTCTCTCAATCAGCGGTCGGGTCATCGCGGGGTGGCGGGCGGCCAATCCTTCGAAGCCGTCACGCACGAGTTGTCCGGCCACAGCAACCAAAGCCATACCCGCCTCCCCTGGGTAGCCACGACCCTACAACGGCCGGGGAACTGCACCCGGTAACAACATAAGGACAGCAACCAGAAAACGTCGAAGACGTGAGGAAGGGCCAGGGCGGGCCGGAGCTTTGCGACGGACAGCCCTGGACCCCACAGCCGGCCGCGCCAGCGGACGCCCGGTAACTGGTTGGAGCGCAGCGGAAATCAGGGCCTTGATATGGTGGGCCGGCCTTTGCCGGTTGCAGAGACTAGTGAACAGACAGGGCGTCGATGGTTGAGAGATTATGGTCTTATTGGCCGATAGGGCTCTGGGTGCCCGGCGTTATGGTCATCGTGTACCTCGTCTTCCGCAACGCGGATCTGCGTCGGGTCTTCGTCATATCTTTGCTGGGTTTTACCGTGATTTACGCCCTGTCCTGGTGGGCCTATGCCGCTCAGTCGGATCTACCCGTCAGGACAGAAGGCACAGCGCTCGGGACCCGGACGACCGATGTCAACACCAGCCTGTCTGCGTTGTTCGGACTGCTCTTCAGTTTCTACGGCTTCATCGGAACGGCTGCCATCTGGGCTGTCCACGAGGTGGTCCGCCGGGTTGCCCGACGACGGACGTCCATGTCTGCCCGGAAGCATGAAGATCGAGGGGAGAAAAGTACTGGCCCGACTCGGTCGGGGCGGAACTAGGTGTGGCTGCAGCTGGCCTTTACGCCCCCGGAGAACGAGCCCGAGCCGTCAGCGCCTGGATGGCCGAACTGCGGAACGGGTGGTGACTATGCCCGCATCATTAGAGCATGGCCAGCCGGGTTCTTGATTGCCGGTGACCCCGAGTCTCGGACGGTCTGGGAAGCCAGGCGGGGCCCCTCGGCGCAGCTCAACGCCGGGAGGCTCCGCTACTGGTTCGTTTGGCCCCGGTCGTTCTTGGCCGGGGTTTCCGGCACGATGCGCTGCAGGAGCGCGTCGTGGGCTTTTTGTAGGGTCTCGGCCCGGGCCTCGGCCGCGGCCACCCTGGCCGCTGCGTCGGCTGCGGTGTTGCTGGCCTGTTGTTCGGCGGCTCGTGCCTGCTCCAGTTGCTCCTGGATCGCCGCGGCCTGGGTATCGAGTGCGGTGACCCGGGCGGTGAGTTCGGTGACGGCGGCGTCTTTCTCGTCGCTGACCTTGTCCAGGTCAGCGACGAGTTCGGAGATCTCCAGGCCCAGATCCTTCTTCTCCTGCGCCCAGACCGCTTCCGCGGCGGCGTGCCGCTCATCCGCCAGGGCGGAGGCTTCGGCCCAGCAGGCACCGGCCAGGCGGGCGGCCTGTTCCAGCACCGCTGCCGGGGTCGCGGCGAGACGGCCTCCCGCGGCCTGCTTCTCCTCGACCCACTCCTTCAGGTAACGGGTGGCGTCGGCGTTGCTCACACCCGCCGCTGCCCGCACCGTCGAGACGGTAGGCCGGCGCTCGGCACTGATCTGCTCCGCAGCAGCAAACACACGGTCTTTCACACTCGACGCCACGGCGACAACCTCAAATAGTAGGAGTAGTAGTAACAAAACTACTACTCCTACTACTTTATGGCAATGCCGCCGCCGAATTCCCTGGCCCGGCGGCCCTCTCCGCTCCGCCAGGAGCTCCGGGGGGCCGACGGGCGCCCGGCTGCGCCGCGGCGGTGGCCGCCACGTCGCCGGCCTGCCTGGCGGGGTGGTCATGGCAGGATGGGCTCCATCATGGACAGGCGGTTACGGCGCGCTCCGGACGCGGAATGGGTGTTGATGTACCGGCTCGGACTGAGCCGGCAGCGCATCGCTGACCTCGTGCGTGCCGAACCGGCCACCGTCGGGTATCACCTGGTCATCGCCCGCCGCCAGGACCCGGGACTCGAACCCGCGCACCAGGCCGCCACGGTCACCAGAGCCGGCCCCTCCCCCGCGGACGTTGCCCGCATGGGCGAGATCATCGCCTGGATAACCGCCGGGGGCTGGCTCCCCCGCGACCGCTCGGAGGATAAGGGCGAACGGTCGATGGCGCGGTGGCTCTCGGAGCGCCGGAGCGAAGCGGCCGAGGGCACCTTGGACCCGGTCTACCGTGACGGCCTCGCACGGGTCCCCGGCTGGGAGGGAAACCACCGGGCAGCCGCGGATGAGGCCCGGTGGCATGACCGCCTCGCCCAGCTGGTGGACTTCCGTGCCGAGGGCAACGACTGGCCCCGCCACCACGACTACGCCTCCGAACGGGAACACACCCTCGGGGTGTGGATCCACACCCAGCGACACAAACACCGCCGAGGCGACCTCGACCCTGAGAAGGTCAGGCTCCTGAACGACGCCGGCCCCGGGTGGCAGACCGGCAGGACGCGGGGCCGCCCGCCCCGCACGTAAACGAGGGTTTTGCGCCGTGCTGGCAGACTCACCCCCTGAATGTTCTGCCCGGCCCCGATAGACTCGTTGAGGCTCTCCAGTCCCCCCAGCTTGGAGAGCCGGGAGCCTCCACGCTTGAGTCCTTGATTCGCGCGGAGGCTTCCTCATGCCCCCAGCCAAAGGTCCGCCGCCCGACATCCCCTCAGTACAGCGCGCCGTTTCGCCGGGTTGTGCCCATTGGGGGTCAGGTGGAGCCCTCCGCACAGCTCAAAGTTGTCCCCACTGGCGTGCAACCCGGCCCCCGCCACAGGCCCGCCCCGGCGGGCGGCGGTACTTTCTGTCGGCCCCAAGAGCTATGATTATTCGAATATATATTCGAATAAAAGGTGTGTTGTGGGCGTTCTTGTTGGTCCCCGCGTGATAGATGCGGGTGCGTCGTTGTTGTCGGTGCTGATCTCTCCGGTCGCTGTCGCGGCCGGGTATCCCTCGCCTTATGCGCAACTCGAATGTCTCATGAGTTACTGCTCCTTTGCAGATGGTGGCATGCAGGGGCGCCGCCCCGCATGCGGTAATCACCGGGTTGACGGGCGCAGGCCGCTCCCCAGTGACATGTCTCCGCCAGTCTTTCCATATGTCATGTGCCACACGGTATTTGTGAAACTTTTTCCTAATGCTTGAGCTTCATTCGGCCCCGCCCGAAGATCAAAAAGGCGCCACAGCAAAACCTAACAAAGTCCTACCAGGAGCCCAGTCCGGCTTCCTTGTAGTACCCCTCGATGTGGTCCGCCACCAGCAGGGCGGCACGGACGTGTTAACCGAACTAACCGGGTCCACCCGGGAGAACCGCGGGCGGAGCCGGCGGGCGTCGGCTAGGTTCTGTTCTCATGGTCAACGAAGAGAACGTTCCGCGGTTACTGTCCGGGCTGGTGGTGCTGCCGTCGGGTGCGCTGAAGACCACCGGCAGTCCCTTCGAACCGTATCGGCTGGTTGACGGCGCCGGAGAGACGATAAGGCCGGCGGCGGCATTCTTCGCCGAGTTGGTGGCGTGCGGGCGGCCGGCGACGACGTTGCGGTCATATGGCATGGACTTATTGCGCTGGTTTCGTTTCCTCTCGGCCCTCGAGCTGGTGTGGGATCAGGCAACCCAGGTCGAAGCGCGTGATTTCTGCCGTTGGCTGCAGGTGGCGCTCAAGCCGGTGCGACCGCATTGGCGGTACCCCGATGGCGGCGGCCCGGGTTCCGACGGGACACCCGGTGCTGGAAAGGAGATCCCGGGGCCGGGCAAGGCCCCGGACGGCGACCGGTATGCCGCGGTAACGGTTGCGCATTGCGAGAGTGTGCTGCGCGGCTTCTACGATTTCCACTTGGAAGCCGGCACCGGACCGATGCTTAACCCGTTCCCCCTGGCCCGCGCCCGTGGAGGCACCCGCGCGCGGGCGCATCACAACCCGATGGAACCGTTTTCCGGGCAGCGCCGCGGCCGCTATCGGCCCAAGGTCGTGACCCGGGCCCCACGGGCGATCCCCGATGACCAGTTCGATCAGTTGTTTGCGCAGCTGGGCTCGCATCGGGACCGGGCGCTGGTCGCGTTCTGGGTCTCGACAGGTGCCCGGGCCTCGGAGCTGCTGGGGGCCACGGTGGCTGACGTTGATCCCGGGCAGCAATTGATCACCGTGCTGCGCAAGGGCAGCGGTGCGTTACAGCCATTGCCTGCCGCGCCGGACGCGTTCGTCTGGCTGCGTCTCTATCAAACACAAGTGTCGGGCCTGGTTCCGCGGGGCAGGGATGAACCATTGTGGTGGACGTTGCGGCGCCCGTTCCGAGCGTTGACCTATGACGCGGCGCGGGCGATGTTCGATCGGGCGAATGCATCGCTGGGCACGGACTGGTCCCTGCACGACCTTCGCCACACGGCCGCCTACCGGATGGCCCAGGATCCGAAGATGCCGTTAACCGACGTCCAATGGGTCCTGGGTCACGCATTTTTGTCGACCACGCAGCGGTATTTGAACCCGGTGACCGAGGACGTGATTGCCGGAGTGCTTGCCTTTCATGCCCGGCAGCTCCTGCGTGATCCGGTGCCCCCACACCTGCCGCCGGTTACCGTCCCGAGAGCCTGCAGATCCTCTTCGGAGGGAACCAGCCATGACGGGCAGGGAACAATTACTCGCCCCGCCGGTGGTCAGTGGTGCGGCCACGGCCCCTGCAGTGACGCAAACGGGGGCGCAGCTGATGGCCGCGTTCCCCGCGCGCGGGGTTGACCCGTCGTGGCCTTCGACCTGTGATGATCGTTCTGCGGTGCTGGCCCGCGTGCTCGCTGCACCGTTCAGGCTGGAGAATCCGAACAGCCAGCGGATCCGCCGGACGGGAGTGCTGGCAGTGCTGGGCTGGCTGGCCGATTTCCCCGGCGGGAACTGGCAGCAACGGTGGCAGGCCAGCGGCGCGGAGGCTGCCCGCGACTGGCGGGACTTGTTCATCGGCGAGGCCGCCGGCCGGGGGCGGACCGCTCCTGGTGCGCCGGCACCCCACCTGAGCATCGGCCTGATGGTGCTGATCTGCGCTGATGTGATCCGTCCCGGCCTTGACTGGCTGTTGCGTTTCACCCCGGCGCGTCGGAGTTTGGCCACCGAGATGGCCCGCACCCGGGACAGCAAGGCGTTCGCTGTCCTGAACCAGGCCTGCACCGAAGCGCACGTTGGATTGCAAACCAGCCAACAGGCCCTGACCCGGATCGCAGTCATCATGGCCGCCAAGGGAGGCCTGGTCTCGGCGGTGAGGGTCGGAGACTGCGTTGAGCTGCTCGCGACCGTCACCGGTATCGGCACCGGTACCCGGCTGCAGACAAATGCGCGCAGCCCGCTGTTCTATCAACTGCTGCGTCACCATGTCTGGGGCGAGGATGCGCCCGCCGTCATTGAAATGTTCTCCGGCAGCGGCCAACCGACGTGCGAGCAGCTGATCGACCGCTACAACATCAAGTGCCGGCCGGTCCGGGACGTGCTCGTGGATTACCTGCGGGAACGCCAGATGGCGATGGACTTCTCGTCATTGCAACGCACCGCCTACCTGTTGGGCAAATTGTTCTGGGCCGATCTGGAAGCCCACCATCCAGGGATCGAATCACTGAAGCTATCCCGCGAGGTCGCAGCGTCATGGAAAAAGCGTGTCATGACCCGTGCCCGCACCAGCACCTCTGCCAACGGGGAGCAGATCCAAAGGACGTCGGCACGGCTGGATGGGCGCAGCGTCTTTTCTGCCGTGCGCGCCTTCTACCTGGACCTGGCCGAATGGGCCGATGACGACCCTGCACGGTGGGGTCCGTGGGCGGTGCGTTGCCCGGTCAGCGCCACCGATGTCTCCCACAAAAAAGACCGGTTGGCCCGTAAATCACGCACGGACCAACGCACCCGCGAACGGCTGCCGGTGCTGCCGGCGCTGGTCTCGTGGGTGCAGGCCGAACGGGCACGCACCAGTGACCTGCTCGCCGCCGGCGAACGCACCACTGCCGGCGAACTTTTCACCGCTGCAGGCCAAACGTTGCGCCGCACGGCCATGAAGACCGAAGCCACAGGCCGGGTCTGGGCCGAGGACCCGGAGGGCGGACCACGCCGCGATCTGACGTTCGGAGAGCATCGTGGTTTCTGGACCTGGGCCATGGTCGAGGTGCTGCGCCACACAGGCATCCGCATCGAAGAGCTCAGTGAACTCTCACACCACAGCCTGATCCAATACCGGCTACCCGACACAGGAGCACTGGTACCCCTGCTGCAGATCGCCCCTTCCAAGACCGATGCCGAGCGAATACTGGTCATCTCGCCCGAACTCGCTGACGTGCTCTCCCAGATCGTCTCCCGGATCCGCGCCGGGCAACCCCACGTCCCACCAGTAGTGTCCTACGACAAAAACGAACGCGTCTACAACCCGCCCCTGCCCCTGTTGTTCCAATGGCGTCGGCGTCTGGACAACCGGGCAGTCTCAGAAACCGCGCTACGCAGTTACCTCGACCACGCCCTGCAAGAACTCGGCATCAAGGACGGCGGCGGCAGCCCGATGCGCTACACCTTCCACGACTTCCGCCGGATCTTCATCACCGATGCAATCATGCACGGCATGCCACCCCACATAGCCCAGCTCGTCGCCGGACACCGCGACATCAACACCACCATGGGATACAAAGCCGTCTACCCCGAAGAAGTCATCAACGGCCACCGTGAATTCATCGCCCGCCGCCGCGCGCTACGTCCCAGCCAGGAATACCGCACCCCCACCGACGCGGAATGGGCCGAGTTCATCGGCCACTTCGAACACCG
Source organism: Pseudarthrobacter sp. S9 (assembly GCF_050156545.1). Lineage (NCBI taxonomy): Bacteria > Bacillati > Actinomycetota > Actinomycetes > Micrococcales > Micrococcaceae > Pseudarthrobacter > Pseudarthrobacter sp. S9. The sequence goes on from NZ_CP189577.1 coordinate 12,857, forward strand.
CAAGGTTTCCGTCGGTGACTGCGGCCGCTCCTACGACACGCCCTGCATCCACGAGCACAGCTGCCTGCGCTGCCCGCTGCTGCGGCCCGACCCCACAGCCAGACCCCGCCTGGCACACATCCGCGACAACCTCATCGAGCGCATCGCCGAAGCCGAGTCCCACCGCTGGCTCGGAGAAGCCGAAGGCCTCAAAGTCAGCCTCGCAGGGGCCCGCGCCAAACTGGCCGAAATGGACCAAATAACCGAACGCCGCAACACAACCCAACTCGGCATGCCCACCTTCACCCAAGCCGCCGGCCGCACCAACATCAGCCAACCCGACCCCAGAAACGGCCCGTAATATGGGCGATTTCCCCGCAATTTCTTAGTTCGGAGAAGACGCCGTCGTTGTTGTTGATGGCCGCCAGAATCTCGCGGTGTTCTGAGCGGAGTCTTGCGGCGGTGGCATCCCAGTCCGGCAAATTGGCCGTGAGCCGGCCGGCGTAACCCTGGATGGCTTCGCGCAGGGAACCCATCATGGCGCTGACCACGGCGTTGCCGGCGGCCTCGGCCAGGGCCAGGTGGAAGCGGACGTCCAGCGCCAGGAAATCCTCTGTGTCCGGGCCTGCGTCCATCTGCTCCAGCAGCGCGGCGGCCTCGGCAAGCGCCGGGGAATCCGCACGCGCGCGGGCGGCCGCCCAGGATTCGAGGAGCACTCGCGTTTCCACGATGTCCGCCACCGGCAGGTGCTGCGTGGCAACGTGCAGCCGCAGCGCCGAGCCGAGCGCCGCCGTCGGATCGGAATTTTTCAAGCTGGGTGGTACCAAGGGGAGTTAGCGGTCCAGGGACGCTGTCGCGCCGTGGGGATTGAAAATTTGTGGTTGGCCGCAGCTCCCGGGTTCTTGTGCAGTGGTGGTGGCCGGTGAAGGATTGTGATGTTCGCTGCGGTCGACGCCGATGCTTCCTTGGTGCCGTGTTTTGAGCCTGTGAGTTAGCGTGGTGTGGAGGGCTTCCACGGGAACCGTGGATTGTTGTCTTTGAGCACGGGTGCTAGATTCCTGATTTTCTCCCTGTCCTCCCTGCAGCGGACGTTCATATCGGTTCAATGACGTTGGGAGGTCGGATCAAATGGATATCGTTCATGAGCGTTCGGTGGGGATAGATATCTCGAAGCGCGACGCGAAGGTGTGTGTTCGGGTTCCCGGCACTGCACGGGGCGAATACGTCTCCACGGTCACTACCTGGGGTGCGACCACGAACCAGGTCTTGGAGCTGAAGGGGTTTCTCGAAGAGCAGCACGTCAGCATCGTGGTGATGGAAGCGACCAGCGACTATTGGAAACCGTTCTACTATTTGTTGGAAGCGACGTTGCCGGTGATGCTGGTCAACGCCAGGCATGCTAAGAACCTGCCCGGACGTAAAACCGACGTTTCAGACGCAACATGGCTGGCCCAACTTGGCGCGCACGGCCTGCTCCGGGCCTCGTTCGTCCCGCCCGAACCGATCCGTGAACTACGGGACCTGACCCGCTCCCGCGCGATCGCCGTCGGCGATCGGACCAGGGAAATCCAACGGCTCGAGAAGTTCCTTGAGGGCTCCGGTCTCAAGCTCTCGGCCGTCGTCAGTGATCTCGCGGGGGCCTCCTCCAGGGCGATGCTTGAAGCCCTTGTCGCAGGGGAGCGCGATCCACAGGTGCTGGCGCAATTGGCCCAGCGCCGGATGAGGCCAAAGATCCCGCAGCTCGTGGAGGCCCTTACCGGGCGATTCACTGACCATCACGCGTTCATCGTCCGTCTGCATCTGGACCAAATTGACCAACAGACCAAGGCCATTGACGCCCTCGCGGAGCGCATTGGCACGGTGATGGTGCCCTTTCGTCCAGCCCGTGAAGCGCTGACCTCGATCCCGGGAGTCTCGGGCTTGGTCGCTGATGTGATCATTGCCGAAACCGGCGCGGACATGAGTGTCTTTCCCACGGCTGCACATTTGGCATCCTGGGCCGGTGTTTGCCCCGGTTCCAACGAGTCCGCTGGCCGGGTCAAATCCACCAAAACCATGCCCGGTAACAAGCACTTGAAGGCAGCCCTTGGCATCGCTGCCATGTCAGCGGCCCGCAGCAAAGATACTTACCTCAGCGTCAAATACAAACGGATCGCTGCCCGTCGTGGCCCGATCAAGGCTGTTGTCGCGATCGAGCACGTCATCCTGACTGCCACTTGGCACATGCTCGTCAACGGCGAGGTTTACCAAGACCCGGGCGCCGACTATTACCTCAAACGGGACCCGCAACAAGCCAAAGCCAGGGCCCTCCGACAGCTCAAATCCCTCGGATTTGACGTCACTCTCACTCCAGCAGCAGCCTGACCCACCATTTATTTTCGTACTAGGCGGCTGACTGTTCGGTGATTTCCTTGGGTTGGTTGATCCACGCTGGTCCTGGGAGCGCGAGGATTTTGGGGTCGGTCGTGGTGGTGAAGCGTTCGGGGTGTTTCGCGCGGGCTGCAGCGAGGGTTGCCGAGCGTTCTTTGGCGACGCCGGCGGCGTGGCCGTAGTGGACGTTCGCGGGCGTGTGGAAGCCGATACCGGAGTGCTGGTGGTGATGGTTGTACCAGTCCACGAAGCCGCCGATAAATGCCCCGGCGTCGTGGACTGACGCGAAGCGTTCGGGGAATTCCGGACCATATTTCAGTGTCTTGAACAGCGACTCACTGTACGGATTATCATTCGACACCCGGGGCCTGGAGTGGGACCTGATGACCTCCAGATCCGAAAGCAGCGCGGCGACGGTTTTGGATGTCATGGACGTTCCCCGGTCCGCGTGCACGACCTGGGGGATGCCGTGGATCCCGAAGATTCCCTTCATCATTTCCACGGCCAGCACCCCGGATTCGGTGGCGTGGACGTGCGCGCCGACGATGAACCTGGAATGGATATCAACCATCATGTAGCAGTCAAAATACTTTCCTTTGACCGGGCCCGCGAGCTTTGTAATATCCCACGTGTACACCTGGCCCGGGGCCGTGGCGACCAGTTCAGGAACCGCCCGGGGCGGATGTTTGGCCAGCCGTCGGCGTTCCTTGACCTGCTTGTTCTCCTCCAACACCCGGTAAAAAGTCGACAGGGACCCCAGATAGATCCCCTGGTCCAGCAGCTTCGTATAGACCTGCATTGGTGCCAGGTCCACGAGCTCCGGAGAGTTCAGCGCCGCCAGAATCCCCGCCCTCTCGGCGGCGCTGAGCTTGTTCGCCGGCACCACCGTCATCTGGTCCCGCGGCGGGACCGGTCGGCGGTTCGCGGTCGTCCTGGAAACACCGGTCAATGCTGCTGCCCGGCGTGAGGGGATCTTCAGTTCCAGCATCGACCGGTACGTGGCCATCAGCGTTTCTTGGACCGGGGGCCCGTCCGGCATATCCTCTGAGGCGCTCTCTAAGAACGCCTGCAGTTTTCCCATCAGATCCAGGGCTGCCTCGGTCTTCTTCAACCGGCTCTCACTCACCTCTAACTGGCGGCGCAAACGCGCGTTCTCGGCCTGATCGGCCGAGAGTTTCCCGATCGATTCCCCGGCCTTCTTCCCGGCCAGGACCCCGGCGTCACGCAGCCGGCGCCACTCGGTCATCTGCGAGGAATACAGCCCCTCCCGGCGGAGGAACGCGCCGCCCTCACTGTTCTCGCAAGCACTCTCGTACGAGGCCAAGAACTCGAGCTTCTGGACCGGGGTGAACGACCGGCGAGGCCTCGGCCCACCGGCCCGCGGCCCTGAACTACTACTACTACTACTCACAGAACTATCTTCGCGTACCGCACTCAAAACTGGACTGGACATGATGACTGGATTCCTGGCTCTCGCCCCACGCGATTAAACGGACTTGCTATGAGCCCCTGGTACCGTTCCAGCCTGACACGTAGGGGATCCGCGATCACCACCGTGCCGGCGTCCGGGCCTGACCCCACTCCTGCGCGAACTACCCCCATGGCTTCCAATATGCGGATGGCTTCACGGACCGAGGTCCGGGATACTTCCAGCTGTTCGGCGAGGGTGCGCTCAGCAGGGAGCCGCCCGCCTACCGTAAGCTGGCCGTCAATGAGCTGTTTCTCGATCCATTGCAGGACAAGTTGGTGCGTGCGCATATCGCCATCCTAGTTGATGTGGTTGGACCACATGCTTTAGAGTGTGGTTAGACCACAGAATCAAGCACCGTCATACCCGCCGGGAGGCAGCCATGATGCAGACCATTGAACCAACCAACCCTGAGGCGCCCACTGCGCCGGAGGCCCCCACTCCACGCGGGCATCGCGCCGCCGCCTCCGCATCCTCCAAACCGGCTGTGCCGCCAGCATTAAAGCGCCGCATCCCCAAGTATTCGGACCTGGCCCCGCTGATGCAGTTCAAGAGGCCCGAGTTCAGCCGGGCCTCCAAGCTCCGCCGGGCCAGCACCATCTGGGAGCTGCGGGACATGGCCAAGCGCCGCACACCCCAGGCCCCGTTTGACTACACCGACGGTGCAGCGGAGGCCGAGATCACCCTGCGCCGTGCCCGCCAGGCGTTCCTCGACATCGAATTCCGGCCGGGCATCCTGCGCGACGTTTCCAGCATTGATCTGAGCACCGACATTCTTGGCAAGTCCTCACGGCTGCCCGTGGGCATCGCACCCACGGGCTTCACCCGGATGATGCAGTCCGAAGGCGAGTACGCGGGATCCCAGGCCGCCGAGGCCGCGCGCATCCCCTACACGCTCTCCACCATGGGCACGGCATCTATCGAAGACGTGGCCGCAGCCGCGCCGAACGGCCGCAACTGGTTCCAGCTGTACCTGTGGACGGACCGCGACCGCTCGCTTGAACTGATCGAGCGAGCTGCCAAAGCCGGCAATGACACGCTCATGGTCACGGTCGATACCGCCGTCGCCGGTGCCCGCCTGCGGGACGTCCGCAACGGCATGACCATCCCGCCGGCGCTGACCATCAAGACGGTGCTGGATGCGTCCTACCGCCCGGCCTGGTGGTTCAACTTCCTCACCCACGAGCCGCTGACCTTCGCGTCGCTGTCGCGGTACACCGGCACCGTGGCTGATCTCATCAACTCGATGTTTGATCCCACACTCACGTTCGATGACCTGGACTGGCTGCGCGAAACGTGGAAGGGGAAGCTGGTGGTCAAAGGCATCCAGACCGTTGACGACGCCCGCAAGGTAGTGGACCATGGCGCCGACGGCGTGGTACTCAGCAACCACGGCGGCCGCCAGCTGGACCGGGCGCCCATCCCGTTCCACCTGCTACCGGAGGTCTCTGCCGCGCTGAAGACCGACAACAGCGACGCCGCCATCATTCTGGACACCGGCATCATGAGCGGCGCGGACATCATTGCAGCCCTTGCCCTGGGCGCCGACTTCACGCTGATTGGCCGCGCCTACCTTTACGGGCTGATGGCAGGCGGCCGCGCAGGTGTGGACCGTGCCATCCAGATCCTGGAAAAGGACATGGCCCGCACCATGGCCCTGCTGGGTGTCAGCAAGCTCTCCGAGCTGACCCCGGACCACGTCCGGCTCCTCGGCAAGTAGCCCTGCCCTAGCTCAGCTGGCCTAGTGCTGCATTCCTCAAAGGAGGTATGGACCGTCGGTGTGGGACGGCGGATCATGGGTAGCGGAGGGCAGCGTTATGTTCACGTTGTCAAGCCCCGGGTTTGGTGGAGGGTTTGTTAGACCCGTTCCATCGTTTTGATGGTGGGTAGATTTGAGTGGAAAATGGTTTCTGCTTCTACCGGCGGTATATACCCGATCTCCCCGTGGAGACGCCGGTAGTTGTACCAATCGATGTATTCGGCGACGGCGATTTCAAGGTCGTTGATGCCGGTCCACGGACCTTTGTTCCGGATGAGCTCGGCCTTGAAGAGGGAATTGAGCGCCTCTGCCATGGCATTGTCGTAGCTATCACCCTTGGCTCCCACGGAGGCGACTGCTTCGGCGTCAGCAAGGCGTTCGGTATATCGGATGGCACGATACTGCACCCCTCTGTCGGAATGGTGTACGAGCTGGGAGACGTCCTTCCCGTCGCGCCGGCGGGTCCACAACCCCATCTCCAGGGCGTCCAGTGCCAGGGCTGTGTGCATGGTCGTGGACAGCTGCCAGCCGACCACCCGGCGGGAGAAAACATCCAAAACAAAGGCCGCGTAAACCCAGCCGGAGAACGTTCGAATGTAGGTAATGTCTGCGACCCAGAGACAGTTCGGAGCAGGTGCGCTGAATTGTCGCCGAACCAGATCCGCCGGCCGCTCCGACAAGGGTCCTGGCACCGTTGTGCGGGGCCCCTTGGCACGGCGAACACCGTGCAACCCGGTACGGCGCATCAGCCGCTCCACGGTGCACCGGGCCACTTTGTAGCCCTCTCGGTTCAGCGCCGCATAAACTTTCCTGGCCCCATAAACACTGTAGTTCTCCCGGTGCACCCGGGTGATTTTCTCCGCCGTCACGGCGTCGGTTATTGACCGTTTGGACTCCGGTCGTGCCTTGGCAGCGTAGTAGGTCGACGGGGCAATCGGCAGCTCTCTGCAGATCGGCTCGACCCCGTATTCGTCCTTGTGATTATCGATGTAAGAGATCATCGTCGTGAGGGGCGGTCGGTGAAAGTCGGCCCGGGGCGCGGTGCCAGCCTTACGGCTGGCCCGTTTCCCCGGACCGCTTCCCGAACCCGGCGGGCACCTTTCAATGCACCGGGCTCTCCACAAGCCGGTCAAGCGGCGTGGTGGTTGTTTCATCGGTCGTGGGCCAAGGTGAGGGGATAATCGACCCGCGGTAGCGGTATCGGCTCGTGCCCACTTTCTCGGGACGAAACATTTCCCTCTCTTGGCTTGCTGGCCACCAGCCTCCGCCGCAGTATTGCCGACGGAGTTCTTTGACCGTGGACCGGCGATGTTTCCGCCGCAGCCATCGCCACACCGTCTGCCACGTGTAGTGGCTCAGGTAGGAGAAGACTGCGGACGAAACGCCGGGACGGAAATAGGCGCACCAGCCCCGCAGCATCGGGTTCAATCGACGCAGCAGCTCATCCAACGACTGGTTCTCGGTGACCTGTCGGCACAACGTCTTGATCTTCCGCTTGGCCGCTTGCACGGCCTTCTTTGCCGGATAGACGTACACGTAGTGCTCGTTCGTTCCTCGCTTACGGTGGCGCTGGATGCGCCATCCTAGAAAGTCGAGGCCCTCATCAATATGGGTGATCAAGGTCTTCTCCTCCGACAGGCGCAAACCCATCGTGGCCAAGACCTCCGCGATCCCTTCCCGGAGCCCTTCGGCATCGGCCTTGGTGCCGCGAATCATCAGGCACCAGTCGTCCGCATACCGCACCAGGCGGAAATTTGGTCGACCATGGCGCAGCCGCCGGGCTCGCTCCACTGCGCTGGTCGAGGGCCCGCCGGGAGCTTGAGCGACGAACTCGTCAATCACCGACAACGCCACATTGGCCAGCAGTGGAGAAAGGATCCCACCCTGAGGGGTTCCAGCGGTGGTTTCCTTCAGCTGCTGACCCTCGGAGAGGATCCCAGCCTTCAAGAATGCCTTCACCAGTCCCAGGACGCGTTTGTCACCGATGCGAGACCGGACCCTACGCATCAGGGCAATATGGTCGATCTCATCGAAGCACGCCTTGATATCTCCTTCGACGATCCAGTCATAGCAACGTGGTCTCGTCGCGAGATAACGCACCTCGGCAACCGCATCATGGGCCCGACGCTTCGGACGGAACCCATAGGAACACGGGTGGAAATCCGCCTCAAAGATCGGCTCCAACACCAATTTCAGGCTGGCTTGGACGACCCGGTCGGCCACGGTCGGGATGCCAAGGCGGCGCATCTTCCCGCCCGCCTTCGGAATCATCCGTTCCCGCACCGGCACCGGGACGAAACTGCGGTCGCGCAAAGACAACCGCAGCCTGTCAAGGAACACCTCGACGCCTTCACCATCCTGAATGGATGCCGCCGTGCGGCCATCCACACCCGCAGTACGGGCACCCTTGTTCCCTTGCACCCGGTCCCAAGCCACCAACAAGAAGCCTGGGTCAGCCACGAGGTTGAACAGGTCATCGAACCGACGATGAGCATCATCACGGGCCCAACTATGCAGCTTGGTCTGGATCTTCAGTACCCGTCGCTCCGCCGCAACTACGGCGTGCTCCAGTTCGTCGATATTCACCGGCGACTATTCCTCCTGACATTCCATTCACTCAATCTGCTAACTTGCTGGCCCCCTTCGCCCTGTGACCGGCTTTCCCGATCCCCAATGACGGGTCGTTACTCCCGCGACTACTACGAGGCCTCCGCCCCACCTTGTGGTCTTCGGTCGGCAACGGACCTACCCCAACCGGAAGGCTGGCTACCTACCGGTTGGGGAACCACGAAATGGTTCCCACGTTCACTGCATGATCGATCAGTCAGGGAGGCACCTGGCTCTACCCCGGCAGCATCGCCACGGCTACGCCGCAGGCCTTCACCGTGGCCTCCCCGCCGACAGAACGAAACGGCTTCGGAGTCCAGACGCCACGCATGGCATCCAGTGCGCTGCACACCGGCCCATATCCACCAGATTTGAGCACGGCTTCGCGGTTACAGGGCGTCAAACACCAGTTCACTCACGTTGTACCTTCTGACCTTGCTCGACGAACCCGCGCCGTCTGGTAGTCCCGGCACGTCTCGCCTTTGTCGGGGCCGCTTGCCACCCTCACCGGCGTTCCCCAGCTCAGGCTGCCCCCAGCTCAATCAGGCCGCTGCGACGACCCAACCAGGACGGTCTCTCACCGCCCCTCGACACACACAGCGCCTCGTGGCGCACAGCTCCGCCGCGAAGAAAGCTGATGCTGATTTCAAAATCGCATTGGCCCGGCGCAACTCAACAACTTCACGCTCAAGCTCGGCCAGGCGAGTCGCGTCATCGGTGGTAGTGCCAGGGCGCACGCCCTGATCGATCTCCACGATGCGCACCCAGCCACGGATGGTATCTGCCGGGATGCCCAGCTGCGCACCAATCCGGGTGCAGGCACCCCGCCGATCGCTGGGATCCTTCTGCGCGTCCATAACGAGGCGGACCGCCCTCTGGCGAAGCTCGTCAGGATACTTTTAAGGTGCTGGCATGGTGCTCATCCTTTCAAGGACTCAACACCCTCCATTAAACCCGGGGCGATTCACGTCTTTGTATGCCCGTCCGCCGCGTGATCCGGACGAGGAACGTAAGATCCGTATGCTGGCCGGTGCCCGGCATGCTCCCGCCGATTGGATTCGCCGGGCCCGTATGATTACCGGCAGCTGGGCGGGCAAACCCGTCAGTGTCATCGCCGCGGAGCTGGGCTGTCACACCAAGACCGTGCGGGAGCGTCTGCACCGTTTTAATGCCGAAGGCCTGGACGGGCTCGGCGACAAGCCGATCAGCGGACGCCCGCGCCGCCTGAGCGAGGACGAGCGCTCCCGCATCATCGCCCTGGCCGGCCAGGCCCCGCCCGGCCGCCTCGTCCGCGACAGCCAGGGCGATCTGGCCGCCGCCGAGGAGACCGGGGCGCCGGAGTGGACCCTGGACACCCTCACCGACGCCGCCCGTACCGCCGGTATCGAGGTCCACCGCAGCCAGGTGCGGCGGATCCTGCTTGCCGAAGGGGTCCGGTGGCGGCACACCCGGTCCTGGATCCGGAGCAAGGATCCGGACTTCGTCCCAAAAGAACACGGATCGCAAGAGCTCTACACCCGCCCGCCCGAGGGCTCGACGGTCCTCTGCCTCGATGAACCCGGCCCGGTGATCCCGCGCACCTTTGCCCCGGCGCCGGCCTGGTCCGTGGACGGGCACCGGATCAAAAGCGAACTCGATTACAGCCGCGGGCCGGAGAAGACCTGGGTCTACGGGGCGCTGCGGGCCTCCGATGGCCGCGAGGTCACGATGACCGCATCCTCGCGGAACAGCGCCGGGTACCAGCAGTTCCTGCACGCGGTGGAGGAAGACAACCCGGACGGGGAGATCGTGGTGGTCACCGACAACCTCTCCTCCCACCGCAGCCTTTCCACCCGCACCTGGCTGGAGGACCACCCCCGGATCAGCCACGCCTTCATCCCGGTCGGCGCGGGAAACGCTGAACCTGCAGGAAGGCTGGTGGCGGATCTTCCGCAAGACCGCCCTGGCCGGCCAGTCCTTCGCCCTGGCCACCGCGGCGATGCCGCCGTGGCCCAAGGCGCGGGCCTCCGCGGCCAGGACCAAGCGGGCGGAGCGCTCATCCAGGTGGGGCATGATCGTATCGAATTTTGCACTCAGCGATTCGACGGTTTCAGCAGAAACGGGCATACACCATTTTCACCTAAAACGTAATTAGACTTGTTTATTTATCGGCGCGCCCTTAGCGGCTTGAACGATGGGGTTGGGAGCGGGAAGGCCTGGCTTCCGGCCGCGGGCGCTCCCGGGGGAACTGGCGCGGCATCTGCTGTCTCTGAGATTTTCGTCCGGTTAGAAGACCAGGACTTTCTCTGCTGCGAGGATCCAGTCGGCCAGGTCTTCCATGGTGGTGGATCTTTTCGCGGCGCCGGTCAGGAGTGCGTCGGTGATGCCGCGGGCGTCCATGCAGGTGCCGCAGCATCCGATCCGGCCGCCGTGTGCTGCCACGGCGGAGAGCATTTTGTCCAGCTTGTAGTACCCGTCGGGTGTTTTCTGGCCGTCCATGGCGGCTGTGACCCCGTCACCCATCAGGAAGACCTGCACGGTGACTCCATCCCTTTTGGACAAGGCGACGGCGAGGCCAAGGGCGTTGTAGGTGGTGTCCTGGCCGTACGCGGCGCCGTTGATGATCATGAGGGTTGTCATGTCCGGTCCTTGCATGGTTCGCGCCGACGAAGAGAGCTGATCAGTCCTTCGCCGCCGCGGCGGCCGTCGTGATCAGTTCTGCTGCGATCTCAATGTCCTTCGGCGTGCTCCAGCGGCCCAGCGTCAGCCTCAGTGCGGCGAGTGCCCGGTCCTGGCCGATGCCCATGGCGGTCAGGACCGGTGAGGGGGTGTGGTTTCCGCTGTGGCACGCGGAGCCGGTCGATGCCGCGATTCCGGGCAGAGCCGCGAGGAATTCGTGTCCGTGGATGCCTTCGATGCTGATGTTCAGGGTGTTCGGCAGCCGCCGCGCGGCCGGCCCGTTCAGGGTGATCCGGCCGGGAAGCCCTTTCAGGAGGCGGCCGTGGAGGTCGTCCCGCAGGGAGGCCAGGTGATGTTGGGCGCCGTTGCCGAGGTCCCGAGCGGCGAGCTTCGCTGCCGCACCCAGGCCTGCCGCGAGGGCGACGTTTTCTGTGCCTGCGCGCATTCCGTGTTCCTGTCTTCCGCCGTAGATGACTGGTTCCAGCCTCACGCCGTTCCGTATGTAGAGGGCAGCGATGCCCTTGGGGGCATACATTTTGTGCCCGACCACGGTGAGCAGGTGCACGCCGAGCTCTTCGACGTCTAGGGGTATCTTTCCTGCGGCCTGGGCAGGATCGCAGTGCATCAGGCCCCGTGGTCCCGGGTGATCCGGGCGAGTTCGGCGATGCGCTGGATGGCGACCGTTTCGTTGTTCGCGGCCATCACCGACACCAGCACCGCGTCCGGGGTCAATGCCGCGGACAGGCCCGCGGGATCGACCAGGCCTTTGGCGTCCACCGGCAGATAGGTCACCCGCACGCCGTGCAGACGCTCCAGTGCCCTGCAGTTCTCCAGCACCGCAGGGTGCTCCGTGACCTGGGTGATCACATGCGGCCGGGCTGCTTTTGCCGCCAGGACCGCGCCGCGGATCGCGAGCTGGTCAGCTTCCGATCCGGACCCCGTGAACACGGTGGTCTCAGGGCCCGCTCCGATCAGCGCGGCGACCCGGGCCCGAGCCGCTGCCAGGGCGTTGCGGGGTTCGGTGCCGTAGGCGTTGTCGCTGGAGGGATTGCCGAACCACCGGCCCGGGTAGGGCTCCATTGCCTCGAGCACGCGCAGGTCCACCGGTGTCGTGGCGTTGTGTTCCAGGTACACCGGGCCGCCTAAATGGCCCGGATGGCCCGCGGCACTCACGCGGCCAGGCTCTTGTCGGTCGGCAGTTCCGCCAGGCGCCATTCGAGCATGCCCTCGGCCATCCGGCGCGCCGGGCGGCCGCCCCTGCGCAGCAGGTCCACGGCCTCGTAGGCGAGCACGCAGTACGCGCCGCGGCAGTAGGCGACGATTTCACGCCCGGGGGGCAGCTCGCTGATCCGCTCGGCCAGCTGTTCCAGCGGGATCGAGACGGCACCGGGAATGTGCCCCGCACGGTACTCTTCCGGGGGACGGACGTCCAGGACCGTCACCGTGCCGTCGGCGGCACGGGCCAGAAGTTCCTCCCGGGTCATTTCCCGGGCCGTCTCGTCCAGATCCGCTTCCGCGGCGCGCCCGGCACTGAGATAGTCATTGCCCCGCTCTTCCACTTCGGCCACCCGTTCCCTGGCCACCGTGCGGACCAGCTCATACAGCCGGAGGACATCATCGCCGGCCAGGTCGTAGTGGATCCGGGTGCCCTCCTTGCGGGTGGTGACCAGGCCCGCCTGTTTCAGGGCCTGCAGGTGGGCCGATGCCGTGCTCAGCCCCAGGCCCGCGGCGGCAGCGAGAGTTTCGACGCTGCGCTCCCCCTGGGAAAGGAGGTCGATCAGCTCCAGGCGTTTGCCGTTACCCATCGCCTTGCCCACCCGCGCGAACTGATCGAACAGTGCGGCTTTCTTGCCCCGGTCACCCACTACATCCTCCAAATTTCCATGTAATACTGGAATAGAGTTTATTCCATGTTTATCTGGAATACCAGCGTACCGCTGTCCGGCGGTCCACCCCGAAGGAGCATCCGGCCATGGCCAAACTTGATCTGATTCCGGTCATCGACGAGGGACTGGGCAACTCGACGTATATCCTCGATCTCGGTGACGGCCGCGCCCTGGTGATGGACCCGGAGCGGGACATCCGCGGCGTCCGCGCACAGGCGCGGCGCCTCGGGCGGAGCATCGCCTACGCCGCCGAAACCCACCTGCACGCCGATTTCATCTCCGGAGTCCGGGAACTGGCCGGGAGCGACGGCGCGACCATCCTGGCACCCGAGGTCGGTCCCCGCGGCTTCACTCTTCCGGGGCTGCGGGACGGCGACACGGTCGGCCTCGGCGCACTGTCCCTGCAGGCGGTGGCTACACCCGGGCATTCCCCGGAACACCTGTCCTATCTGGTCCTGGACGACGGGCGGATCGCCGGCGTTTTCACGGGCGGGTCCCTGATGGTGGGAACCGCCGGCCGCACCGATCTGGTCAGCCCGGACCAGACGGTCCCGCTCGCCCGGGCCCAGTACCACTCGCTGCAGCGGCTGATGGAGCTGCCCGATGAGACACCCGTCTGGCCCACCCACGGCGCCGGCTCCTTCTGCTCCGCCGCGGCCGGCGGGGACCGCGTCAGCACCATCGGCAGGGAACGGGCCACCAACCCGCTGCTGCAGGTCAGCGGCGAAGACGCCTTCGTCGAGGCCCTGCTCGGTTCCCTGGGAACCTTCCCGGACTACTTCCTGCGCCTGGGGGAAATCAACAAACAAGGCCCCGCCGTGCTCGGCGCCGCCCCGGCACTGGCCGCTCTGACGCCTGGCCGTGTCAGAGAACTGCAGGATCACGGCGCGCAGGTTATCGACGTCCGCACCCCGGCGGACTTCGCCGCCGGCCACATCCCCGGGTCCCTGTCCAACACGCTGCGCCCGGTGTTCGCCACCTGGTTGGGCTGGCTGGCTGACCCCGGCAAGCCGGTCATCATCGTCCGCGCCCCGGACCAGGACCCGGAGGACATCACTTGGGAGGCCGCCAAAGTCGGCTTCGACGCCCTCGCCGGGGAACTCGCCGGCGGCTTATCGGCTTGGAACGCCGCCGCCGACGCACCCGATGCAGAGGTTGTCGCCCCGCTGGTCCCCGCGGACCTCATCGCCCCGGAGGCAACCATCCTGGACATCCGGCAGGCCGGCGAATACGCCGCAGGACACGTCCCCGGCGCCCGCAACATCGAACTCGGCGCCCTGGCCGGGCACCTCTCCGAGGTTCCGGACGGCCCCGTGCTGGTCATGTGCGGACACGGCGAACGAGCCATGAGCGCAGCCAGCATCCTCACCGCCGGCGGCCGGACCGGCATCAGCGTCCTGGACGGCGGACCCGGCGACTGGACCAACGCGACCGGCAAAGCCATTCAGACAAGCCGATGAGCACCGGATCAACCCACCGGGCCGATCCCGCCGGCCGGAAGTCAGGGATTAGCCTCGGTCTGCGCCAGAACCTCGCCCAGTTCATGCTCCTCGTGGCGGTCAACGCCCTGGTCGGCGGCACCCTGGGCCAGGAACGCACCGTCCTGCCCCTGCTGGCAGGGCAGGTCTTCCACCTGGACCAGTACACGTCCGCCCTGACCTATATCCTGGCCTTCGGCCTGGCCAAGGCGGCCACGAACTACTTCGCCGGGACCCTCTCGGACCGGTACGGACGCAAACCCGTGCTCGTCGCCGGCTGGATCATCGCCCTGCCGATCCCGCTGATGCTGATCTTCGGACCCTCCTGGGCCTGGATCGTCGCGGCCAACATCGTTCTGGGCATCAGCCAGGGCCTGACCTGGTCCACCACCGTGATCATGAAAATGGACCTCGTCGGCCCCTCCCGCCGCGGCATGGCCATGGGCCTGAACGAAGCCGCAGGCTATCTCGGCGTCGCCGCCACAGCCCTGGCCACCGGCTACATCGCAGCGAACTACGGCCTCCGGCCGGGCCCGTTCCTGCTCGGCGCCGCGTACATCGCCCTCGGCCTCGGACTCTCCGTGCTCGCCGTGAAGGAAACCCGCCACCACGCCCGGCTCGAAGCCGCCAGCCACGCCTCCACGCAAGCGGACGCCCACGCGGAACTGAGCAACCGGGAAATTTTCACCCTGACCAGCTTCCGCGACAAGTCCCTGTCCTCGGTCAGCCAGGCCGGCCTGGTCAACAACCTCAACGACGGCCTGGCCTGGGGCCTGTTCCCCGTCCTCTTCGCCGCCGCCGGACTCACCATCGAACGCATCGGCATCCTCGCCGCGGTCTACCCCGCCGTCTGGGGAGCCGGCCAACTGGTCACGGGGGCGCTCTCGGACCGGATCGGCCGCAAGCCCCTGATCGCGGGCGGCATGCTCATCCAGGCCGCCGCCCTGGGCATGACCGCGCTCGGCACCGGCTTCGGGATTTGGCTCACCGCCGCCATCCTCCTCGGTGCCGGCACCGCTATGGTCTACCCCACCCTGCTCGCCGCCATCGGCGACGTCGCCCACCCGCACTGGCGGGCACGCTCCGTCGGGATCTACCGGCTCTGGCGCGACGGCGGATTCGCCGTAGGGGCCCTGCTCTCCGGCCTCCTCGCGGACGCCTACGGCATCCCGACAGCCGTCGCCGCCGTCGGCGCCCTCACCGCAGCCTCCGGAATCATCGTCGCCGTGCGGATGCGCGGATCCGACCACCAACCGGCCCCACACCCCGCATAAGCGCCATCCCTTCCGTATCGTCCATACAGGATCCCGGCACCGAGAACCACTCCCACAGGAGCCGCACCCGGCCATCGATTGGCCGGTTCGCTTGACGGCTTCGGCCAGGTCAGGGTCGGTCGCTGGAAACTCCGAACCAGTGCACCCACAGCCGCTGTTGGGCTTGGCTATGAAGCCGGCATAGCAGTAGTCGCCCTCGGAGAAGCCGAATTTTGACGGGTACCTCAGTCCGGCCGGTTGCGTGCCGCCGTCCAGTCTCTGTGCGCGGATCCACTGCGGTCGTCAGCGCCCGATCGTCACCTGTCAGGTCGGCCAGGGACATCCGGTCGGCGGCGGCGATGCCGGATGCCTTGATCGCGACAACAGTGTCCGGATGGGTCAGGTCGACCCAAGGACGGGCGGGGAAATCGAGGCGATAGATTTCGCGGTCAAGCCGCCAGTCCGGCTCCATGCCGTCGACCGGCATGCCGGCGCTGCGAAGGTCTGTACTTGGGCGAAAGTCTCGTCGTCGATGATCGCCTCGTGGCGTCCGTCGTACTCTTGGCCCTTGTATGTCACGTAGCCGAGGTAGTAGCGGTTGCGGAACATTTGGGCGATCTTGCTGACTGAGACTGCTTGGCTGGGGCGCCGCGCGGTCGGTCGGCTGAACAGACCACGGTCACCCAGCTCGTCGGCGAGGTCGGCCAGCGTATAGTCTCCGGTCGCGTACAGCTCGAAGGCCAGCTTCACGAGGGGTGCGCGTGCTTCGTCGATTTCCACGGCACGGATTTCACGGCCCTCGAAGCGGTCGATGGAATTCGTGTAGCCCAAGAGGGCGCGGCTGACTGTGCCGCCCTTCTTGGCCTTCTAGCCCATCTTGTAGGTGATGTCGGCGCCATCCTCCCGTGACCGGTATTCATTGAACGCGGCCAGGATGCCGTGCATGAGCTGGCCCACCGGTGTTTCATCGATGGACTCGCTGGCGCTGATGAGGGTAACGCCTCGCTTGCGCAGGTCGGCCATGACGACGGCGTCGTCGTAACGGTTGCGCGACAGCCGAGAGAGCTTGTGGACGATGATGTAGTCGATGTCTTTGAGGTGTCGGACACGTTCGAGCATCGGCTGGAATGAAATGCGGTTGGCCATAGTGGTGCCTGACTTTCCAGGCTCGACACACTCATCGATGACGGTCAGTCCAAGCTGTTCAGCTTTCTTCTGGCAGGCGACCCGTTGAGCGGGGATCGAAATTCCCTCGGGGTCGATCGGAGAAGGGAGCGTGCGTGTCACCGAAGACGACGCCATTCAGGAACATCGCGTCACCGATCAGCAGCCGGCGGAGCTCGGGCAGGAGCCCACCGGACAGCCGACTCCTAGAACTGGATCCCGCGGGTCAACGCGCCATCGATCAGCAGGTTGGCTCCGGTCGTGCGGCTGGACAGGGGGCTGGACAGGAACACCACGCTGGATGCGATTTCCTGTGGCGTCCCCATCCGGTGCGTTGGGTTCAGCCCCATCGCGAACTTGAAGAGTTCCGGGTTGCCCTGCTCGATGCTCGGCCACACGCCGCCGTCGTGATAAGTGTTCCCGGGTGACACGGTGTTCGCCCGGATTCCCTTTTCCGCGAGCTGGAACGCGACGCCGGCAATGTAGCCGATGATCGCCGTCTTCGCGGTCCCGTATGGGCCGGATGCGAAATCCACTTCGCGACCGGACACACTGGAAATCGCGACGATCGATGGCGCCGTGCTCTTCTCCAGGTACGGAATCGAAGCCTTGACCAAGCGGACGGTGCCCATCAGGTCCACCTCGATCGATTCGACCCAGTTTTCGTCCGTGTCCGGAATCGCCAGCGCGCTCACGTTGCTGACGACCATGTCGATGCCACCGAATTCCTTGGCGGAGCCGTCGACCCATGCGGAGATCGCGTCCGCATCTCTGACATCCATTACCGTGCCGACAACTTTGTTGCCGCTTGAGGCGAAGTCGGCCTCGGTTGCCGCCACCTCGTCAGCGTTACGGGCGCAGAAAGCCACATTGGCACCCTCCGCGACGAACGTTTCGACTATGGCGCGACCGATGCCTCGTGTGCCGCCGGTGACCAAAGCAGTCTTTCCCTTGATGTGCAGGTCCACGATTTTGTCCTCCTCTGTCTCAAGCTCGGAACGGTTTGCCAACTGGGAGGACGTCTTTCCCGAACATTTCATTGATCAGGAACGCGAACGCCAGATAGATCGCCAGCGCACCGGTCAGGATGCCCTCATAGCCACCGAACAGGTTGAGCCCCGCGCTGCCCGTCAGTGCACCCGCACCAAGGGATCCGAGAAGGATGACGGTGAGGACCAAGATGACCGTCAACACTCTGGGGGCGACGACCGATGCGATCACCAGCCCGAGCGTGAACAGTGCCCACACGAGCAGATATGCGCCCACCGCGCCACTGGTGACATGCCACCAACCATTGCCTGCACCAATATTCAGGAACGCGAACGACAGCCAAAGGAACGCATACCCCGCGAATGCGGTCACTCCGAAGCTGTTTCCCTTCATGAACAACAACACGGCCACTATCGCCTGGGCGATTCCACCAAAGAAAATGGCCATGGTAAAAACCATGCCATCCACCGGAAATAACCCGACATTCGCCAGACTCAACAGAACGGTCGTCATGCCATACCCAAGGAGCCCAAGAGGAATGGGGTCTGCCAACAGGTCGACCTTTGCTTCAGTCACGACATTTGAGTCACTCACAGCAGATCCTCCTCATTACGGGAAAAGCCGGTCACGATCACAACTCGATAACAAAATCATATCAGTCGTTGATCTTCATGAAGTATAATGCCTCGGCTAAGCGCACCTGTCAGTGACAGCCATGCCGGGCCGAACGGGCCTGCTAACGCCGTGTGCTCGCCGCGGTGCGCAACTCATGATGCATGCCATCGAACGCATTCTTCCTGGGGAGGAGGGATTTGCGGACCTTGATGGCGACGCTGTAGTTGGGGTCGACGACGTTGGCGATCGGCGCCTCGGAAATCTGCGTCAGCAACTGATAGGCATCCATCTGGTGCAGGTCGAAGAGCTCACCGAACCACCGGATCATCTCGACTTGCGCGATGCGCCACGAGTCCTCCATCGGGCGGGAGGAGCCCACGACCATCCAGTAGTCGTCCGTCTCGAGCCGAGGCCAGGCGGGGGCGCCGCCCTTGATCAGTTCCACGATGATGGTCGAGTTCATCGCGCCCTCGACCGCGGTGCCGCACGCCTCTCCCTCCCCCTGCCGATAGTGTCCGTCCCCGATCGAAAACAACGCTCCTTCGACGTTGACACCCAGGTAGGCCGTTGTCCCCGCCCTCATTTCGGGCGTGTCCATGTTTCCGCCAAACCGTTCCGGAACGAGCGAGGAGCGAACCTCGCCTCCCAAAGGCGCGACTCCGACGGTGCCGAGCATCGGGGCGAGCGGCAGCGCGACCTCGAAATCGCCAAATCGCGATTGGAAGCCAACCGTGCCCGCCTCGGAGTCCACCTCGTAGATCCAGGTCGCCTCGGGAAGCGCCTCCTGAAGCATCGCGCTACGGTCCGTGCTCGTGAGCCCGCCGAAGAACGGGATTGCCGCGGACGCCCCCCAGCTGCGAGCCGGCGTCAGATCGACGATATGGATGACAAGGGTGTCTCCGGGCTCCGCCCCCTCTACGAAGAAGGGCCCCGTTTGCGGATTGAGGTACCGGAAGTCGAGCTTCTGGCTGGCGACATCGCTCACGGACGTGAGCGCATTGTTGAAGGCATCTTCCGACCACAGGTGCAGAACGGTACCCGGCTTCACAGTCATCACGGGTGCGGCACCACCAAAGGTATAAACATATTGCCCGCGTTCCGGCTTGAAAGTGAGAGCATCCATGCTAGTGATGCTAGGCGGACCACATGGGTAGTGCAACCATCCGCGACTCATCAAAGATGCCCGCCTGCGCGTATTCGATGAATCATTTGAGACCGGCCGAACCCGACCCGAACACAACAAACCCGACCCAAAAATCCGGCTACGCCGCAGGGGCCACATCCGCATCCAGATCCGCACCGGCACACCGGGCAGCCCCGTCAGGCCTTCACCGCTGACGCGGCCCTCCCACACACCGCCACGCGCGGACCGGTGGCTCTGCAATGCAGATCACAGATCAGCCCTCGCCTGCGGGCTAAGCTCGCCACAACAGGATGAAGGAGGGAAAGATGCCCGAACCGCGCAAGACCTATCAGGCGATCTGGAACGGCACCGTGCTCGCCGAATCGGACCGGACCGTCCAGATCGAAGGGAACCAGTACTTCCCGCCCGGCTCGATCAACTCCGAGTACTTCCGCCCGAGCGACCACACGACCGTCTGCTTCTGGAAGGGGACCGCCAGCTACTACACCCTCGAGGTCGACGGCAGGACCAACCGGGACGCGGCCTGGTACTACCCGGTCCCGAGCCTGGCCGCCCGCGAGATCAAAGGCCACATCGCCTTCTGGAAAGGCGTGCGGGTCCTCGAGGCCGGAAAGTCCGAACCCGCAGACGAGAGACCAGCCAGAGGCCTCCTGGCCCGAATCCTCGGCCGAATCTGAGACCGGCCATGACGAGCCCAGGCACAGGCACGAGAAGCCCGAAACCCGAAGACGGCACCCGGAGTGGCCCGTCCGCACAGCACAGGCGAGAGGAACTGAACATGGCAGACAATGCTGACGTCATCGTCATCGGCATGGGCCCTGGAGGGGAGGCCGCAGCAGCGCAGCTGGCCAAAGCCGGGCTGTCCGTGGTCGGAATCGAGAAGAACCTTGTCGGCGGGGAATGCCCCTACTACGGCTGCATCCCGACCAAGATGATGGTCCTCGCCGAAGCGCACCGGGTCGCATCCCTGGCCGGAACAGCCGACGTCAAGGCAGACTTCGCCCGCGTCGCTGAGAGGATCCGGGACGAGGCCACCGACAACTGGGACGATACAGTCGCCGTCGAACGCTTCGAGAAAGCAGGCGGACGCTTCGTCCGCGGCATCGCGCGGATCACCGGCCCCGGCACGGTCAGCGTCGACGGGCGGGAACTCGAAGCCCGCCGGGCGATCGTGATCAACACCGGCACCGACCCGGCTCTCCCGCCGATCCCCGGCCTTGCCGGGACCCCGTTCTGGACGAACCGCCACGCGGTCGCCTCCAAGGAGGCACCCGAATCGCTGATCGTCCTGGGCGGCGGAGCTGTCGGACTTGAACTGACCCAGGCCTTTGGACGTTTCGGCACCCGCGTCCACATCCTTGAAGCCCTCGACCGCCTCCTTCCCCTCGAGGAGCCCGAAGCCAGCCGGCTCGTCGAAGAAGTCCTCGCCTCCGAAGGGATCGGCATCCATACCGGAACCACGGCCGAAGAAGTCAACCACGACGGCGCCGGCTTCACCGTCCGCGCCGGCGGCACCGTCCTCACCGCCGAACGGCTGCTGGTCGCCACCGGCCGGCGCAGCGACCTCGCCGGCCTCGGACTCGCCTCCATCGGCGTGGACACCAGCCGGCGCACCGTCGACACAGACCCGTATCTGCGCATCGCCGAGGGCGTCTACGCGATCGGCGACATCACCGGACACGGCGCCTTCACCCACATGTCCATGTACCAGGCCGGGATCGCGGCCCGCCACATCCTCGGCGAGCACACCACCCAGGCGGAGTACCACGCCGTGCCCCGGGTGACCTTCACCGACCCCGAGGTCGGATCGGTCGGGCTCACCGAACAGCAGGCCCGGGAACAGGGCATGACCATCAGCACCGCGGTCTCCGAGATCCCGCACTCCACTCGCGGCTGGATCCACAAGGCCGGCAACCACGGGTTCATCAAGCTCGTCGCCGACACCGACCGGGGCATCCTGGTCGGTGCCACCTCAGCCGGCCCCACCGGAGGCGAGGTGCTCTCCATGCTCACCCTCGCGGTCCACGAACGCACGCCCCTGAGCCGGCTGCGGGAGATGATCTACGCCTACCCCACCTTCCACCGCGCCATCGAAGACGCCCTCGGAAGGCTGACATGAGCAACGAACCCGGCCTCCTGGAAGAGCGGACAGAGAAGAAGCGCGGGGACACCCGGTGAGCCACCTCGCTCTCCCCGCGTACCTGCCCTCGCCCACGGTCAACGCGATCAGAATCGGACCCCTGCCGATCCACTTCTATGCGCTGTGCATCCTCGCGGGCATCGGCGTGGCCATGTGGCTCACGAGCCGCCGCTGGGCCCGTCGCGGGGGCAAGCCCGGCGAGGTGCCCGACGTCGTCCTGTGGGCGGTCCCCTTCGGGATCCTCGGTGGGCGCATCTACCACGTCGTCACCGACCCCGAGCTCTACTTCCTGCCCGGCAAGAACCCGTGGAACGCGATCGCAATCTGGGACGGCGGGCTCGGGATCTGGGGGGCGGTCGCTCTGGGCGGCGTCGGCGCCTGGATCGGCTGCCGACGGGCGAAGGCAAGCCTGCCGGCGTTCGCCGATGCCGTGGCGCCGGGTCTCCTCTTCGCGCAGGCCCTCGGGCGCCTCGGCAACTGGTTCAACAACGAGCTCTACGGCGATCCGACCACCCTCCCGTGGGGCCTCGAGATCCACCAGATGGACCCCGCCACGGGCGGTGCCGCCGCCGGGCCAAACGGAAACCCGATCGTCATCGGCTACTTCCAACCGACATTCCTCTACGAGGCCCTGTGGTGCACCCTCGGCGGAATCGCGATCCTCGTCCTCTCCCGCCGCTTCCGGCTGCCTCGCGGCGCAGAGTTCTCGCTCTACGTCATGATCTACACGGCCGGGCGCTTCGTCATCGAGCTCATGCGTTCGGACTACGCCAACCTTATTCTCGGTCTGCGCGTGAACACGTGGGTCGCAGGGCTGGTGTTCCTCGGCGGCGCCGTCGGGTTCGCCCTCGCCATGATGCGCGCCCGCAGAGCAGCCCAGGTCCAGCTCCATAGAACCGGGACGCCGGCCCTGGAGGATGCAGGTTCCCCATAGGGCAGCTACGGCCCGGACTGCCGCCCCGGGCACCGATATCCGTGATCTGCTCCTTATGCCGTGCAGGCCACAGGCGGTTGCCTGCCATTTAACCGAAACGCCCCATCGGCGCCTGAGACGGCTGTCCGTCAACGGGCCATCGGCCTGTCGTGCGGGAGAATCCTGCCGCGGCCGGAGGTCATTTCCCGTTGGGCGGCATAAGGCGTACTCCGCACTTGCCACAGACTCCCATGGCGCGCACCGTGTCCAGGACCTCGTACATTTCGTCCAGGGAACTGACATCGACGCTTCTGGTCCGCGGATTGATTTGCTTGGGTTGGGACCTGTCAGATCTTCACCTTGGGTTCTCGCCGCTCAGGGCTGGGGAACAGTGTAGGTGTTCAGGGGCCGGCCGGTGCTGCCGTAGGTGAGGTCCAGGATGAGAAGGCCCTTGCGTTCGAGTGCGCTGAGGTAGCGTTGGGCGGTCGGGCGGCTGATCCCGAGCCGGTCGGAGATCTCCGCGGCGCTGACGGGACCGCCGGCGGCACGGACGGCGTCGAGCGCTTTTTGCATGGTGGGCTGCAGGCGCGGGGCCGGGGCTGCGGGCCTGACTCCGGCGGAGCGGGCGTTGTAGAGGCTGTCGACGGTTGCCTGGTTGGCGGTTGATGCGGACGCCAGCTCGTGCCGCCATCTCTGGTATGCCTGCAGCTGTGTGCGGAGCCGGTCAGAGCTGAAGGGCTTGACGAGGTAATAGACGGCGCCGCTGCTCATGGCTGACTTGACGGTGGCCAGGTCCTGGGCGGCGGTGATGATGATGCAATCGACCTGGGTTCCGGCCGCCTGCAGGGACCGCAGCAGGGAGAGCCCGTCCTCGTCGGGAAGGTGCACGTCCAGCAGGAGCAGGTCCGGGTGTAGACGGGCGATTGCTTCGCGGGCTGCTGCGGCGCTGTACACCTGGCCCACGCATTCGAAGCCCTCAACTTTGGCCACGCGGGCCGCGTGGATTCCGGCGACCCGGAAATCATCGTCAACCACCAATGTTTTGATCAATGCCCGCCACTCCTGTCCTTGTCCGGTGGTGCGGGATTGCCGGCAGCCACACCTCAAACTTACCGCCGGGTCCCGGGAACACGTCCAGGGTTCCCGCTGCCCGGTGCACGATCCTTGCCACCAGGGCCAGTCCGATTCCGCGCCGCATTCCCGGCCGGGGGTCCTTGGTGGAGTAGCCGTCCACCACCACCTGGTCGATCTTGTCTGCCGGGACGCCGGGGCCGTTGTCGCGCACGGCGATGAAAACGCCGTCAGCGTCGTCGAACTGTACCGTGACCGTGCGCGGCCGGGGCGTGTTGGCCAGCGCGTCCACGGCGTTGTCCAGGAGGTTGCCCACGATGGTCAGCAGTTCCGTCTGGTCCACCTGCGGGTGTTCCAGCCGGGACTCAGGGCTCACTTCGATTTGTACGTCCTGTTCGGCGGCAACGGTGATCTTGGCCAGCAGCAGGGCTGCCAGCTCCGGCGGCGCGATCCTTGCACGCAGCCCTTCGCCCAGCGACGTGGACATGGCGGATACCTGCGAGACGTAGCTTTTGGCCTGCTCCACGTCCCCCATCTCCAGCAGCCCGTCGACGATGTGCAGCCGGTTGGCGTATTCGTGTTCCAGGGCGCGCATTGCCTCCATCAGGCCCCGGACGGAGTGCAGGTCCCGGACCAGGCTCTCGATCTCTGTGCGGTCCCGCAGGGTGATGACGGAACCGATGCTCCGCCCGGCGCTGGCGACGGGCATGCGGTTGACCACCAGCAGGGCGTCCTCCGTCAGCGCGACCTGGTCCGCGCCGCGGATCTTGCCGGTGAGCAGGTCCCGAAGCCGCCCGTCCGGAATGAGCTCGGCAACCGGCTTTCCCAGTGCTGCCCCCTCGATCTGGAGCAACCGCCGGGCCTCGCCGTTGATCACCGTGACCCTTCCGTCGTCGTCAAGGCCGACGACGGCCTCCCGGATCCCGTGTAGCAGCGCCTCACGCTCTTGCAACAGGGACGCGATCTCGGCGGGCTCCAGGTTGAAGGTGACGCGCTTGATCCGGCGGGAGAGCAACAGCGAAACGCCCACGCCCAGGGCCAGGACCAGCGCAGAGAACCCGGTTATCAGCCAGATGTTCTGGACCTCGTTCTCGAACACATGGGTCTCCTCGATGCCCACCGACACCTGGCCTGTCACCGAGCCGTCCGCCCCGAAGATCGGGGCCTTGGCGTTGGCAGACCTGCCCAGGCTGCCCTCGTTGAAGCCCACATGGGTTTGGCCGTCCAGTACTGCGACGGGTTCCTCCAGCTTGTGCCCGATCAGTGCCGGGACCGGGTGGGAGAACCGGATGCCGTCGCGGTCGGTAACCACGACGTAGGCGGACTGCGCGGCGCCCGTGATGTCCCGGGCGAGACCGTCGATGATGTGCTTGGGATCCCCTGCCGCCAGGGCGGAGCGGATTTCCGGCATCTGCGCGGTGGTGGTCGCGATGCCCAGGGCACGCAGCTGGTACTGCCGCTCCAGGGTCTGGTTGCTGATCAGCGTGAACAGAAACCCGCCCAGGACGACAGTGAGCAGCAGCAGCGAGAGCGAGCCAAGGAGGATCTGGGTGGTCAGGGTCATGGAATGACCGCCGGCCCGGAGGCGCGGTGCGGCTGGCGCGCGGCTCACCGGAACCGCACCCATGCTCGGCATTTACCGGTGTGCAGAAAACGCACAAAACGTGCACTTTTGCTGTTAAGGCGCAACAACTTACTGAAGACTTCTGGCACGGACAATCACTTTCTAAGCTTTACATAGTTTCCGTGATCCACATCACGCAAGGAAGCGACTCCCAAGGAAGGGATCCGAGTGACAACGGTGTCAGAACGAGAAAAAAGCAGCCCCCAGGCCGGCGGTCCGGCCCCGGGCTGCTGCAAGCCGCCCCCGACTCCGGAGGGCCGGCATGGAGCGGGCCTTCCGTTGGAAACGTGCGGCAACTTCACCACCAAAACCGTATTCACCACCAAAACCGTAGTTTCACGATGCCGTTGAACCGGAAAGAAACACCGGACCGTCTCGATTCCCTGACGCACCTGCGCGGCGCGTCTGGTAGCGAGTGCTCACATGAACCGAAAGACAGAGAGGTCTTAGCACATGGATGCTAACCATCATCACCGCCCGCCCGCGGCCCCCGGGAGAGCCGAGGACGCGGCAGGTATCGACATCGTCGGGTTGACCAAGCGTTACCTCACGCCCAAGGGCGAAATATTCACTGCCATCCAAGACGTGAACCTTAAAGTCGAACCCGGCCAGTTCTGCGCGATCGTCGGACCGACGGGCTGCGGCAAGTCCACGACACTGGCGCAGGTCTCCGGCCTGGAGCAGCCAAGCGCCGGCTCGGTGAGCGTCCACGATCAGATCGTGGACGGCATCACGAAGGGCGTCAGCTACATGTTCCAAGCGGACGCGCTCTTCCCTTGGAAGACCGTCCTGGGCAACGTGCTGATCGGCCCGGTCCTGCTCGGCACGCCCAAGCGCGAAGCCACCGTGCTGGCCATGGACTGGCTGCGCCGGGTTGGCCTGGCCGGCTTCGAGGACCGCTATCCGCACCAGTTGTCCGGCGGCATGCGCAAGCGCGTCGCCATGGCTGCGGCGCTGATCAACAGCCCGCGGATCCTGTTGATGGATGAGCCCTTCGGCGCCCTTGACGTGCAGACCAAGGCGATCATGCAGAACGAACTGCTGCAGCTCTGGGAAGAACTGCGCCCCTCGGTCCTGTTCATCACCCACGACCTCGACGAGGCCGTGGCCCTGGCCGACAAGGTGGTCATCATGACCAGCAGCCCCGGCACGATCAAGGATGTCTTCGACATCGATCTTCCCAGACCGCGTGGCGATGTGCAGCAGATCCGCCACGAGGGGCGCTTCCTGGAACTGCAGGGCCGGATTTGGGAATCCCTGAAAGATGAGGTCACCCGGGCCTACAAGCAAACGGCAGGTGCAGCAGCATGACAACGACAACCCACCGCGGCGCGCGCACACACCAGCAGCCGACAATGCAACAGGATTCCGCCCGGCGCGCCATGAAGATCCGCACGATGTGGATCTGGATCGGGCGGGCCATCCTCGCGGTGATCGTGATCGGGGGCTGGCAGTGGTTCACGGCCGTCGGGTGGGTCGACAAGTTCTTCTTCGGCCAGCCGTCCGGAATCTGGAACAGCCTGGTCGTGCTCTTCACTGAGGGCACGGCATTTGGCACCATCTGGGAGAACCTCTGGATCACGGTGCAGGAGGCCTTCATGGGCTTCCTGCTCGGCACGTTCGTCGGGGTTGTGCTCGGAATCCTCCTGGGCTCGAACAAGTACCTTTCAGCCGTCGTCGGCCCGTACATCCGGATCGTGAATTCAATCCCCAGGATCGTGCTCGGATCGATCTTCATCGTGGCCTTCGGCCTCGGAACCTTCCCGAAGGTGCTGCTCGCGGCGGTGCTGGTCTTCTTCATCGTCTTCTTCAACGCCTTCCAGGGCGTCCGTGAGGTGGACCAGAACCTGGTCGGGAACGTGCGCGTGCTGGGTGCATCGCCGCTTCAGGTCGCAGCGCACGTGACCATCCCGTCGGCGATGACGTGGATCATCGCGAGCCTGCACAGCGCGTTCGGCTTCGCGATCATCGGCGCGCTCGTTGCCGAAGTGCTCGGCGCCCAGCACGGAATCGGGCTGATCATCAGTCAGGCGCAGGGGACCTTCGATCCCGACACGGTCTTCGCCTGCATGGTGATCATCGCCGTGGTCACCCTCGGCGCGGAATACCTTATCTCCCTGCTGGAGAACTCGCTGCTGAAATGGCGGCCGCCGAGCCGCTCTGAAGCACAGGCGATCTGACGTTCGCCGCCATCCATTCCACTTACCCATCACCCGAATCCTCAACATAAACAAAGGAAACGTACATCCATGATGAAGAACAAGATCTACGCCGTCGGCGCTGCCGGAGTGATCGCACTGAGCCTCGCGGCCTGCGGCAGCAGCACTGGAAGCGGCAGCGCTGCCGCTGACAATGGCTCGATGCCCACCGTGAAGCTCATGGTTGGCGGCATCGACAAGCAGATCTACCTGCCCTACCAGCTCGCCGAACAGTTGGGCTACTACAAGAAATACGGAGTCAACGTCGAACTCTCGACCGAGCAGCACGGCGGCGTCGGAGCCGAGGACGCGATGGCCTCGGGCCAGGTCGACATGACCGGTGCCTGGTACATCCACACGATCGACTTCCAGGCCAAGGGCAAAAACGTGATCAACCTCGTTCAGCTCTCAGGCGCCCCAGGGGAACGGGTGATGTGCAGCCCCAATGCCAACGTCAAATCCGCAGCCGACTTCAAAGGCAAGACCATCGGGGTCACCGACCTCGGGTCCGGAACCGATGAGCTGACCCAGTTCCTCGCCTCGAAGGCGGGTCTCTCGACGAAGGACTACCACACGCTCGCCGTCGGCTCCGGAGCAACCGCGATCGCGGCCATCCAGCGCGGCACCGCCGACTGCGTCATGACCACACAGCCGACAGTGGGTGCCCTCGAGACCAAGAACCTCGCCGTTTCGACGATCGACCTCGCCACCGCTGAGGGAGCCAAGGCCGCCCTCGGCGGTGAGGCGCCGGCCGCCGGCCTCCTGGCGCAAGCCGACTGGGTCAAGACCCACGAGGACGCGGCGCAGAAGGTCGTCAACGCACTGGTGGAGACCATGCATTGGATCACCAGCCACTCGGCAGCAGAAATCGCCGACAAGCTGCCCGCCTCTTACGTCCAGAACAGCACCATCAGCAAGGACCAGTACGTTTCCGCGCTGGACAAGGACAAGGGTCAGTTCCTGCCCGACGGGATCATGCCCGCCGGCGGCCCCAAGACGATCTTCGACATGGAGAAGACCATCGGCGTCGACACTTCCAAGGTCAAGATCTCCGACACGTTCACCAACAAGTACGCAGACGTTGCCAACAAACTGTTGGGCATCACCCCCACCACCACCCCTGCCGGCGCCGACGGATGATCCAATCCCCCCACAACAGGCCTAAGCAGGCATAGGCGTTCCAAACGCCACCGAGCAGCGGCCCCTCGATCGGCCTGCGTGGTACCCCACGCAGGCCGATCGAACCTCCCTCCGGGCCCCCTCAGATGAACGGCGGAGACGTCCATCGCCCACCCCCCGGGTCGGACCTTCGAACGGCCGTGGCGAAGGCACGCACGGCCCGCTTCCCTCACCGCCGATGAAGGAGCACAAGAACACCGACTGCACCATGACCGCGCAACCACCGTCCCGCCGGCCGGCCGGCACCATAAAGCGTTCATCCTCAACCGCTCACGGACCGTTGCCGGTGCGCAGCAGACCTTCGGCCGGGCCAGCCAGCCACTCTCCATGGGCACGGCTTGCGTGGACGCACACAAGGACGTTCCCCCAGAAACCCGTCAATATCCACGCCAAGACATCTACGTCAAGACGTTAAAGCACATCCAGGACCAGGCGTCGGCCAAAAATTACCGCTACGGTGCCCGCCCAGTACTACCCGGGTGCCTGCCCCCACAACACAGCTGCGCAAAAAAGAACCCCCGCACCGTGCACTACCCACAGAAAAGAGGACCATGACCACCGAGGAATACGTCCGCGACTGGAGAAAGATCCGGACCCGCGACGAGATCAAACTCAGCAAGGACAACCAGGAAATCGCCCGCGGACTCGCCGACGGCGTCACCCACGACGGGAACACGCTGTGGCTGATCCAACCCGCCGGAAAGGGCCGGTCCATGTTCAACAACCAGGGCGGCATCCTCGCCTTCCGCACCAACACGTCAACACCCTCCCCGCGGAACTAACCCGCAGCCGCGAAGCCCGCCCCAGAGAAGGACACCACCGTGGACGAAACCACCCCGTTCCGCCTCGACATCGTCGTCAGCCAGACCCAAAGCAGAGACGACCAGCTCGCCGACGCCGTCAACCAACTGATACCCACCGCCCTGGAGCACAGGCACGGAATACTCGTCACCCAACACGACACCGCCAAATACACCCTCGAGGTACACCCTTCCGTCCCCTGCGGAACAATCCACGAAAAAGCCGCCCGAACCATAAAGGCCCCCAACCCATTTGATCTCGACACGGCCCATCTCCTCACGGAACCGCGTTAACGCCTTCGGAGACTCTCACACGTCTTTTCGAACCAAAACACGCGAACCTCGCAGGATGCACTCCGTTGATCCCGCCGCTCAGGTGCCCGTTGGCCATACGCGGCTGGTTGCATCCGGCCAAGCTCAAGGAACAGCCGGCTCGTGACGAAGCGCCAGGATCGATGTCCCCACGCTTCCGGGCTTAGAACCAGGTCCCCGGGCGGACCATCAACACCGTATGCCGGCCCTTTGCCGGGCACGCGCGGGTGCCCATCCGCATTCCTTCGCAACAGGCAGCCCGAAAGCCGGGCGCGGGAACAGCGCCCACGCGGGAGGGAGCAGGGTGGCGGTCAAGCCACCCTGCTCCCTCCGACGCTCACCTGAATCCCCCTCTGCAGCCGTCGATCCCGCCCCGTAACCGGGCCGCGCAGCATTCACCCGGGTTCGATGCAAGAGCTGGGCAGAAGCCTCTTGTGGGCCACGCCGCAGACCGCTGGCACCGGTGCGGGCTGGGTCCACCGGGCCCGACTCGGAACGACACTTCTAAAGAAACGACAGTAGGAGGAGTAGAATTACTACTCCTCCTACTACTTTAGCGAGTGTCGCCATGGCACAGAGCGTGGTGGAACCAAGATGGGACACCGTCTGGATGAAGCCCGCCACAAAGAGGCCCACCACCAACACCACCGACCCGGAAACGGGGACGGCCGGCCGTGAGGACGCGGATGGCGGCGACATTGCCGCTATTCAGAACGATGACTGGCTCTCTGCCGTGGACCGCGTGGACCTGATCGCCAGCCAGTCAGGTCACCGCAAAAAGGATGACAACGAGACACAGCATTCCACCGGCAAGCCGTAAAGCCGTAAAGCCGGAGGCAGCAGACACCGGGGCCTGTGGTGCGGCGGTACAACGTACCCGACCATCGCGATGCCGGCCGACATGCGCGCCATCCACCGCCTTCGAAGACCAGGAAGAGCACAGGCTACCGGACGGGGTGACCACAGGTTGGGCCCGTAGGGCTTCCCGCCTGGTAGTCAGGTGCTGATCCAGCCCTGACCGGACCCGACAATTCTCCGTCCGCTGTTCATCTCAGCAAAGGATCCTTTGCTGAGACGGCAGTGGACGAGTGGCCGGGATCCGTTAGTTCCAAAAAATTTAGAAATAGGGCCCGAACAATGGAGTGAGAAACGCGGGCTTGTTGGACGCCCATCAGACCACCCAGCCAAAGACTTGAGTCAGGGCACAACTGATACCGGAAAACCCGGCAGACTGATGCCATGTTTGGTTGGTGAGGTCACTGGTGCCTCCAGCGGTGGACCAGTTGGTCGGGAACGTCTTTGCGTCATGAGCATTCGTTGGGTGGAGGTTCATTGCCGGTGGTTGCTATCGGTGCTCGCCCACCGTGGGCTCCGCCGAGAGTTTGCCGTGTCGAAACCTGTGCTTTACCTGGTGCTGGAACACTGCCTCGGGGGTTTGCCAGTAATCAAGTATGAGGAGCAGTTCATGCCCGGTCTCGATCGTCGACGTTTTCTTCAGCTCGCGGGCGCGGGTGCTGCGAGCACCGCGATCGCCGAGATGCTCGGCCAAAGCGTTGCACGCGCCGCCTCGATCCCGGCCAACAGGGCCACCGGCTCGATCAAGGATGTTGAGCATGTGGTGATCTTCATGCAGGAGAACCGCGCATTCGATCACTACTTCGGCACGTTGAAGGGTGTGCGCGGGTTCTCGGACCCGCACCCCGCGGTCCTGCCCAGCGGCAAGGACGCCTTCCACCAGAACAACGGCACGCGTGAGGTCCTCCCGTACCACCCGGACGCGCCGAACCTGGGCATGCAGTTCATGGAGGACCTCGACCACTCATGGAAGATGACCCACGAGGCCTTCAACGCGGGCAAGTACGACCGGTGGCTGCCCGCGAAGTCGGACGCGACCATGGCCTTTTACGGGCGCCAGGACATTCCGTTCCATTTCGCCCTCGCGGACGCGTTCACGGTATGTGACCAGTACCACTGCTCAGTGCTCGGCCCCACGGACCCGAACCGCTACTTCATGTTCGCCGGCGGCGACGACCCGGAGCGCAAGGGCGGCGGGCCGGACCTGTGGAACGACGAGAAGGGCTACTGGTGGAGCACCTACCCCGAGGAGCTCGAGAAGGCCGGCGTGTCGTGGAAGGTCTACCAGGACATCGGCGAGGGACTCGACCCGGCGCACTTCGAGGGCTGGACTAGCGACGCGTACATCGGCAACTACGGCGACAACTCGCTCCTGTACTTCAAGCAGTACCAGGACGCGAAGCCCGGAACTCCGTTGTACGAGAAGGCGCGCACCGGCACGAACGCCAAGGCCGGAGAGGACCTCTTCAGCATCTTCCGCGAGGACGTCGCCTCGGGGAAGCTCCCGCAGGTGTCCTACATCGTGGCCCCGGAGGCCTACACGGAGCACTCGAACTGGCCGCCGAATTTCGGCGCCTGGTATGCGGCCAACATCCTTGACATCCTCACGTCCAACCCGGACGTGTGGAGCAGGACGGCCGTGCTCTTCATGTACGACGAGAACGACGGCTTCTTTGACCACATCGTCCCGCCGCACCCGAATACCCCGCAGATCCCGGGTGCGTCCACGGTTTCGACCGCAGGTGAATGGTACGACGGCACCCCGACCTTCTACGGCAGCAAGGACGTCCCGGGACACTTCGGCCTGGGTGTGCGCGTGCCGATGATCGTGGCCTCCCCGTGGAGTATGGGCGGGTGGGTGTGTTCGGAGACGTTCGA
Source organism: Pseudarthrobacter sp. S9 (assembly GCF_050156545.1). Lineage (NCBI taxonomy): Bacteria > Bacillati > Actinomycetota > Actinomycetes > Micrococcales > Micrococcaceae > Pseudarthrobacter > Pseudarthrobacter sp. S9. The sequence goes on from NZ_CP189577.1 coordinate 45,198, forward strand.
CCACACATCGATTGTTCGCTTTCTCGAGACCCGCTTCGGCGTCGCGTCGCCGAACATCACACCGTGGCGCCGCGCTGTCTGCGGTGACCTCACGAGCGCGTTCGACTTCACCGCCGCCGGCGGCGCGGCGCCGGCCCTGCCGGACACGTCGGCGTACAAGCCGGTGGACCACAACCGCCACCCGAACTACGTTCCGACGCCGCCGGCTGTGAACAGCATGCCGTCCCAGGAGAAAGGCACGCGCCCGTCCCGTCCGCTGGGCTACGCCCTCGACGTCGAGGCCACCATTGCGGGCGGCACGCTCACCGCCCACTGGTCCAACCACGGCCCGCTCGGCGCGCACGTGCAGGTCCGCTCCAACCTCCTGCCGCAGGCTCCATACTCATACACCATCGGAGCCAGGGCTTCGCTCGACGCGTCCTGGGCGCTCGGCGCCGAGTACGACGTGCACATGCACGGCCCGGCCGGCTGGTACCGGCGCCTTGCCGGCACGACCGCGGCCGCGGACCTCCGCGTGGCAGTCACCGCTGACGGCACGTCGCCGCACGCACAGTTCAAGATCGAAAACACCGGCTCCGCGGGCATGGCCCTAACCCTCAAGGACGCCTACGGCGCCGGTTCCCAGACGCTTTCGCTCAACCCGGACCAGGGCAAGACGGTCGTCATCCCGACCCAAGGCGGCTGGTACGACCTGACGATCACCTCCGCCGGTGACCCGAAGCTCATCCGCGTCCTCGCCGGCCGGCTCGAGAACGGCCGGCCGCTCACGAGCGACCCCCAGCTGGGCCGATAAGAGGCCGGGCCGGGGCGAGGGCTGCAGGCTGTCGTTCCCTCTGCCGGCAACTGGGCCTTACCTTGCTGCTTTACCCGAGAAACAGGCGCTCCGTCCCGGGGCGCAACCCGAAAGGATTATTCAATGCTCAGTATGCTGAAGAACCGGAGGGCAGGCGCAGCGGCGCTTGCTGCCACCGTCGCGTTCACTGGATTCGCAGCCGTTGGTGCGGCTGCACCCGCGGACGCGCAAACGACGTCGGGCACTGTGGCCCATGCCAGCGGGCAGGGGGCGAACGGTCCTGACCATGTTTTCGTCATCATGATGGAGAACCACGGCTACGACCAGGTCATCGGCAACACCTCCGACGCGCCGTACATCAATTCACTCGCCCAGCGCTACAACACCGCGGCGAACTACCACGGCGTCACCCACCCCAGCCTGCCCAACTACCTTGCAACCATTTCGGGAAGCCCCCAGGGCATCTGGGATGACTGCAAGGCCGGTGCCAACGTCACGTGCGCCCCCGAAGAGTTTGTCCCGGGTTCCGGCGACGCAGGTGTCACCGGGAGCCTCACCCCGGAGCAGGCCGCCAGCGCCTCATCCACTCCGCACATGTTCTCGGGCCAGACCATTGTTGACCAGCTCGAGAACAAGGGGCTGAGCTGGAAGGCGTACATGGAGAACCTTCCAAGCGCCGGCTCGCAGGTCGAATACGCGCCCACGATCGGTTCGACAACAGTGAAGCTGTACGCGCAAAAGCACAACCCCTTCATGTACTTCTCGGACATCAACTACCCGGGCAGCCCCCGCCTGCAAAACATCGTGCCGCTCGAGAACAACCTCAAGACCGACCTGGCGAACGGCACCGTGCCGAACTTCGTCTGGATCAGCCCGAACCAGTGCCACGACATGCACGGAATCTCCCCCTCCGGGGCGGCCCTCATCAACCTGCCCCAGTGCGGCTACCCGGACTCGGGCCTTGACCACGGCGCGATCCAGCTCGGCGACGCCTACGTCAAGCAGACCGTCCAGCAGATCATGGACTCCCCGACGTGGAAGACGACCAAGTCCAGTATCGTCCTCGCATGGGACGAGAACGACTACTCCGGATCCTCTGGCGGACCGGGCAGCCCGGTCGGGCAGAATGGGGCCGTCCTCGGCGGCGGCCACGCACCGATGATTGTCATCAACTCCGCTGAAGGCCCGCACAAGACAGCGGACAAGCTTGCTGACCACTACACCCTGCTCTCCACCATCGAGCACCTGTGGCACCTGGGCTGCCTGGCCAACACGTGCTCGCCCACCACATCGGGCACCTTCGAGGAGCTCTTCCGCCCCTAACCCGCAGAACGACCCCGGCGATCCCGGTCCTGATAGAAGGGGCTGAGAGGAACCGATACACCAGCCAGGACAGACTGCCTGCCCGCACACCATGCGGGCAGGCAGTCGCGCTATCCGGCCTGGCTACTATCCGCATAAGGGGGCCGCTTCAGAAAACGGAAAAAATCGTACGCTAAGGGGCGTTCGGAGGCAGGTATCTACTCGGTCAGCTCAAGAAATGGAAGAGGAAAACTCGTGTCCTGCGCCTGAAATTCGGTTCCTAATTGTAGAATGGGGCATGGCGAATGTCGGGCGGCCGAAGGCCTTGCTGGAACTGACGGATGAGGAGCGGGCGGCCCTGGTGCGGTAGTCCCGCCGGGCGAAGTCGTCCCAGGCGTCGGCGACGCGCTCGAAGATCGTTCTGGCCAGCGCCGAAGGGCTGACGAACGTGGCGGCCGCTGCCCGGTGCGGGGTCGAGCCGCATACGGTGGCAAGGTGGCGGCGGCGGTTCCTGGAACAGCGCCTGGACGGGCTGCTCGACGAGCCCGGGCCGGGCCGGCCGGCCACGGTCACGGCCGAGGAGGTGGAGGACGTCGTGGTGGCACCCCTGGAATCGACACCGAAGAACGCGACGCACTGGTCCCGGGCGAAGATGGCCGAGCGGACCGGGCTTTCGAAGTCCACGATCGGGCGGATCTGGAAGGCGTTCGAACTCAAGCCGCACCGCGCCGACGGGTTCAAGCTCTCCACCGACCCGCAGTTCGTGGACAAGGTCTACGACGTGGTCGGGCTCTACCTGAACCCGCCGGAATCGGCTGTGGTACTCAGCGTGGACGAGAAATCCCAGATCCAGGCGCTGGCCCGCTCGCAGCCGGCGTTCCCGATGATGCCAGGGATGCCGGAGAAACGCACCCACGACTACGTCCGGCACGGGACCACGACCCTGTTCGCGGCCCTGAACACCGCCGACGGGTCCGTGATCTCGTCCCTGCACCGCAGGCACCGGGCGGTGGAGTTCAGAAAGTTCCTGGCCAAGATCGACACCCAGGTCCCCGCCCACCTGGACATCCACCTGATCTGTGACAACTACCAGACCCACAAGACCCCGGCCATCAGGGCCTGGCTGGTGAACCACCCCCGCTTCCACATGCACTTCACCCCCACGTACTCCTCCTGGATCAACCAGGTCGAACGGTTCTTCGGCTTCGTCACCGACGACCTGCTCCGCCGCAGCGACCACCGCTCCGTCCAGGCACTCGAGGCCGACATCCGCGCCTGGGTCAAGAACTGGAACGAGAACCCCACGCCATTCATCTGGACAAAGACCGCCGAACAAATCCTCGAATCCCTGGGCCGACTTCTGAACCGGATTTCAGGCGCAGGACACTCGCTGTTTGCCAAGGCAACGCGTCACTGAGTGTCCGGAAGGGGAACCCTGATCGGTCACTGTCTCCGCTGACACAGTGCACGGTGAACTAGCCACGGGAGGCCAGGCCTCCGTGCCGCCGGTCGTCTCGGACGAGAGATCCAGTCCGTCCAAAAGGCCGGCCGGCTTTTATGCGCTGGCGCGCTCCTAGGCTAGGAGCGAACCTGCGCATGTCGCTCCGAGCTGGCCCGACCTTGAAGATCATCGACCAGGCGGACCGAGCCGCGGTGCGTCAGGCGCGGATCCGGAAACCGACGGCTGTCAGCACCTGCAGTGTCTGGTCGGGCTCGTTGTTCGTCTGGCCGCGTTCGAGGGCAACGACGAATTCGCGCGAAACTCCTGCCCTCTCAGCCAGATGGGTACGGGTCAGATGAAGTGCCTTCCGGCGTTCCCGCACGAACGTCACAGCCTCATCCGGTGTGTTGAACTCAACGGTGTCGCTCATGGTCCCTCGCCTTCGGTGGACGCCCATCCTGTCATAATGCCGCACCGATTGATCAAGTGAGCGGGCCCTTGGCTGCACGGTCAGCGGGACAAGCGGGCCTTGGCCGCGTGCTCAACGAGAACGGGTACATAGTCACGTATCCGGCCCCCGTCCAAAGCCTGGTGTTCCTCCCGGACAGCCTGTTCAATGCTCGGGCGCGGAATATGCGGGAATCGTTCGGCGAGGCATTCGACCACATTGTCGACGGCTTTCAATTCATCGTCCATATTCACCTCCCCAGTTTCCCGCTGGCCGCGCCGGCCGGTCACGAAACGATAACTCATCAAAGATGCCCCGCGTGGCGGTATTCGAGGAATCAGTGGGCACGCCCGCGCAGCGTGTGTGTTCGAGGCTGCCGTGGCGGCAGATCCGGCAGGACCGGGGTCGGCAGCCGGCCCCGGGCACCGACGGACCCCATGACCGTGTGGAGACTGTTTGCAGCCAAAACCGTCGGAGCGGGCCCGGTGAACGCCGCGCTGGAAGTCCCTCAGGTTCGGGCGGACATAGGGTGTTCAGGGTGGAGATAGGCAGACTCAGTGGTCCGGACAATCGGCGTCCCGCGCTCTTGGAGACAGGGCGCTGCTTCTGGCGTCGCTCATCACCCCGGGTTGAGCGTGTCAGCCGAGGATTTCGGCGCGTTCCTTGACGGCGTTGACATAGTCGGTGAAAGCCTGCTGCATGTCGGGCGTGACCTTCCAGAGCAGCCCCTGCAGCGGACCGGTGAAGTCCTCTTTCACCCGCAGGCGCGTAATCCCGCCCTGGTGGTCAAGCGTAAATGTGCGCACGCCGGTGCACAGACCCAGGGGCAGGCCGCCGGTCCAGGTCATCACCTCACCAGGCATCTGCTGGACGCGCAGCCGGACGATGCGGTTCCCTCCGGTGCTGGTCCGGATTCTGATGGTGCCACCGTTGCGCACCTCGCCCGTGATGTGCGTGATGCCGGAGTCCCAGACGGTGTAGTTCCCGGCGTCGGTAATGATGTCCCAGACGGTAGAGCTTCGGGCCTTGATCAGTGTCTCGGCCTCGACGGATTGCATGGCCTCACAGTATCCGGCGCAGCCGGATACTGTGCCAGGTTTTGGGCCTATGCATGGTGAACATCAGGCCACGAACCATGGCATTGGCCACAGGGCCGGCACGCCGCCGCGACGGTTCAGGCGGCGGCCGGCCCCGTGACCGCGGCATCACGGATAACCGGGCTCTGGACGCGGACAATCTCCAGTTCGGCCATGTCCAGCGGCCTCCGGCCGCCGGTCAGGGCGTCCACGATCCAGAACAGCCCCAGGTCCGTCACCTTGGGCCAAAGTCGGGACTCTTAGCCCCAATACCGTTCAGTTAAGTTCGTGAATGTGGACGTCGGGCCCATAGGCGGGTTGCGGGTGCCCGGCGTGATGGGAGCGTTTGGCTGGCCATTTGAGGACTTTGCGTTTCACGACCCGGGGGTTGGAGCGTCGTCTCCGGGGCGGGTTGAGCCGTTTGCGGAGTTTGCCGATGGCCGTGTTCCAGAGCGCGGTGAGCATCCCGGTCTCATGAGGGGGGAAAAGCGCCCTGGGCGACCGAGCGCCGGGCGATGCGCAGGGCCGCGACAAACGAGACCCTGTCCGGGTCGTGCCCTTCTTGGGCGGCGACGGCTGCCATGAGGGTCCGGATGGCGTAGTGGCAGCACAGGTGCCCCCAGATTTCCTGGAGGACCAGGTCCGGGGACTTGGAGCGCAGCACGGCCCGGGGCCCGCGCTGGTGGGTTTTGAGTTCATCGAAGGTGTTCTCGATCTCCCACCGCTGGGCATAGGCCAGGGCAAGGTCCTCGGCGCCTGCCTCCTCCGGATCCAGGATCGTGGTCAGCAACCGGTACTCCTCCGGGTTTTCCCGGCCGTCATCGATCGTGTAGTCAATGACCCGCACCGTCAGCGGCGGGTTGTCCAGGCGGTCCTTGGTCGAGGAAGGATTGATTTCGGCCAGCCAGGATCCATCGGGCAAGGTTTCCAGGTACCGTGGCCGCAGGCTTGTCTTGGTCCGCCAGAGCAGGTCCGCGCCCGTGGCCGAGGCCAGCTTCCAGAGGTGGAATCCGTAGAATCCGCGGTCCGCCATCAGCAGCGTTCCCGGCCTCAATCGGGAGACCAGTTCCCGGGACAGGGTGATTTCCGAGGTGCTGCATGCGCCGATCTCGGCGTCCAGGATCGCGTGGGTGCCACATTCGGCCACGGCCACGACTCTGGCCTGCGGAAACGCGGACTTCTCCCCCCGCCCGGTGCCCGGGCGGGAGAAGAACTCCTCGTTCCGGGGCGTGTCGGCCAGGTCCAGGCAGGTTCCGTCGACCGCCAGCAGGCGCCGCCCGGCCAGGAAGGAACCGGGAGTGCCGGGCGCGGCCAGGGGGCGGACCGCCCGGGTGAACAGGTCGCGCATCGGCTCGTAACCCAGCCGCGCCCTCGCCTGGAAGATCGCGGACTTGCTCGGCGGGGCCCATGATTCCGCGAATCCCGAGGACCAGGAGAGCCCGTCGGTCAGGTGCTCGAACACATCCTCGTAAGAGCCATCGGAATACAAGGCCATGCCGATGGAGAAATACGCCATCACCCGAGCCGGAAGCGCCCTGCTGCGTTGCTGGGTGCGCCCGGCCTCGGCTATCACCTCATCGATCACGTGCGCCGGGAACACCTTCGTCAGCAATCCCACCGAGATAACATCCGGCAGTCGCGTATCAGAGGTTGGTTTCACTTGTCCTGAACGAGGCATCCCACCACGATACCGCAAACAATCTTAACTGAACGGTATTGCTCTTAGCCCGGTTGTGAACGGGGCGGCGGACTTAGACTGGAGCATGACCGGGCCCGACACCGTAGAGCTGGAACGAAAGTACGAAGTCGAGCAGGATGCCCCGTTGCCGGAACTTGTCATGCTCGCGGGGGTGGTCCGGGTCGGTACGCCTGAAGAACAAAACCTGGATGCCGTCTATTTTGATACCCGGGATCTCACGCTGGCCGCCCACGGAATCACGCTGCGGCGGCGCAGCGGCGGAGACGACGCCGGCTGGCACCTGAAACTGCCCCTCGGGGCCGGGGAACGTCGCGAGATGACCGAGGCCGTGGGAAACGACCCCGACACCGCGCCGGGACGACTGCGGCGGCCCGTGCTCGTTCACACACGCGACCGCGCGCTTGTCCCCGTCGTGCGCCTGAGCACACGACGCACGGTTCTGTCCCTGTACGGGCCCGCCGACACGGTCCTGGCCGAATTCTGCGATGACCGGGTGGAGGCCAGCACGGTCCTTGGCCAGCCTGAATCCAGCAGCTGGCGGGAGTGGGAGATCGAACTTGTTGACGGGCGCCGTGACCTGCTTGAGGCGGCAGACACGCTTCTGGCGGCGTCCGGTGTCGCCGCTTCGAGCGTTCCGGCGCTGTCATGACGACCGCTGCCGAACTGTCCGCCCCGGCGGCCGGACAGCCGGGCCCAGGAACTGCGGGAGCCGTCAAGCCATCGGCGCAGTTGGCGTACCTGGCCAGGGCGCTGCGGGCGCCGGTGGTCGCGGAGGTCTATGAACGTCTCGCCGAACGTGCCAGGGCGGAAGGCTGGGCCTACGAGGAGTACCTGGCCGCCGTGCTGGACCGCCAGGTCAGTGCCCGGGCGGCCAACGGCACCCAGCTGCGGATCAACGCCGCGCATTTCCCCGCACGGAAGTCCCTGGAGGAGTATGACTACACCCACAACGTTGGACTGGCCAGGCAGACGATAGCCCATCTGGGCACCACGTCCTTCATCGATGCGGCGGAGAACGTGATCTTGCTAGGGCCGCCGGGAACCGGGAAAACACACCTGGCCATCGGGCTCGGCATCAAGGCCGCCCACGCCGGGCACCGGGTGCTTTTCGATACGGCCGCAGGCTGGATCAGCCGACTGCAGCAGGCTCACGCCAAGGGTGAACTCCCGACCGAACTGGCCAGGCTCGCCCGCTACCCGCTACTCATAATCGACCTATGCCGAGCCCGCAACTATGCCGAGGCTGCTGCCATGTTGGTCTGCTATGTGGGGTGTCGGCCAGTCGCGGGCTCGGCATAGTTACAGGCTCTCGAGGAACGCGAGGACCTTGTCCGGTGGATGGTAGCGGCCGGGGCTCGCGGATGCTGGTGTGGTGAGAGCGAGGGCTTTCTCCTTGATGGTGATGTCGGCATGGACGTAGGCGTCGGTGGACCGGACACCGGCGTGGCCGAGCCAGAGTGCGATCACTGAGGTGTCGACGCCGGCCTGGAGCAGGGACATGGCGCAGCTGTGGCGGAACACGTGCGGGTGGATTTGCCTGCCCGCGAGTGACGGACAGTTTTGCGCTGCAGTTCTCGCGTGCGTGCTGACCCGCAGCGCGACAGCGTCGCGGCTGAGCCGTCGTCCGGTGCGGGTCGGGAACAATGGGTCGTCCGGGAGTCCGGCTCGTTCGGCCAGCCAGACCCGCAGTAAAGCCTCGACGGGGTTCGTGAGAGGGACAGCGCGTTGTTTGCGTCCTTTGCCTTCGCAGCGGACGTTCGCGCCGGTGCCCAGGATGACGTCGGCGCAGTTCAGGCCCGTGAGTTCGGAAACCCGCAGGCCGGTCTGGATGGCCAGGAGCATCAGGGCCCTGTCGCGCCGGCCTTCCCATCTGGACTGGTCCGGGGCGGCCAGGAGAGCGTCGATCTCGGGTGCCGTCAGGAATGTCACGACGCGCTTGTCGAACCGCTTCGGCGGGATGGCGAGCACGCGCTGGATCAGCTGCGCATGTTCGGGGTGACGCAGCGCGGCGTAGGAGAACAGGGAGCGGATCGCGGTGAGGCGGACGTTGCGGGTCCTGACGCTGTTGTGCCGTTCATTCTCCAGATGGGTGAGGAATCCTGAGATTGTGGTCGCGTCCAGGTCGTCCCAGTCCAGTTGTGAAGGCAACTTGCCGGTCTGCCCGTGGATGAAATCCAGGAGCAGCTTCAGGGCGTCGCGGTAGGCCGCGATGGTCCGAGGGCTGGCTTGGCGCTGTTGGGCGAGCCGGTCGGTGAAGAACATCTGCAGTGTCGGTGCGATCAGCGTCATGAGCGCGCTGCCGTCCAGCCGGTGTGTTGGCGTGCCGCGGCCAGGGCGAGCAGCTCCGGTGCGGCCGAGAGGTACCAGTAGGTCGATGCGGGTTCGCGGTGTCCGAGGTAGGTCGACAGCGATGGAATCTTCGCCTGCACGTCCTCCTCGGTGCGGTACCAGCTGAGCAGGGTGCGGACCGCGAAAGTGTGGCGCAGATCGTGAAGTCTCGGTGCCGATGGTGCCCCGGTCCCGATACCGGCGTTGTTGACGAGCTTCCGGAACGTCTGGCTGACGACGGTGTAGCAGAGCCGTTTGTGTGTCAGGGACATGAAGAAGCTTGGCTCCTTCGGTCGCGGATCCAGCTCATCGCGCAGTGCAGCGTATGCGCTCAGTGCCTGTATGGCGGTGCTGTGAAGCGGAACGAGGCGGGATTTTCCGAACTTGGACTCGCGGATCAGCAGCACGTTCCCGGACCAGTCGACATCGCTGCGGTCGAGCTTGATGGCCTCGCCGATCCGCAGACCTCCCGAGGCAAGCAGCCCGATGAGTGTCTCGTAGGTCGCGGCCCGCAGCGGTGAGCTGGCCAAGCGGCGGGCCTTGTTCATCAGTGCCTCGATGTCGGCGGTGGAGTAGATGAATGGTTGGCGCCATCGTTGCCGGTGTGGCATCAGACCCGACGGCGGGATCTCCGTGCCGGGGTAAATGCCGGCCAAGTACCGGGCGAAGCCCCGGGCTGCCGTCATCCGTCGCGGTCCCACGGTCGTCACCTGGCCTGTCGGGGATTGCTGCGCCCACGTCAGTGCCGCTTGGATCGTCACGGTTGGCGATCCGTGAGCGTCGAGGTAAGCCACCAAGCCTGGGAGCAGCCAGCGGGCCTCGGCCAGTTCGTGTCCGAGCGATCGACGCAGCTGCAGGTAATCCGCGAGATCCCGCTCCAGCGCACTCACCGCACGGCCCCCGGCCACGGCTGGGCCACCCGGCGCAGCGCTACCAGGTCAACCTTGGCATAGAGGGCCGTGGTGGCCAGATCCTGATGGCGCAAGACCTGGCTGATCGCTACCAGGCCGGCGCCCCTGCGGAGCAGTTCACCGGCCAGCGCGTGCCTCAGCCCGTGCGGTCCAACCTTGGGCACGCCTGCACGTTTACAGGCCCGCTCGACAACATCACCGACCAAATCGGCACGGATCGGTCCGCGGGGAGCCCGGCAGGTCAGGAACACATGACGGGCAGCAGCAGGGTTCCGTTCACAGGACAGATAGGCTGCCAGGGCTTCGCCGACCTCGGCTGGCAACGGCAACCGGTCTTGTCGCCGCGCCTTTCCGCGGACCACAAGTTCGCCGGACCGCCAGTCCACGTCACGCAGTTCCATCCTGGCGACCTCGATGGACCGTAACCCCAACCGCGACACCAGCATGACTATCGCGAAGTCCCTCACACCGACCGGCGTGCTGCGATCGAAGCTGTCGAGCAAAAGCTGTACATCCTCCGCAGACATCCCCGGCGGCGGAAGGGTCGCGAAACGCCATCCACCCACCGCAGGAACGGACGCCCCCAGACTCAATCCGGTGATGCCTTGCAGGTAAAGAAAGCGCAGGATCGAACGCAGCTCGGCCACCCGGCCCTTCGCCGACCCGGCAGACACCCGAGCGAATTCCCGCAGCAGGAACGCATTGATGTCCGCCCCGGTCAGATCCGCCGGAGCGAACACCCAGCCCGCCGAGGACTCCTTGAGGAAGCGGCGTGCGGTGTTCTCATAACGGAGCACGGTGGTCGGCGAAAGACCCCGCTCCTGGATCATCCACCTTCGATACTGAAGCAGCAGCGCACCCAGCGGCGTCACCAACGGCGTGGCCTCAGGGGCGATGCCCGTCTCCCGCAGGTAGCTCAACAGCGGCACCAACGCACGGGGACCCGGGCTCCTGCTCCGGCCACCCCTTCGCCGGGCAGACTGGAACGCTGCCAACCGTTCCTCGTTCAGATCCTCTGTCCTCAGCCGTTCGGCAGAAAGCCACAGACCAACCTGGCCCAAATCCTTCAGCATGTTCACGATCGTGCCCGGTGTGTAGCCCCGCTTCGCCAACCAAGCCCGATAGCCCTCGACCTGCGGCCCCAGCTGACCGGCCTTCCTTCTCGTTCCCGACACTGCACTTCGCCTCCTTCACGGAAGCACGGTTGCTCCCATGATCAGGCTCCACCCCCGGGAACTATGCCGACACGCGAACGCCCGCCCCGACGAGAAAACCCAGCACCCTCACCCAAATTACCAACCGCCCCTGGATTGCCTCGGCATAGTTGCGGGCTCGGCATAGGTCAATCTATGCGGATATCCGCATAGATTGACGAAGTAGGTTACATCCCGTTCGACGCCGATGCCGCGAATCTGTTCTTCCAGCTTGTCTCTTCCCGCTATGAGCATGCGTCCCTGATTCTGACCTCGAATATGACGTTTTCCCGGTGGGGAGAGGTTTTCAATGACGACATCATCGCCGCCGCGATGATTGACCGCCTTGTCCATCACGCCGAGGTCGTGCCCCTGAAAGGGGACTCCTACCGGACTAAGAACCGGCGCGATCAGCTCGCCAGTACAACCATCAAGGACTAACAAAACTACAGACCCTAGCCCCGTCAAGGGGTCAATTTTAGAACAGCAAAAAGGGGTCAATTTTAGCCAAGCATTGACATCCGGCCAGCACCCGGCGGCGCTGCCCTCGAAGCTTGCACGGGCCCTGGGCACCAACCACCCTGCCGGGCCGGCGGTCCCGCCAAAACCGACGCGCAAAGGCCCGGCCTCGGCGGTGCTTGGGGCCTACATGCAAGCCCAGGTACGGGCGCTGAAAACGCATGATCCAGGCGTGCGCGAAGACCAGCTGGTCATTGTCCTCACGAACTCGAACAACAGCAAGGGCCCAACACTTTTGCTCGCCGCACTTCAGGTGTGGGTGACGAACGTCATCGCCTTGCCTTGGTTTACTGGGAACGGGACCGGCCTCGTCGCCCGGCGACACACCCCGCGCCATGAACTGCCCAGAGCGGACTTCCGCTTCCCCCAGGATGAGGACCACGACGCCGTGAAGGAAGTCGCTGCCAGGTCTTCGGTAAAGACAGGCTGGACCGCGTCGTTCATCGACTACGTCTACTTCTCCTTGTCCAATTCCATGGCCTTCAGCCCGACGGACACCATGCCGCTTTCCGCCCGGGCGAAATCGCTTATGGGGATGGAGGCCTTCGGCGGCTTCGTGCTGCTGGCACTCGTCATCGCCCACGCCGTCTCCCTGCTCGGTCAATAGCGCCCCACCGCGGTGGAGCAGGCTGAAGCATCTGCCGCACGTAGGACGTTGAATTCATCAACAGCCGGCGGGTTAAGGAGCCGACGCTGGCCGGCATTCTGATCGCGTGCCACGCGGTGTGATTGACTGGGCAACAGTGCCCTCTGGCACTGACTGTATCGGCTGCGGCCGGCATGCTGTCGGCCGCCGTGAAACGGAGGATCAACCATGGCAGGTTTGGATAAGAAGTTCGATAAGGCCTACGAGGGCAAGAGCGTGGAAGACCTGGCTAAGGCACCCGTCGGAGCCCTTCAGGGCCTCTCGGATACGGACGCCGAAAAGCTTCAGTCCGCACTCGGGATCAAGACGGTCAAGGATCTGGGCACGAACAAGTTCTTCCTCTGGGCACAGGCAGTAGCCAAGCTTGCCGAATAGCCATTCAAAAACCTGGTTTTGAAGGGGAGCCGGTGCCGTCTCCATTGACGGCCCGAGAGCGCCAGGCATCAAAGGAGGCCCCACTTCAATCGCAACCATGAACAGCAGGTCAGCACCGAAATAGGACCACGGCCTACGGCCTATTTCCCCAACCAGAGCAAAGGGAGCGCCCCGGTATGGACCAGGACGCTCCCTTTCTACTGTGTGTTGGATAGCGGCCAACACTTAAAGCATCGCACAGCGAAGCTGACGCGAGCCAAGAAGTCCCGCATGCAGAAGCCGATCGTTCGCACCCGCACGGTGGAACCCGGTGCCAGGGACGGCCCACACCCGTCGGAGACAGGGACACCACCTGCAGCCCAACGCTCAGCAGCCACGCGGCACCGATAGCGGGGCGCGGCCCGTCCCAGCAGTACGATCAGAATCAGCCAGGTCATCTTTGGAGTGGCTGCGCTGGCCCGGACCCCGCCTTGGTACACCGGGGGCTGCCGGGTTCGCTCCGCTTTGCCCCGAAGTACGCCGCGAATGAAATCACGGCTGCCTGCCCACAACGTGAGCTACCTAAGCGGAAGCGTTTCTCTTACCCGCGATGGACAGATAGGTGACCACTGCCGCGATGCACACGGCGAGGCCCAGACTGACAGGGCCGGTCCCCCAACCGAGACCGCCGCGATCGACGGAAACAGCCGTCCAGTCGGCGAAGGACGCCCCGAGCGGCCGGGTGAGGATGTACGCGAACCAAAACGACGATATCGCCCCTAGCCGGCCACGCCAATACCCAAGAGCAGCCACGCAGATCACCGCGGCGAACACGGCGCCCGAAGCAAGATAGCCAAGGTCCAGGGTGTACGCGGTCATGTCGCCGGTCGCGGTGCCAAGGGCGAACGTGGCCAGGACGGCGGCCCAGTAGTAGGCCTCGCGACGCCGCGTGTCTACGCTATGGATCGAAAGCGTCTTCTCAGACCTGTACCAGAGGAGAAAAACGACTGAGAGTGCGACGAGGAAGAACACCCCGGACACCAGATACGGGACGCCGAGCACGACATGCACCGCGTCGGCAGCCATGGTTCCGAAGATACTGACCATGACCACGGCCAGCCAGTAAACCCATGGAATGTAACGACGCACACCGAACTGCAGAACAAGCGATGCAACCAGCCCGCACCCGCCGAGGCCCAGCGCCACCGCCGGGTCGATCTGATGGACCATGAAGTCAGAAGTGGTTTCGCCCATCCCGGTCGTGAGCACCTTGGCCGCCCAGAACCAGGCCGTGATTTCCGGGACCTTGGTACCGTCCAAACGTGCGGACGCCCATCCCCGGGCCGGTACCCGTACCTCCAGGACGGCAGACGCGGCGCCGTTCCGTAAAATGTCCTGCTGTCTGGAATCTGTCATTCCGCGATTGTGCCCCATAGTCCCTACCGTTACCTGAACATGACGCTGCAACCCGCCCTGGCGGGGAAGAACGGGCTTCCTTACGCGGGAGCTGCCCGGTCGCCGTCGGAACGGGTACCTTCCCACGTCCCAACAGGCTTGAATCACCCAGGCGTCGCCCGCCCTCCCTTTCGCAATACAACGCACCGTGCGGGCCGTCGTTGACGGTCTTCCTGATCGGCCTGCGCAGGCCGCATCCCCCACCTCATTGGCTGCAAGGCAATAAGCACCTGTCATCACCTGGAGGCAACGCATCCCTCCGTGCCTGACTCTGCGCAGCGATTTTCGGCCCTTTTCCCTAGTTTTGTTCTCGCTGAGTGAAGTGAGCTGTGTATTGCGCGGGCTGGTTAGGCACCTCCGAGAGTCGTCAGGAGGTGCTTCAAGACTGTCTGTTCTGTCGCCAGATTGGGAGTGCGCGAGCGAACAGCGGTCAGGACGGGATCGATCTGCTTATCGATGAAGGTCCACGCGGAGCAGTCCGCGGCGTTCAGCGCATGTTGGTTCTTGTCCCAGGCGGTCTCGAGGTCGGTGGCACGGGCCGCCGCAGCGGGCTGGTCGCCCTTTTTGACGAGTGCGAGGGTGTCGGAGGTGATGGTTCGGAACTCGGTGATGTTTGAGGCGGGGAAGTTTGCTTGCGCTGCCGCTTGGGCCTCAGACCGGGTCAGTGCGGCAGTGCCGGCACCACAGCTGGGCGCCGGGCCTTTGTCGGCGACAGGGCTCGTGTGCGGGAGGCTGTTCGTGTAGGCGAGGAGCGCGATGGTAGCGGCCGCGACAGCGGCCAGGATGCCCAGCGTGGTTCGCCGGCGTGCGGTGGGCACTGCTGGGGCTGTCTTGTCGGATGCGCGTTCGACGACGTCGGCTTTGCTGATCGAGAGATACACGACGGTGGAGAAGATCGCGGCGAGGAAGATGATGCTCGTCAGAAGGGTGCCAAGGCCCAGGCCGCCCTCGGCGGCTGTGAGGCCGAGCCAGTCGCCGATGTTCGCGCCGAGGGGGCGGGTGAGGATGTAGGCGATCCAGAAGGCGAGTACGGGGTTGGCGCCGAATCGCCAGAGGGCGGTGACGACGCCGATGAGGACCAGGGGCAGCAGGATCGAGATGCCAGGTCCCCATCCGGTGAGCTCGAGGGTCCAGTCACCCAGGGCCGTGCCGAGAGCGAAGGTCACCAGAACGGCGAGCCAGTAGAAGGCTTCGCGGCGCCCGGTAACAATGCTGTGGATGGAGAGGGTTCGTTCTTTGATGAACCAGATGGTGAAGACAGCGGCGAGCCCTGCCGAGAACACGCCGGCGCTGATCCAGAGGGGTACGCCGGCCTGGTCGATGAGGAGGTCGGTGTAAAGGGTTCCGGTGATACTCATCACGACGACGGTGAGCCAGTACGCGCCCGGGAGATAGCGCCGGAGACGCATCTGAACGGCGAGCACAACGGCAGTGACGACGGTGAAGATGATTGCAGTTGTGACGAGGCCGACTCCGAGGTCCACGTTAATGAAGTCGGCGAAACTCTCTCCGACCGTGGTGCAGAGGATCTTGATGATCCAGAACCAGATCGTGATCTCGGGGACTTTGCTCAGCAGCCGCTTGGTTGAGGGCGGGGATGTCATCTCTCGTGTGCTCATGAACTGCACGTTTCCAGTCGACGCTTCAGCGGAACTGCGAAAGGAAGCAGCTCGGTCTGAGAATTCTCACATGAACGCGCGTGGAGGCCGTTGCCGGCGGCTGAGAAGCGCAACGCAGAGCGCGATGGCGACGACGAGGGCGACACTCACCAGGCCGGTGCTGATGCAGACCATGCCGGGGAGCATCAGATCGAGGATGGCCAGGTCATAGATGTCCGTCTAAGGCGAACAGGGCATCCGGGGCTGACATCCGCGCATCGGCAGGATACCCTGACTCGGTCCACGCACGGCGGAGGTTGTCGACGATCCGATGATCGTCTTCGACAGCCAGATTCCTCTTCGCGCAGCTCCGTTTCCCGGCACCCCTGAGCGCCGGGGTTCGACGCTACTGAACGCGCACGTCGACGGACTGCGAACCGGGGCGTGATCCATAAAGATTTGTTCAGAAAGCGCCACCACGGCGAGAATTGCTCCATGGCTGCACTATCCGACCGTCCCGTCCGCGTTCTGGTCGTCGAAAACGACACCGAGCTCGGCCCTCTCCTCGCCCGCGGCCTCACCAACGAGGGCTACGAAACAGACTGGATCGAAGACGGCACGACGGCCCTGATCACGGCGCAGGCAGAGAACTACGGCATCGCGGTGCTCGATGTGATGCTGCCGGGGATGTCCGGCTTCGAACTCTGCCGGCGGCTACGCGATGCCTCCGGTGCCCTCATCATCCTGATGCTCACGGCCCGAGACGACGTCAGCGACCGCGTGAGGGGCCTGGACGCGGGTGCCGACGACTATCTCACCAAACCTTTCGCGTTCAGCGAACTCGCCGCCCGACTCCGGGCGCTCCGTCGCCGGGAGAGTCTGGCTATCAGTCCTCGGATCGAGGTCGGAGGGCTGATGATCGACAGTCACGACCATGTAGTGCGAGCGGGCGAGAAGGTGGTTCCGCTAAGCCCGAAGGAATTCGCGCTGCTGCGATTTCTGGCCCAAAACGTCGACGAGACGGTGCAACGCGAGGCGATCCTGATGGAGATCTGGGGGACGGTTCAGCACACCAATCCGAATATCGTCGACCAGTACATCAGCTACCTCCGCCGCAAACTCGAACGCCTCCCGACCGGGGTGAGCCTGCGCACCCTACGAGGGGTCGGCTTCGAGCTTGCGCGCGACCGATGAAAGCCCTCAACAGACTCTCCATCCGCGCCCGGATCACGATGGGCACGCTGTTGCTGGCCGCCGTTTTCTTCGGTGGCGTCTCCCTCGTCGTGCGGCAGCAGGTCGATATGATCATGCAGAACGCAGCGTTCGAAGTGCTCCAAAACGACGCCACCCCGTTCGAGACGGCCATCCAGCAGGAGCCGAACGAACCCGGCGATAATCCCGGCGAAGGTCAGCTCGTCGCTGTCATCGATCCCGCCGGAGCCACCCAGACTTCGACACTGCCGGCCTCGATCACCTCGAATATGGCCCTCATCGACCTCGCCGGCACCGGCCCGCAGCAGCTGGTCGCGGGTGGCGCCACCTACCTGGTCGCCGTCGAAACCGTCGAGACCGGCGCCGGAAATTGGACCATCATCTCTGCCCGCAACCAGGAAGAATCCGCTCTGGTCCTCACCGACCTCACGGCCGGCCTCACCCTCGGCCTCGGCGCCCTCACCCTTCTGTTCGGCGCAGTCTCTTGGCGTCTGATAGGGGCCGCTCTCCGCCCAGTCACCCAGCTGCGCCGAAGCGCGGAAGCGATCGTCGCCTCCGACACCGAAGAGCTGCTGCCCGTGGGCCCAGCGAAAGATGAAATCACCGACCTCGCGACGACCCTCAACCGTCTCATCGACGACCTCCGAGCCTCGGCCTCCCGAGAACGACAGTTGGTCTCGGACGCCAGCCACGAACTCCGCACACCACTGGCCGTTCTGCAGGCGCAACTAGAGCTGCTCCGCACCGGCGACCGCAGCAGCATCGACTCCGACATCCTCGCCGCCGAACGGGCAACCACCCGCCTCACGGAACTCGTAGAGAGTCTGCTCGAACTATCCCGCCTAGATGCTGGACGCCCGCCAACACCAACCACCGTCGGCGCCCTCGTCGACGAGGCCGGCGGCGCAATCGACCGAGCGCGGCTCCGCGCAATGAGCGACGACGTCGAGATTGACCTGATCATGCCCGACCACGCCGACCACGCCGCCCCGATCGCGATGCCTGCACTTCTCTACGGTCGGGTGCTCGACAACCTGCTGTCGAACGCCGTCCGCGCCCTCGACGGGAAAGGACAGATTACCGCCACCATAAGGCTGGATCCCCCCCACCTCATCACCTTCGTCACCGACAACGGGCCTGGCATCGATCCGGAGTTCCTTCCCCACGCATTCGACCGATTCTCGCAAGAAGACAAAGTGCGCGGCACCGCGAACGGCTCCGGTTTGGGTTTAGCAATCGTCGCCGCCGCCGCAGCCTCAGTCAACGGCACCGTCACACTCGAGAACGCAGCCGACTCCGGCCTTATCGTGCGACTGACGATCCCCGTAACCCAGGAACGCCCCGACCCTCTTCGAGAGAACTTAGAGGCGGGGCCGAATAATGCAACTGCACCTGCCTTGGATAGCAACAGTCCCTCGAGGACGGGGAACGGCAGTTAAATCCGGAATCCGCGTTGTTCCTCGGCCACAGTGCGGCTCGCCGACGAAACACGGCGACATTGCCCAGCTGGTGGTGAGACTACCGACTCTTCGTGTGCCAGGAGAACGCAGTCATTTTTTGCCGACCCGAAAGGGGTCAAAAGGCCCAGGGGGCAGCGCCAATAAGAACCGTAAATATGTCACGACAGCCAATCGTTTCGCTCGATCTTTCTCCGATAGGTCATTGACACGGCCAGGACCCGAAACCGGCGGATTACCTGCACAACTGGGGTCCTCATGTGCCGTTCAGGCCGATCAAAGATTCGAGCTCCGAGATCGGGTTGGGGACACGCTTAGGGTCTCCTGTCACTCACGGAGACCTGTCACTGAAGCGAGCCCTGAGGCCCAGGCACAGCTGCGACGTGAGATCGACTGCTCCAAAATGAGCGGACCCCAACAAAGAGAAAAGGCGAGAACCATGAGCACACCCGCAGCACCCTCCACACGCCATCGCGGCCGCCACCGGCTGTCCACGGCCCTGGTCCTGGCCCTGACCGTCCTGGCCATGATCACCGGCACGGTGTCACCGGCCAGCGCGGCAACCTCCACCACGGAAAACCTTGACGTGCCCTTGAACGGCACGTTCACCCTGCCCGGTCTGGGGACACTGACCCTGTCCGGCACCGCCCACCTGGTCATCAGGCAGTTCCCAACTGACCCGATCGAGCCAGCAGTGACGAGGATCAACACCAACCTGATCCAGGCCTTCGCGGCGAACGGGACCCGCAGCTTCAGGGTCATCGGCGCCGAAAAGACGCAGTTCGCCCCCGCGTCCACCAAGTCCTTCACCCTCACCTACCGGCTCCAGCCGCTGGACCCGGTCCTGCCCGCGGACCCGATCAGGCCCACGGTGTCCATCCGGTACTCGCTGGCGTTCGACAGCACCGGGGTCGTTACGGAGGCAGGAGCCGCCGCGGTGAACCCGAACTTCTAACCGCCGTTCAGCCCACGCAGGCAGGAGCCCCTCCCGGGCGAGCGTGGCGCGGTTCCTGCCGCCGGGTTCGGCACGGTCCGGGGCGCCTCCTGTTCCGTGGCGCCACTTTTCCTTCGGTCCGTGATTCCGTCACGGTACACACGCCGCCGCAGCTCCCGCCTTCGCCGGCCTCTGGTAGCGCTACCGATGGTTTTCGTTCCGATGTTCCCCACGGGCCCATACGGGCTCGAATTTCTTCCTCCGTATATGGGGCACAATGCTGCCGTGGGGTCGTAAGAGTGTTCCGGTCGGAATGACGGTCGATTTGGACGAGACCACAATGGGCAGCATCGTGAAGGTCCGCGCCTACGACATGCTGGGCTGGTACCTGGATGCCGGGACTAACCTCGTCCTCAAAGAGGAATGCCAACGAAAGATGGCGGTACTTACCGACCTGGCACGCAAGGCTTTGAACTCGAAGGTCTGACGGTCAATTGTAGGGACAATCGCAGGGTGAGCTGAATTTGGTTCAGACCGTTGTCGCGTCTTGAACCAAGACCGTCTAACGGGACGGTCAGGGCGGGCGGCGGTTCGAGAAATGTTTCGCACTTCCTCATGGGACAGGCCCGCGCGCACGCGGGCCAGCAGTATCCGAAGAGGAGTCATCCGGGGCATCGTCGAAGAAACGCCGAGCCCGCGGCAGCCAAAGTGGGCCGATGAGGACAATCGGGACCAGGAAGATCAGCCACTTCCAAGACGGCGGCCAGGAGAAGCCGAATCCACACAGCACGACGGTGTAGCTCAGGTAATAGCGGATGTTTCGATCGCCGTCTGTGAGGGTTTGTACGAAGCTGGCGCCGATCACGGAAAGTAGCAGCAGGATGAATCCGAAGAGCCAGGGAACCCATGCCGGTTTCGGTTCTGTCGCCATTTCTAAGATGGCCAGAACGCCAAGAATGTCCATCACTGCTATGGCCGCCATCAACGCCCAAACAGCGAAGAGCACCTCGAACGGTGGCTTCCTTCCCTCCTTCCGGGCACTCACCGGGCCTCCGTTCCGCTTGCCATGACCAGAGCGTAAACCATAGTCATGTCCCAAAACAGCCCATCCCGAAGACGGGCTCCGGCCGCCCGAATACCGTCGGATGGGCGCTGCGCGATAGGCCCACATCGAATCGTCGAGGAGCCGGCCCCGGTTCCTGCCATGTGAAAGCTTCCGTTGCCGCAAGGGCAAGCTGAAATCCGGAATCCCGGCTCGGGAGCCAACCGAGAAAACGACCGCTGAGGGTTCCCTGCAACGGCACACTCGCACGCGAGGGCGTGACTCCCAGGATCCCCTTCTCTAACGATTTTTCACGTGAAAACTGCCCCGGATTGGCCCCTCATACGGACGGCTTCGGCCACAGGGCGCCAGCCGAGTTCGCTCAGCCGGCCGGCGGGACAATACGTTCGGGATGTTTGGGGTCCTTGCCGCGCTCCCGCCAGTACTCATCTCGTTGCCACAACGAAAACCGAGTCACCTTGATGCCCATCACAACGACCGCAGCACCGATGAGGATGAGCTTCGTCCAAAGCCACGGTTCAGTGTCAATTGGCAAGAAGTTCAGGATGGTCATGACCAACAAGCAGGTCCACATCCAGTAGATGACGCGACGGAGCCTGCGTTTCACCTCAGGGCTTGCTCCGCCAGGAGGCCAGCCGGTCATTTTGGAGGATTGAGACGGCATGAATGAACTGAACCACGAACTGTGAGAATCCGATAGATCCTTCGTTGCATTGGCGGGTCCCCGCACCTCCAAACTAGACTGCCCGCATTCGCTGGCGCTGGTCAGCAGGGTCGTGGGCGGTCCTGGATCAGGCCGTCTCGACGGTCCTGAATCAAGTTGACATACTCAGGGCGGGGAACGCCTTGCGCTTCCGCTGCGGAGAATTCATGGCTCACCGTATCGCTTCCGATTCCTAATGACGACGGTTGTTGACCTTAAAATGACGGCTTTTCACTGGTAGCCCATGATGACGGTTTGCCATCCTGGCTGTGTCAACCTGTTTGGAGCCCACCAGGACGGCTAGAACGGTACCCATCGACGAGTTTGCTGGGTGCTGCTGGTGATAAGTCGTATCATCACAACCAAGACAGGATCGACAAACAGCCCGCCCGTTTGGTTACTTGTTAGGAGCTCACATGCTCAGGAGACCGTACAACTGGCAACCGGGCATTGTGGCCGGCAGGGGCTCCGTTCTTCTGAGCGGAGCCGGCTGCAGCCTCAACTTCGCTGAGGTTTACCCCTTTGGTTTATGGGTTCAATTGAGTGTCAGGTTTAAGGGCCCGTTGACAATCGAGCAGCAGCGGGAAATCAATCGCCAGGTCGGCGCCTATCTGCGGAACTCTCAGGCCGAGAGCCCTCAACTAACTGTTGATCAAGAAAACTCCGGGCGCTCCACTGCTGAAATTATCACGCATGAGGGGCACAATAACTTCTGGACCATCTCATTTTGGGTTGATCACGACGTCGCAGCAGCAGCATTGTCAATTGTGTTCACCTGGACGGATCAGGATATTGAAACGACGTTCTCAGTCACGGGCGAAGACATCGAAACCGCCCTGACCGATGCGACAGAGCTTTGGAAGACATCATCCATGGAGTACAGCACTTTCTGAGCATGGGCATTAAAACCACTAGGACTGCTGCTGTCTGGTGTGGGCTAATCGGTGTGTCGGAATATTTCCACGGCTTCGCGGCGGCCGCCTACGATGCCGCGATCGAGAGTGCATAAACGCCGTCGACCGGGCATTTCTGGTTCGGAGGCGCAGAACACTTCGCTGAGAGTATCCCCAATCGCATTGTCTCAAGCGCCGCCGGGCCATACATTGAACATGGTCGAGGAGAAAGCCGGGACAGATGAGCCGCAGCAGCGCCGGAGGCAGTTCCTTACGGATGAGGCAGCGCCGTGTCACCCGGCTGGCCACTGTGATCCTTGCGCTGACCGCGCTCACCGGATGCCAACCGACACCCCCGCCCGGCGGTGCCACAACGACGGGGCCGAGTTCCTCCTCCGGACAATCCAGTTCAGAATCAGGCAGCGAATCTGCCGGTACCGGGTCCTCCAATTCCTCGTCCGGCACGAGTTCTTCCACGGGCTCCACAGCATCAGGAAAAGTGGGGCACGTGTTTGTGATCAATCTGGAAAACAAGGGCTATGACAATGTCTGGGGGTCCGGATCGCAGGCTCCGTACCTGGCCCAAACGCTGCGCAGTCAGGGTGTGCTGCTGACCCAGTACTACGGCATCGCCCATTACTCCGCCGGAAACTATCTCGCGCAGATCTCCGGCCAGGGATCCAACGCCGATACGCGCAAGGACTGTCCCACCTTCTCCCCACTCAGCTCCAGCGGAACTGCCGCCCAGGGCCAGATCCAGGGGACCGGCTGCGTCTACCCGAGCTCGGTTCCCACCCTCGCCGGCCAGCTCACCTCAGCCGGGAAAACCTGGAAGGGCTACATGGAAGACATGCCCACGCCCTGCCAACACCCGGAACTGGGAGCCAAGGACAGCCACCAGGGCGCCAAGATGGGCGATCAGTACGCCACCCGGCACAATCCATTCGTCTACTTCCGAAGCATTACCTCCACCGACTGCCAGAGCAACGACGTGAATTACAGCCATCTGACTACCGACCTGGCCTCGGTCCAGACGACACCGAACCTGTCCTACATCGCCCCGAACCTGTGCAACGATGGCCACGACTCACCATGCGTCGATGGCCGTCCGGGCGGACTCGCCAGCGCCGACGCATGGCTGGAACAGCAGGTCCCGACCATCCTGAACTCGCCGGCCTTCAAAAAGGATGGTGTCCTCGTCATCACCTTCGATGAGGCCGAGGGCAACGCGACGGGGCCCTCCGGGATACCGGGAGGCACAGCCGGCGGCCGGATCGGGGCGCTGCTTCTTTCGCCCCTGATCAAGGCCGACACCACCTCGGAGACGATGTACAACCACTACAGCCTGCTGGCCAGCATCGAAGACATCTTCTCGCTGCCCTACCTCGGCTACGCCGGAGCACCCGGGCTGAACCGCTTCGGATCCGACGTCTTCAACGCCCGGCCCTAGCCCGCACCCGTACGGCGGTCTGACGTCGTCGCGGAATAGCAGTCGCAGCAACTGCTCGACGATGCCGTGCGGGGTCGCCGCGAGCTGGCTGTCGGCGGAAGCTTTCTCATCCCGCCATTCTTTGAGGTAACGGGTGGCGTCGGCGTTGGATACCGCGGCGGGCCTCGCGGACGCTGGACACGGTCGGACTGTGCTCCGCACTGATTATCCCGGCGGCGAAATACACCCGATCCCTGGCAGGGACTGAAGGCATAAGGCAGAATTCCTAAATAGTAGTATTCCTACTACTACTATTACGACTACCTCTGCCGCTTTTTCTCAGCCCTGAAGCTCTCCGAACCCACCCGGGTGAAATGCCTAGGTAAAAATTGCGAACGATGGTTCGGGGCTTTGTGGTTGGCAAGATTTGATTGTGGTGCTGGCGAGTCGTTCGCGCCGGTTTTTTGGTCCCGGTAGGAAGCGGCCGCCCAAGGTGGGCTCAAGTCAGGCTGCCAAAGTGGTCTCAAATCAGGTTGACATTCCCAAACGGGTTGCCTTCCCATCACACGGTTGTGGTGATAGGCAGCAGCGAGTTCTGGTGAAGGAACCGCCGGAAATGGCGCGCTTCGGCGCTAAGCCAGGATGGCCGGCTAAATGTGGTGTTTTTCGTGATATTTCTCGTCGTACGTTTCTTCTCGAAGCTCGTCGCGCGGGAAGCCTCCCGGAAGCGACCCCTCGGCGAGGCCGAGCAGGACGAGGCGGCGCGGCGGTGGCCCGCCGTCGGCCGCGACCACTGATGTGGTCACCGACGGGGGAGTCGGTATGTTGGCTATTGCCGGCTGAGCCCTACCAGCCTGGCAGCCGTCCCCGGCTGACTCGCAGCGCTCGGGCAATCGCGAGCTGCCCTTCCCTTCAGGGGTCAGTTGCCGCGCGGCTGCCAGCCCGTCCCTGGTGCGCTCCACAAGGATTTCCCGCTCCAGCGTGGCCACGTCGGCCATCACGGTAACTGTAGCCGCCGTCTCGCGCTGGCTCACCTGGGCCGCCCGAGACCTGCCGACGATCTGCCCGGCGGTACCGGCCTGCTCGGCACCGCCGCCACCGCCGGCGGCCTGGTTTCCGCCGCCGCCGGCGTCCTCTCCCCCTCTACTTCCGCTGGGAGAACGCCGGCTGGGTGATCCCGATCGGGAGATTCTCCGGATACCTCATCGGCGGCATCGCCGGCGCACGTCTCGCCCGCCCGCCGCACACACGCTGACGCACCCACCCGCCATCCGAGGAGGAACATCATGACCGTCACGCTGAACCACACCATCGTCCACGTCCGCGACAAAGTGGCCTCGGCACGCTTCTACGCCGAAATCCTCGGACTCCCCGCCGCCGAGCCGTTCAGCCACTTCATGGTCCTGTCCCTGCGCAACGACGTCTCGCTCGACTTCCTCGACCTGCGCCCCGACATCTCGCCCCAGCACTACGCGTTCCTCGTCTCCGAAGACGAGTCCGACGAGATCTTCGAACGGATCAAACAGCGCAACCTCGACCACTGGGGAGACCCGGGGCACCACCAGCCAGGCAAAATCAACACCAACGACGGCGGCCGCGGCGTCTACTGGTCCGATCCGGACGGGCACAACCTCGAGATCCTCACCCGCCCCTACGGCGGCTGACGCGACCACCCAGCCGTTCCGGGCACCCGGCGGTCCGGCCCGGGTGGCCGACCACGGCGCAGTGTTCGCCGCCGCGCTGCAGCCGTGTTCCCCGTGGCCGCACCCCCCTTGCCACGGCGGCCCGCCGTCCGTTCATGCACGACCGTCCACTACGAAAGGACCAATCATGACCGATACCGAGATCCGCGCGTTCGGGCAGCTCTGGGCCGACGCCGAGGTGCGCGCCGACGTCGACGCCCTCGACGCCATGACCGTCGCCGACTTCACCCTGGTCGGCCCGCTCGGGTTCGTCCTCGACAAGCAGCAGTGGCTCGACCGCTACCGCAGCGGCGACCTGGTCACCTCCTCACTCACCTGGGACAACGTGGCCGTGCGCGAGTATGCCACGACCGCCGTCGCCATCGGCCGGCACACCCAGCAGGCGGCCTACCGCGGCACGCCATCCGACGGAGCGTTCCGGGCGACGCACATTCTCGTGCGCAGCGGCGACCACTGGCAGTTCGCCGGCATTCACCTGAGCCCGATCGCTTCGCCGCCAGGGCGTCCGAACGCATGAGCAACGAACCAGCCCAAGGAGGATACTTGCGTAGGCTCGTGTTCACGGAGACATGACGGTCGACGGCTCGATTTAGCTGTTGGGGACCGGTTTGACCCCAGGGTCGGGCCGGCGTGAACAGCTCAGATCTGCTCGAGGAGCTGCACCGCCAAGACAGTCAGGCCGATGGGCTTCTCGCGGGCCGCCGGACGTTTGAGGATATGCGCGGCTAGTGGCCCAGCAGTCCGACGACGCCACCGGCATCACCGACTACCTCAACCGAGTGCAGAAGTACGTCATCTCCTCAACGATGGCCCTCCCGCAGTGGCAGAACTCCACGGTCCTGTCCGGCGGCCCCCGTCGAGGAGACTCGCGCGCTGACGGAGAAGCCGGTCCGAGACATCGTCAGAGATTGACGTGGCAGCCGGAGGCCGGCTGGAGATTTCGTCCCGCAGGAGCAGGCCCCCGGTGCTGAGGCTGAGGTTGATTTCTCTGACTTGGCCACGAATTCACGTCGGGGCTGCCTGCCCAGAACATTCTGGCCCCGAGGACTCAGAGGACGAGGGCGGGCCCCATCAAGCCGCCCTTGCAGGTCACCGATCGGATTGACATACATTCAAAAAGGATGGCCCGGAGAGTGGTCGCCGGCGGCGAGGATGCGGGTGCTCATGGGGAAGCTCCTGGGTGTGCCTTCAGTTGCTTGTCTGGCCGGCGGCCGGCGGTGCGGGGGATCGGACAGCGGCCGGGCCGAGGGGTGAGTTGTACCGGAGGAGCCCGGTTTCTCCGTCCCGGACGCGGATTGTGCTCAGGGCGCAGTTGCCCAGGGAGGGGAACGCGCGGCGGTACTCACCGAGCGGGATGCCCAGGAGCCGGCACAGGGCGAGCCGGATGGCGGTGGTGTGC
This sequence comes from Pseudarthrobacter sp. S9, assembly GCF_050156545.1. Classification (NCBI taxonomy): domain Bacteria; kingdom Bacillati; phylum Actinomycetota; class Actinomycetes; order Micrococcales; family Micrococcaceae; genus Pseudarthrobacter; species Pseudarthrobacter sp. S9. Next base: position 71,754 of record NZ_CP189577.1, read on the forward strand.
GCGACAACGAGGATGTGCCCGCCGGGATCTGCGGCTGCGGCGTCTTTCAACGCACCGGTGAAGCGCTCTGCGGCAATGACGGGGTTCTCACCGCCGGGAAGGTGGTGTCCGACGGGGTCGGCCTGGAACGCCTTGCGGGCTTCGGGGAAGCGTTGGCGCATTTCGGCCGGGGTCAGTCCTTCGCCTTGACCGAAGTCGAGCTCGCGCAGCCGCGGATCGATCGTCAGCTGGTGGCCGGCGGCGGCGGCGCATCCTTCGGCTGTCAGCCGGGCCCGGCTGAGGTCCGAGGACCGGATGCTCGTCAGGTCCGCGGTCGCCGCCCACCGGGCCAGCGCGGCGGCCTGTTCGCGGCCGCGGGGGGTCAGGGCCACGTCCCTGCTGCCGGCGTAGCGGTTTTCGGCGTGCCAGACGGTTTCGCCGTGCCGGACGAGGGTGAGCAGCGTTTTCATGGTGTCCCTTCCGGGCGTGGGCGGCGACGGCCGCCGGGAGCCACCCGCGCTATTCGAGTTCGCCGACGAGGTTCAGGTACGGGCCGTCATACCTGCCATGGGCTGAGGGCCGGGGGGTCGATGATCCGGTCGGTCTGGACCATTTCGGCGGCGACGTCGGTGCTCTGACGTCCCCGGGAGGCGGCGAGCAGGGCCATCCCGAGAGCGGGTTCGGCGTTGCGCGGGAGGATGACGGGCGGTTGAGAACGTCCGCGCGCAGCCGGCACCGGCACTCGCCGCGGGTGGCGCCGCCGGTCAGGACCAGGTCCCCGTTCACCGGGGCTGATCATTGAAGCTCCCGCAGCAACTCCACGGCCGGGCGCCGGTCCCGCCGGAAGACGAGCAGGTCAACTGCCAGAATGCTGCCCGCGCTCACAAGGAGGAGAAGCGCCAGGTACAGTCCGGGCACGGCGGGCACGGCGGGGGGCGGGTCGAATACGCCGGAGAGCACCGCGATGAGCATCTGGGAGAGCGCCCAGCCGCTCAGGGCGCCGGCTGCAACGCCGGCAACGGTGATCACGGCTCCTTCGCTGACGATCAGCCCCCGCAGTTGGGCTCTGGTGGCGCCCAGGACGGTGGCTATGGCGAAAGTGCGGCGGCGTTCGACGAGTCCCAGGGCCATCAGGAGTCCGCCGGCGGCGCATGCCAGGAGCAGCGCGAAGCTGAGTTCCACGCGGGTCAGGCCGGCCAGGTCTACGGAGGTCAGGCTTGAGCCGATCGAAGCTCTCGCGCTGTCGATGCCCGTCACGACCGCCGGCGGGCCAAGTTTTCCCGCGATCTCGGTTGTTAGGGAGGAAACATTCTGCCCGCCGGTGTTGACCAGAATGATGTTCGCGGCGGTGTTGTGGGTCTGCGCCGCCAGATAGTCGGCGTTGGCCACGAAGAAGCTGTCTTTCGGGGCGGTGGGAAATTCGCTGACGATACCCGCATAGCGGAAGTTCACGGGGATGAGTGTCCTGGTCCTGGCGTCCTGCAGCCGCAACGTCAGGGTGTCACCGGTGTGCAGCTGAAAATCCTTCACGGTTTCCGCGCTGACCAGGACGGCGTCCGGCGAGGCGGCGAGCCGGCGCATCATCTCCGCCGCCGTGCCGCCCTGGAAGTAGGCATCCTGCAGGGACGTGGCCCGGGCGATGGTCTGGGCATGTACTCCATAGATGTCCTGAAGATCGGTGCCGATATAGGCGAAACCATGCTGCAGCGGCTCGGCGGACACCACCCCGGGCACGGCGGAGACGGCCTGGACCAGCCGGGCATCAAGGGTTCCGGCCGGCGGCGCGGCGATGGCGACGTCCGCTCCGTTGGTCAGCCGCGCGTCTATCTCGGCCTGCTGTTCATACGTGGCGTTGAAGGTTGCCGTTGAGGCTGCGAACGCGAGTGCCAGTGCCAGAACCACCACGGACCGGGCGATCAGTGAGCGCTGCCGGAACATGCCGGCGGCCGCCGTGGGGGCGAGGCTCCCGGCCAGGGGTCTGACGAATCGGGACACGGCCGACCGCCGGCGCAGAAAGAAGTCCACGGCGCGCCAGGTCGCGAGCCCGGCTCCGATCCACAGGAGCGCCGGACCCAGGAAGGCCCAGTAGTTGACGGAGATCGAGGCGACACCCTCGGGCGCCAGCACCAGGGTGTAGCCCGACTGGGTGGTGGCCAGAAAGACGGCCAACGCCAGCAAGAGCGCCACCAGGTCCAGGCCGAACCGCATCCACCGCGGCGGATGTTCCCGCCGGAGCTGCTTGCGGGCGGCGGTCACGGTGCTCTCCCGGAAGTCTCCGACAGCCGGTCGGACCAGGGCTATTCCGGCGATGACCAGACCTCCGGTGACTGCCGCGGCGGCCCACAGGATGGTACTGGCCGGCGTGGCCCCGAAGCCGGGCGAGCCGAAGGAGAGGGCGCCGAGGATTGCGGCGCCGCCGAGACCGGTCAAGCCGCCCACGGCTCCCACGAGAGCGGCTTCGATCACCGCCATCCGAATGATCTGTGCCGCTGTGGCACCTCGGGTGCGCAGGAGTGCCTGTTCACGGCGGCGGCGCAGGGTCCCGGCCGTGGCGAAGCTGACGGTCAGGATTCCGGCCAGCACGGCCCCGGGAAGGCCCAGGAACAGAAAGAGGATGTTGGCGTAGCCGGCGTCGCTGCGGGCCGCGTCCAGCGCTGCGCCGAGATTGTCGCCCACTTTGCCGGTTCCTGCCAGCACTGCCTCCAGGTTGTGGGCCGCTTCGCTGACGGCGACGAAGGAATCGGCCGGAGCAGCCGGAAGGCTGTGGGACCGTGCCACATGGATCTGCGTGGCCAGCAGGTCCGGTCGCGTCGCCGAGAGGGCCGTCCTGACCGCGGAAAAGCCGGAGGAAGGCAGCAGGACGACGTTGTCCGGTGGTGCTGCGGGCTGGGACTGGGCCGGCGCCCCGACGGTCTGGAACAGCGAAGTGGCCTGCGGCAGATCCACGACCCCGTCCACGGTGACCGTCACCGACCGGGCCCCTGCGAGTTGGATGGACAGCCGGTCGCCGGGACCTACGTGCAGGTTGGCAGCGGTCTGCTGCGCCACGAGGACGCCGCTGCGGGAACCGGTCAGGGATCGAATCTCGGCAGGGAAGGCGTCCGTGTACCCTTCCGGCAGTCCCAGAACGATGCCCGGACCGGTGGTCCGGGCGGAGCCGGCGCTAGCGGCCTGGAAGCCGGCCGCCTTGGCAAAACCGACAGGCAGCGCCTTGGTGATTCCGGGCGCCGCCGCGATGCTTGTCAGGGCGGCCGCCTCGTCCGCCCCCTGGCTGAGTTCGACCTGCCAGTCGACCGCGACACCCGCGACCGCGCGGGCGGTCATTGATCCCTGCGCCGCGGCAAGGAAGGAACCCAGGCTGGCGACCAGGGCCACGGCGACGGCGACCCCGGCTGCCGTAGCCAGCAGCCGTCCCCTGCGGCGGCTCAACAGCCCGCGAAGCCAGATCCAGGTCATGATGTGTCCGGTTCCGGAGAGCCCGTCAGGGCGCCGTCCTGCATGTGCCACACTTCGTCAAGCAGACCGGCGACGGCCGGATCGTGCGTTGCTATCAGAACGGCCGCCCCAAGGGTGTCCGCGGTCTGGAGCAGGACCGTGAGGACGGAGCGGGCTGTGGCATGATCGAGCTGCCCGGTGGGTTCGTCGGCCAGGATCAGGCACGGACGGCAGGCCAGAACGCGGGCGATTGCGGCCCGCTGGGCCTGCCCGCCCGAGAGTTCCTCGGGCAGTTTGCGTTCCAGCCAGCCCAGGCCGAGGAGTTCCAGGGCGGCATGGGCTGCGCTGCGGGCCTGTGTGTCCGAGGCGCCGGCGAGGATCAGCGGCAGGGCCACGTTTTCCAGGACGTCCAGCGCGGGGATCAGGCTTGGGCCCTGAAAGACGAGGCCGATGGTGCCCGGGCCGGGTCCGCTGCCCGCTTCGAGCACGGCTCCCGACATCGTGCCGGAGGTCGGCATCTCCAGCTGGGCCAGCATGTGCAGCAGTGTGGATTTGCCTGAGCCGGACGGTCCCATCAGTGCGATGCGGGCGCGCGGCGGTATGTCGAAGCTGACATCACGCACCGCCATGACCGCGTTGGGGCCGGTACCGAAGGTATGGCCGACCCGGCGGCAACGAATCAGTTGGGGGTCTGCCGTTGTCACGGTGACGCCTCCTGGCCGGGTTCCTGAACCCGGCCGTCGGCCAGTCGGACGACCCGGTCGGCGGCGGCGACAACGTCGGGGCTGTGTGTCACGACCAGAACGGCGTACCCGTTGTCGGCGTGCCGCCGAAGCAGCTGCAGAAGGCGCAGCCCGGCCCCGCCGTCGAGCTCCCCGGTGGGTTCATCCGCCAGCAAAAGCTCCGGGCCGTTGGCCAGAGCGACGGCGAGCCCGGCACGGGCTGCTTCACCACCGGAGAGTTCGGCCGGGTAGGCGTCTGCACGGGCGCCGAGACCCAGGGATTCGAGGAGGTCCAGGGGCCGTCCGGGCTGCTTTCGGGAAAGCCGCCGCACCAGGGCAACATTCTGGGCCACCGTCAGGTGGCCGAACAGATTTTCGGACTGAAACAGGACCCCGATATGCCCGGCGCGCAGCGCCACGCGTTCGGATTCCGGCCGCGAATTCATCCGCTGGCCCGCGATCCGCACGGTGCCCCCGTCCGGTTCGTCGAGTCCGGCCGCGCAGGCAAGCAGTGTGGACTTTCCCGAACCGGACGGCCCGACGACGGCGACGAGCTCGCCCCCGCGCACACTCAGCGTCACTCCGCGGAGGGCCAGTGTCTCCTCCTCGTCACTGCGGAAGAACCGGTAGAGCTCCTGGACTTCGAGAACGGGCCGCGACACGTTGGCTACCGGAGCCATCGGAACGATCCGCTGATTTTGGCCCACGGGTCGGCGTTGTCGGTGCCGTCCGGGCTGGCGAGGGTCAGTGCGGCCATTCTCCCGTTGCTCCAGAACGCGTACCGCTCAATGGCCTGGCGGACGCTCTTGTGCGTCACCGGATCCGGGGCCGAATCACCGGAATACCTGATCAGCACGCCGCTGCCGCCGCTGCGCGTGAACACCGAGACGTCCTTGAGCACAAAGCTGGGCACGGACTTTTGCAGGTCCGGCACGTCCTGCGATGTGACCGACTGGACGGTCGGTGCGACCGGGGCCGGACTCTGGACCATGGTTACGCTGTTGAGCTTGTCAGTGAATCCTTTGGAGGTTCCTGTGCGGGTTTCGGCCCAGCCTTCCGGTATCTGTACCTCAAAATCGCCGGACACCCCCTTGGCAGAAACGAAGGCCTGATTGTCAGGAATATCCCCGCCCTGATTGGCTTCAGCCGCCGAGGACGACGGCGGGACGCCGGGTCCAGCCGGGACGGAACAGGCAGCAAGACCGATCACCGCGGCCACGAGGGCCGAAAGTGCCGCTGCGGGAATGCGTCGGCTTGGCATGAAAACCTCCTGTCAGGATTGTGTCTGGCTTCAGCGTCCGATGGCGGGCCCGGCGGCAGGAAAGCGCATGAAAAACCATTAAAGCCCCCGCGCACGCGACGACGATTCATCAGAACCCGAGCGGCCAGGGCGGTGCTGGACGGTGTCGTGCCAGGGGGTTCCGGGTGCGCCACCGGGATCGGTGTCGTCGCCTGCCTGCTCTATATCGGGGCGAAGAACTGGTGCCCCGGCTGGCCTGCATCGTAGTGCTCACCCTCGAGAGGGGCCACCGGTACGCCGGAATCCGCGGGGAGCCGGGCGTAATCCGCTCCGTCCGAACCGTTCCAGGGACCGAAAGTACTGGGTGCGGAGCCCGCGCAGCCGAGGAGGGCTGTATCACCGACAGCACACGGCCTTCAGATGTGTAGTCGCCGTGCCTCCCAGCCATGGGCCTTCCCTTCATCGTTGATGGGACCAACTATGTGATGTGCGTCTGTGGTTTGCATGAGAGATTCCTGCAGCCCCGCTGTACGTCCCCACGGACCCCATTCGACGTACACAAGTCCTGAATTTTCATAACGGTGGTTCGCCAAGTTACTCAGGGACACCCGTGGCATACCAGCGGTCAAAAAGCTGCCGGCGAGGGAGCAGCAGCCGCCTGTTTGCCGATAGCTCCGCCTGCGGGCACTTCCCGGCCGTGTACGCCCGGTGCTTCGATAAACCCTCATCGTCCGCGCCGAAACAGCCGCGACCATCCCGGCCGCCGGTGATCCGCATGCCGCAGCAGGAGCCGTGGGGGCTGGTGGAGATGCGGATCGCGGACCCCGACGGGGTACGCATCGTGCTCGTTGAGGTTCCGAAGGATCACCCCCTGCGACGCGACCAGCGGTGATCATTTCTTCTCGCGGCCGCCGTCCCGACGGCATCCTTTGTGGCGGAACGGATGTCCGAGGGGCCGGGTCTTAGCATTGGGCGTATGAAGGTTGGTGAGGTCCGGGGACGCTCGGGGCGGAAACCGCAATGACCGGTGACAGGGATCGGGATGCTTCAAGGCGCCCGCGGCAGGCCCGGCCGCGTGACGCTCTTGGGCGGCCGCTGCCGTACGGAAGCGCTGGCGTCGAGCCGGTCTCGGAGGAGCCGCTGCCGCCGGCGCAGACGTTGGTCTCGGCCCGGAGTCTGGTGGAAGCTGGCCGGCCCTTCGCCGCCCATGAGGTACTCGAGGCCCGCTGGAAAGCCGGGCCGGCCGAAGAACGCAACCTTTGGCAAGGTCTCGCCCAGATCTGCGTCGGGCTCACCCACGCCGCCCGGGGGAACAGCGTTGGCGCGCTCCGGCTCTTCGAGCGCGGTGCGGCCCGACTCGAGGAGTACGGTTCCGGCGAAGGGCCGACCTACGGGCTCGACTTGTCCGCCGTTGTGAGTTGCGCACGTGATCGGATGCGCACCGGCCGCTGAGCTGGCGACCAGCATCCTCGCGGCAGGCGGCGGAGGCACTATTTCCGGGGGACTGCTGAGAGCTTGCTTGACCATTAAGTTGGGGTCGCTGACTGGTAGCGGCCCGAGTTCGGAAAATCCTAGCCATCCCCACCTGTCGGCCGGTAGCTTCTGTGACATGAACATTCCGAACGAAAAGACGCCGCAACCCCAGGGTTTGGCCCACTCTGCGCGCCCGCGATGCGCGGGCGCTTATACGTTTCCTCGTCGATGTCCTCGGTTTCGAGGAGACGGTTGTCTATGGTGAAGGCACCCGGGTCGATCATGCCGAGCTCTCATGGCCGCCCGGCGGCGGGATCATGCTCGGCTCGGTCCGGGACCCTGGCGGGGCATCCGGCGGCGACGACCGGTGGGCGCTCCAGCCGGGCAGCTTCGGGGCCTACGTGGTCACCGACGCCCCCGACGAGTTGTTCGCCCGGGCCAGCGCGGCCGGCGCAGAGATCACCGAACCACCCCATGACACCGATTACGGATCCCGCGACTTCGCCCTACGTGACCCCGAAGGTAGCCGGTGGTCCTTCGGCACCTACCGGGGTGAACCCCGCAGGACGTGAATATCTGCTCTCACCGCTAAGATCACTCGCCAGGCAGTCCCTCATTGCTTGTCGCTGCGTTCGGTGAGGTGTCTGTAGATGGTGGGCCGGGTGACGCCGAATTCCTCGGCGATGTGCTGGACGGTGTGAGCGCGCCTGCCGTCAGGGGTTTTCTCCTCGTACATGTCCCGGGCGAGTCTCACCTGGCGGGGTTCGAGTTTGGGTTTCTGTCCGCCGGTCCGGCCCCGGGCACGCGCGGCCGCGAGGCCGTCCCTGGTGCGCTCGGACATCAGGGCGTGTTCGAATTCGGCGATTGAACCCAGGATCTGAAAGAACATCCGTCCCAGGGCCGTGGAGGTATCAATGCTCTGGTCCAGCACGACCAGGTCCACCCCGCGTGCCTGCAGGGTGTTGGAAAGGTCGATGAGGTGCTCCAAGGACCGGCCGAGCCGGTCCAGTTTCGTGACCACGAGCTGGTCCCCGGCCCTGTTCGCGGAGAGAAGCGCCTTGTCGAGCTCGGGCCGGCGCGCGAGTTTCCCCGATGCCGTGTCCAGGTAGACCTGCTCACAGCCGGCGGCCCGCAGTGCGTCGGACTGGGCCTCGGGGTGCTGGTCCCGGGTCGAGACCCGCCCGTATCCGATTCTCATCCCCAAAATGTAACAGAAACACCGCTGTGCTTTACATAGGCGCGTACTCGGGAAGCTTTACAGAAACAATCCCGGACTGACGCGGCGGGTCTGCCGTAATTAATTGTGTCTCGTGAACGGACGTTAGTCGACACTCAGTCAACCCGTGGCGCTACTTTAAGCGCATTAGCCGCTGTTGGGGCATTGACGGCGGGCTCAGCCGGCCCGGTTCGGGGACCCGGGCTGAAGCCGGGCTGACGCTGCGGCGGGACCACTCAGTGGCGCAGTGGTTTGAGGGCTCCGGCCCAGGCGATGACCTGATCGAAGACCTGTCCCAGGCCTTGCACCGCCCGGGGCGAGGGGGTGAAGGTGGTGTAGTTTTCGAACTCCGTGGCCAAAGGCAAGGCGACCTGCGCGCGGACATCGGCCATCTGCAGCTCCGCGGCGATGAGCCGTAGGTGTTCCACCGCCCGGGTTCCCCCGCTGCCGCCGTAACTGACGAACCCCGCCGCTTTGTTGTTCCACTCCAGGTAGAGGAAATCCAGGGCGTTCTTCAGCGCCCCGGGTACGGAGTGGTTGTACTCGGCGGTGACGAAAACGTACCCGTCGAAGGACCCGATGATCTCGGCCCAGGCCTTGGTGTGCTCGTGACGGTATTGCCCGAGTGATGGCGGGAGCGGTTCATCCAGCAGCGGAAGCCCGAAGTCGGCCACGTCGATGAGTTCGAACTGCGCATCCGTGCGTTTTGCCGCCTGTTCATACACCCAGTCGGCGACGGCGTTTCCTCTCCGGCCCGGGCGGGTGCTTCCGAGCACGACGGCTATCCTCAGCATGAAGTCCCGTCTCCCGTCGTCCGTGGGACTCTTCATCCGGTTAAACACTGGGAGACGGCCGCTTCTTCCCCGGAGACCGGGGCCCGCCGCTCCTTCACCGCCACAAGAACCGGCGTCGTTCTCCCGGCCGCCCTTGCCCTGGCAGTCCCGCGTCTGGAACCGCAAGGTCGTGCCGCCCCGCAGACAAAACCGGAACTCAAGGAAATAAACGAGAACATCAGCGGCCCGCAGGCCGGGGAGCGTGAATCCGGGCCAAGCGGGTGCCCCGGGATCCTCTTCCGCTGAGGTCAAAGCCGATTATGTCAATTTGCTCGTGGTTCGGCAGATCCTCAGCATCCACATTGATGGTCATCGGTCAGGGGGCGGTAACTCCGTGCTCCGCGAGGTAGCCGCGCCACCAACTCATGGCCGCCCTGCGCAGCCTCATCGCTCATGGCTCATGGCTCAGGCGCTGCCCATCCGTGAGAGCTGCGGGCCGATCCGGGGCCGGACCTGCAGCCGGTTCCGGCACCTGCCGCCTGTTGCCGCCGGGTCCGCGGCACCGCACATTGAGGCAGGCGGGCCACATCCCCGCGCCCGGCAGCCCGAGCTGCCGGGCAGAAGACACTGCCGAAGGAAATGTTCATGACAACAGGCACCGTCAAATGGTTCAACGGCGAAAAAGGCTTCGGCTTCATCGCCCCCGACGACGGGTCCGCGGACGTCTTCGCCCACTACTCGGCAATAGCCAGCAGCGGATACCGGTCCCTGGAAGAGAACCAGAAAGTCGAATTCGACATCACCCCGGGCCCCAAGGGCCCGCAGGCGGAGAACATCCGCCCGCTCTGACCGGTCGTCCCCTCAGCAGGAGCACGTCCCGGCCGCTTACGCCCCGGCGGGCAGTGCGTCCGGGATCCGAGGCGTTGTGTTTCCGGCGAAGGTGAATCTGGCGTCGTCGCCTTCGCCGTCCACATCCACCACCACGATGTCGCCGGCGTGCAGCTCCCCGAAGAGGATCTTCTCGGAGAGCTGGTCCTCGATCTCGCGCTGGATGGTGCGGCGCAGCGGCCGGGCACCCATCGCGGGATCGTAGCCGCGGGTTGCCAGCAGCACCTTGGCCGCCGTCGTGAGCTCGATGCCCATGTCCTTGTCCGCCAGGCGCTTCTCCAGCCGGCCGATCATCATGTCCACGATCTCGATGATTTCGTCCCGGGTCAGCTGCGGAAAGACAATGACGTCGTCAACACGGTTCAGGAACTCGGGGCGGAAGTGGGCCTTGAGCTCCTCCGTGACCCGGGCGCGCATACGGTTGTAGCCGGTCCGGGTGTCCGTGCCGGACTGGAAACCGGTGGCCACGCTCTTGGAAATGTCCCGGGTGCCGAGGTTGGTGGTCATGATGATCACGGTGTTCTTGAAGTCCACCACCCGGCCGTGGCTGTCCGTGAGACGGCCGTCCTCCATAATCTGCAGCAGCGAGTTGAAGAGGTCCGCGTGGGCCTTCTCGACTTCGTCGAACAGCACCACGGAGAACGGACGACGGCGGACCTTCTCGGTCAGCTGCCCGCCCTCGTCGTAGCCCACGTAGCCCGGAGGGGCACCGAAGAGACGCGACACCGTGTGCTTCTCCGAGTACTCGGACATGTCCAGGGTGATCAGGGTGTCTTCTTCGCCGAACAGGAACTCGGCGAGGGCCTTGGCCAGCTCCGTCTTACCCACACCGGTGGGGCCGGCGAAGATGAACGAGCCGCCCGGACGCTTCGGGTCCTTCAGGCCGGCACGGGTACGGCGGATCGCCTGGGACAGGGCCTTGATGGCCTCGTCCTGGCCCACCACGCGCTGGTGCAGCTCGTCCTCCATCTTCAGCAGACGGCCGGATTCCTCCTCGGTGAGCTTGAAGACCGGAATGCCGGTGGCGTTCGCCAGCACCTCGGCAATGAGCTCCTCATCGACTTCGGAGATGTCGTCCATGCCGCCGGTCTTCCAACGGCGCTCCTTCTCCCGGCGCTCGGAGACGAGCTTCTGCTCCTTGTCGCGCAGCGAAGCGGCACCCTCATAGTCCTCCGCATCCAACGCCAGGTCCTTCGCCGTTTTCAGCTCGGCGATGCGCTCATCAAGGGCTTTCAGTTCGGGCGGGGCTGTCATCCGGCGGATGTGCAGCCGGGCGCCGGCCTCGTCAATGAGGTCGATTGCCTTGTCCGGCAGGAAGCGGTCCGAGATGTAGCGCTCCGAGAGGTTCGCCGCGGCGACCAGGGCGCCGTCGGTGATCCTGACGCGGTGGTGCGCCTCGTAGCGGTCACGCAGACCCTTGAGGATCTCAATGGTCTGCGCCACGGAGGGTTCCTGGACCTGGATCGGCTGGAAACGGCGTTCCAGCGCGGCGTCCTTCTCAACATGCTTGCGGTAGTCATCCAGCGTGGTCGCACCGATGGTCTGGAGCTCGCCGCGGGCCAGCATCGGCTTCAGGATCGAGGCCGCATCGATCGCCCCCTCGGCGGCGCCGGCACCGACGAGGGTGTGGATCTCATCGATGAACAGGATGATGTCACCGCGGGTGCGGATCTCCTTCAGGACCTTCTTCAGCCGCTCTTCAAAGTCACCGCGGTAGCGGGAGCCTGCGATCACGGAGCCAAGGTCCAGTGTGTACAGCTGCTTGTCTTTGAGGTTCTCCGGCACGTCACCGCGGACAATCGCCTGGGCCACGCCCTCAACGACGGCGCTCTTGCCCACGCCCGGCTCACCGATCAGCACCGGGTTGTTCTTGGTACGGCGGGAAAGGACCTGCATCACGCGTTCCATTTCCTGCCCGCGGCCGATCACGGGGTCCAGCTTGTTCTCCCGCGCGGCCTGGGTCAGGTTGCGGCCGAACTGATCCAGCACCACGGAGCCGGCCGGGATTCGCTCTAGCTGGCTGCCCCCGCCGGCCAAAGGCTCCTTGCCTTGGCTGCCCGCGAGCAGCTGGATGACCTGCTGGCGGACCTGGTCCAGGTCCGCACCCAGCTTCACCAGCACCTGCGTGGCAACACCTTCACCCTCACTGATCAGTCCCAGCAGAATGTGCTCCGTGCCGATGTAGTTGTGTCCGAGCTGAAGGGCCTCGCGCAGTGCCAGTTCCAGCACCTTCTTGGCGCGCGGGGTGAAGGGGATGTGGCCGGGCTGGGACTGCTGGCCCTGGCCGACGGTCTCCTGCACCTGCTCGCGGACGCCCTCGAGTGAGATGCCCAGGGATTCAAGGGCCTTGGCGGCAACACCTTCACCCTCGCGGATAAGACCCAGCAGGATGTGTTCGGTGCCGATGTAGTTGTGGTTCAGCGTGCGGGCCTCTTCCTGGGCCAGCACCACAACACGTCGGGCACGGTCGGTAAATCGCTCAAACATTTCGCCACGCTCCCGGCTAACACGTACTTTGATGCTACGTGGATGCAGGCCGTATCGGGGTGTTCACCGGAGGCAAGATATTCGGGGGGGCCAGGTTCCGCGTGGGCCAGAGAATATCCGCCACACCGACCACGCATGAAGACCCGCGGCGGGTCCTTGTGGGGCTCCCCTTCGTCTCCGGCCTCGAAAGGGCCGTTACTTCGGGGGCAGGATATGACAGCAGCTATCTGGAACACGAAAGAGCGGGCCCTCGTTCTTCTCCCGCATCCCGTGGCCTGGCAGTCAACCCATAGCGCTGACGTTGCGTGAACGGCGATCATTTCGTCTTGACTTTGGTGATCTTAGGGCGAGGAGTGAGCGGGGTCCCCACCTTGGGCTGACCGCCGAACGACCAACAAACAGAACGGCCAAACGCCGACGACGGCGCATACGTGCGGGAGAACCCGGCGAACCGCATCTGATGCGAATTCGAGGGTCTGTGAGACCGTTCCCCCGTACGGTGTTTCCCTGCCTGCGGTTCCCCGGGTTTTAAGGTCATTCGGTGAGGTTCAGAAGCTGCAGATTCGTCGATCGCCAGGGCCATCTCCGTTTACCGCACCGTCCACCGGAGGCCCGTCGTTGCAGGGAACTCCGGCGGCCGTTCGCACGTCAAGCGAAATAGTCGTATGTCCAGCACCACCACCGCCTGATCAAGAATCCCCGGGACCGCGGCATCGACGTGATCTTAACAGGCTTCGTCACCCGTATAGCCCTGGACATTCGATGAAGAGTAGATTTTATGTCGCTTTTCAGGTTGACTCAGAGTAGTGTGGATGGTTAACCAGCTTAGGAGGCGGACCATCATGAGCATCGCCACCATCTCAGGTGCAGCCCACGCCAGAACAGCCAGACTCGGCATCCGCGAGATCGTCCGCCGCTTGAATGCTGCCCTGGGTGCCACTCTCGTTGCCGCGACAGCCGGAAGTAAAGACCGGAAAATCAGCTACAAGTGGGCCCAGCAGGATGGGCCCACCCCCAACGACGCTGCCGTGAAACGGCTGCAGTTCGCCTACGCCCAGTGGCTTGTGGTTTCCGAGGCGGAAGGCGAGCATGTGGCACGGATGTGGTTCATTGGCGCCAATCCGTGGCTGGACCAGGACTCACCGATCGATGCCATCCGGGACGACAGGTTCCGTGAGGTGGCCGCTGCCGCGGCCGCTATGGTGGACGACGGGTTCATCGGTTGATCCGGGTCTGCCAAAAGACCGGCCTCGCATTGATTGAAGGACCGGTGACCGCCTACCGTGTGGCCAAGGAATCCTATGGCCCGCTCAGGCCACAGGAGCGGGGGCTGCTGTCCGAGGACCGATCGGGCTGGTACCGCTTCGACACGCCCGGACGGACTGTCTATGCGGCCGAAGATCAGGAGACGGCGTTCCTTGAGGCCCTCTCCTGGGCGCGGATGACAACCCAACACGCGGAGTACCTCAAAAAGACCGCTGCGTTCTTCGGTGAACCGGTAGAGAAATTCCGTGAAGAGGTCGAAGACGAGTGGCATGCCAACGGACACATGATCCCCGGCTGGATACTCGCGAACTGGCGCGACGGCCGTCTCGTTTACTCCATGCGGTTTGAATCCGGTTCCTGGGTCGATATTGCCCACGGTGACAGCATCGCGGCCTTGAACGAGGCCTTGGGTAGCTTCTTGTACGAGGTCGATGTTCCCGAGACGCTGACCTTGGCCGAGGTAACCGGCGGCCGGCGCGAGGTTACTACCCTCCTGGCATCGTGGATCAGAGACCAGATCCCCGATGACGGATCCTACCCGATGGGCATACGTTTCCCCTCAAAGCACGGTGCGGTAGGCCAGGGGCACGGCTATTGCCGGGCGTTGTGGCTACGCCGCGCCGACGTCGGCCTGGATGATGATCCCGTCAGCGCAGACGCCGGGACGGAGATCCGCCAGGACGACACGGCCTATGACTTCGCATTGAAGCGGCACGGCATCAACTCCCGCTAACGGCGTTTGGCGGCCGCGGCCATGGCAGACCGACCAGCCCAGCTGACGGTTTACACCTCTGGCCACCTCTACACCCATCAGCTCAAAAACCCCCTGCCGACGGTCTTGACGCCCTTTGATTTCGGCTATGGGTTCTGATCAATTAGTCAAGCTGTTTTCCACGCTCAACGTGTGACTGTTTGCCGAGAATCGCGGTTAAATCGCAGGATCGGTTGGCGGTTTCGTTGTCGCTTAATCCGGACGCCGAAGGGATGCTTTCCAGGGTGGGCTTAACGGTCACATTCTGGGACTGTTCTGTCTAGGCCGAAGCATCCATGCCCTCCCCTGCGAGGTACCGGTGGACCGTGGCGCGGGAGACTCCGAGCATCTTGCCGATGTCGCCGGCACTGATTCCTTTACCTTTGATCTCCCGTGCCCTGGCGGCAGTAGGGTCGTCGGCTTTTCGGGGCCTGCCCCCGCCTCGGTTGTTGGCCGCTGCCGCCGCGAGTACTGCCCGGTGCGAGCCAGCGAGTACCGGGGCCTTTCCGTCTGGGCCGCGGCCGGGCTGCAGCGGCGGCCGGCCCGGCCGGGCTCTGGGGTTGCGGTTGGTTCCGCAGATCCAGGTTGATGCCGATGAGGACGGTCAGACCGGCGAGGATGAGGCCCACGCAGATGAAGAAAAAGATGGCATACCCGCCACCCCTGGGTAGCCACGACACTACAACTGCCACGGAGCCACCCGTCAACACCATAAGGAATCTCAATGATGTTGTCAACGGATGTCGGCGGTGCCGCCCCGGTGCCCCGGCCGGTTGGCGGCCGGGGCACCGGAAGTTTTAGGCAGTCCAGCCGGGGTAGGGTTTCCGGTCCTTCTCCGGCAGGGCGGCGGCTGTTTCGGGGAGGTTGTCCGGACCGTCGGACTGGCCGGAGGCCCAGTGGAAGAACACCTCGGCGGTGATCGCTTCAAAGCACGCGTCCTGGGAGCGGAACCAATAGGTGAAGGTGTCGCCCTCAACGTAGGTGCCGTAGCCGAACAGTTCCCCGTTCCCGTCGCGGGTGCGGGCGACGGTGAAGATGATGTAGGGCCAGGATCCGGCGTCCCATCCCTCGCTGCCCCAGTTCGGCAGGACCGACCAGGCGGTGCCTTCGAGGGTTTCCATCCAGTCGTAGCCGTCCCCTGACCGGTCGTCGGAGGGAAGGTCCGGGGCGGTGACCGGCTCGGCGGTGTCGGCCGTGTGGGTCATGGTTGTTGTGCTCATAAGGTGATGCTCCGTTTCGCTCGGGCGGGGCGGGTGCCTGAAGAACGGGCTTCTCTCTCCCCCACCATGTTTTTGCCTGCTGGCGGAGCATCGCGTCGCTGTGCCCGACGGAGCCGGGGCAACCCGAAGGGCAAGCAACGGATGAGTTGTGGGAGGAAATAAGCGCAGCGCCGAGCACAAGGCATCCGCTGCGCGGCCGTCCGCAGGACGGTTGAGCCGGTGGAGCGGGCACGTAGGATCCGCAGGACAGCAGCAAAAAAGGTCAAAGAAATGCTTGTGCTGTCCGAGCGCAGTGAGGCCCCTTCGATTTCGTCGCGGCCCTGGCCTTGTCCTCGATGAGGACTCGAAATGGTGCAACTATGCGGAACATGAGCTGCGGGAGAGCACCAGCACCCGTCGGCAGCTGAGGTGGCACATATCTGGCAGCCCGGATGATTTCACCTGAAACCCCCTCTTCGACTCCGCACTAGCCGGTCTCCGGCGCTCCCATCGTCTGCCGGCAGGCGTCCCTGACTTTGGCGACGAGGGGCGAGTCTGTCATGTCGTTGCTGTAGATCAGGCTGACGCGGGAGATGGCGCTGGTGTCCTCGATGTCCAGGTAGGCCAGGCCGGGGATGGCGAAGGCACGGAGCGATTCCGGGACGACTGCGATGCCCAGGTGGGCGGCGACGAGCCCGAGGATGGTGGGGAACTGGACGGCTTGCTGGGCGAGATCGAAGTCAACGTCGGCGGCGTGGAGCAAGGCGGCGATGTGGTCGAAAAGCCGCGAGATCCGGTCCCGCGGGAAGGCAATGAACCTCTCCCCCTTCAGTTCTCCGAGCCCGACTGAGGTGCGGGTCGCCAGGGGGTGGTCTGTCGGGACGGCAACTACGAGGCGTTCGTTTTGCAGGAGTGTGGTGCCCAGGCCCGGCACGGTCCGGACTTCCCGGGCGATTCCGGCGTCCAGGGCGCCGGCGGTGATGAGCTCGATCTGGGCGTCGGTGGTTTCCTCGCGGAGCTCGAGGTCGATGCCGGGCCAGTGGGACCGGAGTTCCCGGACCACGGGTGGAAGTGCCGAAATGGCCGCCGAGGAGACGAAGCCGAGACGCAGTTTGCCGATTTCGCCGTCGCGGGCCTGCCGGAGGGCCGCGGTCATGGCGCCGTACTGGCTGAGGACTTTACGAGCGTGCTTCAGGAGCAGTTCGCCGTCGGCGGTGAGCTGCACGTTGCGGGAGTTGCGCACGAACAGCTGGGTCTTGCATTCCTCTTCGAGTTTGCGGATCTGCTGGCTCAGCGGCGGCTGGGCCATGTGCAGCCGCTCGGCGGCTCGGTTGAAGTGCAGTTCTTCGGCCACTGCGACGAAAAGCTCCAGGCGACGAAGGTTCATACGAACAAGACTAAGTGAGTATTGATGGGAGTCAAATAGATACTTCTTTGGGCCGGGTTTCGGGTTTACCGTTGATCGTGAGGACAGTCACAGATCAACAAACACTAAGAGGTTCGAGAATGCCCGTCATGACCAAGCCCGCCAGCAGCTTTATCAACGGTAGTTGGGTTGAAGGGACCGGGGACACGACGTCCCGGTTCAACCCCTCGGCGCCGGAGGAAGCGGTCACAACGTATCACCAGGCCGGTTCCGCGGAGCTGGCGCAGGCGATCCAGGCTGCTGCTGACGCCGCACCGGCATGGGACAGGCTGGGGATTCTGGCCCGGGGCCGGATTCTGTCGGCGGCGGCGGCACTGATCCGGGAACGGGCCGAGGAGATAGCCCGCGTCATGACGGCCGAGCACGGCAAGACCCTGGCGGAGTCCAGGATGGAGGTCGACGCGTCCGCCGACACGTTCGAGTACCACGCAGGCTCTGCCAGGAACCCTGTCGGCACCGAATACCCTTCCAGCCACCCCGAGGAGCGGATCCTGACCGTGCGGCGCCCGCTGGGGATCGTCGGTGTGATCACGCCGTGGAATTTCCCGCTGCAGATCCCGGCCTGGAAAATCGCACCGGCACTGCTGCACGGCAACACGGTGATCTGGAAGTCCGCCAGCAACACCCCCGGAGTGTCCGTCCTGCTGATGGACATCCTGGCCGCGGCCGGTGTGCCGGCCGGCGTCGCGAACCTGCTCCTTGGCCCGGGTCCGCTGGGCTCTGAACTCGTTTCCCATCCGTCCGTGGCGGGCGTGACGTTTACCGGATCCGTTCCGGTGGGCCACCACATCCGCGGGATTGTCTGTGGACGCGGCGCGAAACTGCAGATGGAACTCGGCGGACACAACGCCACTCTCGTCCTGCCCGACGCCGACGTCGAACTGGCCGCGTCCAGCGCCGTCAACGCCGCGATGGGTTCCACCGGCCAGAAGTGCACGGCCACCCGGCGGATCATCCTCGTCGGCGACGGCCACGAGGCATTCCTGGCCAAGGTGAAGGAGAAAGTCTCCGCACTTGTCCTGGGCCCGGGCACTGACCCGTCGGTGCAGATCGGCCCCGTAGTTTCCGGCTCCGCCCGCGATGAAATCAATGCCGCGATCGAGACGGCCATCACCGAGGGCGGGGAAATTCTGGCCCAGGCCACCGCTCCCGCTGCGGAGGGGCACTACGTCCTGCCTACCGTGTTGACCGGGCCGGCGTCGATGACAATCTGCCGCGAAGAGGTCTTCGGCCCCGTTGTCACCGTTCTCCGCGCCGCCACCCTCGACGAAGCCATCGCGTTGGCCAACAACACCGACTTCGGCCTCACGGCCGCGGTGTTCACCAGCGACGAGCGCGCCGCCCGGCAGTGCGTGACCTACCTGGACGCCGGTCTCGTGAAGGTCAACGCTCCCTCGACCGGGTCCGAACTGCACGCCCCGTTCGGCGGGATGAAGGATTCAACCTTTGCCGGCCCCCGGGAACAGAACAGTACCGTCGCCGCGGCCTTCTTTACCCACGAAAAGACCGCATATCTCCGTCTGGCACCAGCGAAGGCATGATCATGACACTTCAGGACGAACGAACCGCACACGGGCTCCGGACCCCGGAGGAAGTGCTCTCTGGTACCGACATGAACGGCGCCTGGGCCACCCGGCACAGCTTTGCCCGCACCATGCTCCGCCGCGCCGCGGCCCAGGGATGGGCCGTGTCCAGGACCCGCCTGGATCTGGACGCCGATGCCCGGGGCACTGCCGTCTACACCGTCGACGCCGAAGGCCGGCAGCTGACTTTCATCGCTTTCTGCCGCACCCTGGAGGAAAGCGAACGCACCGACCGGGTCATCGCCGATGCCTGGGACGTTACCGCGGCACTCATCGAAGGAGACCTCACACCGGAGCGCGAAGCCGAACTGCGGCTCAATGTCCCCGTCCAGGAACGCGGCCGTGTCGACCCGGACACCATCATCCTGACCCGGGCGAACCGCAGCGCACGCTTCTTTGACTACGTCAGCGGCTGTTTGGCCTCCGGGGTCCAGCCCGACGTCGACTTCATCGGCCCCAGCCCGTACCTGATCCGCAGCACCGCGTTCTACGGCAACGGAAAATTCGGGCTCAAGGAATTCGCGGATATCCCCGCGGACCACCCGCTTGCCGTCCCCTACCGGTCCCAGATGCTCACCGCCTGGCTGCTGCGTGAACTGAGCATGGACATGGTGGAACACGTCGCCCGCGCAAAAGCCACGGCGGCCGGCACCACCGCGGTCCCCCTGGACCCGGAGTGGGGCAAATACCTGGGACTGGGCAACGCCACCGGGCTGGGCATGGTCCCGTTCGTGATCAACCACCCGGACTACCTGGACGCCTGGTGCCGGCTGCGGGAAACTCCCCTCGCCGCCGGCCTCGGCCGGGACTACGCCCCCGGGCACCCGGACCTTTCCCGCGTCGCGGAACTCCTCGTCAAGGCTGACCGCCACCTTGAAGAAAAACACGCCCTCCACACCGCCCCGTTCCTGCCCACCGACGCGATCCGGCCCCAGCTGCAGCAACTCCTGAGCGAGCTGCAGACCCACACGGCCTCCGCGACGGAACCCGCGCCGGTCCTGGCACGCCTCCACGACAGGGCAGCCAGCCTCAGCCCGGAGGCCCGGGGGATCTTTGCCTCCATCGTCATCGAACTCCGTACCGACTTCGACGAGGACGCCGAGTCCCTGCTCAGAGTTGACGGCGCCGCGCCGTTCGACGCGGCCATGCGCTGCTGGGAACTGAAGCAGTTACTGGAGACCAACTACGCCTGGGCCCGCGGCTACGACTTCACCGATCCGGAGCGGACGGGCTATTACTGGTTCTCCTCCGCAGCCAACGAAGAACCCCGCCGTGCACTGCGCACGGCCCGGGCCGCGGGCGCGGCCGAGCACTGCACAGACATCGCCCGCCGCATCAACGCCCTCGCCACGGACCTCGAGCGGTTCCCGGCCCACCGCAGCATCGCGGACTTCCTCCTGGCACACCCCGGCCACCGCTTCGCCGCGGCCCGGGTCCAGCAGACCCGGCCTTACCTCTACGGGGAGCTGCAGGACAACCTCATCGACACCGAGTTCCTGCCCCTGAGTACCCAGCGCTTCCAGCTGGCCAGTTACGGGATGAACAACTTCAGTCCACAGTCCACGGACTGGCTGCGCGTGACGTTGTTCAGCGGGGCCCCCCGCGCGGTGGATATCAACCACGGGACGGACGAGGACGACTGGCTCTTCCCGACGGCGCCGAAGGGGCCGGAACAATGAGCCTGCACGAGCAGCTGACCGTCGTGGACGGGCTGCAGATCAGCAACTGGAGCCGCCCCGTCCTGGAGGAACTGCGTACCGGCGGCGTCAGCGCGGTCAACGCGACCTGCGCTGTCTGGGAAAACGCCGCGGACACCCTCCGGTCCGTCGGTCAGTGGCTGGACCTCGTCAACCACAACCCGGACCTGGTGTTCCTCGCCGCCACCGGGGCAGACATCGACGCCGCGAAGCAGCAAAACAGGATCGCCGTGTTCCTGGGGTTCCAGAACGGCAGCCCGTTTGAAGACGACTACCGTTACGTTGAGCTCTTCCACCGGCTCGGCGTCCGGATCGCCCAGCTGACCTACAACAACCAGAATCTGATCGGCAGCGGCTGCTTCGAAGCCGACGATGCCGGCCTGACCCGCTACGGGCGGGTGATAGTGGAAGAGATGAACCGGGTCGGCATGCTCATCGACCTCTCCCACGTCGGATACCGGACCAGCCGCGACGCCATCGAAGCGTCCTCGGTGCCGGTCTCCGTCACCCACTCCAACCCGCTCTGGTTCTTTGACACCCCGCGGAACAAACCCCACGACGTCATCCAGCCCCTCGTGGACCGCGGCGGCGTCATCGGCTGCTGCGTCTACCCCACCGTCAGCGGCGGTGAACACGTCACCATCGAAAGCTTCTGCACCATGGTGGCGCGCATGGTGGACCAGTATGGTCCTGGCAGCGTCGGTATCGGCAGCGACTGCACCCGCGGCTGGGACCAGGAATTCGTCGGCTGGCTCCGCAACGGCCGCTGGCAACCCACCGACCCACAGAACACTCCCACCTGGCCCCTGTGGCCGGACTGGTTCACCGGCCCCCAGGACTTCCCCCGGCTCACCGACGGCCTCGCAGCCGCAGGCCTCACGGACCACACCATCGCCGCCGTAATGGGCGGCAACTGGGCCCGGCTGTTCACCCACGTCATGGACACCACAAAGGAACACGCGCATGTCTGACACCACCACCGGAGACGCCCCCGATCGCCAGCTGACGGACCGCACCATCGACGTCCAGCCCCGCGAAATCAAAGAAGCGGCCTTCCGTGCCCTCTGCGCCGCCGGCGCCGACCCCCTCGAAGCCCAGGAAGGAGCCCTCGCAGTCCTCCGCGCCGAAGCCGAAGAACACGCCGGCCTCCGCCTCCTCGAACAACTCCTGGACGCGGACTGGACGACACCCCTCCGGCCGGCAGCCGCCAGGGACGCGTCCTGGGCGGGAGGCACCCTGCGCGAGCTTGACTCCGCCGGACAGCCGCCCCTGCGGACCGCCCTCCAACTCCTCGACCTCGCAAGCGACACCCAAGACGGCGAGATATCCGTGACCCGCACACCGGCCCCCCGCATCCCGGGACTTCTCTGGAACGACCTGCTGCTCAGGCATACCGCTTCCCTGCGCCGCCGGATCGTCATCGCCACGGCCCATGCCGGGACGGCACCGGATGACGGAGACGCCACAGACTACCTCACCGTCCAGGACGGGGTGCTTTCGGCCACGCAGACCCTGGCGTCGGAGGCAGTCACGGCCCTCCTGCCCCAAACCAACGCGGACAGCACCGTCGTCATGGTCCTGCCCGAACCGGTCAACACAGATCCGGAAACAACCAACATCGCGCCCAAAGCGCTGAAAGTGCGGGAGAAACAATGGCAGAGCATGTACCGGCTGTCCCGGAAGTACCTGGTGCCGGACGCATGAGCGCGATCGCCCGGACCCAGTTCACCGACGGTAAACCGCGTCCCTACTCCGCCTCCGCAGCAACCGGCGGCATCATCTACCTGTGCGGGCAGATACCGGCCCGGGCAGACGGCACCGTCCCGGCCGACATCGCAGGCCAGGTGACCCAGGCGTTCGACAACCTCGAAGCCGCTCTCACAGAAGCAGGGTCCAGCCTGTCCCACCTGCTCAAGCTCACGGTCTTCCTGGCCGACCTTGACGAGTTTGATGACTACAACGCCGCTTACCTCACCAGGCTCAGCGGCCACCCCCTGCCTCCCAGGACCACCGTAGAGGTGGCCCGGTTCAGAGGCGAAAAACGCATCGAGATCGATGCGGTCGCAGCCGTAACAGCCTGACCGGACCACGGCCACGGATCTGTTGGGTTACCAACGTCGCTTTCCCTCTTCCCAGATCGGAACCACCATGCTTTCCCACGCAGCACCTGCGTCTCAAATGACCATCGATTCAGCGCCGCTGAACTCCTTCCACAAACGCCTCACCCTCTTCAGCTCAGGGGGCCCGTTCCTGGACGGATACATCCTGGCCATCATCGGCATCGCCCTGGTCCAGGTCATCCCGGCCTGGCAGATGAATGACTGGTGGAACGGTCTCATCGGCGCCTCCGCCCTGATCGGTGTCTTCCTCGGCGGGCTCGTTTTCGGCAACATCACCGACAAAATCGGGCGCAAGCTCATGTACACGATCGACCTCATGGCCATCATCGTGTTCTCCATCGCCCAGTTCTTCGTCCAGGAACCCTGGCAGCTGTTCGTCCTGCGGCTGCTCATCGGCATCGCCGTCGGAGCCGACTACCCCATCGCGACCGCCCTGGTCGCCGAATTCGTCCCCGCCACCTGGCGTGCCCGGCTCCTCGGCGGGCTGAACGCCATGTGGTTCGTCGGCGCCACCGTCGCCGCCTTCGTCGGCTACTGGCTCCTCTCCTTCGAAGACGGATGGCGCTGGATGCTGCTCTCCTCCGCCGTGCCCGCCGTCCTGATCCTCATCGCCCGGGCCACCATCCCCGAATCCCCCCACTGGCTCGTCGGCAAAGGCCGCCACCAGGAGGCCCTGGACATCCTGAAGAAAACCATCGGCGAAGGCGCCACCCTGGACGGCATCACCGCCCACGACCCCAACGCGGCCAAACTCAGCAGCGCCCAGGCCTTCAAACTGGTCCTGACCGGCGGCTACCTGCACCGGGTCATCTTCATCTCCATCTTCTGGACCTGCACCATCGTCACCCTGTTCTCCATCTACGCCTTCGGACCCCAGATCCTGGCCCTGTTCAACCTCCAGTCCGGCGACGAAGCCAACATCGGCTACGGCCTGATCAACCTCTTCTTCCTCGTCGGCAACGTCGTCGCCCTCCTCGTCGTGGACAAGCTCGGCCGCCGGCCCGTCCTGATCTGGGGCTTCATCCTCTCCGGCGTCGGGCTGCTGTTCCTGGCGCTCTTCCCGACCGCGCCCCTGGGCCTGATCGCACTGGCCTTCGCCTTCTACGCCATCTTCAACGGCGGCCCCTCGATCCTGGAATGGATCTACCCCAACGAACTCTTCCCCACCAAAGTCCGGGCCACCGCCGTCGGACTGTGCACCGGCACCAGCCGCATCGGCGCCGCCATCGGCACCTTCGCCACCCCGCTGGCCCTGACCCACCTCGGACTCTCCGGCACCATGTGGATCGCCGCCGGCATCGCCCTCCTCGGAGCCGCAGCCAGCTACTTCATGGCCCCCGAAACCAAAGGCCAGAACCTCGAAGAAGCAGCCGCCCTCCACGCCTGACACCGCTACCCACCCACCGCAGCGGGAGCACCCGTCCCTTCGGGGATGAGGGCTCCCGCCGCGGCGTCCGGCGGCTCCACCGCATCCGTGTCCGAAAGAAAGCCAGCCAGCAGGGTTCCCGGTCCATCCACCGGCCATAAAGTCCCCCACCGCCCCGCAGCCGCCCGACAAGCCCGCAAGACGCAGACAAGGAAACAACAATGAAGTTATCCGGCAACACCGATCATCCGACAGCCGGCCACGCTCGCTGGGCGGGCAGCCATCAGGACACGGCGGCCGGGCCCCTCGACCCGGAAGCGGGCGGACGATGACCCAGACCGCCATCGCACCACAGTCCGTCCCTGTTTCCGGGGGCGCCCGCGCGCGGAAGTCCGCAGGTCACGTCATTGTCGATTCCCTTCTCGCCCACGGGGTCCGGCGCGCCCATGTGGTACCCGGAGAGAGCTATCTCGATGTCCTGGACGGGCTGCACACCTCTCCGATCGAGACCATCGTCTGCCGTCACGAGGGCGGCGCCAGCTACATGGCAGAAGCCGACGGAAAGATGAACCAGCTGCCAGGTGTCGCCATGGTGACCCGGGGACCCGGCGCAGCAAACGCCCACGTCGGGCTGCACACGGCTTGGCAGGACTCCACCCCCATGGTGCTCTTCGTCGGCCTCATACCCTTCGCCCACCGGGACCGGGAAGCCTTCCAGGAATTCGACATCAAGGCCTGGTTCGACACCGGCGCCAAACGCGTCATGGTCCTCGACCACGCCGAACGCGCCTCAGAAATCGTGGCAGA
This sequence comes from Pseudarthrobacter sp. S9, assembly GCF_050156545.1. Taxonomy (NCBI): domain Bacteria; kingdom Bacillati; phylum Actinomycetota; class Actinomycetes; order Micrococcales; family Micrococcaceae; genus Pseudarthrobacter; species Pseudarthrobacter sp. S9. The sequence goes on from NZ_CP189577.1 coordinate 96,182, forward strand.
AGCCTTCTTCGCCGCGATGAGCGGACGCCCCGGACCGGTCGTCATCGGGCTCCCCGAAGACGTCATCCTCGAACAGATCGCCCCGGAACTGCACCCGCCCATCCCCGTCGCCACCGGCGGAATGACCAACGCGGACACCGAAACACTCGTCGCGGCTCTGGCCGCCTCGACCAAGCCCTTGTTCGTGACCGGAGGGAACGACTGGACCCAGAAAGGTGCTAAACAGCTGACCAGGTGGCTGGAACAACACCACATCCCGGCCGCGGCCGAGTGGCGCACCGAAGGCACCGTCCCGTTCGATTCCCCCTCCTATGTCGGACCGATCGGCTACGGCCGGCCCCGGCCCACCTACGATCTGTTGGAGGAGACCGACCTGTTGGTCTTCGTCGGCACCGTCCCCGGCGACGTCATCACCGACGGGTTCCTCTGCCGCCAGGACTGGAACAAAACCAACTTCCTCGTCACCATGGACCCCTCCCTCCGCGGACGCTCCGGACCCGTCTCACGCCAGATCGTCGCCAAACCCGACGGGTTCATCCGGGACCTGGCCAGGATCGAACCCGAGGTCAAGCCCGAATGGAAGGCCTGGACCGCCCGAATGCGTGCCGAACAGGAATCCTTCGCCGCACTCCCGCCGGCCGGCCCCGGTGACGGCCAGGCCCGGATGGACACCCTGATGGCCAACCTCGTACCCACCCTGCCCCACGACGCGATGGTCACCTTCGGCGCCGGCGAACACACCAACTGGGCCCACCGGTACTTCCCCACCCGGGGCTACGCCTCGATGATCAGCGCCCGCAACGGATCCATGGGCTACTCCATCCCCTCCGCAATCGCAGCATCGCTGGCCTACCCGGGCCGCCGCGTGGTCACCATCGCCGGAGACGGCGAATTCCTCATGAACGGCCAGGAACTCGCCACCGCCGCCCAATACGGCGCAACCCCGCTGGTGATCGTCATGGACAACCAGGAATACGGGACCATCCGCACCCACCAGGAACGCCACTACCCGGACAGAGTCTCCGGCACCCAGCTCAAGAACCCGGACTTCGCCCTGATGGCCCGGGCCTTCGGCGGCTACGGCATCAAAGTCGACAACGACCAGGACGTCCCTGCAGCCATCACGGCGGCGCTGCAGGCCATCGATGAGGACAAGGTCTTCGCCCTCATCCACCTCATCGTCGAACAACGCGTCAAGGCCTACTAGGAAAATCCACAAGCTGTCCCCCGGATTCATCTGAACGAATGGAAAAATGAATGCCCGTCACCCCTGACGAAGAAAAAGCCCTGCTGGCCTCTGTTCCGACCGGCCTGCTGATCAACGGCCATTGGCGTCCGGCCGCGTCCGGGAAGACCTTCGACATCGAGGACCCGGCGACGGGCAAGGTGCTGCTGAGCATCGCCGACGCCGGCCCCGAGGACGGCGCCGCTGCCCTGGACGCCGCCGCCGCAGCACAGGAGTCCTGGGCGAAAGTCCCGGCCCGTGAGCGCGGCGAGATCCTGCGCCGGGCCTTCGAGCTGGTGACCGAGCGCGCCGAGGACTTCGCCCTGCTGATGACCCTGGAGATGGGCAAGCCGCTGGCCGAGGCCCGCGGCGAGGTCACCTACGGGGCGGAGTTCCTGCGCTGGTTCTCCGAGGAAGCCGTCCGCGCGTTCGGACGCTACTCCGTCTCCCCCGACGGGAAGTCCCGGCTGCTGGTGACCAAGAAGCCGGTGGGCCCCTGCCTGCTGATCACGCCGTGGAACTTCCCCCTGGCGATGGCCACCCGCAAAATCGCCCCGGCGGTCGCCGCCGGCTGCACGATGGTGCTCAAGTCCGCGAACCTGACCCCGCTGACCTCACAGCTGTTCGCCGCGTCATGATGGAAGCCGGCCTGCCCGCCGGCGTCCTGAACCTGATCCCCACGTCCACCGCCGGTGCCACGACGGGTCCGCTGATCAAGGACTCCCGGCTCCGGAAGCTGTCCTTCACCGGTTCCACCGAGGTCGGCCGCCGGCTGCTCGCGGATGCCTCTGAGACCGTGCTGCGGACCTCGATGGAGCTGGGTGGGAACGCCCCGTTCGTCGTGTTCGAAGACGCCGACGTCGATGCCGCCGTCGCCGGGGCAATGCTGGCGAAGCTGCGGAACATGGGCGAGGCCTGCACCGCGGCCAACCGGTTCATCGTCCACGAGTCCGTCGCCGACGAGTTCGCGGAGAAGTTCGCAGCGAAGATGGCCGGCATGACCACAGCCCGCGGCACCGAGGCCGACTCCAAGGTAGGGCCGCTGATCGATGCGAAGAGCCGGGACAAAGTCCACGAGCTCGTCACCGACGCCGTGGCCTCCGGCGCTACGGCCGTGACCGGCGGCTCCGCCGTCGAGGGCCCGGGCTACTTCTACCAGCCGACCCTCCTCAAGGGCGTCACCGAGGGCACCCGGATCCTGTCAGAGGAAATCTTCGGCCCCGTGGCCCCGATCATCACCTTCGACACCGAGGATGAGGCCGTCAGGCTCGCGAACAACACCGAATACGGCCTGGTCGCCTACGTCTTCACGAAGGACCTGAACCGGGGGATCCGGATGGGCGAACGCCTCGAGACCGGCATGCTGGGCCTGAACGCCGGTGTGGTCTCGAACGCGGCCGCTCCGTTCGGCGGGGTCAAGCAGTCCGGTCTGGGCCGCGAAGGCGGCCTGGAGGGCATCGAGGAATACCTCTACACCCAGTACATCGGCATCAACAACCCCTACGCCGGCTAACTCCCCCGGGACCAGGACACGTTCCGACATTGAAAGTAGGTCAACGAATGACAACAGCACAAGCACCACTCGTTCTTGAGGTGATGACCGACGGGCCGGGGCAGCTTGACGCCCAACTCAATGCGGCGGTCGATGAAGCCCTTGAGATGGCCCTAGAAGGCAAACAATTCGGGATTCTCGTTACCCGGCACGATGACACAAAATTCACGGTTACCGTGAGCCACGAAGTGCCCTTCGGACAAACGATCGAGCGATCAGCCGGACCTTCGATCTAAGCATCATTTCCCTCAGCGGACGCAGCCATCTTCCCGTCCGCTTCCAGGACACTGACAACGATGGCGCGGCCCGTCGCCTTCAGCGATGACGGGCACTATGCCACCCTGCTTCGCCCGATGACCACGGCTTTATCGTTCGAGTCCGCCGCGTTCCAGCACCCGGCACTGGCGTGTTGGCCAGCCCTGCCGTCTGGGCGCCCATTCAGGCTGCTTAACGGGGACCCGCCAGTGTGTGGAGGGACCCCGTTTTTTAGCACGCCGGGGCAGCACTATTTGAGGGTGTATTTGATCAGGGCGTGCTTGTCGATCAGGTCCCAGTCCAGGTCGACACCGAGTCCTGGTTTGTCTGATGCCCGCACATCTCCGGCAGAATCAATGCGGATGGGGTCCAATGCGGCGAATTCCATCGGCTTTTGCGGCATGGCCTGCTCGAAGTACCGGCAGTTCGGGAACGCGAGCATCAGGTGCAGATTGGCTGCCTGTGAGAGGGTATAGCCCCAGGACTGCAATTCGACATTCATCGAATGAGCCCGAGCGGCTGACATGATGTGCCGGGTTCCGGTGATGCCACCGGCGAGTGTTGCATCAACCCGTGCGTGGTCCCAGCTCCCCATGGACATCCCGGTCTGAATCAGGCCAAGGGTCACCAGTTCGTTGCCAGCGGGAATGATTTCGATGTCCAGCTTGCTGCGCAGCCAGCGATACCCTTCCAGGTCGCTGTCCGGCAAGGGTGCCTCGAACCAGGTGTATCCGAGTTCTTGGAGCCGGCGTCCGACGCGCAGGGCGTCGTGCCTGTTGTAGCGTCCTTCCACGTCCAGCATCCAGGTGATATCCAGCCCGCCGAATTTTTCCGCGACGGCGTTGACGAGCTCCAGGTCCTTGTCCGGGTAGCACCAGGTGTGGAACTTGATTGCTTGGTACCCCTCGTCGAGGTACTGGGCAACCATGGTCAGGTATTCCTCGATGGTGTCGAAGAAGGGGGTGCTGGCATACGCCGGGATCGTATCCCGGTGTCCCCCCCAGGAGCTGGTAGAGGGGGACATCGAATGCTTTTCCGGCCAAATCCCACAAGGCGATGTCCAGCGGTGCCAGCGAGAGCGGCAACATGGATGCGCACCTGTTGGACATCAGCCCGTGGAGTCGTTCCCGGTTCAGGGCGTTTTGACCGATGAGGACGCTTCCCACGTGTTCGATGGCCTTGCCCAAGGCCGTATCGACGCCACCTTCGGTCCATGAGATGGCCCCGCCGACGCCGAACGTATCGCCGGCGTTTATTCGCACCACGGTGTTGGTGATCTGCAGCTCGTCGTAGTGTGCCGAGGTCCGGTACCGTGCTTCGGGGTTTGTCAGGACGAACACGTCGACGGAGTCGATCGTGCTAGTCATGGCCTGGCTCCTAACGTCATCTCAACGCGGTACTTGGCAATGAGGTCTTCGTCCAGCTCGATGCCCAGGCCCGGCGTGTCCGGCACGGTGACTTTGCCGTTGGTCAGGACGATGGGATTGGTGACCAGGTCAAGGGAGAGCGGGCTGGTGCTTTGTGAGAATTCAATGAGTTCACCGTCCCGGATGCTGGCCAGGAACTGCACCGTAGCTGCCATGAGGATGCCGGTGCTGAATCCGTGCGGGACGAGTTGTGTGCTGTAGCGTGTGGCGACGTCGTGGATCTTTCGAATCTCGCTGATGCCGCCGCACCGGGTGATGTCCGGCTGGATGATGTCCGGTCGTGACTCGCGGATGAATTCGGTGAATTCGGCCACGGTGGACAGTCCTTCACCCCCGGAGATCCTGCTCTCCGATGATTCCGCCAGGCGCCGGAGCCCGAGGTGGTCATCGCTGGGGAGTGGTTCTTCGATCCAGTTGAGGTTAAACTCGCCCATCTGGTCGCATTGGGTTTTGGCGTAGCGGTAGTTCTTCCACCGGTAGACCAGGTCGATGGCAAGGTCGATGTTGTCACCTGCCGTATCCCGGACGACCTGCAGGACCTCGTGGTCATGGCTTGGATCGTTGCCAAACAGGCCTCCGCCCAACTTCAGGCTGGAGAACCCAGTCTCCAGCAGTCCCTCGACCAGAGATGCGTTGTCGGCGGGGTTGTCCCTGGGAATGAAGGTCCCGTAGGCGGCTATCTCGTCGCGGACCTTGCCGCCGAGCAGCGTGTGGATCGGCACGCCGTAGTGCTGTGATGCTATGTCCCACAGGGCTATGTCGATGGCGCTGATGGCATGAATGGCCGCGCCACGCCGCCCCATGTAGGAGGACTCGTCATACATTTTGTTCCACAGCCGGTCAATGTCGAGGGGGTTTTCCCCCAGCAGGACTTCCCGTAGTCCTCGACTTGTGGAATGAGAGGAAGGCGTCTCGATCAAGGCTTTGAGAACGGCCGGGGCGCTATCGGATTCACCGATGCCGATCAGGCCGGTATCGGTGTGGACCTTTACCAGGAAGGCGTCCTCGCCCCACTCGCACCGTTCACCGAAGGAAGGGATCCGAAGCCAGATCGCTTCGACGTCAATAATTTTCATGGTCAGCGGGTGCCTTCCGAGGGTGCTGGCTCTGCTGCGTGTTCCGGCTTCGTCGGGAGGATGAGGCCGGTTTTCGTGTCGATGCGGTCCGAATCCTGTCTCAACCACCGGATGAGGCCCCAGATTTGGGTGACCAGCAGGAAGAGGAACGGGATGGCTGTCAGGGTCAGCCCCGTTTTCAACGTGCCCAGGTTGGCGTTGATGGCAAGCATTGCCATCGGCACCGCCGCCAGCATAATGACCCAGAACAGTCGAAGGCTTCGTGACGGGTCCGTGCCGTTGGGGAGATTCTGGGTGCTGACGGCTGCCACCGTGTAGGACGTCGCATCCATGTGCGAGGCCAAAAAGACCAGCATGATCAGGAAGTACACGACGGAAAAGACGGTGCCAAAGGGCAAGGTGTTGAGCAGTTGGGCCACGGCGTTGTCCCCGCCGCTATCGGTCAGTACCTGTGGGGCGTTCACGGTTCCGTGGTTCATCTGGTTCATGGCGTAGCTGGAAAGAATGCCGAAGAAGAACATGATGCCGGCGGATCCGCCAACGATCAGTCCGATAACGGTCTGCCGGATGGTTCGTCCCTTGGAAACGCGGGTGATGAAGATGGCGACGCCGGGCAGGTAGGAAATCCAGTAGAGCCAATAGAAGACAGTCCAGTCGCGCGAGAAAGAGCTCCCGCCGTTGGGGTCCGTGAACAGGCTCATGTGGAGGAAGTTCTGGGCCTCCAGGCCGGCCGCATTAACGACGTTGGCCACGATGAATTCAGACGGACCGATCAGGAACACCACGGCGGCAAAGACGAACGCCGCCAGGACGGCCGTTTTGGCGAGCTTCTGCAATCCTTTGTCGATGCCAATGAAGGAGCTGAGTCCGAAGACTACGGTGGATAGGGTGAGGATGATGGCCTTGAGCCAAAAAGCGTTTTGGATGCCCATCAGTCCTGCCACACCGGCAGAGACGGTGTTGACCGTGACCGTGACCGTCAGGATCAGCCCGCCGAACGTGCCGAACAGGAACAAAAGATCGATGACGCGTCCGCCAATGCCGGCAGCTTTCACCTTCGGGATTACTGCTTCGACGTTTCCGGCGTAGCTGAGCCGTTTGCCCTTCCGAACGTGGATGTAATAGGCCATCGAGATTCCGGCGACCACATACATTGCCCACGGGATGGGACCCCAATGGAAGAAGGCATACGACATGCTGACGTCCAGGGCTTCCCGGGACTCAGGCGTGATATTGAGTCCGGGCGTTTGATAGTAATAAGCCCATTCCATGAAAGCCCAGTACATTGTGGCGGATCCGAGGCCGGCGGAAATGAACATGAACAGCCAGCTGGAAGTGGAATAGGCCGGCTTGCCTTCACCGAGTTTGATGCGCCCGAACTTGGATACGGCGAGCAGGACAGCTAAGAGGAAGCAGCCCAGCCCCAGTACCTGCACAGGGGCCCCGAAGATGCGCGTGGACCCGTCGAAGAGGATATTTGCAGAGGCTTGGGCCTCGTTGGGCCACAGCAGCAGGGCTGCCACGACTATGCCCACAACGATCACGGCCCCGACGACGAGCACCCTGTCAACCGTGGGTCTGTGCTTTTGGTTCTTGCTTGGCGCCTCAACGGCAGCCTGGGTTTCAATCACGATGTCTCCTTTGGCAGTGATTTGATACGTATGGGGTGTGACTACGCGGATTCATCGAGCAGACCCAGGTGGGGCTCGTTCGTCCCGATGATGTGGGCCGCGATCGCCTCACGGCTGGCCGCGACGTCTCCGGTCCGGAACACATCCACCAGGCGCTTGTGATCCTCAAGGAATTCCGAGAGCGCGCCGGTCCGTCCGGTTTGCATAGCGAAGTGCATCCTGATCCGTGGATGGATGGAATCCCAGATGCTTCGCGCGGAATCGGTCGGGCAGCCGTCGACAATGATCGCGTGGAACCGCATGTCAGCTTCGTTGAACGCGTTGATGTCCTTGTTGTAGATCGCCCGCTCCATTTCAACGAGAACACGTCCGAAGTCTTCAAACGTGTCCGCATCAAAAAGGGCAAGGCCCTCCGCGATGGCAAACTGCTCGATGTGAACACGAAGCGGCAACAGCAGCCCCTCAACTTCCGTTCTCGAAATCGAAGCGACTTCCGAACCCTTATACGGAGTGGAAATGATGAGACCCTGCAGCTCCAGGACCAACATCGTTTCCCGCACCACCGCCCGGCTCACCCCGTACTCATCGGCAAGATCCTGTTCGACGACGCGAGAGTGAGGAGAAAGATCGCCAGCCAGGATCTTGCGCCGAAGCTCCGTCGCGAGACGGTCCTTCATCGAGATTCTCTCCAACTTGCCCATGTTTCTACTCCCTCAAAACACTAACGGTCGATTGTCGACAATCTGACTATAGTGAGTATCCCCACATTTGGACAGCGGCAATCGTCACATCCACAATTCCTGGGGACGCATGACCTGACGCGGCTCACCGCGGCCGCGTCCGCTGCCGTCACGCACGCCGCTCCACCGAACCGCCGCCGAAGCAACCCGCCGCGACCATACGGGATGGAGCGGCGCTGGCCTGTTCCGAGATCAGGCCGGTGAACCTCTGCTGCTCGTCTTCGGGCAGGGTGTGGATTCGTCTGCCTGGGATGCGGTCCTGCGGCATTCAGCGCCCGGCACCGGGTGATCACGTTCGATCATCGGGGAACCGGGGCAAGTGACGAGGGGGAGGAACGCGCGTACAAAACGTGCTCGTTCGCCCGAGCCGCCTGTGCCGTTCTCGACTCTGCGGGAGTAACGTGTGCGCACGTCTACGGGCACTCGATGGGCGGGCGCGTCGCCCAATGGCTCGCCCTCGATGCCCCCACCCCGTTCGGCTCACATTTTAAGACGAGTGACGTCCGCAGACGACTTTGCGGACACGTGCGTCACGAACATCGAAGGGAGGCGCTATGCAGGCTTAGCCTGTGGAACATCGTGTGCACGTGCAGCCTGTGCCAGCTTGGCGGAGCCGAAATCCGAATAGTCCGCTGTCCCTGATTTTCCCCAGACGACCAGTATTTTTAGCGGCCCGTCGCCGGTATTGCGCAAATCGTGGGTCGTCCCAACACGGGCTAATACCGAATCTCCCGTAGCTACGTCGAAGGTCTCGTCATCGATACGCATGCGTCCGGCACCTTCGATGACGATATAGATCTCCTCCAGCGGGATGTCATTCTCAGTATGGGCATGCATACCTTCGAATCCGCCCGGGGGGAGTTCCCACGCCGGACTTTGTGGAGGGTATCCGTGCTGCGCTGGTCGATAAAGACAGAAAGCCTAACTGGGGAAGCAGCCAATTCATGGGATTGAGCCATCTGGGAAATTCTCGATGGCGCACGACGCTAACGCCGCCGTCCCACCTCTCACATCGCTCCTGACCAGTTACGGCTGACGAGGGGTACGCAGCTCAGCTGACGTCATCGCACTGCTTGGGAAGTCCGCTCGACTACACACACCTAATTAACACGGAGCCACCATGGTTAAGAAACAGCACGTCCGCGTCTACAAGAGCGAGGACAACCTGCCGAGCGAGGAACAGCTGCCTCACAAGATCACAGTCGTTGCGGCCGACCCGGTAGCCGTGACGGCTGACGTAACCGAAATGGTGATCAACCGCATCATCGACAACGCCTCTGTGGCCATTTCATCGCCGATTCGCTCCCCCATTGTGGCTGCCCGCGCCTAGGCCCTCATCCACCTTCGACGGACGGCAAGGGCTACAACGTGTTCGGCATCGGGGAGCAGATGTCGCCCGAGTGGGCGAATCAAGCAAACGGGGTTGCCGTGCGCGAGCTGGCCTGCTAGGACACATTCCTGGCAGCCGAGTACTCCCACCCCGGGGACTACATTCCGCCGATCCTCGCTGTGGCGCAGCACATCGGCTCAAGTGGCAAGGAGCTGGTCCGCGATATCACCACCGGCTACGAGCTTTAGGCCAACCTGGTGACGGCCGTCTGCCTGCACAGGAACAAGATGACCACGTTGCGCACCTGGGCCCCTCCACCGCGGCCGGCATCCCGGCCCGATCCGGCACCCGCAGATATACGGACAGGATGCGCCTCGGCGGGCAGCGGGCACAGCCAGCCCGCGTCGGCGGCCCTGCCAGGAGCTTGGTCCGTGGCAATGCCCACATTGTTGACCGGCGGTATCACCGTTCCCACGGCGGCACACCGGCACACCTCCCCTGCTCTGCAAACCGGCACCACAGCGGATGGCAGGAGCACACTACGGACAGTCCGAGACTGTAGCGGCGATGGATCCGGCGGACGGGGCCACCGTCTACTTACGCCGCGGCCCCCGGTCACCCCCCGCAATTCGAAAGGAATCTCAATGATGTTGTCAAGGACAAAGGTTGATTCCTGGGCCGTCCAGCCGGGACTATCTCATTAACGGTGTATCCGGCGGTTTCCTTTAGTAGTTTTCAGCTGCCGGGAATCGGTCGCTGAAGGTGATGGCGAAGGCGTTCAAAGCGGGCTTCCAACGCACGGCCCATCGGGTCCTGCCGGCACCGGTCGGATCGAGTGACCGGGTGACCAGATACAGGCACTTTAGCGCGGCCTGCTCGGTCGGGAAATGACCGCGTGCCTTCACCGCCCGCCGGTACCGGGCGTTGAGCGATTCGATGGCGTTGGTCGAGCAGATCACCCGCCGGATTTCCACGTCGTAATCCAGGAAGGGGATGAACTCCTCCCACGCGTTCTCCCACAACCGCACGATCGCGCCATACTTCTTGCCCCACCGCTCCGTGAGCTCCGCTAACGCCGTCCGGGCCGCCGCAGCATTCGGCGCCGTGTAGATCGGTTTCACGTCCCGTTTGAGCGCGTCCCAGTCCTTTTTCGAGGCCAGCCGGAAGGTGTTGCGGATCAGGTGGATGATGCACGTCTGCACCGTCGTCAGCGGCCAGACATTGCCCACCACCTCCGGCAGGCCCTTGAGTCCGTCGCAGACCAGGAAGAAGCTGTCTTTCACACCACGGTTCTTGATGTCGGTCAGCACGCTCATCCAGAACTTGGCGCCTTCACCGCCGGTCCCGGCCCACAGCCCCAGGATGTCCTTCTCCCCGTCCAGGGTGACGCCGATGGCAGCGTAAATCGGCCGGTTGGCCACCTGACCATCGCGGATCTTGACCACAATGGCATCAATGAAGATCGCCGCGTAGACCTCGTCCAGCGGCCGGTTCTGCCACTCATTCATCTCCTCGAGCACCCGGTCCGTGATCCGCGAGATGGTCTCCTTGGAAACGGACGCCCCGTAGATCTCGGCGAAGTGCGCACTGATCTCGCCGGTCGTCAGGCCTTTGGCGTAGAGCGAGAGGACCATCTCGTCCACCCCGGTCAGGCGGCGCTGGCGCTTGGGGACAATGACCGGCTCGAACGTGCCGTCGCGGTCCCGCGGAACGTCGATGCCCACCGGCCCGGTGGTCTCCGTCAGCACGGTCTTGGACCGGGTCCCGTTGCGGGCATTGCCGGTCTGCTTCCCGGCCACGTCGTGTTTCTCATAGCCAAGGTGTTCCGTGAGCTCCTCGTCCAACGCAGTCTCGATGACCGTCTTGGTCAGCTGTTTGAGCAACCCGCCAGGACCGGTCAGGGACAATCCCCGTTCCCGGGCCATCCTCACCAGCTCACGGGCGGCCTCAGCCTCGGAAGTTTCGTTCAGTTTCGCAGTGGTGTCCGCACTCTTCACGGCATCCAGTGTCACCGTCATAACCAGCTCATTCCTGCCAGGCACACCGCCTGGCGTGTCGAGCCGGATACACCGTTAATTCCACAGTCCCGTCCAGCCGGAGCTGAAGGTGACTTTGAGCTGTCCGCAGCCGAGGGGCCAGTCAGGGATATCGGCGGCTGGAAATTGGGAGCCGTTGGGGGGTAGTTCACGGGCCTCCGTAGCGGTGGATAACCCGTGAGGATTGTCCCCGGTTGTGGGCAGCGGAACGGTGCTGCCCGTGATGGCATGATTGTGTCATCTTAGTCGGAGCCCACATTGGCCTTCGGCCACGGCGTGGAGGGACGCCGTGGGCGTTTGTGTGCCATGCAGGCCGAGCCCGCGTCGCTGGTGAGGGGGCCGAGACGGCGGTGACCGAACTCCGGGATGTAAGGGCCTGCGTCGTAGGCAGCGCGTTTGTCGTCTGTGGCCACGCTGGGTGAGCCTGACTTGTTGCTGGAGGCCACGCAGAGCTAACGGGGATGCATCGGCCCCGTTGGATCCAAGGGCTCACGGCAGAGGTCGAAGCCCTCTCTCAAGCTAAAGAGCCACCACGGGACGTCAACACCGCATCTATAAACTGTCGCCGAACCGGGACTTCCCATATCGGGCAACCAAGGCGCCTTCCCGGACCTCTGGACATGGGTCAACAAGGGCTCCCCCGGATGCCCGAAAGGCATCCACCATGAGTCGATGCCGTCGTTCATCCCTCGGAGGTGGCGCCGCCGTTCGTCAGGCCCATGAACATCGTCCGGTGCAGGATGTCCACGTGTTTGCGCGAGACCTCCACGGCTTCATGGACATCGCGTCCCCGTAGGGCCGCCACCAGTGCGATGTGGTCGTAGTTCGATTTGTGCAGGAGCTGGATCGGGTAGGGGATGAAGTAGGCGTAGAGCTGTGCCAGAGTCTCGTGGTACTCCTGCACCGCGGTGCCCAGCCCCGACGCAGTGCCCACCAGCTGATGGAACTGCTCGTCTGCCTTGTGGTAGTCGGACCAGTCCGCAGATTCGGCCATGTCATGAGTCAGCCGTTCGAGCTCATCGAGCTGTTCTGCCGTGGCGTTTACCGCCGCGTAGTGCGTCACGGCGCATTCGAAAAGCAGCCTCCGGTCCACCATCCGGTTCACGGCCCGGGACTCGGCCGGTGATGCGGAGAGTTCAGCCAGCACGCTCCGCGGGGGCTCGTCGGCCACGAACGTTCCACCGCCCCGGCCGCGCCGGCGGACCACCACACCGTGCTCCGCCAGGCTCGCCAGCGCGCGGCGGGCGGTGATCGGGCTGACCGACAGTCCCAGGGCGACGTCCTCCTGATCGGGCAGGCGATCGCCAGGCTTCAGCAGGCCCAGGGAAATTGCCATGCCGATCCGAAGCCGCACGGCGTCAATGGCGCTGCGACGGTCGATGCCGGCCAGGCTTCCGGCCTCGATGGGCGAAGTGTCGGCGGTGTCCTCCAACTGACGGGTCATATCCGCTACTTTACGGCCCAATCCTTCCTCTTCCCATAATTAGATCATTCTGATCTAATATAGTGCAGATCACACCCCCAACGTGGAGATAACCATGCAACGCATCCTTCCCCTCATCGCAGCCCAGACCCGGCCCCGGCTCATCGGCGAGCCAGTCTCGGCGTTTGCGGACGAGGTCAAAGCCGCCCTCGCCGTCCAGCCCCACAGCAGGCTGGTGGTCTTTCCGGAGCTTCACCTGTTCGGGGATTCCGATCCCGACCAGCAGCGCACGGAAGCGCTCCAGGCTTCCGCGGAACCGCTGGAGGGCCCCCGGGTCAAGGAACTGCGGCAGATCGCCGGTGATCTTGGCATCTGGCTGGTCCCTGGCAGTGTGTGCGAGCGGGGCCCGGAAGGGCAGTTGTTCAACACCCAGTTGGTCCTTTCCCCGGAGGGCGGGCTTGCCGGCTATTACCGGAAGGTTTTCCCCTGGCGGCCCTTCGAGCCCTACGATCCCGGTGACCGGTTCACCACCGTGGACCTCGCCGGCATTGGGAGGGTGGGCCTGAACATCTGCTACGACGCGTGGTTCCCCGAGGTGTCCCGCCAGCTCGCCTGGATGGGCGCCGAAGTCATCCTCAACGTCGTAAAAACCACCACGCCGGACCGCAGGCAGGAACTGGTGCTCGCCAAGGCCAACGCCATCGTGAACCAGGTCTTTATGGTCAGCGTCAACTGCGCCGGTCCCACCGGAACAGGCCGAAGCATCATCGTGGACCCCGAGGGCAACACCCTCACCGAGGCGCCCGACGACACCCCGGTACTGCTCACAGCCGAACTTGACCTTGCCGCCGTCGAGCATGTCAGGACCCACGGCACCGAAAACCTCAACCGCCCCTGGTCCCAGTTCCGCGACGGCGAAGACGCCATTGAACTGCCCGTTTACCAGGGCCGGATCACCCCGGCCACCTGGGCTCCCCAGTCCTTCAACGCCTAAGGAAACACCGTGACAACAACACCCACCCTCACGCGCACGCTGAAACTGCCCTCCCTGGTCCTGTTCGGCCTCGCGTACCTGACCCCGCTGATTGTCCTGGGGATCTTCGGCATCATCGCCGAAACCACCGGCGGGGCCTCACCGTCCGCGTACCTGGTGGCGCTCGTGGCCATGCTGTTCACGGCGCACAGCTACGGCCGGATGGCCGTCGCACACCCGGTGGCCGGGTCCGCCTACACCTACGTCCGGCGGTCCATCGATCCCAGGGTAGGGTTCCTGGTGGGCTGGGCCATCCTGCTGGACTACCTCTTCCTGCCCATGGTGATCTGGCTGATCGGCGGCTCCTATCTCAGCGCGCAGTTCCCCGAAATCCCCATCGGTGGCTGGGTCATTGGTTTCATCCTCATCACCACGGCCCTGAATATCCTGGGCATCAAGGTGGCGGACAAGGCCAACTACGTGCTGATGGCATTCCAGCTGCTGGTCATCGTGTTCTTTGTGGCGCTGTCCATCGGCAACGTGGTGTCCACCTCCGGTGCCGGCGGCCCGGCCAGCACCCAGCCGTTCTTCAACGACACCTCCAGCTTCACCACCATCTCCGCCGGTGCGGCCATCGCTGCGTATTCGTTCCTGGGGTTCGACGCCGTCACCACCCTCACCGAGGAGACCATCGAACCGCGCAAGAACATGCCGCGCGCCATCATGCTCATCGCCCTGATCGGCGGAGGCATCTTCGTGACCGTGTCCTACGTGACCCAGCTGGTGCACCCCGGCGGGGTGTTCGAAGACTCGGCTTCCGCGGCCAGCTCCATCGCACTGCAGATCGGCGGTCAGCTCTTCGGAGCCGTGTTCCTCGCCGGCCTGGTGGTGGCTCAGTTCGCCTCCGGCCTCGCGGCGCAGGCCAGCGCCTCGCGCCTGCTCTACGCCATGGGCCGGGACTCCGTGCTGCCCAAGGCGGTCTTCGGCCGGCTCAGCGCGAAGTTCCACACCCCGGTGGTGAACCTGATCCTTACCGGCATTGTCGGCCTGATCGCGATCTTCCTGGACGTGGCCACCTCGACCTCGTTCATCAACTTCGGCGCCTTCACCGCCTTCACCCTCGTCAACGTCTCCGTGGTGTTCCACTACGTGCGTCAGCGCCGTGCCGGGCATCAGCTCAACGCCGTGTCCTACGTGGTGGTCCCGGTGGTGGGAGCCATCATCTGCGCCTACCTGCTCTCCCAGCTGGACGGTAACGCGATTACGCTGGGACTGTCATGGCTGGTGCTGGGCGTCGTGGTCCTGGCCCTGATCACACGTGGTTTCAAAGCGGCGCCGCCGGAAATGTCGGCCACGGAGAGGGCGACGGTTGAGGCTGCAGCCTGAGCCGGGCCGCCGCCTGACCGGAGGGAAGGAACAACCGTGAGGATAGCGCTCGGGCAGCTGGAGTCGGGCACCGATATCCCGGCCAACCTCGCCGTGATCGACCGGTTCGCCGCCGAAGCCGTGCGCGAGGGCGCCGAGCTGGTTGCATTCCCGGAATATGCCACGTACGAGAAGAAGAAGGTGGACGCTACGTTCCCCGTGATGGCTGAGCCGCTGGACGGTCCCATCTGCCAGGAACTGGCCGGCACTGCCCGCCGCCACCGCATCGCGCTGGTGGCGGGCGTGGTGGAACGCTCGGAGGAGCCGGGCAAGGCGTACAACACCGTGGTGGCGTTCGGGCCGGACGGAAGCCGGCTGGCCTGCTACCGGAAGATCCACCTCTTCGATGCGCAGGGCTTCGGGGAGTCGACGTTCATCAAGCCGGGCCCGTCCACTGATCCGGTGGTTTTCGAGCACGGGGGAACGCGCTTTGGCCTGATGACCTGCTATGACCTTCGCTTCCCGGAGCTGGCCAGGGAACTGGCCGACGCCGGCGCCCAGGTCCTGCTCGTCTGCTCATCCTGGGTGCCGGGCACCCATAAAACCGAGCAGTGGCTGGCGCTGAATACAGCGCGCGCCATCGAGAACAGCCTCTACGTAGCCGGGGTGTGCCAGGCGCCGCCGGTCTCGGTAGGGCGCAGCATTCTGGTCGATCCGATGGGGGTCACCGAAGCCGATCTCGGGCTCGGTGTCGGCGTCGCAGCGGTGGACATCTCCCCGCAGACGGTGGCGCGGGTGCGGGAGTTGTTCCCGATGTTCCGCCAACGCCGGCTGTAACCAGTAGCGGCGGTAACCCGGGGCTTTTGTGAAGCAGAGGTCCGGGGCAGAGGCGTGATTCATTGCCACCTGGCCCTGCGCCCCGTTCCGGTGGTTCTGCCTGAGGGCTGGCAGAACCACCGTTCGCAGGACCAGGAACCGGTCGAGCGGGCACGTACGCGGTGTCAGGCAGCCAGCCGGGCTGCCTGAACGGGGAGAGGGGTGTAGGTGGTGCCGTCGCGGAGCATGGCCCAGAGGACGTTGAGGCGACGTCTGGCGAGGGAGAGCATGGCCTGGATGTGGGTTTTCCCTTCACCGCGTTTTCGGTCGTAGTAGGCCCGGGAGGCTGGGCAGCTCTTCAGGGCCGAGAGCCCGGAGAGGTAGAAGACCCGGAGCAGCCGTCGGTCGTAGCGCCGAGGCCGGTGGTGATTGCCGCTGATGCGGCCGGAGTCCCTGGGTGCGGGGGCGAGCCCGGCGACGCCGGCGAACCGGTCCGCGGTTTCAAAGACGGTGAGGTCCCCGCCGGTGGCGCCGAGGAATTCGGCGGCGAGGACGGGTCCGAAGCCGGGCATACTCAGCAGCACCTGAGTGTGCCGGTGTTCGGTGACTTTCTCGCCGATCAGGGCGTCCAGCTCTGCCAATTCCTCGTTCAGGGTGATGATTTCCCGGGCGAGGGCGGCGACGATCAGCTCGCCGACGTGCTGGGCCGGGACGGTGGTGTGTTGGGATTTCGCGGCATCGACCGCAGCGGCGGCAACAGCAGCGGAGGAACGGGCCCCGTGCTTCTTCAGCCACGCCTGAAGCCTGGCCTGCCCGGTCCGGCGGATCCCGTCCGGGGTCCGGTGTTGGGTCAGCAGGAACAGGGCGGCTTTGGAGCGGCTGTAGTCAAAGGCCCGCTCCAAAGCGGGGAAGTATTCGAGCAGCTGGGCCTGCAGCCGGTTGATCGCCCGGACCCGGTCCGCGGATTTATCGGCCCGCCGGGCGGTGAGGATCCGCAGCCCGGTGCTGATCTCGTCCCCGGCCCGCAGCGGCTGCAGATCCCGGCGCATCCTGGCCTGGTCAGCAATCACAGCGGCGTCTTTCGCGTCCGTTTTGCCCTCGCCGCGGTAGAGCTTGGAGGCGTGGTGGACGATCCTGCCCGGAATATACAGAAGGTTCTGGCCGTGGGCGACGAGGATGGCGATCAGCAGCGCCGGTCCGCCGTGGTTCAGGTCGGTTGCCCAGATGACCTCGTCCCCGTCGCCGAGTGTCAGGACCGTGGCGATGAGCTCGAGCAGGGCTGGTTCGTCGTTGGGGATCTTCTGCGAGAGCAGACGGTTTCCGTCGGCGTCGATCACGACGCAGTGATGATGGGCTTTGCCGGCATCCATACCGGCCCACAATTTCGCCAAAACAAACCTCCAGTCTGTCGTACGGTTGAAATCCCGGCAGATAACCGCGCCGTCGTGTCCTTATCCGGCGATTCAAGTCGCGTCTCTCAATCAGCGGTCGGGTCATCGCGAAGAGCGCGGGCGGCCAATCCTTCGAAGCCGTCACGACGTGAATCGTCCGGCCACAGCAACAAAGCCATACCCGCCTCCCCCGGGTAGCCACGACCCTACAACGGCCACGGAACCACCCGTCAACACCATAAGGACAGCAACCAAAAGACGTCGTAGACAAGACAGGGCCAGGGTCTCCGGAGCCCTGCGACGGCGAACCTGGACCCAACAGCCGGCCGCGCCAGCGGACGCCTAAGTGGGTGTGAGTTCTGCGAGCATGCCCTTCCTCCTGAGTAGGGTGAGGCCATGAGTGATCAGCCACCGCGTTCCAGCCGCCCACACCGGCTGCGGCACGGTGCTGGGATGGAGTCTCCGCGGATCCCGAGGTTCCTGGCCGTGGTATTCACGGTCGCCGCAGCCGGATCGCTGGTGCTGGTGGGCCTCGATCTCGTCATCGGCCGGCCGGCGGCGGGCGATGTCTTCATCACGGTCCTGAATGGCCTGGCGGCTTTCCTGTTGTGGCACAAGGTTTCCGAAGACGCGCGGGCATGAAGAAAGGCCGGCACGTAGCCGGGCCTACCTGGTGGGCAGGCCCGGCCGGACCGGCGGCCATGGGTGCACGCGTGGGTTGACTGCTCGGGCCCCCCGACCGGCTACGATCAGTGGCCTTGTTCGGAGAAAAATCCGGCCCATGTAAGGCAAAAACAGGGCTTTACCGTCCGGAGCGAAGCGCAGGGCCGCTTCCCTGGGTGGAGCGCAGCGGAAACCCAGTTCCTTGGTCCCGGGGTTGTGCCCATTGTGGTCAGGTGGAGCCCTCCGCACAGCTCAAAGCTGTCCACACTGTGCACAACCCCGGGCTGGCCCTGAAGGAACCGACTGCAGGACTGCCGCCTCGGCGGCAGTCGCCCTCGCCCGGACCGAAGAAGCAACCCCCTAATATTGTCTTGCAATAAACTATTATTGTGAGACAATATTCGTATGGCGATCAGGTGGGCGGACAGCGCAGACAAGCATGGAATTGCCCGTGAGGATGCGTTGAATGCGATCCTGAACCAGATCTACCACGTTGAGCAGTTCGATGAGCCGCGGGTGGAATCGGGCGCACGTCCGGATCTGTTTATCGGCCCTTCCCGGGACCGCCGGATGATTCTCGAAGTCATGGCGGTCATAACACCGCCCAACGACATCCTGGTCTTCCACGTGATGGAGGCGAGGCGGAAGATACTCGACATTGCCGAGAGAGGAACAACGGAATGAGTGAGAAGAAAACAAAGGGCGGCCAGGACCTGACCCCGGAGGAACAGGCCCGCTTCCATGCCTTGGGGAAATGGGCGGAGACCGCCGACATCAGCCCCGACGCCCGCATCACCAAGGCGTCCGGGCCAGGCGCCGGACGCACCCTCCTGGAAGCAGCCCTGGGTTCCCCCGAGGCGGTAAAGAGAGCCGTGGGCAAGCCGTCCCTGAGCAGCACCGGAACGTCCCCGTCCCGGACCATCCGGCTCCCGAAGGACATGGACGCGCAACTGGTTGCCCGGTCCGAAATGGAGCACCGCAAGCCCAGCGAGATCCTCAGAGAAGCGCTGGCCCAATACCTCGCCAAAGCCTCCTGACCCGCAGACAGGGTGTTTGACGCGCACCCCCATCGAGAGGTCGCGACAGCCTTGACTGCAGCCCGGATCTGATCCGTGCCGGTTTCCGTGAAATACGGAGAGGCCGGACTTGAGTCTTTTAGCTAACCGGCATTCTTCGCCTCCGGGGACACGCGCTGGAGCAGGGCATTGTGCACCTGTTCAAGCGTGGTAGCGCGGACCTCGGCCGTCGCCAGCTTCCGTGAAGCGTCTGCGGCCTCTTTGGCAGCGGCCCGCTCGGACTCCCGTGAATCCTCCAGCTGCTTGCCGATCACAGCAAGCTGGCGCTCCAACGCGCCCCGCTGCGCCTGAAGGCGTTCAAGTTCCTCGGCATGCCCTGCCTCGGCAGCATCCTTCTCGGCGCCGGCCTTGTCCAGGTCGTCGACGAGCTCCGCGATTTCAAGATCCTTGTCTTTTCGTTCCTGCGCCCACGCTGCCTCAATGGCGGCGTGGCGTTCAGCGGCCAGGGTGGACGCTTCCGCCCAGCAGGCCCCGGCCAGGCGTGCCGCCTGCTCCAGCAGAGCCGCCGGTGCAGCGGCGACCTGCCCGCCCGCGGCCTGTTTTTCCTCGGTCCATTCCTTCAGGTACCGGGTCGCGTCGGCGTTGCTCACGCCGGCGGCCGCGCGGACCGTCGACACGGTCGGCCGGCGCTCGGCACTGATCTGCTCGGCCGCGGCATAGACGCGATCTTTCACGCTCAACGTCATCAAAAGCACCTCTTCAATCCAGTCAAAGGTAGTAGGAGTAGTATCAATACTACTCCTACTACCTGCTTTTCGATTGGCGTTGGAGCGCCGGTTCGGGTGCAGGGCCGCCCACCCCCAGCACGCGAGCTCGGGGGGCGTCTCCTGCCTCGCCCTTCGCCTGGACGGTCTCGCCCCGGGGCCGAAACGGCTGCGGCCACGACGGCGACTGGGCCCGGGGCAGCGCAAGACTTACAAACCATGGGGAGCCCTGGATGACGACTCGCCCGGGAGATGACGGCACGCCGGGTCTTTTCTGCGGATGGGCTGACGCCGGTTGTCCACAGCGGCGGGCGGCTGGGCGCGGGAGGCTGTGGGCAACGCATGCACAAGCATCCCGGCCATGAAGCGGCGGCCGCCAGGCTGTCGTTCCTGGCTTCTAGGATGGATCCCCGACGTGGGGCGAGGGAGAAGGAGAAGCATGGAGGATAACGGGCGGCCACGGGCCAGCGCCTGGCAGATCGCGGGCGTCTGGATCGCAGCTGCAGCGCTGCTGCTGACGGCGGTGCGGATGGGACTGGATCTGTGGCGGCTGTCCGGAGGGTGAACGGGGGCGGCGTGGGTTGAAGCAGGCCAGAGGCCGGAACATGCGTGCCGGCCCCTGGGGGTGTTCCCTTCCGCAAAAGGACAGCAGCCAAAAACGTTAATACTGGAAATGGTCTTGAGCCGGTGACTCAGCAAAAAACTGACGCGCTTTCCGGCACTGTCGTACCGACTGGAGCCCTCCGCGCAGCTCAAAGCTGTCCCCATTGGGTACAACCCGCTCCGTAGTGGGGGCGCCAGCCGGAACCGGCGGAACGAATGTCCGGCCCTGCGGGTACACTCAAAGAAGAGTCGAACATATATTCGAATAAAGGTGTGTTGTGGGCGTTGTTGTCGGTCCCCGCGTGATAGACGCGGGCGCATCGTTGTTGTCGGTGCTGATCTCTCCGGTCCCCGTCGCGGCCGGGTATCCGTCGCCCGCACAGGACTACTTTGACGGTCGGATCGATCTGAACGAGCACCTGATCAAGGACATCACGTCCACCTACGTCGTGAGGGTGACCGGGGATTCCATGGAGGGGGCAGGGATCAGCGACGGCGATGAGCTGATCGTCAACCGCGCCCTGGAACCCAAGGACGGCAACGTGGTCGTGGCGGTGCTCGACGGCGAGCTGACCATCAAGCGGCTCCGGATCACAAGATCCGGTGTGGTCCTGCGGGCTGAGAACCCTGCCTACCCCGATATCCGCGTCCCGGCCCTGGCCGACCTGGCCGTCTGGGGAGTCGCCGTTCGATGCCTCCACCGGCTCTAGGGGCCACCATGTCCAGACCGGCAACCATGCGGCGTATGCAGGAGATCGCGCACGTGGACGTGAATTGCTTCTACGCCTCCGCCGAACGGGCCTTCAACCCGGCACTGGAGGGCCGGCCGGTGATCGTGCTGACGGATTATGTTCCGCGGAACATAATCCGTCTTCTGTGGCGTGGCGGGTTATGTGGCCCGGCCGCCGGTGCCCGGTTCTGGCCGGTTGGTTTGGTTGGTTCGAGCCACATAACGATCAGAGGTTTGAGAGCCAGTTGAGCAGTGATTCGTCGGATCGCCAGACGGGGGTGGGGCGGCGTGCCGCCGAAGGATCGGGCGGCTCGGTGGCCCGCAGGGCTTCCATTTTTGTCCTGGTGTTGATTTCAGCGTAGCGATTCGTCGTTGTCAGGTCGGCGTGCCCGAGCCAGCCGCGGATGACGTTGATTTCGACTCCGGATTCAAGGAGGTGCATGGCGGCGGTGTGGCGGAAGACGTGCGGGCTGACCGTGCGGTCGATGCCGGGATCGTCGAGGTGCCCGGCGAGGCGCCGCACGGCCTTATAGATGCCGAAGCGGGTGAGAGCTTCACCGGTTGTCGAGCAGAAGACCGGGGCGTTTGCTGCTCGTGGTTGGCCTGATGAGTCGAGCAGCGCGGTGAGAAGTTTCGCGGTCTGGTCCCAGAGCGGGCAGGTCCGCCATTTGTCTCCCTTCCCGTGGAGCCTGACGAGGTATGGCTTGACGAGCTGCAGGTTTCCGGCCCGGAGCTCTGCGACTTCCTGTGCCCGCGCTCCGGTGTTGTAGAGGAACAGGATCAGGGCGTGGTCCCGCTGGGCGAGGCGGCCGGCGTGTGGCAGGTGCCGCAGCAGTGACTGCATCTCGTCGCGTTCCAGGAAGTGCGTCTCGGCAGGTGCCACCCGTTTTATGGGGATGGCGGCAACCCGTTGGCAGGTTTCGAGCATCGTCGGTTCCCGGGTGGCGATGTATTCGAAAAGGGTGTGCAGGGCGGCCAGGCGTTGGTTGCGGGTCCGTACGTGGTTGTGGCGGTCGCTTTCGAGGTAGCGCAGGAAGCCAAGGACGTGATCGAAGGTCAGGTCCTCGAGGGTGAGTCTGGTGATCTTGGTTCCCTTTTGCCGGGCCACAAAGCACAGCAGCAGCCGGATGGTGTCGCTGTAGCTGCGTACTGAAGCAGGGCGCAGGCCCTTGACGGTGACGAGGTGGTCGATGAAGAAGGAGTGGATCAGCGGCCCGAGCTGTTGTGTTCCGGTCATGGCTCCGTCTCCAACCATGCAGGTTCGGCATAGGCTTCGAACCGATGGCTTGCCTCGGAGAAAAGGTCCGGGGTGATAGTCAGGTAGACAGCGGTCGAGGATGGGTTCACATGGCCCATGAACGTTGAGAGCTGAAAGAGCCTCGCCGATGGATCCACGCCTTCCCGGTACCAGCGCAGCAGGCAGCCCACGGCGAAGGAATGACGCAGACAGTGCAAGCGGGGCGCTGTGGTGCCCTCAGGAACAGGGAACGCCAGGCCGGCGGCGAGGCGGCTGAACGTTTCGCTCGCGCTGCCTGTATGCACGCAGTGGCGGCCGTCGAAAGTGAACAGCGGCGCACCCGGTTCGGCTCGATCTTCCCCGCGTCGGCGCTCGAGTTGGAGGGCCAGCAGCTCTCCGATGCGCGGTCCGAAGGGGACCAGACGGCTCTTGCCGAACTTGCCGCCATGGACGATGAGGAGCTGCCTGTCTGTATCAATGTCGTCCAGGTGCAGGCCGCAGGCCTCCCCGACCCTGAGTCCGAGTCCGTAGCACAGGGCGAAGATGGCATGGTAGGTCGGGCCCCGGCCGGTGGCCCGGGGGTTGTCGGGAAGGGCAGCTGCCGCCTCGAGCAGCTGGCGGGCCTGGGCTGGTTCGAACAGGAAGGGCAGCCGTCGGTCCGTGTCCCGGCGCCGGGTTCCGTGCCAGGGTGATGCATCCAGACGCTGCTGACTGACTGCCCAGTCAAGGAAACTTCCGAGTACTCCGATGAGGTGGTTGAAACTGCGGGCCCGGTGCCGTGGCCTGGAGGCAACAAACTCATCGAGCAGGCGCGGGGTGAGGTCCGCCAGATCGGTCACCGCGTGCTGTTCGGCGAAGGCAAGGAGCAAATGCAGAGTCGCTTCCTCGCTCAGGTATTTCCGGCCCAGTGCCCGCTTGTAGGCCAGGAAGTCCGCCACGGCGGTAGCAAGGTTCCCGTTCATCCCAGCACCGCCTCCCCGTCACCCAGGGCGACCTCGCGGAGCGCCTCGACGGCGACCTTGGCATAGATCTCGGTGGATCGTGACGAGCGGTGCCCGACGAAGTCACCGATGGTCTTCAGGGTGAAGTTCGCATCAACGAGGCGCTGCACCGCCGAGTGGCGTAACGTGTGTGAGCCCGGTCGGGGCACGTCGATGCCGGCCTTGAGCAGGTAGAAGCGGGCGCAGGACGAAACCCCGGCGGCGCTGATCGGCTGGCGCGGAGCCACGGCACGAAAGAACACGTGACGGTCGCTGCTTGTTGGGCGCCCATGCTGAAGGTAGTCAAGGACAGCCTCGCCGACCACAACAGACAGAGGAAATGCCGTGGAGTGCCCGGCCTTGCGCTCGGGGACCGCCAAACGCTCATGCTTCCAGTCGATGTCATCAAGGGTCAACGCGGCGACTTCCCGGCCACGCAGCCCATAGGTGACCAGCAGGAGCAGAATGGCAAAGTCGCGCCTGCCCGTCTCGGTCCGGCGGTCAACACTGGCCAAGACCTGATTGACGTCGGCCCAGGAAATGGAGCGGGGAATGTCCGATAGCCGGTAGACCTGGGGCCAACCGACAGCCGAGCTCAGGTCTCTGGACAGGATGCCCTGGCGGTGGGCATAACGCAGGAAGACCTTCAACGAACCCGCTTCATCACGCACCGTAGTCTTGGCCAGTCCGGCGCCAGCGCGCTCCACGAGGAAGGCACTGAGGATCGTCGGGGAGATCTCCCGAATCGACTCCACGCCGATCTGCCGCAGGTAGGTTTCGAAGTGGTCCAGGTGGATGCGGTAGCCCCGCACCGTAAACGGACGGAGGCCTCGCTCCTGGACCAGATAATCGAAGAAGCCCGGGACAGTGTCGGCGAACGGATGAAGCTCGCGCCTCCGTCCAGTCGGCGCGTACCCGGCCAGAACAACCGCGAGCATGTGCTCCACAGGGCCCCGGACTTCATTGGTCATCGAACGGGTCGAGCCTGTGTGCTCGTGGTGAAGTGCAACCCTGTGCTCCACGAACGCGTCCACGTGCGCAGGCAATTCCCCAATAGTGGTGGCGCCCCGGGCACTGGCAAATTCGCCGAACGCGAAGACGACCGGAACCCGGGACCAGATATACCGGTCCTTGTACTGGTGAGCGGCCAGCCAATCAACGTAACTCTCGATCTCCGCGCCCATCCATGAGCTCCGGAGCCGATCGACAGTTGACGGCTTGGCGAAATAATCCTCCAACATGGCAACTTCCTTTCTCCTCAAAGAAAATGAAGTAACCACCATCGCCCCAGCCAAACGTTATGTGCCATGGAACACCGGCTCAGACTGAGAACCAGCGGCCAATGCCCACCACGTCACCGTCGAGGCCACATAACCAGCCAGGCCACAGAAGTCCAACAACGATGGCTGCGCCGTCACCCGCTCCCCCGAGGCCAAGGCCCTCGGCATTCCCATGGGTGAGCCGTGGTTCAAGCTCAAACCCCGCGCGAAGGAATGGGGCCTCGTCGCGCTCTCCAGCAACTACGAACTGTACGGGGACATCAGCGCCCGGGTGATGGAACTCCTGGGCCGCTACTCAGCCTGGTTGGAGGTCTACTCCATAGATGAGGCTTTCCTGGGCGTGAAGGGCAGCCCGGAGGAGCTGCTGGACCTCGGGCACACCATGAAGGACGCGTGCCGGCGGCACGTCGGCGTGCCTGTCTGCGTCGGCATCGCCCCGACAAAGACCCTGGCCAAACTCTCCAACAAGTGGGCGAAGAACAATCCCGCTTTCAACGGTGTGTGCCGGTGGGAGTCCGTGCCGGCAGCCCAGAGGGAAGCACTTATCGGGCGGCTGTCCGTCATCGAAATCTGGGGTGTAGCCACGAGACTGACCAAGCGCCTGAACGCCATGGGGATCTTCTCGATCCTGGACCTCACACGGGCTGACCCTGTGGCCATCCGGGACAAGTTCTCCATCGTCATGATGCGCACCGTCCTGGAGCTGCAGGGCACGCCCTGCATCCCCATGGAAGAGGAGAGGATCGGCCGGGACCAGCTGATCTTCTCCCGGTCCTTCGCCACGCCGATCACCACCGCTGCAGGCTTGCGGCAGGTCATGAGCGTCTACGCCCAAATGGCCAGCGCCCGCCTGGCCAAGCACGACCTGCAGGCGAAGCTGCTGACCGCGTTCGCCGGGACATCACACTTCAACCCCAACGAGAAATCTTTCCCCTCGGTCTGCGTCGCACTGCCGATGCCTACCGCGGATCCCGTGCTGTTGACCAAGGCAGCCCATGCCTTGCTCCCCCAGGTCTACGAAGGCGTCAAGTACGTCCGGGCCGGGATCATGGTCACCGACTTGCGTCCTGGCGGGAACCAAAAGCCGTTGGAAATCTTCGAGAACCCGCACGAAGAACGCGGCATCGGCACCCTCCTGGAAGACGTCAGCAAGCGCTACGGCCGCGGCTCCATCGGCCTGGGCCATGCCGGCATCAGGGGCCGGCTCGACTGGACCATGAAACGGGACATGCTCTCCCCCAGATACACCACGCACTGGGACGAACTGCCCCTCGTCAAAGCCGCCTAAAACCAACGCAGACGCACCACGAAAGAACACCCCACATGACCCTCACATCCGAAGCCCACACCCGCACCGATGACGTCCAGGTCCGGTTCGACCAGGCGGGGAAACCCCTCGCCATCCGTCACGACGGACGGATCTGGATTGTTGATCCCGACACGGAGTCCCAGCACTGGTTCGGAAGGGACGCCTGCTGGGACACCCGACGCACGGCAGCCGTGGGCAGCGGAGACCTGGTCAGCGTCAAATACTGGCGCGTCCAGGTCCGCCTGGGTACTTCAAACTCGGCCCTGCGGACTTTCACGCTGCGCCGGAACCCGCTCGCGGCGCAGTGGCTGCTGGAAGGCATAAGCGATTAGGCATGCGGCGACCTTGAACGCCAAGCCAATCAGCGATCAGACATGGGCAGGGATCCGGACGGAATTTACATTGCCGGCCCTCGCACAGGTGCGGCGCCGGCTCTCCGAGCTCATGGAAGATCCCGAACCGGTCATGCGGCAGCTCGTCCGTGTCTTCATTGACGACGGGACCTTTTGCCCGGGATTCCAGTTCCTCCCGGGCGGACAGCTCCAGCCGACTGTCACGGCGCTCTTTCAGCGCGCGATGGAGCTGGACATCCCTCACAACTACTTCACCGTCTGGATGGTCACCCCGTCCCGGGAAATGGCCGGGACCCGCCCAGTTGACCACTTGAAAGATGGCCCCGTTCCCCTGCTGCGGGCGCTGGAAGCCTACCGCTGGCGGTAGAACCGGCTCTTGACGGGCTCAGTGGGGTGCGTAGCGTTGGCCCATGGGACTCATTTACGACAACCCGGAACTGGCAGCCCTCACACTGACGCGGCTCGCCGCCGAAGAATCCGAAGGCCCCGGCACCCTGGAGGGGCGCATGCTCGACTATCTCGGCGGCCTGGAACAGCGCAACGGCACCGCGTACCTGGAGCTGGTGGCCATCACCCTCGCCCGGGTCCACTTCAAATCCCTGGACGACCTGGCCCGGGCCACCGGCGCGGACGCCGCGGGCCTTCTCGACGCCGCGGAAGCAGAGGCGCTGGAGGGCGCCTAGGTTCGGCCGGGCATAAGGTGATCAGGTGGAAATTACCGGCACGATTCAGGCCCCCGCCGGCAGCTATGAACGCGTCAGCGTCTAGGGGGAAACCTATGAAGACGCCCGCGAAGCCTTCAACGAAAAGATACCGGAGGGCACAAGCTTCTCGCGATCCGCACAGACGGCTAATCCGGCCCCCGTTGACACAGCTGTTATCCATCGGCCGCCTCAATGACAGACGGAGCCCCGCGGCCACCCGCTCTCGGGGGCGCGGCCGCGGAGCATCAGTTAGTCGTCAGTGTGCTGGATCGGAGAGGCGCGGCAACAGCGAAGCAAGGGGATCCCAGAGCTCCCGGACCTTCTCATCGTTGAAGTTGACCCAAGTGGATACGAACGCTCGAGCTGTCACGGCCTCGGCCAAGAAGTCCAGGCTGTCACCGATCTCGGCAAAGACGGTATGTCTGTCCTTATTCGTGTGGAGGGCAGCCTCGATCGCATCCGCTACCTCTGACTGGTGTGCCGTGTCCATTTGAAGAGCTAGGGTCAACCGCGACAAAAGCCTCCCGTCTTCTTTTAGAGAGTGCCAGATGTCGTCGAGAATTACTTCTTCCGGGTCCGTGATTCCAGGGATGAACGAAACGAAGGGCTGGTCGTCGATGTTGAGTTTCGGAGTGTTCCCTGGGTTGTAACCATCCTCTTTCCGCTTGTCGCCATCGAGGAGTGCAATCGCCATATACTTCCGTGTCATGCTGGCGTTGTTGTGGCGGGCTTGATCCCTTGCTTGAGACGCCCCACCAAGGGCGTGAATCTCGATTCCCTTTAGGTCCAGCTTCTCGTCAATCAGATCCCCATATCGACGCAAAGTTACCTCGGCCACAAGACTGCCAAACTTGTCTTCGGCAAAAACTGCCAGACGGGCATCGATTTCTCCAGTAAGGGCACGGAGCGATTCCACGTCGAGCTTCCCCTGGGTAAGTTGTCCCCGATATGACGACCAGACCGCATCGCCTGGAAGTGGCTTGAGCGCGGCGTTGGAATGCGTCGTGAAAATCACCTGGCAGCTCTTGCGGCGACAAACTTCAACCAGATATTCAACCAACCTCTGGGTCGCGATCGGATGGAGGCCGTTTTCCACTTCCTCAATCAAGATGAGGGCGTTGTCCGCGACCGATTCGATCTCGCCAACGATTCGGATGATGCTGGCTTCTCCTGCACCAAAGTGGAACTCTGAGTAGGCAGGCGCATCGCTACTGGACGGTTTCTGAGCAAGGATTGAGTACTTACCCTCGGCGTCTGCGGAGACCTCTACGTAGCCGGCAGCATCCTTCCCGAGAATTCGTGCGATGGCAGCTACGACGTCCTTCGCAAACGATTTCTCGGATACACCCTCAAAATCGCCCTTCGCGAACTTATATACCTCGGATCGTTCTGACATTGGGAGCGTCCGGTTGACGCCTATGACCTTGACTGGCCTGATCACGGCCTTCCGGTTCCATTTGCTACGACGAGCATCCTCTGACGCGTCCGAGTACGAAGCGGTTCGAGCAGTCATGTGCTTGTCGGCCATGAGATTGTACTCAACCCGCCAACCGCTCATGGAGCTGTCGTAAATGCCACTACGGATGAAAAACCGTCGGGGCTTCACCTCTTCGTAGATCAGTCCGGCCGCACCAAGCACCGTCGTCTTCCCCGCGCCGTTGGGACCAACCAATGCAGTCACCGGAAAATCGAATCTGATCTGAGCATCTTCGAATCCTCGGAGCTTCTTTAGGTCCATGTCGTAGAGGTAATGGACGTAGCTCCGCTGCCTAACGCGAGAGAGGAGATTGTTTATTTCGCTGGGTCGAACTTGACTCATAGTGCTCCTAAAATGCGACGCTGATGGTGATGCTCAAACTACCGCCTGGGTAACCCCTGCCATATTCTGCGTGCCCATTCCTTAGAACTGAGACGGCGCCAGCTGCGTAGCTGCGCGTTGCCAAGACATAATTTCCCCATGGGCTACTCAGAAATTGTTTCCACGGCGGCATTCCTACTGGCGCTTTCCGTGGCTTGCCGGACTTGGCGCTGGGATCGCCCCGTCGTCACCGTCAATGGAGCCCAATGGCCGGGCGGCCTGGGAACGGCTGAGCCGGACAAAACCTCGTTCAGCGTCGAAGTCGCCAACAGAGGCAACCACGCCACACAGATTCTCTCTGCCTTCTGGCAGGTCGAACGCAAAAACTCCCCCGTTCAGACAATCCCTGCCTCTCATGGGGGAGGTGGCGTCGAGTCTCTGTTCCAAGCCCCGAGCGCATCAAAGGAGCCGGGGTTTCCTTTCATCCTTGACCGGAACCAACGGCGGTCGTGGGACTTTGAAATGAGTCTCTGCGGGCTTAGGGACCGCGAAGCCATTACTCGTATGAGGCCAGCGGTGGAGTTCATGTCGCGCAGGGACCGCCGTGTTGTCTACGGAACCTGGCAGCAACCCAAACTTCCTTAGAAAGGCTCCCGCCCCGGCGGGAGTGTCCCAGTTCCTTGGACGCGAGCCACTCAAAGTGGGACACTCCCCCGCTGCAAGAATCCCCGGAACGCCGCGTAACCTGACCGTCGCGCAAGTTGTCCCAAAAATCCCGTACACCCCCTTCACAGGTACAACTTTCGGAACGGGTTCACGACGGACATTGGTTCGCTCAACCGAGCTTTGATCTGTCTTGCATTGCATGGGTTAGCGCGACCAGTTGGCCGAGCGAACTAGGGCAGGCATGGCTGCGGCCGCCAAACACGGGCGGAAGGCCGGGCGGGGGGAAGTCACCGCCGCCCATGAGAGGGTCAAGCGCGCCCGAGACCTGAAGGCCGAGGAGCTCAGCCGGCCGATATTGGGAAGATCATCCCGGCCAGCCACGCCACCGTCTACCGCTGCGTCAGCCTGGCAAGTGACGAACTGGTCTGACGAGGACCGTTTGCGACGCCACGGAGGGCTGGGAAGTGGCACGCGACGTTCTGCCGGTAACTCTCTACGACGGTGATGGATCCTGCGGCGGGTCGGGCGTCCTTCGCGACTGCTTGATCAGCTTGCCGGAATGGGCCTGCCGGTGCCATGCGAAATAGCCGCGCGATCGCTCGTCATGAGCCCCGCATTTGCGGCCCACGAGACCCTCGATCCGGTCCCCAACCTGCCCGGGCCCGGGCTTGCCCGCTTCGATGACGCCCGACTCGCCGACGACGACGTAGCCGAGCTCGAACAGCGCATCACAGCCGAAGAGGCACGCGAGCATAGACACGTTGCGGGTGTCCATGCGCTCCTTCTCAGAGCAGGCCGAGCGGGGCTTGATGTGGGCGGCGACCAGGAGCTGTTCCGGGAAGGAATGTCCGCAGAGCGAGCAGGAACTGCCCCTAAGCTGCAGCTGCTGGTTCCGCAGGAAACGCTGTTCTGTCCGGACTGCCCCTAATGTCCACCTGTTGCTCGGACCATCAAAGTATTGGTCGGCCGACACGGCCTCTTGCCGGCCCTCATCAGGGTCATCGGTGATCTCCAGCCCTGCCTGCTGCAACAACTGCAGGGCACCTTCGCTGTCCAAGTTATAGAAGTAGCCCCTGTTCAACGTGCCCATTGCGGTCAGAGGGCCTTGTCCCGGGGGCAAAATGTCGAGGACGTCTTTCCACGGGATGTGGACTTCATATACAGGGTCCGTGAGGACCAGTGTCCCCTCCGTATCCGCAGGCTCTTTGTATCCGCGGGGCGGTGGATATGCCGGCGCTGGCAGCGTGGCCGCCCGGCTGATGCCGCGGATCGCGGGACGGGAATAGTGCAGGACAAGGTCCCCTGGTCGGACGTTGTGCAACGTTTCCCAGGAGGCGACCCGTTGTCCGGAACTGCCTCGCAGCGGCGCCCACAGCGTCCCGTCGGGAAAGACATCCGGGAAGTTGTCCGACTGGATAGCCCACCAGAAATTCATCCCAGGAAAGACGGATACGGGACTGCTGAAGGCTTAGTTGACAGCTGGGGTTGATAATTTCCTATGCGGCTGAGGCCACGTTTTTTATTGTCTCAAACTCGATGGGTGTCAGCCGTCCGAGGGCGCGTTGACGGCGTTTGCGGTGGTAGCTGCGCTCGATCCAGGTCGTAATGGCCAGCCTGAGCTCGGCACGGGTCTCCCAACGTTTCCGGTTCAGGACGTTCTTTTGCAGCAGGGAGAAGAACGATTCCATCGCGGCGTTGTCACCGCAGGCGCCCACTCTTCCCATCGATCCGCTCAGCCCGTAGGCGTTCAGGGCCAGGACGAACTTTCTGGATCTGAACTGGGAACCGCGGTCCGAGTGCACCACCGTGCCCGCTGGTCTCCTGAGTGCCACGGCATGGTCCAAGGCAGTGACGGCCAGGGACGCTTTCATCCGCCCGGCCATGGAATACCCGACGATCCGGTTCGAATGCAGGTCCTTGATCGCGCACAGGTACAGCTTTCCCTCCCCGGTGTGGTGCTCGGTGATGTCCGTGAGCCACTTCCGGTTCGGCGCCGCCGCACTGAAGTCCCGCTCGATGAGGTCATCGTGGACCGGAGGGCCGGCCTTGATTCCGGACCTGCGCCGCCGGTGGATCACGGAGTGGATGCCGTTCTGAGAGCACAGCCGCCAGATCCGGCGTTCACTGGCCACAGGACCGGCACTGGCGTTGATCTCATCGGCAATGAACCGGTATCCGAAGGCAGGATCGTCGCGGTGGTGATCGATGGCAGCGTTGATCAGGTGCGCTTCTTCCCAGTCCCGGGACGGGACGGGGTTGGCGGCCCACTGGTAGTAGGCCTGTCTGGAGAAATTCAGTACCCGGCAGGACACCGCCACGGGAACCCGGATCGGGGCGTCCCTGGCAGCCAGCTCGCGGACCAGCGGGTACATCATTTTTTTGGATTGATGTCCCGGGACAAGTAGGCCACGGCACGGCGCATGACTTCGGCTTCCTGCTCCAGGAGCCGGATGCGCTTGTTGGCCTCCCGCAGCTTCGCGGCGTCATCGGACACGGCCCCGGACTTCACCCCGTCTTCTCTGTCGGCGATCTTCATCCAGCGGTGCAGTGCGGCCGGTGAGACACCGAAGTCTTTGGCGATCTGGGTAATGGGCGCTTCGCCCTTGCGGGCGACCGCCACGACATCGCGGCGGAACTCTTCGGGAAAGGCTTTGGGCATGATGAACATCCTTCCACCCGCAAGGATCAAATCCTCACAGGCAAAGTGTCAATCAAACCTTCAGCAGTCCCTGCCTGCGCAAGTATGCGGCATTCACCCTGCTGGTCATTGATGAGTGGCTGCTGGATCGGCCCACGGAATCGATGCGCACCATGCTGCTGGAACTGATGGAACGCCGCTACGGGGAGACCTCAACAGTGTTCTGCACCCAGTACTCGCAGAAGGACTGGCACCAGCGGCTCGGCTCCGGCGTTCACGCCGACGCGATCATGGACCGGATCATCCACAACACGATCTGGGTCGAGACAGGCAATTACAACATGCGCGAACACACAGCACTCGCAACCGCCTAGCAAACTGTCACGGAGGGCGTCAGCGGCGCCAAGGCCACGCGACCGCTGGCGCTCTCTGGCACGAACCCCGGCGCTGAACCGCACGAACAGGTGGCGCTCAAAGCTTCAAATACTCAACCTGGTTTCGTATCAAATGAGTTGCGTTCGTCTGGGTGACTTTCTACCTTAATTCTATTTTTCATATGAAAAACAATGGCTTTTGCCCTTATTTTCCGGGGTTTTGAGGCAATTTTTGCACATCGTTTGACCTATTTTGGGTGGCGCTGCCCTGCTGTCATTTTCAGCGGCCCAGGGGCGCTGCCGCGCCGTGAGGGTTGAAAATAGGGGCGTGGCCCTGCCATCGGCTGTCCCCTTACCCAGAATGGTTCAGGGGCCACGCTAGCCGGGTTCGCTACGCATTACTTGCCAACCCCATATCCATTACATCCATTAGATACAAAGGAGCTAATGGATACACCGGGCCTAGGCTTTGCGTCCTACGCCGATGCTTCCCGCGGGGGCGGGTGGGAACTCCTTGCCCTTGTTGTATGCCTTCTCCCGCTCGGAAGCGCGGGCAAGCGCTGCTTGAAGTAGGAAGTCGGAGAAAGACAGTTCCCTCTCCCCGGACGTTGTTGGGGTGTGGAACCACGCCCCGCGTATCCGTTCGATCACTTCCTCATCAGCCCACACGGCAGCCTTCTTCTTGACCTTTCCGGACGGGGCCGGCCCAGGTTTGCGGCGGGCGCTGGGAGCCTCGGTCTCGCCTCTGACAGCCTCACTCCCCCCTGTCTCTGGCACGAGGGCTGGCCGCGGTGCCGGGGCGAGCTGTGCAATTGCCGGAGCATCCTCCGTGTGCTCAATGGGGTGTGTCGCACCGAAGCTGCTGCGCTTAGGCGCGGGTCGGTTTGTTGCCATGATCTAGAGCCCTTCCGTGCTGCTGAAGTCGTGCTTGGGGAACGCTAATTCGAGGTGTCGCAGTAGATCGATTTTTTCCAGGGCACCGTAGTGGCGGGCGTAAAGCTCGTACGTTTCGCGCGCCAATTTCGCTTCAACCGTCCACTGGTCCAGGCCGTAAGCGGCCTCTTGCGCGTCCTGGATGAGGCTCCTCATTGGAACGTATGGCCCAATCATGGGCCAGGGGGTGCTTTCTTCGAGGTCGCGGACCCAGTTCCGGTGCCCGATGGTGTTCCGTACGCCGTTAACCACGATGCCGGCGACCGTCAGCAGTGGGTTGTAGTACTTCTGCACGCTGTCAAAGCTTTGCTGCAGCTGGCTCAGTCCATCAAGAGAGAACTTGCCCGGCTGCGTCATGACAATCGCGCGGTCCGCGGCTGTGAGGGCGTTGACAGTGTGGAGGTCAAGGCTGGGGGCACAATCAATGAGAATAAGGTCGTAATCCGCTCTGACTTTTTCGACGGCTTCACGGAGCCTGTACTCCCTTCCGTGCTCGGTATGCAGCTGCTTCGTTGCCTTGTTCGTGTTTTGGTTGCCCGGGATCACGGTTAGCGACGGCCAGATACCTTGAACCTCGACGTCCGCGATGTCCTCGCCCACCAGGATGTCCGCGAATGAGAGTTGGTCGGCGGCCACTTCGTCGGCCGCCAGGATGCCGGTGAGGCTCCCCTGCGCGTCGGCATCGATGACAAGCGTACGGCGAAGGTCATTGCTGGCCACGCGAGCCAAGTTAATGGTCTCGGTGGTCTTACCCACCCCGCCCTTTTGATTGATTACTGCGTAGATTGTGGCACTCAAAGTGTGTATCCAATCTGTCCAATAGATCCAACGTATCCATTAGAGCTAATAGCACTAATGTCCCTATTGGATACGTTGGGTCTGGTATCCAATGTATCCAAACTATCTTATGTATCCATACGCTACAACCTATCCAATGGATACATTGGATAGGTCAAGCGCTCTGGACACCCTGGAGCAGAACGACGCGTTCCCGCCAGCCCATCGCCGGCGGGCGCGGGGGTTGAGGACCAACGCTCGGGAAAGTCACGTTAGTGATTGGTCTTCCTTGATTTGGCGGCAATTTTGTTCTTGAGCATGTCGATTCTGTTGTCACCAGGGTTTTCCGTCGTTGTTTCCCAACACGGCTTGTCGACGTGGATTTCACGGCGTTTCGTTCCTCGCGGCCAGGTGTCGGTAGACGGTCGTTACCCGACGCTCAAGGGTCATCAACCCGTTAGCGTGACTTTCCCGAGCATTGGTCTCACGCCCCGCGACGTTCCCGGTCCAGCCGGTGAACACGTCCGTCGCGGTCAGGGTCCTTGCGAATTCCCCGGCCAGGGTGGGGCCGCAGTGGACGACCATGTCCGCCTCGATGAAGCCGGGAGCCTGTTCGTGTTCATCCCCGGCCTTGCGGACCGTAATCGAGTTGCGCAGCAGGGGCCCGGCCCTGGTCGCGGACAGGCCCTTGGGTCTGCCGGCGTCCTTGGTCGGCTTGAGCAGCCGGTCGATCGTGGCACCGGAGACCTTCAGCAGCTGCGCCCTCACCTCAGGGGTCAGCCTGTCCTTGTCCAGTTCCCCGAAGGCCTCCAGCTTGGGCAGCCACAGGTCCATGGTCGCGGCCAGGTACTTGCCCGATGGCATTCCGGCGAACCGCCACACCTCGATCAGGACCTTGAGCGTGTCGTAGCCGTAGGTACGTCCCCGCGGCTTGCGCACGACAGCCTTCGCCGGCCCCTTACGCTTACGGGCCGTGGACTGCGCCCGACGGGCATTGGCCCTTGACCAGCCGGTGACGGCCACCAGCTCATCGAGCACCGCACCCTTGGCCTTCTTCGCCTATTCCCGCAAGAATTCGCTGATGAATCCGGACAGCCCGCGGCTAGGTAGCGTCTGACCTGGCGGCCGGCCCGTCACTCCGGCCGGCCGACGACGACCTGCGCGGGACTGTGGGTGACGTAGCCGTTGGGCCAGGAAAACAGTGCGCGTACCTTCTGCTGGAATCCGGGCAGGAGGGCGAGGTACACCAGGGTTCATACCAGCTCCTCCCGGAGTTCATGTACGGCGGCCGAGGCGAAACCGCAGAGGACCTCGAGCCGTCCAGAAGATGCACGGCGAATTGGAAGTGCTGCTCCGATTACGACCGGTAGCGCCACACTCCCACTAGCTCTCCAGGGGCCGGCCGCGGGGCACGCTGCCGGGGTCTGCAGTGAACAGGTTCCCTTCGTTGTACTGGCGCTCCAGGGCTTCTACCTCACGCTCCACGGCGGCGAGGATGAAGTCCGAGAGCGTCCTGGATCCGGTCAGGTGGCGGGTCGCCATGTACGCGGACCGCATCCTGGCGCCCGACTCCTTGGACTGGAAAAAGCTGGTCTTCCGGTACATCTTCTTCTCGGCTGCCGGCGGCTCCAGCGCGGGCTGCCGGAGAAGGACCTGAGTCTGCTGCGGAACCTGCTGAACGGGCTGCGCGTAGGCGACAGGTTGTGGCTGCTGAGCTTGCTGAACTGGTGCCTGCTGCGCCGCGGCTTGTTGGACGGCCGGCGCCTGGACTACGGGAGCTTGCTGGACCGGCGCTGCCTCAGCCGATGCCTGCGGAGGGGCTGTGGGCGTCCGCTCGGGCGCTGCCGCGGGTGCAGGGACTGCGTGCAGAGTTGCCGGCTGTGTCTCCCCCGCCTGCTCATCCACATCCGTGCGGGTCATGTCGGCAATGACGCTGGTGTTGCGGGCCTTCACCAGTCCGGCGCGTTTACGGACAGCGTCCAGAGCGCTGGGTGTGCCTCCGCGTTCGGGGGCGGGTCCTGGGCGGTTCATGCCTCTGCACCTTTCCAGATCAGGGTGGCCAGCTGGACCAGGTCAGCCCGGTGCGGGGCGGCCTCGGAGCCCCATGCCCGCAGCGGCTGCGAGGCAGCCTGCGCCTTGGCGAACACTTCGCGGTCCTGAAGCATCGGCTCGAAGACCAGGTCGCCGAAGTTGGCGTTGACCTTCTCAATCCAGTGCATCTGGTCGGCGCGCTTCTTCTGCTTGTTGACAATGACGCCCAGGAGTTCGATGGTCTCGTTCAGGTTCTCCTGCACCTCGGAGATAGTCGTGACGATCTCGGACAGCCCCTCGACTGAGGCAACACGCGGTTCTGTCACGAGCAGGGCGTGTGTGGCGGCCGTCAGGGCGTTGACTGTCAGGAGCCCCAGCGAGGGTGCGCAGTCGATCAGGACGATGTCGTACTCCTCGGCGACACCCTTCAGGGCAATCCGAAGCCGGTGCTCGCGAGCCATCATGGAGTCGCGTTCGCGGGAGGCCAAGTTGCGTTCGGCCGCGATCAGGTCGAGTCTCGGGAAGTCTTCGTTCTTGTCGGCCCGGGGCTGCCAGGCCTCCCCTGCCGGCATGATGGCGTCGCCTGCGACACCCGGCATGATCTTCTGGTTGTTCGACTCGTCGCCGTAGAGGACATCGTTGAGGGTGAATTCCGGTTCCGTCACGCCCAGGGCGGAGGTCACGTTGTACTGCGGGTCCGCGTCGATGACCAGGACCTTCTTACCGAGTGTCCTGGAAAAGACCTCGGCCAGGCCGGTCACTAGGGTCGTCTTGCCGACGCCACCTTTTTGGTTGCAAACGGCGATGATTTTTGCCGACATGTCTGGGGTACCTTCCGTTGCACTGCTCGTAGAAAAACGGTGCGGCAGAAAGCCCGCTTGTGGCGGGAACACATCGGGCCGGCAACCGATGTGACCAGACTAGCGGCGCCCCTCCGGTATGCCCGGGCGCCACGCGGGAGTGTCGGCGCAAATGGTTCCTTTCACGCGACTCCCACCTTTGGCGCAAATGGAACCATAAGTGGAGTTTGAGAGAACGGCGCATATCCCACCCTTTGCGCATACTGCGCCCATGCCACCTTTTGCGCAGATGCCGCCCCTGGTTGGTGGGTCAGACTGGTGCGCAAATGGTTCCATTTGCGCACCAGTTGACGAGACAAGAGCCGTGCCTGCTCCTGGGGGAGGCCCGATGTAATGGTTCCTTTTGCGCCGGAGCCGGGTTGTAGCACAGGGCTGCCAGGACATCGGGCCAACGCGAACGCGGCCATGAAAGAGATGCGCAAATGGATCTATTTGAGCAAGCGGGCAGGACTGCGCCTCGGCACCCTGGCGCGCCGCATATGGTGGCATTTGCTCAAAGGAAGCTCCGGCATTGTGCAGCAGCGCTCGAGCGCAAATGGCGGTATTTGCGAACGACGCTCCCCGGCGACCGTCTCGCGCTATGGCGGCATTTGCTCAAATGGCCGCACTAGCGATCAAAGTAACGTTTGCGCAAAAAGAAGGATTAGCGCATATCCCACCATATGAGCAGTTGGTACTACTTTCGCAAATAGGGGTATTTGGGCTAATCCCACATCGGTCGCAAAGGGTGCCGTATGAGCAAACAATGGCATAGAGCCCGGAGCATCCGGTCCAGCCGCCCAGTGACCGCTGTGCCGGCAACCACGGCGCCGCCAAGCTTTGGCGCCCGGGTCTCATCGGCGAACGCCTCTTCGTCCTCGCCGCCCCAGCTCGACATGGCACGACACAGGGATGAGGAATCCCCAGGCTGACAGATCCAGGAATGACCACTGTGCCGATGCGTGGTGCTATCCCCCGAGGCCTTGATCGATGTGTCTTACCGGGACGGGCTTGTGAGCAAATGGCACCATTTGCGGAGTTGAGGGAATGGTTCCATTTGCGAAAGAGGTGCTTCCCGGCTGAACCGGGGGAGTGGGGTCCAGCAGCCAGGCTAGAGGAGTCCCGTCCGCAAAAGGTGGCATTTACTCACTACGACCGAGCAGGGCTTCGGAGCATGGCTGCGAACCAGGGCGTTGCCTCGTCCAGCGTCTGCGGGTGCCCGGCGGGGGAGTGGTCGTGGGCTGTGGTTCGCTGCCAGTTCCGCGAATGGAACCATTTGCGCATGCGTTGCGGGGGCGTCCTGCACCAGCAGCGGAGAGTCGACAGGGGGGCGGGGCCGATTCGACGCAAGGCCTGGAACTGATCAACCAAATAGTCCGCGGAATGGCGGGCGAGAGGGCGCAAGAAACCGTGCCGGATCAACGACCCGTCAACGAAATCACCCGGCCCTGGTGAACGCCATATCCGCCAGGGCCCACTCATCCGGCGGCCCTTCGAAGGCCTCCCAGGGATAGTCCTCACCGGGGGAGAACAGTTCGGCGACGGTGTTGACGTTCTTCGACAGCCATTCCTTCC
This sequence comes from Pseudarthrobacter sp. S9, assembly GCF_050156545.1. Classification (NCBI taxonomy): domain Bacteria; kingdom Bacillati; phylum Actinomycetota; class Actinomycetes; order Micrococcales; family Micrococcaceae; genus Pseudarthrobacter; species Pseudarthrobacter sp. S9. The sequence continues at coordinate 134,692 of NZ_CP189577.1, forward strand.
ACAGGATCCGCTCAATCCGGTATTTGTGCAGCTGCGCCGCGACGGCTTCCATGACTCCGAAGTGCTCGGCCAGTTCCTTCAGCGACGTCGTGGCCACCACGGACCAGGCCCGTGTCTTGTCCCGGGTCACCATGTCCCAGGCAGCCAACACCTCGAGGCTTTCACTGACCGCGGTGCGGGAAAGCCTCGTCAGTTGCACAAGTTCCGCGGTAGTTAGCCCGGGGGAGTGCTCCAATGCCTCGTAGACAAAGGCCGCCGGCAGACCCAGTTCCCTGAACACCGGCCGGAGGGCGTGGATCTTCCCCTTACGCCAGGACAAATCTTCAGCCGCCGTCTTCACCCCTTCAGGCACCGTCAACATGTAGAGGTCTCCCTTCGTTCCCCGGCCCTGCTCGACCAGCATCACCAGCGGATCATTCTCGGCGCGCAGGGCTCTAAGGTGTGTACCGACCGTCGTGTGGTCCAGGCCTGTCGCCACCGCAATAGACCGGTCACCGAATTCAATGAACCGGGACCCTGTCAGGTGGGCTGCCTCCCCCAGCGCCCGCAGCACCATCCTCCTGGCCAGCCCTGTCCTGGACTCTGCGTAGCCGTGTTCTTTTAGCTTCAGCGCGTTTCTCCAGGTTCGGATGAACCGGTGTTCAGCATCAGGATTAGACGAAACTGTATTCCCTTGTAGTCCCAGGGGCTGTGTATTTGGCTGGCTTGTGGGGGATATACGTGCAGTGTTCTTTCCTGCCTTGGATCCCGGGTTTTTCCGCAGGTATTCGACCGCTTTGATCCAGTCCCGCTTGAGTGCCGGGATGCGGTGGCGGGAGGCATAGCGGGCGTAGAAGGATGCGAGCCCTGGCCAGGTCCCCTGCAGCATCCGGCGTTCCACATCGGTCAGCTCCAGGCCGGCGGCCGCAGCCCCGGTGACGACTGCCTGGCGTGCCTCCGAATCGGAGGCGTACCGGTTGGCGTCGTAGAGACCGGTGAGCGCCATCTGCTGCATGGCCCGGGACATCCGGCCGGTCAGGTGAAGACCGCTGGGCGCTTCGCTGGTTGCGGGGGTGAAGGACTGTTCGAGACGCAGGGCCCGGACGGCGCCGATCTCCGCCTCCAGGTCAGCGTTCATGGTGGCCCACACACCGGCTCCGTTCGGCCGGCGGGCAATGTCGTAGGCCATGGTCAGGCTCATGGCGAGTTCCTGGTGACCGCCGTGTTTGTGAGGGGAACCGGGTGTGCGCATGCAACCGTGCAGAAGGTTCTGGTGCGGGGTCTTGTCCAGGCTCCGGTGGCGGGTGCCCAGAGCCTCGACGAGATCGCGCGCTTCCGAGAAGGTGACCCGCTTCTCCAGCGGGATGTAGACGTGGCGGCCGCCGTTGGGGGAGTAGTCCTCGATCCACCGGGCACCGCAGTTGTGCAGCCAGGTCTGGACTGCCCTCACGTCGGCTTCCACCCAGTCAACACCGGCTACAGAGGAGTCGAAGTCCAGGAAGATCGCGGCGCAGGTGCCGTCCTTGCCGAAGATACGGACGGCGGCAGGAAAGGTGGGAAGGGCCTCGGTCAGAGCACGCTCATGCTTCTGCGGGTACGTCTTTCCGGCGTCCCTAGAGAGACGGACCCGGGGCTGACCTGCGAGAAGAGGCGCCAAGGCAGCCCACGCCTGGGCGGGGCTGTACGTAGAGGATGGCTCGCGCGACACGCCAGCGTCGTATATGGCTGGCAGCACGCGGGCGTGCTGTTGTACGATGGCTTTGTTCCTGTCAGAGGGAATGAGTAAGGGCCGGTCCGCCAAGACCGGTTTGTAACACAACGGAAGCCCTGCGAAGGACTTCCAAACGATTTACGATCTGTCAGCCGGCAAGCATCCCGGATCGTGAATCTCAAGCTTCGAAGGCCCGCCTAGTGCGGGCCTTCCACTTTTAAGAAGCTAAGCGGCCAAGAGGCAACTCCTCCTGCTGGATTAGTGAGTGAAGGTTAGTGTTCGCGAGGCGTGCGTCGACCAAATCGGACAGCCAGTCACTGACATACTGGTAGCCCTCTGCTTTTGCAACGAGGTCCATTGCATCTGCTTTGGGGGTAGCGATGCGGAATCCGACGAATTTGCGGTCACCTTTGGAGCGCCGGCCACTACGGTTTACTGGAGCCATCATCCCTGTCCTTTGAACTCAGTGGCTGAAGGCCACCGTTACTTCAATAGATTGGTCGGACCAAACATCTCACGGTCCTAAGGGCGGAATACCGTCCATTCCGGTCCTTCTGAAATTGAAGCTATCACCGCGATGCCGTATATCCCGGTATTGAAACTGAAACACCCTCGGTGTGTTGAAACAGAAACATGTACGTCCGAATCGCAAAACCGCACAGGAAGGGGCGGCGCTGATCCGGTGTACTCGTCGGCCGAGCGTAGTAGGTGCAATTTGGGTGATGTGCCCGCCCTCTGGGCGTGACACGTGCCATCGAGTGGCAAGCGAGTTGCGGGCGCCTCCAACATGGCAGAGCCCTGTCACATCCCCATGATGTGGTAGCCGCCATCGACGTGAATAATTTCGCCGGTGGTGGCTGGGAACCAATCGGAGAGCAGCGCTATAACTGCCTTGGCCACAGGCTGCAGGTCAGTCCGATCCCAGCCCAGGGGCGCACGGCTTTCCCATACTCCGTCTGTACTCTCGATTCCGTCGATGGCTGCGACCGTGAAATTGTCCAAGGGTCCGCACGCCACCAGGTTAGTTCGGATCTTCCGCGCGCCGAGGTGGTAGGCGAGGTACCTGTTGGTGGATTCATAGGTGGCTTTAGCCACTCCAGCCCAGCCATAAATAGGCCATACCGGCGTTCCGTCGAGGGTGACGCCGACAATGCTGGCCCCGTCGTTGAGTACGGGGAGGCAGGCTTTGGTGACGGCTTGGAGTGACGCGCCGGAGACTTGAAGACTCGTAGATAGGTCGTCCCAGTCCGCTGTCATAAAGCCGGCGCCGACGGCTTCTGGTTTGCTGGCAGAGATGCAGTGGATGATGCCATCCAGGCTGTCTGTGTGCTCCAGGATCCTGCTGTGCAGCGAGTCAAGATCTTTCTGGCTGGTGGCGTCCAGCTCCAGAACCGGACCGGGGGAGGGGAGCCGCTGAACTATTTTTTGAGTGATTTTGGAACGGCGTCCGAAGCCCGTGAAGATCAGGGAGGCGCCTTCTCGTTGTGCGAGCTCGGCCGCTGCGTAGGCGATGCTGCGCTCTGTGAAAATACCGGTGACGAGTATTGTCTTTCCATCCATGATTCCCATTTATGCTCCTTGTCCGGCAGGTACCAGGCTCGTCATGAGATAGCGGCTCTGACCGTCGATGGAACCGATCGGCGCTACAGCAACGGCGAATTCCTGCCACGTTTCGGCGGTGGTCCTGAGCCGCACACTCGCAGATGACTCGGGCCCTACACGGCCTGCGGCTGCCGCTGCGAGGTGATGCTCGAAGCTGAACTTGTCGTCAGGGTGGGCTAGAGCTGCCAGGTTTCCTTCAAAGTCCGGGAGGAGTCCGAAGTCCGCCCATCTGCTGGAGGTCCGGAACGTCACTTCCTGTTGCATGTCGATGGCGGCAAAGGCCCGGTCGGCTGCCAATGCGAAGAGCGCTTCAGTCACCAGGCCGGCCGAGACGGGCGAGAGGCCCGGAGTGACGAGTTTCGTAGGGGAGTCCACTTCACGGCTGAAACCGCGCAGCATGATTGCCTCGGGATAATCGGGGTCGTCATAGGCCCGGGCCGACAGGGCGATCTGCTTCTTACCCGGGCTGGCGCTTCCGTAGCCGTAGACGACCTCGTAGGACAGCAGGTGCCGGCTGCGGTTGTTGACGGAGATGCCGCTGTCGATCACCAGCTTGATGGTGTCTCGGTCTTTAGTGGAAATGAGCTTGGCCAGCCATTCGCCGGCAGGTCCGCGCTTGCTTTCGACGGTGGCAGGTTCGATTCCATAGATCTTAAAGAGATTGGCGTCCCACAGTGAGGAGTCGTCGCCCACGTTCTTCCCGGTTTGCTTGCAGACCCGCCACTGCCACGCGCCCAGGAGCGGGGCGTCGGGGATCCGGTGCCCGGGGTGTTCGAATATTCCATAGGCACCCACAATTTGCTTGCCGTCCGGAGACACGACGGGCTTGGCTATGACGGCAAATTCAGCCGACCCGTAGCGGACGATGCCCTCGAAGGCCTCACCTGAGGAGAGTGTCGTCCGGAGTTTGTCGAACAGAACCGTCCTGGTCCGTTCGTCCAGCCAGTTCCTTGGGCTGATGCCCGGATGGTTTTCGGTGCCGACGGCCAGCAGGGACACTCCGTCCTGCGTGGTATCCAGGACGACCCAGCGTCCTTTTGCATCGATCTCTTGCTTAGACACGGATAGCCCTTCGTCGCTGGCATGGGGATTCTGTTACCGAAGGCGTTAACGGCTCGCCAAAGAAAGAGCTCAGATGAACGCCCAGGTGGACGTGCCCGTCAATGGTTCTCACAATTCCGGCTGCTTCCAGCGTGGAAAGTTCATGAGTGACGACGGAGAGACATAGCTCAAGTCCCTCAGCAATCTCCTCGGGCCGCTGCGGAACCTGAAGGAGGTTCAACGCGCGCAGAATCCGGAGGGACGGGGTTGAAGCTGCGGCGCATACGGCATTGAGTGCATCGGGGTGCATGACTTTAAGCCCTAACAAATCGAGGGTTGGAAGCCAGCACACCACTGTCCAGCAGCACACTTGAGGTATGGGAGATATAGGCCTGCGGAGTCGCCGGGCCACTCTGGACCCTACCTGTAGAGTGCAGGCGTGGGCAAGTTTATGGTTGAGTCGCCGGTGGCATTTGTAATTGGAGCATCCCGGGGGATTGGTGAAGCAACTACCAGGCGTTTCCTGGAAGAGGGTTACGCCGTAGCCGGCACCCACCGCGGAAGCGGCGTAGCGGACGGTGTCCACGGAATCGAGTGCGACGTGACGGATACACCTGCGTTGAAGGCAGCTTTCAAGGAAATAGCGGCCACCTTCGGACGGCTCGACACCGTGGTCTATAACGCCGGGGTTGCCCGTCAAGATCTTCTCATTCGGATGCGTGACGAAGACTTGCGATCAGTCATGGAAACGAACCTTTTCGGGGCTTTTACCAGCGTCCAGGAATCGTTGAAATACATGGGACGGGCTCGTTCCGGATCCATTGTGCTCATCTCCTCTGAATCATCCCGGACCGGGATTCCCGGCTCTGCTCACTACACATCATCGAAGGCTGCACTTGATGGCCTGGTGCGCTCTGCTATGTGGGAGGCCGGTCCGCGTGGAATCCGGATCAATGTCGTCGCCCCTGGCCCCACCAAGACCGACATGCTGGCCAAGGTCGATGCGGCTGACATGGCAAGGCTTATTGAAAGATCGCCGCTGAGGCGGATAGCGGAGCCGGATGAAATCGCAGACGCCATTTACAAGGTCAGCACGCTGACGTACCTGACCGGCGCTCTCATTCCTGTCACAGGCGGCGAAGGTCTGGGGTACTAGCCTTCCTGCGCGTCCTGCCCGGGAAGGGTTTTCAGGTCAATGCCAAGGAATTCGTAAAGCGCCTTCGCCATCCCGTTGTACTTGTCCTGGTTGACTTCCCACCTCGTAGATCGGCCTACGCGCTCACCGCGCGGAGGGTCCCCGATCAGGATCCCGAGGTCTTCAAGCTGATCGAGATTTCTGCCCACCAGGCTGCTGTCCAGGGAGAGCTGCTTGATCAGCGTCGCCCGGAGTGTCGGCCCCTGCGTGTAGAGATATCCAACGATAGCCAGGCGGGCCGGGGTGCTAATAACCCTCTGGGCCAAGAGGAGATCCTCTGACCAGTTCTCCTCGGGAAGGGCGTATTTAGGCACGCCCCCCATTTTGCCCCTAAACAACACCATTTTCATACTTGTTTCGCATTCATCGACACTCACATACCCTTCATCAATGCGTTTAACACCTTGCTGAATGCATTTAATGCACTGATCATGCTATATTTTAGGCACTGATGAAGGCATTAAGCGAGTTCCTAACCCGTGCTGGTCTTCCCTGCCTCCTGCTCCCGGGAGGGAGGCGCGGCTCGTTCTTCCGAGTCCATCGGCCGACCAGGTAGTTCAAGTGATGTCAGGGGGGGAGATAACGGATGGTTCAGCCGAGTTCGCTGATTGGGATTTCCCATGTGAAGGGAGCAACGGAATCCGTAAACCCTGGTCGCGTCGGGGCCCCTCGCGGGGAGTCGAGGGAAACGGTATGAAGTCGAAGGGAATGTTGCTGGGCGCAGCATTGGCAGTGCCTTCTCTATTCTTCGGACTCCTCTTTTCGATTGTCGTATTGTTCCAATCCACCCCCGCTGCAGCGGGCTGCGGACCTGGTGCAAGCACCGTTGCCGCCTCGGGCCTCGCGAAGGTTTCGGGCTATTCCACCGAGCAGCTGACCAACGCCACGGCCATCATCAACGCCGGGAAGAGCCTGAACCTGCCGTTGAAGGGACAGATGGTCAGCGTCATGGTGGCACTGGGGGAGTCCGGGCTGAAAGTGCTGGACTACGGCGACGGCGCCGGCCCCGATTCCCGGGGCTTGTTCCAGCAGCGGGACAACGGTGCCTGGGGTTCCTTTGCGGACCGGATGGACCCGGCCAGAAGTGCCGGGAACTTCATGAAGGCCCTGCAGAGGGTGGCCGGCTGGGAGCAGCTGGAGCCGACGATCGCCGCCAACCGGGTCCAGCGCAACGCGGATCCGTATCACTACCAGCGTTATTGGCAGCCGGCCATGGATCTCGTCACCGCTCTCGCCCACGTCAAGGTCTCCGGGACCCGGGGCTGCGCACTGCCGGGCCGGTCCGGTGTGGGCGATGACCTGCCCTGGGCCAACGCCGCCATCTACCAGCCGAGCGCGCTGGGAATGTTCAACCGGGAGTGTGTGGACTTCGCCCTGTGGCGGGTGAACCAGCAGCTCGGCGGCACCGCGGCCCCATACAGGATTCTGAACAGCACCTTCCGGCCGGACGGCGTGAATCTCGGTTCGGCGCTGTCCTGGCGGGATGGCTGGAACGCCCGCGGCTGGCCCACCGGCCCGACGCCCCGGGTCGGGGCGGTCGTCTGGTACGCCCCGGGAGCCGGGGGAGCGGACCCCACCTACGGCCACGTGGCCGTCGTGAAGGCCGTCAATGCCGACGGCAGCTACCTGGAGGAGGGCTACAACGGCAACCCCGCCCCGGAGGACCACAGGTACTACACCCGCACCGTGAACAACGATGTGCCCAGCGCGTTCCTGTACGTGCCAGGTTCGGAGGAGAAGAAGTGAAACGCACCCTGACAGCCCTGGCCGCCGTCCTGCTGTGCGCCGCGTGCGCCCCGGCGGCCACCACCGGCCCGGCCTCATCACCGGCCACGGCTTCGGCCAGTCCGTCGGCTCCGGTCTCGCTGAGCGCCGGGGGCAGGTCACAGGTACCGGGCGGGACCGTTCCGCCCACGTCGGGCATTGCCTGGGATGAGGAGAGCAAGACGGAGGCCGCCGAGGTCGCGACCCGGGCCATGGCCGATTACGCCCGTCCCCAGGCAGAGGCCACGCAGTGGGCGAACGACTTCGCCCGCTGGCTCACCCCGCAGGCCACGGCCGACTACTCCACAGTGGATCCGGGCAACAAACCCGCCTTCCGGGTGACCGGGCGGGCGACGCTGGCCGTGGATGAATCCAACGGCTACGGCGTCACCGTCACGGTCCCAACCGATGCCGGCCGCTACGCCCTCCAGCTGCTACGCACCTCCAAAGACTCCACCTGGAAGGTCAACCGGCTCACCCCGCCGGCTGACCGATAACCCAAACCACCCCGCTCCAGAAAAGGAAGAAGCTCATGGGTCTCAACCCGACAGAGGTACTGGCTTTCCCCAAGATCCAGGCCATCGTCCGTGACAACGGCACCGCTGACGTCGTTGTGGCCGGGAACTCCCGCACCGTGGCGCGGGCAGAGTCCCTGCAGCAGCTCCGCGAGAACGCCCTGGCCATCGTGGTCGGGGAAGCAAAGACATTGAACCGGCCTGTCCGGGTGGCGATTGATGACCCTGAAGGACACGGGGAACTCCTCGTCAGCCCCGACGGCAGCAAGGAATCCGTGAGCTACACCGCGAAGCCGGCACGCCGCCGGGCCGAGGCTCCCGCGGCCACCGCCGCACCCGTGACAGCGGCCGTCACCGGGACAGCTCCCGTCGAACCGGCCCGGCCACACCCGGCCCCGGCCCAACCCGGGCCGGTCAGTGAAGCTCCCGCATCGACTGGAACCACCGCACCGACGGGAACGGCTATGATCCCCACCCCCGAAACAGCTACCGCAGCGGCACCGGCGGTGGAGGACGCCCCGGCGCGGCGGAGCCTGAAAGACGCCTCCTTCCTGGTCAGCGCCCCGGTCCTGGAACCGGCCATGCAGGGCTGGCGCGGAACCCTGACGCGGCTGGGTGTCCGCATGGACCCCTCGGCGCAGGAGATGGCCGAGCGGGAGGACATCCGCACGGTCAGCCAGCACTGGCCCGGCCCCCGCACGATCGCCGTGGTGAACCGCAAGGGCGGTGCGAACAAAACCCCCACCGTCGTGATGCTCTCGGCCATCCTCGCCCGCTACAGCGGCGCCGCCACGGTCGCGTGGGACAACAACGAATCCCAGGGCACCCTGGGCTGGCGGACCGAACAGGGCGCCCACGACCGCAGCGTCCTGGACCTGATCGACTCCTCCCGGACCCTGCTCTCACCCGGCACCAATGCCGCCGAAATCGCGAAGTTCGTCCACCACCAGACGGCGGACAAGTTCGATGTCCTGCGCTCGGACGAAAACGAGGAAGGCGATCACGAAGTGACCGCCGAGGAAGTGGACATCGCCCACCAGGTCCTCACCCGGTACTACCGCCTCGTCGTGATGGACTCCGGCAACACCGCCCGGGCCGCGAACTGGCGGCGGATGATCGACCACACCGACCAGCTCGTCGTTCCCGTGACGGCCGTCGAGGACCGCGCCGAAGCCGCACGGCTGACCTTGCAGACCCTCGATTCCCGGGGCGGGCACGACGCGGAGCTGGCCCGCAACGCCGCCGTGATCGTCTCCGAGTCCACCGACGCCAGGCGCAGCATGAGTGGTGACGCGCTCAAACGGGCCAGGGACGAAGCGCAGCGGATCGCGGACGGCTTCGCACCTTACGTCCGGGCGGTGGTGCGGATCCCGTACGACCCGGCCCTGGTCAACGGACCCATCCGCTATGAGGCCCTGCAGCCGGCCACGCAGCGGGCCTGGCTGGCGGCAGCGGCTGCCGTCGCCAGCGGCTTCTAACACCTCCCCGACACAACAACTTCCGAAAGGAGGACCCATGAACCAGCCATGGAACCCGTGGATCACCACCCCGGCCACCGGCACCCTCGTCGCTGCCGTGGAGGTCCAGCTGCCGCCCGCAGCGACGATCAACGCTCCAGTGCTGGGGATGGTCGAACCGGATGCGGCAGACAGGCTCGGCTGCGGCACCGTCACCGGCACCGCCACACCGTGGGTCACGGGCGTGCATGGGGGAGCGGGCGAGAGCCGCCTGGCCAGCATCCTGATGGGCGCACGTTCGACAGACCATGCGTGGCCGGTCCACGACGCCGCCTCCGGCAAGCCATCAGTGCTGCTGGTGTGCCGGTCGGATATGCGCGGATTGAAGGCCGCCCGGAGCGCCCTCATTCAGTGGGCCTCCGGTGCCACCCCTGCCGTTGACCTGCTCGGCCTCGCGGTCCTGGCCGACGCCCCCGGCAAACTCCCCAAACCCCTGCGGGACTTCGCCGCCCTGGTCGGCGGCGGCGCACCCAGGATGTGGATCCTCCCGTGGGTCGAATCCTGGCGGCTGGGCGACACCAGCGCCGGTCCGCCGGGACGCGACTACCAGCGCTTCGCCACCGACGTCGCGGCCCTCACCACCTGACCGCCAGCCTCACATCAGCAATACCTGCCGAAAGGTCTCATCATGCAGAACATCATTTCCCGATTTCCGCTCAGCGTTATCCCGAACCCGACGCCCACCGTCCCGGAACAGGCCAAGGGCCTGTTGACGATCCTGAATTGGGCCTCGGGCATCGGTCTGGTCCTTGGCGTCCTGGGTGTGATCATCGTCGGCATCGGCATGGTCATCCAGCTCTCCCGCGGCAACGGCGGGGAACACCTCGGCAAGCTCGGCTGGGTTCTCGGTGGTTGCATCATCATCACCGGCGCCTCGGGCATCGTCCGCGCCTTCGTCTAACCCGTATCCGGAAGAGGTTCATCATGAGCGAATCCACCCAAAGCACCACCGGACGCAGTCCGTTCACCAGGCCCGGATTCATCATCTCGGCCGCCCTGGTCATCGCAATGATTGCTGCCGTCGTCGTGATCTTCTTCCTCCCGAAGGGAGACGGCACCGCACAGCCGGCACCGTCCTCATCGTCGGACAACGTCTCGGCAGCACCCACGAAGTCTGCCGACGCCACAGGGAAAAGCATTTGCGGGCTGCCCTCGACGTCGGAGACTGCACTGGGGTCAACTCCAAAGTCGACGTGGACGCTTATCGGCAAAATGGCCGCACCCACTGATCCCAAGACCTTCGGACCGGGAGTAACCGACGAGGACGGCTTCCGGTCCTGCTTCGCACACTCGCCAACGGGAGCCCTCTACGCGGCAGCCAATCTCGTGGCTTTGGGTTCTTCAGGGGACCCCAAGCTCAATCAAAAAATGACGGACAGACTTTTGATGCCCGGTCCGGGCCGGGACATAGCCATGGCGGACTCCAGGACAATGCCGTCATCCGGCAGCTCCAACACCTCAGTCCAGTTTCGCGGCTTCGTTATCAAGAGCTATTCGCGGAGTGCAGCCAATGTGGACATCGCGTTTCAAACATCCGCCGGAGTGTTGGGGCATGCGGTCCTGCCCATGGAGTGGGCAGACGGCGACTGGAAATTAGCGATAGCGGACTCCGGCCGGCTGATCAACGACATCACCGCACTCAGCGATCTGAGTGGTTTCATCCCTTGGTCCGGGGCCTGACATGGCAGAAAAACAATGCAGTCTCATAGATCCCACGTGCGCGCTGGGCAATGTCGTCGCAGGAGCAACAAACGACGCTATAACGAATCTGGCGAAGTCGATCATGGAGGGCATGAGCCAGATGGTGACCACGTTGTCCACGTTCTGGGTGAGCATGCCGACGGCGAACCTTGCTACCGGGGACGGCGTGACGCCAAGTCCTGTCGTGGGCTTCGTCAATTCCGAACTCGGGTACTGGACGCTGGCGCTGGCGGTGCTGTCCGTCATCCTCGGCGGCACCCGGATGATCTGGGAGCAGCGCGGGGCACCGCTGAAAGACCTCCTCCGGTCCCTGCTGACCCTCACGCTGGTGTCCGGCCTCGGGCTGGCAGTGATCTCCATTCTCGTGATCGCCGCCGACGCGTTCTCCGCCTCGATCATTGACCGCGCAACGGACGGCAAGGGCTTCGCTTCAGCCATGAACATCCTCATCCTGACGAACCAGACCGGGGTCGGGGTCTTCATCCTGATCATCCTCGGCCTCGTGGGCCTGATCGCCTCGCTGGTGCAGATCGTCCTCATGATCGTCCGCGGCGGAATGCTGGTGATCCTGGCCGGCATCCTGCCGACAACGGCAGCCTTCACCAACACGGAGATGGGACGCCAGTGGTTCCAGAAAGCCGTCGGCTGGACCATCGCCTTCATCCTCTACAAGCCCGCCGCGGCCATCGTCTACGCCGTGGCGTTCAAGCTCATGGGCTCCTCCACCGGCAGCAACGTCCTGCTGGGATCCATCACCGGCTTCGCCCTCATGATCGTCGCCCTGCTCGCGCTCCCGGCGCTGATGCGCTTCGTCACGCCCATGGTCGGAGCGGTCGCTTCCGGCTCCGGCGGCGGAGCAGGAGCGATGGTGGGAGCCATGGCCACCGGTGCTGTCTCGATGGGACGCTCCGGCAGCGGACGCGGCAACGCATCCCCCACACCGGCCAGCCAGCCCGGACAGACCGGCGCCAGTGCCCAAGGCAGCAAGGGCGCCGGCGGCAGCAACGGCGGCAACGCCAAACCCACACCTGCCTCAACAGGACCCGGGGGAGCCCCGGGCAAGGGCACCACCGGCAGATCCGGCACCGCCGCGACAGCCGGGGCCGGTGCAGCATCGGGCGCGGCATCGGGTGCGGCGAAGGCCGCCGGACCCGCCGGGCTCGTCGTCGCCGCCGGAGCACAAGTAGCGTCAAGGACCTCTCAGGCCGCACAACAGACCGCGCAGGATTCAACCGGGGAGGGCCCCAGTGGCAACAATTAACACCGAATACAAGGAACCGTCCTACGGCAACTGGCGGGTACCCCGCTCCGCCGGGCTGGGCAGCCTGGGCGCGATCGGCACCGGCATCGTCATGGCCGGCCTGCTGGCCGGCATCATCACCTTCGCGATCGGGGGCCTCGTCGCCGGCCTCGCCGTCCTGGGCACCGCGGGTCTGCTGGTGCTGCTGCTGACGGTCAAGGACAAGCACGGCCAATCCACGGTGGACCGGTTCGCGACCCGGATGAACTTCCGCCTCGCCCGCTCCGGCGGCACCAACCTCTACCGCTCGGGCCCGCTCGGGGTGACCGGGTGGGGCCTGTACCAGCTGCCCGGCCTGGCCGCGAAGTCCCGGCTGTACGAGTTCAACGACTCCTACAACCGCCCCTTCGCCATGCTCCACGTCCCCACCACCAACCACTTCACCGTGATCTTCTCCACCGAACCCGACGGCGCGTCCCTGGTCGACCCGGAACAGGTCGACGCCTGGGTCGCGAACTGGGGCGGCTGGATCGCCGGCCTCGGCGACGAAGCAGGCCTGGAAGCCGCCGCCGTAACCGTGGAGACCGCTCCGGACTCCGGCTACCGGCTCCGCAACGAAGTCGAAATGAACATCCACCCCGACGCCCCGGAGGCCGCGAAGGCGATCCTCCGCGAGGTCGTCCGCACCTACCCGGAAGGCTCGGCCACCGTCCGGGCCTGGGTGTCCCTGACCTTCAGCGCGTCCCTGCGCACCGGGTCCCGGAAACGGGACCCGGAGGACGTCGCCCGTGACCTGGCCTCCCGGATCCCGGGCCTGGGTGCCCGGCTGCAGGCCACCGGCGCCGGGATCGCCCGGCCCATGCCGGCACAGGAACTCTGCGAGGTCGTCCGCATCGCCTACGACCCGCCGGCTGCGCTGATCATTGATGAAGCCCACGCCGCCGGATCCCCGGTCACCCTCACCTGGGGCGAGGTCGGCCCCACCGCCACCCAGGCCGGCTGGGATGACTACCGGCACGACAGCGCGTTCTCCGTGTCCTGGACCATGACCGGGGCCCCGCGCGGCTCGGTGAACTCCTCCGTCCTCTCCCGGCTGCTGGCCCCGCATGGGGACATCGACCGCAAACGCGTCTCCCTGCTGTACCGTCCGATGGATTCGGCCCGGGCGGCCGCCGTCGTCGAACGGGACCAGAACAACGCCAACGTCCGCGTCAGCTCCGGGAACCGTCCCAGCGCCCGCGCCCTGGTCGACGCCCGCTCCGCCGCGCAGACCGCCGCCGAAGAGGCCCAGGGGGCCGGGCTGGTGAACTTCGGCCTGGTCGTCACCGCCACCGTCACCGACGCGGACCGGCTCCCGGACGCGGTCGCCGCCGTCGAACAGACCTCGGGCACCGCGAGAGTACTTTTGCGCCGGGCCTACGGCTCCCAGGACACCGCCTTCGCCGCCTCCCTGCCCCTGGGCCTGGTCCTGCCCAGGCACATCCTTTTGCCCAGCGAGATCAGGGAGGCACTCTAAATGGCCCGCATGAGGCTTTTGCCAGCAAAGACAGTAAAGACGGCGAAGGCCAGGAAGTCCGCCACGGTCCGTGGGCGGGTTCCCGGTTCACGCGGCTGGGGCGGCCGCGGAGGCGGTTCAGCGTCCCTGGTCCCGGCCGTGCGCGAATACCGCGGCACCACGGTGCAGGTCTGCGGGCTCTGGCCGTTCAGCTCGGGCACGTCCTCGCCCATGATCGGCGTCCCTTTGGGCCGGCACGAGGAAACCCAGGCCACGGTCTGCTGTGACCCGATCAGCTGGTTCCAGCGCGCCCACCTCATCTCCAACCCCTCCGCGTTCATCCTCGGGAAACCCGGTCTGGGGAAGTCCACGCTCGTGCGCCGCATGATGCTGGGTCTCTCCGGCCAGGGCGTCCACCCTCTGGTCCTCGGGGACTTGAAGGGCGAGCATGTGGACGCCATCGCCGCGCTCGGCGGACAGGTCATCGAACTGGGCCGGGGACGCGGGTACCTGAACATCCTGGACCCCGGCCAGGCCGTCGAGGCCGCCCGGCTCCTCGAGGAACAGGGCCACCATGACGCGGCGGTCCGGGTCCGTGCCGACGCCCACGGCCGCCGCCTGACCATGGTCGTCTCCCTGATCACCATCAGCCGCAACAACCCGCCGACGGACCAGGAACAGACCATCCTGGACCGCGCCCTGCGCGTCCTCGATGAAACCTTCGACGGCGTCCCGGTTCTGAAAGACCTGCTCGACGTCATCACCGCCGCACCGGACGAGCTGCGCCAGGTCGCCCTGGACCGGGGAGACATGAACGTCTACCTGCAGGAGACCCGGGCCCTGGAAGCCACCCTCCTGGGCCTGACCGGCGGCGGGAAGCTCGGCGAAATCTTCTCCCGACAGACCACCAACCCGATGCGGCGGGACCGCGCGGTCGTGTTCGACGTCTCCAGCATCGACGAGACGGAAACGGACCTGCAGGCCGCCGTGCTGCTGGCGTGCTGGTCCTACGGTTTTGGCACCGTCAACGTCGCCAACGCTCTCGCCGACGCCGGGCTGGAACCGCGCCGGAACTACTTCGTCGTCCTGGATGAGCTGTGGAGGGCACTGCGTGCCGGCAAGGGCATGGTCGACCGGGTCGACGCCCTCACCCGGCTCAACCGCTCCGTCGGCGTCGGGCAGGTCATGATCTCCCACACCATGTCCGACCTCCTCGCGCTCCCGGCAGAGGAGGACCGGATGAAGGCCCGCGGCTTCGTCGAACGCTCCGGCATGGTCATCTGCGCAGGCCTGCCCGCCTCGGAGATGCCTCTGCTGACCGCCGCGATCCCGCTGTCAGGGCAGGAGCAGCAGAAGCTCATCTCCTGGCAGGACCCGCCCGCCTGGGACTCCCGCGGCGGTGACGTCGAGCCCCCTGGACGCGGGAAGTTCCTGATCAAGGTCGGCGGCCGCCCCGGCATCCCCGTCCAGATCGGGCTCACCTCCATCGAGGCGTCCCTGAACGACACCAATAAACGCTGGTTACCGGCGGAAACCCGGCCGCAACCGGAAGCATCTGCCGGGCTCCGGGAAGAGGGTGCGGCATGAGCGCCCCGAACCGCAAAGGAACCGGCCTGGACGACGCGCTGGGGATCTGGCTCGCCATCGGTGCGGCCGTCATTTTTGGCGGCGGTTCCTGGGTCTCCGCGCACCTGGGATCCTGGATGGCCGGCATCGACGCCCCTCCCGCGCACCCGATCGATCTGATCGCCGGACTGGCCAAGGGCCGGGTGCCGTGGCCGGTCCAGTCCACGATCGTGGCCTGCGTCTTGCTTGGCGTGCTGGTCGCCCTGACGGTGACGGTGGTGGTGGTCCGCTCCCGCAGCGCGCACAAGCGCACCCGTGTGGATAAGGCCGCCGTCCACATGGGGCGTGGCAAAGACCTGGATCACCTGGGCACCAAAGGGGCGACGGCCACCGCCGTGCGGCTTGGAGTGGAGAACTCCACGGGTGTGCGCCTCGGCCGCAGTGTCGCCGGGAAGCGCCCGTTGTGGGCTTCCTGGGAGGACATGCTGATCCTCATTGCCGGGCCCCGGACCATGAAGACCACGTCCTACGCCGTCCCGGCGATCCTCGACGCGCCCGGTGCGGTAATTGCCACGTCGAACAAGCGCGACATCGTGGACGTCACCCGTCCGATCCGGTCAGAGGTCGGCGACGTGTGGGTCTTTGACCCGCAGGCCGTCGCGGAAGAACAGCCCAGCTGGTGGTGGAACCCTCTGTCCTACGTCAAGCACGAAGCCACGGCCGGGAACATGGCCCGGCACTTCGCTAACGGCTCCCGCGAGCCAGGGACGAAGCCGGATGCCTACTTCGACCCGGCAGGGCAGAACCTGCTCAAGGCTCTCCTGCTGGCCGCCTCGCTCAACTCCACGCCGATCACGCAGGTCTACACCTGGCTGACCCGCCCGCACGACGAGGCCCCGGCCGACATCCTGCGCACCGCAGGCTATGACCTGCTGGCAGACATGGTTGTTGGCCACATCAGGGAACCGGAAAAGCAGCGGGCCGGCGTCTACGGCACGGCACGCCAGATGGTCTCCTGCCTGACCGACCGCGACGTCAGCCAATGGGTGACACCCCTGCCCGGCACCACGGTGGCCACCGATCCCCGTCCCCGGTTCGTCCCCGAAGAGTTCGTGCGCGGAAAAGGCACGCTCTACAGCCTCTCCCGCGAAGGGGTCGGCACCGCCGGCCCCCTGGTCACCGCCCTGACCGTCGCCGTCGTGGAAGCAGCCGAAAAGTACGCCACCTCCCAGCCCGGCGGCCGGCTCGCGACACCTTTGCTGGGGATCCTGGATGAGGCTGCCAACGTGTGCCGGTGGAAGGCCCTGCCGGACCAGTACAGCCACTACGGCTCCCGCGGCATCATCCTCATGACCATCCTGCAGTCCTGGTCCCAGGGCGTCGAGGTCTGGTCCCTGGAAGGCATGCGGAAACTCTGGTCCGCGTCGAACGTGAAAATCTACGGCGGCGGCGTCTCCGAAGTCGGCTACCTCGACGAGCTCTCCCGCCTGATCGGGCAGTACAGCTACATCAACGTCTCCCGCAGCCACAGCAAAACCGGGTCCTCATCCTCCCGGCAGGAGAACAAGGACGAGATCCTCTCCGTGGCCGACCTGACGGCACTGCCGCGTTTCCGGGCCATTCTACTCGCCTCCGGCGCCCCGGCCACCATGATCGAAACCATTCCGTGGATGAACGGACCCCACGCCCAGAAGGTCAAAGACTCCCTCGCCGCACAGAGAAGGTCCAGCGGGAGCCGGTGACCGTTCCCGCGCACAACCCCTGGACCGATGGGGAGAAGGCGTGAGTGAAGAGTTCGGGGACGCCTTCGGCGACGACGAGGCCCAGTCCACAAGCGGCGGTCAGAGCCATGCCGGGCCTGAGCCTGAGCTGGTCTACTCCGGTGCCGTGGAGTTCTTCGCCGAGCTCCTGGCCCAGTCCTATGTCCGGGAAGTCAACGAAGGGGCGGCCTTCGCCTGGTGCCCCGAATGGTACAAACACCCCGAGGCCCTGATACGGATGGAATCAATCTGGCGGGCCTGGGAACACCTCCGCCTCGATCCCGCCCTCGGGATCAGCACCTGGTGGCTGAACCACGCAGACCCCCACATGCGCATCCTCATGGACAAAGAAGGCGCCTTCAAGAAATGCGCCTACGACGGCCACAAGCCACCCTCTCCGGAAAGGTCAGCCCTCCCGCACGTCGTACCGGAGGCAGGGATCTTCGACTGACAGCGCAGCTGGTCCCGCCAGCGCGATAACTCATGCGCCTTCCAACCGGAGGCATGCGAGACATGTCTATGAGACCCACTGCGTCTGCGAAAGCCAACAGATTAAAATGTCTCCCTACCTTGCCTCGCAGCTGACTCTCACGTTCGATGTAATCAAACAGCGTTGTAAGACAACTCAGAGGCGGAGATGCCCAGGCTGATCGGATATGCGCGGATGTTTGCCAGGTCGTAGCAGGGGGCAGCTTGTGGGGATCGGGCTGCCGGATTGCGGCCGTTCCTCCGTCAGAGCGGCTTTGGCGTGGAAGGTCAGAGCGCCCATGCTTCGTAGCCTTGGACTTTGTCAATCATCTTTCGGGGGCTGTTGCCTTCCTGGGCGAGCCAGAGGACGTTGGAATCCTGCGTGGCGTGGTCAACGCGGCCTATACGAACGGGGTCTCCCTCCCGCCGAATTTCCACTGTTGCTCCGATCAGGTGGTACCAGTCATCACGGCGGATTGCCATGGCGGTTCCTTTCATTGTGGAATTGCTACCAGCCGCGCTCGGCGAGGCGGTGCGGCTGCGGGATCTCGTCGACGTTGATGCCGACCATGGCCTCGCCCAGGCCGCGGGAGGCCTTGGCGATCTCGTCCGGGTCATCGAAGAAGGTGGTGGCCTTCACGACGGCGGCGGCGCGCTGGGCGGGGTTGCCGGACTTGAAGATGCCGGAGCCGACGAACACGCCGTCGGCGCCGAGCTGCATCATCATCGCGGCGTCGGCCGGAGTGGCGATCCCGCCGGCGGTGAACAGGACCACGGGGAGCCTGCCGGACGCGGCAACCTCCTTGACCAGGTCGTACGGGGCCTGCAGCTCCTTCGCGGCGACGTACAGCTCGTCCTCGGCCATGCCGGCGAGCTTCTTGATCTCGGCGCGGATCTGGCGCATGTGGGTGGTGGCGTTGGAGACGTCCCCGGTGCCGGCCTCGCCCTTGGACCGGATCATGGCCGCGCCCTCGTTGATGCGGCGCAGGGCCTCGCCGAGGTTGGTGGCGCCGCAGACGAAGGGAACGGTGAAGTTCCACTTGTCGATGTGGTTGGTGTAGTCGGCCGGGGTCAGGACCTCGGACTCGTCGATGTAGTCCACGCCGAGGGACTGCAGGACCTGGGCCTCGACGAAGTGCCCGATCCGGGCCTTCGCCATGACCGGGACGGAGACGGCCGCGATGATCTTGTCGATCATGTCCGGATCGGACATGCGGGACACGCCGCCCTGCGCGCGGATATCGGCGGGAACGCGTTCCAGCGCCATGACGGCCACGGCACCGGCATCCTCGGCGATGCGGGCCTGCTCGACGTTGACGACGTCCATGATGACGCCGCCCTTGAGCATCTCGGCCATGCCGCGCTTGACGCGGCTGCTGCCCGTGATCCGTGGAAGAGGTATTGGGTGGTTCACGAAGTGTCTCTTTCCTTAGGTCTTGTGGTTCCAGAAGCCGGTGCGGCATAGTCACGATCCGTGCGCCTTTGCTGCCGCGTGGCGAATCTAACGCAGCACTACGGTCCTGTTTCCCTGGAGGATCACGCGTCCCTCGCAGTGCCAGCGGACGGCGTTGGACAGTGCTTTGCACTCGGTATCGCGTCCGGCGGCCACGAGATCGTCGGGCCCGAAGGTGTGGTCCACTTCCACGACTTGCTGGGAGATGATGGGCCCTTCATCGAGCTCGGCGTTGACGTAGTGGGCGGTGGCTCCTACGGTCTTCACGCCCCGGGCGTGCGCCTGGTGGTAGGGCTTCGCACCTTTGAAGCTGGGAAGAAAGGAGTGATGGATGTTGATTGCCCGACCGTCCAGCCGGCGGGTCAGTTCGTCGCTGAGGACCTGCATGTAGCGTGCCAGGACGACCAGTTCGACGTCCAACCGGTCGACGAGTTCAAGGAGGCGTTCTTCGGCCGCAGCCTTGGTATCTGGCGTGACGGGCACATGGAAGAACGGAATCCCGTGCCATTCCACGATCCCTCTGTGATCCGGATGGTTCGAGACGACGCCGACGATATCGATAGGCAGTTCCCCGATGCGTGCCCGGAACAGCAGGTCGTTGAGGCAGTGCTCGAATTTGGAGACCATGATCAGGACCCGCCGTTTCGACCCGTGGCGCCGCAGCTGCCAGTGCATGCCGAATTGTTCGGCTACGGACACGAAGGCATCCCCGAGCGAATCAACGGTGGCGTGGTCCCCGGCCGATCCAAAGTGGATCCGCATGAAGAAGTGGCGGTCCAGCTGTGAGTCGAATTGTTTGCTTTCCAGGATGTCGCAACCCTGTTCCAGCAGGAATCCGGACACTGCGTGGACGATTCCACGCGTTTCCGGGCAGTCGAGTGTCAGAACGTATTCGGGGGCACTGCTATTTGCGGTTTCCACAGTTCAGCACTCGATCACGTTCACGGCGAGGCCTCCGCGGGAGGTTTCCTTGTATTTGGTTTTCATGTCGGCTCCTGTTTCGCGCATGGTCTTGATGGCTTTGTCCAGGGATACCTTGTGGCTGCCGTCGCCGTGGAGGCATAGGCGGGCGGCGTTGATCGCTTTCACGCTGGCGATGGCGTTGCGTTCGATGCAGGGGATCTGCACCAGCCCGCCCACGGGGTCGCAGGTCAGTCCGAGGTTGTGTTCGATCCCGACTTCGGCGGCGTTTTCCACCTGCGCCGGTGTTCCGCCCAAAACCTCGCAGAGCCCGGCCGCGGCCATGGAGCAGGCGGACCCCACTTCGCCCTGGCAGCCGACTTCCGCGCCGGAGATGGAGGCGTTGATCTTGAAGAGAATTCCGACGGCGGCCGCGGTGAGGAGGAAGCGGACGACGCCGTCGTCGTTGGCACCGGGAACGAACTTGACGTAGTAGTGCAGCACGGCCGGGACGATGCCGGCGGCGCCGTTGGTGGGGGCGGTGACGATGCGTCCGCCGGCGGCGTTTTCCTCGTTGACGGCGAGTGCGAAGAGGTTGACCCATTCCATCGCCAGCAGGGGATCAGCGGGGGCCTGGACGGGATCGGGCGTGCCTGCAGCGGTGGCGGCCGAAGCGGCGAGGGTCCGGAACAGTGAGGGTGCGCGCCGTTTGACGTTCAGGCCACCGGGCAGGATGCCTTCGGCAGCGCAGCCGTTGTCCACGCATTCGCGCATGACAGCCCAGAGGCCCAGCAGCTTCCCGCGGAGTTCCGCTTCGCTGCGCCAGACCAGCTCGTTGGCGAGCATCACGTCGGAGATGGACATGCCTTCACGGCGGCAGATTTCCAGGAGCTCATCGGCAGTGGTGAACGGGTAGGGGAGGACGGTGGCGTCGGCCACGACTCTGTCGGCGCCTTCCGCGTCGCCGTCCACCACGAAGCCGCCGCCAATGGAGTAGTAGCTGCGTTCGCTGAGCACTGCCCCGGTGTGGTCCAGCGCCCGGAAAGTCATGCCGTTGGGGTGGGCCGGGAGGGACTTGCGCCGGTGCAGCACGACGTCTTCGTCCCAGTTGAAGTCCACCCGGTGGTCGCCGTCTATCCACAGTTCGGCGTCAAGGGCGGCTGCCGCAACCTGGTCATCTGCCGTGGCCGTGTCCACCGTTTCCGGGTCCAGGCCTTGGAGCCCGAGGACCACGGCTTTGTCCGAGCCGTGGCCCCGGCCGGTGGCGCCGAGGGAGCCGAACAGTTCGGCCTGCACCCGGACTGTGGCCGGCAGTTGGCCTTCCTCGCTCAGCCCGTTGGCAAACCGTTTGGCTGCCCGCATCGGGCCGACCGTGTGGGAGGAGGACGGCCCGATGCCAACGGAGAACAGGTCCAGGACGCTGAGTGCCATTACGGGACCTCGGGAGAGGCGTATTCGCGCATGGCGTCGAGGAGCCAGCGGCCCAGGAAGTATGCGAAGGAGGCACGCGGGAAGATGCGGTAGCTCTCGTCTCCGGTTTTCCAGAGGATGGCGGGGATGTTGCCGATCTCGGTGGACAGCGCGGTGCCGGTCTTCAGGACACGGGGGTGGAGGTCCAGGGAGCATCCCTTTTCCAGCGCGGCCCGGGCCCGTGGGCCCTTGAGTTCGAACGTGGTGCGGTTGGCAGAGAGGTCCACGACCTGGCCTTCGCCGTCGCCTAAGGCCGAGCGCAGTGCCTGGATGAGATTGCCGCCGAGGGATTCGTGGGCTTCGGTGGGTGCCACGACGAGGAATTCCTCGGGTCCCATCCAGAGCACGGCGGTGTCGCCGGTGCCGCGGACGTCTCCTGACCTTGGGGGCAGCCCTCCGGTGACGGAGGAGATTCGCATTCCTGCTTCGGTGTCCGGGTCAACCCTGACGCCGACCATGGTTAGGAATTGCACCTCGCTCAGCTTCACCGCGCCCGTAACGGACCCTGATTCAAAGGCCGCTCTCAGGATTGAGGCGGGGCTTTGCCGGGCATTCCGGATCTGTTTTGAGTTTTCGAGTGCTGCTGTTTCAGCCATCTTTGCGGGTCCCTTCGGGGTCAAAAAGTACGGTTTCGGCGACGACAACGTCAACCAGCTGGTTCCCGGCGGCGGCCACGAGGGTCTCGCCGATGCGGTTGCGGCCGTTCTGGATCAGGGCCAGGGCGAAGGAACGGCCCAGGGCGGCGCTGTGGTAGCTGGAGGTCACGAACCCCTGCATGGGCACGGAGCCGTAGGCGGGGTTGACGGTGATGCCCTTTTCCACGAGCTGCGTGCCTTCGGGCAGGCGGATCGTTCCGTCCACCGGGAGCACGCTGACCAGGTGCTTGCGGTCGGTGCGGACGGCGTCCGTGCGGTTGTAGGAGCGCTTGCCGATGAAGTCCTTGGCCTTGGAGACGACCCATTCCATGCCGGCGTCCTGCGGGGTGACGGTCCCGTCGGTGTCCTGCCCGACGATCGGGTAGCCCTTTTCGGCACGCAGCACGTGCATGGTTTCGGTGCCGTACGGGGTGATGTTGAACTCCGCACCGGCGGCGGCCACGGCTTCCCAGGTGGTGAGCCCGTACCAGGACGGCACATTGATCTCGTACGCCAGTTCGCCGGAGAAGGAGATGCGGCAGATGCGCGCCTGCACTCCGGAGGCCAGCGTGGTCTCCCGGAAGGTCATGAACGGGAACGCCTCGGCATCCAGACCGCCGTCGGCGGCCAGCTGCGGGGC
This sequence comes from Pseudarthrobacter sp. S9, assembly GCF_050156545.1. Taxonomy (NCBI): domain Bacteria; kingdom Bacillati; phylum Actinomycetota; class Actinomycetes; order Micrococcales; family Micrococcaceae; genus Pseudarthrobacter; species Pseudarthrobacter sp. S9. Next base: position 157,344 of record NZ_CP189577.1, read on the forward strand.
GAGCTTGGCAATCACGGCCCGGGACTTGGGGCCGACGACGGCGATGGTGGTCCACTGTTCCGTCACGGAGGTGCAGTGCACGTCCAGTTCGGGCCACTCGGTCTGGTGCCATTCCTCCAGCCAGTCCAGCACCTTGGCGGCGCCGCCGGTGGTGGTGGTCATGAAGTACCGGTCCTCGTCCAGGCGCAGGGTCACGCCGTCGTCGAAGATCATGCCGTCCGGGGTGCACATGACGCCGTAGCGGGCCGATCCCGGCGCGAGCTTCTTGAAGGCGTTGGTGTAGACGCGGTTCAGGAATTCGCCGGCGTCCTTGCCCCGGATCTCGATCTTGCCCAGGGTGGTGGCGTCCATGAAGCCCACGGAGCCGCGGACGGCGGCGCATTCCCGCAGGACCGCGGTGTCCATGTCCTCGCCGGCCTGCGGGTAGTACCAGGGGCGCTTCCACTGTCCGACGTCCTCGAACAGGGCTCCCCGGGCGACGTGCCACGGGTGGATGGACGTCTTGCGGGCGGGGTCGAAGAGCTCGCCGCGCTGGCGTCCGGCCAGGGCTGCGAAGGCCACGGGGGTGAACGGGGCACGGTAGGTGGTGGTGCCGATGTCGCCGATCCCGCGGGATGCTTCGCCGGCCTGGCGGAGGGCCGCGGCGATGACGCCGATGGCGTTGACGCCGGAGGTCTTGCCCTGGTCGTTGGCGGTGCTGATGGAGGTGTAGCGCTTGATGTGTTCCACGGACCGCATGCCCGCCCCGGTGGAGCGCAGGACGTCGGCCACCGACTGGTCGCGCTGGAAGTCGACGAAGTGGTGGTGCCAGTCTTCCGGCGTACCGGACTGACCAGGCACCAGCCACAGCTGCCGGGTCGGGGCGGACGCCGTCGGCTCGCTGATGACGGTCGGCTGCGTAACAGACGCGAAGCCGGCGGCGATGCCGGCCGCTGCTCCGGCGGAGATGCCTTCGGCCAGGCAGTCCTCGAGTTCGAAGCTGCCGCGGCCGGAGCCGACGATCTGCTGGTTCGGGACCACGGTGCTCGGCACGAAGGCCGCCAGGTCATCATCCCAGCGCAGCTTTCCCTGCCGCTGCGAGTGGAGGTGCACCAGCGGACTCCAGCCGCCGGAGACGGCCAGCAGGTCGCAGGCGATCTCTTCGATACCGGAGGTGAGTGCGCCGTCGTCGTTGATGCTGCGGACGGTCACGCTGCCCAGCCGGCCGTCGGCGGACTCAGAAGCGGCGGTGTCCGCGACGGCGCTGCCGATCAGCACCCGCGTGCCGGATTCGACGGCGGCAACAGCCACGTCCGAGAGGCGCGGACGGGCGTCGATGACGGCCGCGACGGTGACGCCGGCAGTGCGCAGGTCAGCAGCCAGGGCGTAGGCGCTGTCGTTACTGGTGCTGATGACAACGCGCTGCCCGGCTGCCACCGCGTAGCGGTTGAGGTAGCTGCGGACGGCAGAAGCCAGCATGATGCCGGGGCGGTCGTTGTTCTCGAAGACCAGCGGGCGTTCGTGGGCGCCGGGGGCCAGCACCACCTGGTTGGCGCGGATGTGCCAGATCCGCTGGCGGGACACGCCGGGCGCGGCCGGGCTGGAGAGGTGGTCGGTGCGGTTCTGAACGGCGATGACGTAGTTGGCGTCGTAGGCGCCGAAGGCGGTGGTGCGGTTCAGCACGGTGCATTCCGCCGCCGAGATCAGTTCGGCTTCCACGCCCTCCACCCATTCCAGCGCCGGCTTGCCTTCAATAGCCTCAGCCAGTTCCGGCGCAGTGGATCCGGACAGGAGCGTTCCGCCCAGTTCGGGCTGATCGTCCAGAAGCATCACGCGGGCACCGGTGCGCACGGCCTCGCGGGCGGCGGCCAGGCCTGCCGGGCCGCCACCAATCACCAGGATGTCCGTGTGGACGTACTTCTTGTCGTACTCGGCGCGGTCATCCTCCGGGTCCAGGCGGCCCAGGCCGTTGAGCAGGTCCGCCTTCAGGCCGTCCACCAGGGTGACCGTGGTGGCGGGGAGCATGGACTCGGCCACGTGCCCGGGGAAACGCGGGGCGAGCCTGACCAGGGCGTTGGCTTCCTCCACCCCGGCGGACATGATGCCGCGGGGCCGGTTCTCGTAGAGGGAGTTGCCGGCGGCGATCCGGCCGTTGGCCAGCAGGGCCGAGGCGAGTGTGTCGCCGGGGTGGCCGGTGAATTCCTCGCCGTTCACGGTGAAACGCCAGGAGATGCTGCGGTCGATGCGTCCGCCGGCGGCGAGGCGGGCGTTCTGGGAAGTCACTTGGTTGCTCCTTCCGGGGCGGGGGTGCTGGAAGCGGTGCTGGTTGCGGAGATGCTGGGCGCGGTGTTCCCGGTGGTGGTGCTGTCAGCGCCGGTGCTCGCGGTGCCGGATTCTGCCGCTGCCGGGATGGCCGTTGCAGGCCGGGGTGTGCCCATCGGGTAGACGGCCTGGATGTCGTAGCTGACGGTGTCGCGGAGCATGTTGAACCATTGCCGGCAGCCGGTGCTGTGGACCCAGCGCTCGGCGAAGGCACCCTTGGTGTTGTCACGGTAGAACAGGTACTCGGCCCATTCGCGGTCGGTGAGCTCTGCCGGGTTGGCGGGGTAGGCCACGTGGGCCTGTCCGCCGTAGTGGAATTCTGTTTCGTCCCGGGGGCCGCAGTTGGGGCAGGGGATCAGGAGCATGTCCTTACCTCTTTCTAGTGGGCCACGGCGGCGGCGCCGTGTTCGTCGATCAGGGCACCGGTTTCGAAGCGTTCCAGTGCGAAGGGCTTGTTGAGCTGGTGCGGGGCGCCGGTGGCGATGGTGTGCGCGAACGTCATGCCGGCAGCCGGGGTGCCCTTGAACCCGCCGGTTCCCCAGCCGCAGTTGACGAACATGTTCTCCACCGGGGTGGTGCCCACGATCGGCGAGGCGTCCATGGTGGTGTCCACGATCCCGCCCCAGGTCCGGAGCACGTGGGCCCGGGCGAAGATCGGGAAGAGCTCCACGGCGGCCGCCATCTGCTCCTCGATGACGTGGAAGGAGCCGCGCTGTCCGTAGCCGTTGTAGGAGTCCACGCCGGCGCCCATGACCAGTTCGCCCTTGTGCGCCTGGGAGACGTAGACGTGGACGTGGTTCGACATGACGACGGTGGGGTGGACCGGTTCGTGCAGTTCGGACACCAGGGCCTGGAGCGGGTGGGACTGGATGGGGAGCCGGAACCCGGCCATCTCGGCCAGCACGCTGCTGTGTCCTGCGGCGCAGAGACCGACCTTTTCGGTGTGGATGGTGCCGCGGCTGGTCTTGACGCCCACGACGCGGTTCCCTTCCTTGAGGAAGCCGGTGACCTCGCAGTTCTGGATGATGTCCACGCCGAGCTCGTCGCACTTGCGGGCGAAGGCCCACGCGACGTGGTCATGCTTGGCGATGCCGGCCCGCGGCTGGTAGGTGGCACCCATCACGGGGTAGCGGATGTTGTCGCTGGTGTTCAGGATGGGGCAGAGTTCCTTGACCTGGCCCGGGTCCAGCCATTCGGCGTCCACGCCGTTGAGCTTGTTGGCCCCGACGCGGCGCATGCTTTCGCGGACATCTCCCAGGGTGTGGGCCAGGTTCATGACCCCGCGCTGGCTGAACAGGAAATCGTACTCGAGTTCCTCCGGCAGGATCTCCCACAGCTTCAGGGCGTGCTCATAGATCGCCGCGCTCTCATCCCAGAGGTAGTTGGAGCGGATGATGGTGGTGTTCCGGGCCATGTTGCCGCCGGCGAGCCAGCCTTTTTCCAGGATGGCGATGTTCGTCATCCCGTGGTTCTTCGCCAGATAGTAGGCGGTCGCCAGCCCGTGCCCGCCGCCGCCGACAATCACGGCGTCGTAGGAGGACTTGGGCTCCGGGTTGCGCCACAGGAAGTCGGGGTGTTCCGGCAGATGTTCCGTGGTCATTGTGCTGCTCCAATCAGTTCTGCCTCAAGCCCGGTTGCCTTGTCGCCAAGGTGCGGGTAGAGGGGGAATCGTGCCGCCAGGGCGGCCACGCGCCCGCGGAGCCCGGCGGCGGTTTCGTCGCTGAGCTCGTTGTTGGTGGCCGGTGCGATGAGCGCCGCTGCGATGATGTCCGCCACCTCGGTGAACTCCGCGGCGCCGAAGCCGCGGGTAGCCAGGGCGGGGGTCCCGATCCGCAGGCCCGAGGAGACCATGGGTGGGCGGGGGTCAAACGGAACCGCGTTCCGGTTCACGGTGATGCCGATCCGGTGCAGCCTGTCTTCGGCCTGCTGCCCGTCCAGCTCGGAGTGCCGCAGGTCCACCAGGACCAGGTGCACATCCGTGCCGCCATTGACCACCGAGATCCCTGCCGCCGCGACGTCATCGCGCAGGAGCCGGGACGCAAGGGTCCGGGCGCCTTCGAGCGTGCGCTCCTGGCGTTCCTTGAACTCCGCCGAGGCCGCGATCTTGAAGGCAACGGCCTTGGCCGCGATCACGTGTTCCAGCGGCCCGCCCTGCTGCCCCGGGAACACGGCGCTGTTGATCTTGCGGGCGTACTCCTCCTTGCTCAGGATCACGCCGCCGCGCGGCCCGCCGAGGGTCTTGTGCGTGGTGGTGGTGACGATATCGGCATACGGCACCGGGTTCGGGTGCAGCCCCGCGGCCACGAGTCCAGCGAAGTGCGCCATGTCCACCATCAGGTAGGCGCCCACGAGATCCGCGATCCGGCGGAACTCGGCGAAATCCAGCTGCCGGGAATAGGCCGACCAGCCGGCAACGATCATCTTGGGGCGGTGCTCAAGCGCAAGGGCCTCGACTTCAGCCATGTCGACCAGGTGATTGTGCTCGCTCACGTGGTAGGGGACCACGGTGTAGAGCTTGCCGGAGAAGTTGATGCGCATCCCGTGGGTGAGGTGCCCGCCGTGCGCAAGGGAGAGTCCCATGATCGTGTCGCCCGGTTCCAGGAGGGCAAACATCGCGGCCGCATTGGCCTGGGCGCCCGAATGGGGCTGCACGTTCGCCGCTTCCGCGCCGAACAGGGCCTTCACCCGGTCGATCGCCAGCTGTTCAATGACATCGACGTGCTCGCAGCCGCCGTAGTAGCGCTTGCCCGGGTAGCCCTCCGCGTACTTATTGGTCAACACCGATCCCTGGGCCTCCATGACCGAGGCGGGGGCGAAATTCTCGGACGCAATCATCTCCAGGGTGGACTGCTGACGTTCCAGCTCGTGGTCAATGGCCCGCTTGACTTCAGCGTCGACGCTGGCCAGGGGTTCATTCAGGGTGCCCGTCATGGCGGCCTCTTTCGGTTCAAGGAAACTCATACATGAATGCAACAGTGTTGCGTTGAATGCAACTCTAGAACGCAGAAGGTGTTGCGTCAATCACTTTTCCGCGCGTGGGGATGGAAAGAAATTCTTCTTGCGGATTATCCATGAGGTCTTGACTGTGTTTCAGGTCACGCATAGTCTGATGCAACAGCGTTGCGTTCAATGCAACCCAAATTTTCATTGGTGGACATATGAGTAACGAACCAAACCCAGCGGCAACCATTCCGGGCAGTAAGTCACGACGGGCTCCGGACCCGGCAGCCCCACACCCTCCGACGGCCGGCGTGTCCGGCCCTGGCGGGGGACACCCCGTGGTCAGCAAGGAAACCCGGCGGCGGGTGATCGCCGCCAGCTTCATCGGGAACTTCGTCGAATGGTTTGACTACGCGGTGTACGGCTACCTGGCCGCAACAATCGCCTCGGTCTTCTTCCCCGAATCCAATCCCCAGACCGGGCTGCTGCTGACTTTCGCCCTGTTCGCAATCTCGTTCCTGGTGCGGCCACTCGGCGGTTTCGTGTGGGGCCACATCGGCGACCGGGTCGGGCGCCGGAATGCGCTCTCCCTGTCAATCCTGATCATGTCCGGAGCGACGTTCTGCATCGCACTGATCCCGGGGTTCAACTCCATCGGCATCTGGGCTCCCATCCTGCTCCTGGTGGTGCGCGTCGCGCAGGGCTTCTCCGCGTCAGGTGAATACGCGGGCGCGTCCGCCTTCCTGGTGGAGTACGCCCCCGCCAACAAGCGCGGCCTGTACGCCGCCGTCGTACCCGCCAGCACGGCCGCAGGCCTGCTGCTCGGCTCCCTGCTCGCGGGCCTGCTGACCACCCTGCTCAGCGCCGAGGCCATGCAAAGCTGGGGCTGGCGCCTGCCGTTCCTGCTCGCAGCCCCGATGGGCCTGATCGGACGCTACATCCGCACCAAGCTCGAAGACACCCCGGTGTTCCGCGAACTGGCAGAAGAGGACCACGCCATCAAGGCACCGGTATCCAGCCTGTTCCGCAAGCACTGGCGGCTGCTGCTAAAGGCGGTCGGAGCAGTGCTGCTCAACGCCGTCGGCTTCTACGTGATCCTCAGCTACATGCCCACGTACCTGTCCTCGGAACTGGGCCTCGGGAAAACCGAATCCTTCCTGGCCACCACCATCGCGCTGGTGACGTACATCGGGTTCATCTTCCTGACCGGAATGCTCTCGGACCGCTACGGCCGGAAAAAGGTCCTCATCGCCGCATCCATCACCTTCATCGTGCTGACCGTGCCTGCCTTCGCCCTGCTCGGCACGGGGAACTTCCTGGTCATCGTCCTCGTCCAGATCCTGCTGGGCGGCATGCTCACACTCAATGACGGCACACTCCCGAGCTTCCTGGCCGAAATGTTCCCCACCCGCGTCCGCTACAGCGGCTTCGCCGTCAGCTTCAACCTCTCCAACGCCCTCTTCGGCGGCACCGCACCCTTCATGGCCACCCTCCTGATCGCCGCCACGCACAACAACCTGGCTCCCGCCTGGTACCTGGTCGCTGCCGCAGTCATCTCCCTGATTGCCGTCATCGTGTCCCGGGAAACCAGCAAGGAACCACTGACCCACGAGTAGATCAGTCTCTTCAACTTTCCTCACGAAAAGAACAGCACTGCAGAAAGGCACCACCCTAATGACCAGCACCACATCCGCCACCGCTTCGTCCATCGCCGAACTGGAGCGACTGAAAGTCCTGCACAACGGGCAGAAGGAAAAGCTGACCTTCTCGAACGCCGAGTTTGAGCGCCGGCTCGGCGGATTGCGCCGGATCATGGAGGAGAAGGATCTGGACGCCGTCGTCCTGACCAGCTACCACTCCATCAAGTACTACTCCGACTTCCTGTTCACCTACTTCGGCCGCTCCTACGCCATGGTGGTCACCAAGGACGACACCGTGACGGTCACGGCGAACATCGACGCCGGCATGCCGTGGCGCCGCAGCTACGGCGACAACGTCGTCTACACCGACTGGCGCCGGGACAACTACATCTTCGCCATTCAGGAAGCCCTCCGCACCCGCGGCATTTCCGTCCGCCGGCTCGGCGTCGAAGACGATTCGCTCCCGCTGGACAACCGCAACAAGATCCAGGCGGCCTTCGCCGGGGCCACCCTGGTGGACGTGGCGCAGGCCGCCATGCGCCAGCGGATGATCAAGTCGGCCGAGGAGATCGAGGTCATCAAGCACGGTGCCCGGATCGGGGACCTGGGCGGCGAGGCCATCCGCAACGCCATCACCGCCGGGATCACCGAGTACGAGGTCGCCCTGATCGGCACCGAAGCCATGGTCCACGAAATCGCCCGGACCTTCCCGGATTCGGAAATCCGTGACACCTGGGTATGGTTCCAGTCCGGCATCAACACCGACGGCGCCCACAACTGGGCCACCACGCGGAAGATCCAGGAACACGATATCCTGTCCCTGAACTGCTTCCCGATGACCTCCGGCTACTACACCGCACTGGAGCGCACCCTGTTCTACGGCGAACCCGACGCCCGCTCCCTGGAGCTGTGGAACATCAACGTGGAAGTCCACAAGCGCGGACTCGAGCTCATCAAGCCCGGCGCTGTCTGCAAGGACATCGCCGCCGAGCTGAACGAGATCTACGTGGGCCACGGGCTGCTGGCCAACCGGACCTTCGGATACGGACACTCCTTCGGCGTCCTGAGCCACTACTACGGCCGGGAGGCCGGACTGGAGCTCCGCGAGGACATCGACACCGTGCTGGAGCCCGGCATGGTGGTCTCGATGGAACCCATGATCACAGTCCTGGACGGTGCGCCCGGCGCCGGCGGCTACCGTGAGCACGACATCCTGGTGGTGGGTGAGGACGGAGCCGAGAACATCACCAAGTTCCCCTTCGGCCCCGAGTACAACATCATCAGCGCCTGACCGTCCCCTGAACCGCACACCATAGCCCGCAAACCCTAGCCCGCAAGGAAGCGGCGCCACGTCCAACGTGGCGCCGCTTTTCGGCTCCCATACGGAATGATGGTGTATATCATGACTCCAGCAGAATCTCCTGACACCAACGGAAACGGCGACACCAAGGGCACCTCCGTCATCGTCAACGCCATCGCCGTCCTGCGGACCTTCACGGCAGACGAACCATTGCTCGGCGTCACCGAGATTGCCAACAGGGTCGGCCTGCACAAAAGCACCGTTTCCCGGATCCTGTCCACCTTTGAACAGGAACGCCTGGTGGAACGGGACCCGGAAACGCGCCGTTTCCGTCTCGGTCTGGGGCTGATCGCCGTCGCCGGCCCGTTACTCGCGGAACTGGAAGAACGGCGCGTGGCATACCCGGTCCTGCGTGAACTCACCGAACAGACCGGCGAGACCAGCGCCCTCATGGTGTGGAACGGCACCGAATCGATGTGCGTGGAACAGATCGCCAGCCATCACCAGATCAAACACACCACCCCGCTCGGCGCGCGCTACAAGGACGCCATGAGCTCCTCCGTGCAGGTCTTCCTCTCCGCCGAAACCGCCGAACGTGTCCGTGCCCTGCTGCGCAGCGGAGCCATCACCTATCCGGGACTGGATGACACCAGCCTCGAGGCGTACCAGATCAGGCTTAAGGATGTGAACCGTCGTGGCTGGGCCATCAACTACGGCGAATCCTCCATCGACGAAGTGGGCGTGGCCGCACCCGTCTACGACCACCGCGGCGACATCGTGGCCGCCGTGCTGATCCCGGCCCCCCGGTTCCGCGTCTCGCGGGAACGACTGCAAAGTCTGGGAGAAGCATGCGCAGCCGCGGCGCACCTGGTCACCTCACGCCTCGGCGGACGTGCTCCCAGGAACACCGAAAAAAGCAACCAAAGCTAGGTTTGCCGAGCACTAGGTTTGCCTAGCAACCGTCTTCTTTGACGGAGCCAATCGCAGGCCGTCTCCGTCGTCGCCCAGGCGGCCCTCTGCAGCGCCGAGAAAGAAATCAACCGGAAGGCGGCCTGCCCGACTGGGCCCCTTGCTGAGCCTTTCGGCGCTGGCTGGCTTGCTCCACCAGTTCTGTAATCCACGGCCGGTGCCCGCGGTGAAATACCATCCCTTCGGGCAGCCCCTGCACGGATGGGACGGAACCGGCGATATCGATGGTGATCCGGCCCCCGGCCAGAGGCGCGTTGGTGATGTGCAGGTCGCCATAGGACTCCGGGAGTACGGGATCCATCCATAGGCCGCCGCGGGAAACGTGGGCGTCATAGCGCATCAGGCTCGTCACCAGCAGGATCGGTGTGGTCGCTGCCCAGGCCTGGGGCGAGCAGGCCGTCGGATAGGGCACGGGCTCGGCGAACTGGTCCCGGCTGAAACCGCAAAACAGTTCCGGCAGCCGGCCGCCCGAGTACTCGGCCGCCTCCAGCAGGGCCGTGGAGATCCGCTGTGCCTCCGCCACAAAGCCGTAGCGCAGCAAGCCGGCCTGGATAATCGCATTGTCATGTGGCCAGACCGATCCGTTGTGGTAGCTGGCCGGGTTGTAGGCGCCCATGTCGCTTGCCAGGGTTCGCACGCCCCAGCCGCTGAACATCTCGGGGGACATCAGCCGTTCGGCCACCTGTGGGGCCTTGTCCTCGTCCACGAGGCCGAGCCATAGGCAGTGGCCCATGTTGGACGCGCACGCGTCGACCTGCCGCTTCTTTCCATCCAGGGCGACAGCGTAGTATCCGCGCTCGGGCAGCCAGAACTGCTCGTTGAACCGTTTCTTCAACTGCGCCGCTCGATCGGCGAGCTCGTCCGCCAAAGCCGCCTCACCGGCGTCGTACGCCATCCATGCGCGCGCCAAGTAGGCGGCGTAGACATAGGCCTGCACCTCGCAGAGCGCGATAGGCGGCTGGGCCAGACGGCCGTCGGCAAAATTGATTCCGTCCCAGGAGTCCTTCCAGCCCTGGTTGATCAGCCCCCGGTCGTTGAGGCGCTCATACTCGACGAAACCGTCGCCGTCCTTGTCCCCGTAGTCCCGGATCCAGTCCAGCGCGCGGTCCGCGTGAGGCAGCAATGCGGCAATGGTCTCCTTGGCGAACCCCCAGCGGCTGACTGCCCCGAGCACGTCCACGAACAGCGGCGTCGCGTCGATGCTGCCGTAGTAGATGGACTTTCCGCCCAGGGCCAAACCGCTGGAGACATCGAGCCTGACCTCATGCAGGATTTTCCCCGGTTCCTCCTCGCTCATGGGGTCCACCACGCTTCCCTGGAGGTCTGCCAGCGTCTGGAGCGTGCCCAGGGCCAGGGAGGGGTCCACCGGCAACGCCATTTCCGAGGCCCACAGCGAGTCCCGGCCGAACAGGGTCATGAACCAGGGCGCGCCGGCGGCCACCACCACGCGGTCCGGATGATTCGGGTCCTCGATGCGAAGGGCGCCCAGGTCGTCGTAGCTGCGCCGCAAAGTCCGTTCGATGGACCGGTTTCCCAAGTGCAGCACCGGAATCTTGGCCACCCACTCCTGCCAGCGCCGGTCCCGGGGGGACAACTCGTCCCCGCCAGTATGGACGAACGCCGCCGCGGTACCGGCTCCCTCGATGCCGGGCACCACGGTGAGTACCGTGCTCCACTGGCCGTGCGGCGGGACGGACACCCGGTACGTAAGGACCTCCGGTGAGACGTCTGCGCCGGGGGCCTGGATGGTGACGCTCTTCCGGATCTCCTGCCAGAGCGCCCGGATGGTCAGCGCGTCGCCGTCCGCTTGGCGGGTTTCGTCCCAGCGCCGCTGGATCCGCGCCTCCTTCACCTCAAAAAGATCCGCGAAATCCGCCTCAATCCTCAGGGAGATCACGCATTCGGCCGGCTCCAGGGAGTAATTGCGAACGGTGACCTGCTCCTGGATGCCGGTCCCCACTTCGCGCAGGCGCTCCACGATCAGCGGGCTGTCCGCATACCCGTCCGAGCGGGGAACGCGGCCGGCAAACAGCGCCCGGTAAGGCTCCTTCGTCTCCGCCGCCAGCGGCTCAAGCGGCTGGCCGTTAATGGTGAGGCTCCAGCCGGACAGGATACGGGTGTCCTGGAAGAAAAGTCCATGTGGATGTTCGGGATGGATGTCCCCGTTCGGCAAGGAGATGCAGAAGGACGATCCCTCGACCAAAGTGACCGTCCCGGCTCCTAAGGGGCCAGCCGCAGTGTCAGCATTCCATCCAGCCATGCTGGCTCCTTCCCGGCCTTCAAGACACTGGCACCAGCGTGCCCTGGCCCCTCAGGTCATGCTGCTGCCGGTCGCCGCCAAATTCTCCAACCGACGCTACTCTTGCCTGCTCCCCGATGCCAGAGCTTTCGACTCGTCGAAAACCCCTCTGGTGGAGGTACCGGCAGACCCTGGGCTTTCCTCAGCCCTGAGCCAACGTCTTCTCGGCTTCGCGAACTTTAGGTGGGGTGAAGAGAGCTCCTATGTCAGGGGACGGAAGGAACCGTGATTCCGGCGTGGCTGTGGATTTCCGTCACGGATCTGCGGGTGCTCGGCTATTTTCCAAGGTCGTGACCCCACATACCAGGCCAGTTCGTCAAGACGTCGGGCCCCGTTCAATTGACTGTTCTAGAGGTTCGGTGGCGGGACGGCACCAGGGTCCTCATAGATTGAGTAGACCGTTTCGACGTTGTCGGTGAGCCGGCCGATGTCTTCTGTGGTGATGTTGATGGCTGCCGAACGGTTGCGCAGGATCTGCACCGCCTCCGTTTGTGGCCATAGGATCCTGTCGATGTAAGTGGCGAACGAGCGGCCGCTTGCGGTGGTGTATCGCAGGACTTCCTTGGGGTCGTTCACGCGTCGGCCGAGGACGAGTTCCACGTCGACGTCTCCCAGGGGATCAACCGATTGATCGAGGTAGCTCCCAAAGATCCTCAGGCGCTGCACATAGCTGGGCTTGCCGGGATCTGCGTTGTAAGCGCGGGCACGGTCCAGCATTTCAGCGACCAGCCGATCCGCTGTTTTCCGGGTGATTGGTTTCCCGAAGCTGGCCATGGCGACGGCGTTGCCCAGGGTTGTGGTCGTCCACCAGAGGCACCCGTCGGGGGAGTGGTCTGCCCGTTCGATGTACCGGTCGCCTTCGAAGCTGTCCAGGGTGGACCTGGGGTCTGTGGCACCGAGTGTTTCCAGCAGAGATAGCGCCCATCCCTCATCAAAGTCCGTTAGTCTGACCCGGCGCAGGAAATCTCTGGCGGCCGGCGCGGGCAGTCCTGCGATGGTGTCGGTCTTTGCTATCCTCATGGGTGCCTTAGCCTGAATCCACCGGTTGGGTTTGAGAGCAGCCCGGCGTTTTAGACGGGAAATGCCCGCCTGAACAGGGAAAATAGAGCTTGTCTAGAGCAATTTTCCGTGATTCAGAAGGGCATCCCGCAGATGCAAGTTTTCCATACCCGGGCGGCGGTTTCCAGCGCGTTCGATGATCCGAATCTCGTGTCGTCGGCCGGGCTGGTCCCGGTCATGGCCCTGGCCGCCGACACAGGCCTGAGCGACCTGGTCGACGGGCACTTGAAGCTGCCGGAGTATTACGGCGCGAATGCCGGGCTGAAGGTCTCGGCCCTGGTCGCGGGGATGGCCGCCGGCGCGGACTGCATCGACGACATGGGGATCCTGCGCCACGGCGGAACGGGCAAACTGTTCCAAGGCACCTACGCGCCCTCGACGCTGGGCTCGTTCCTGCGCAGGTTCACCTTCGGACACGTCCGCCAGCTCGAGGCAGCAGCGGCCCGCTGGCTGTCCGGCCTCGCCGCGGCCACACCGCTGGCCGAAGGAATCGATGACCTGGCGCTGGTCGATATCGACGACACGATCAAGGAAGTCTACGGCTATAAGAAACAGGGCTCCGGCTACGGTTACTCCGGCGTCCGCGGGATCAACGCCCTGATCGGCACCGTCACCACCAGGCAGGCCGCCCCTGTCATTGCCGCCGCGAGGCTGCGCAAGGGCGCGGCGAACTCCGCCCGCGGTGCCGGTAAGTTCACCGCCGACCTGCTGGCCACCGTGGCCCGGCTGCGCTCGGCCCGTGCCACGGGCATGGTCCTGCTGCGCTCCGATTCGGCCTTCTACGCCCATGCGGTGGCCGCTGCCGCGGCCCGGGCCGGCGCGGAGATCTCCCTGACCGTGCGGATGGATCCGGCCGTGAAGAGGGCCATCGCAAAGATCCCGGAAACCGCGTGGGAGAAGATCGAATACACCAACGCCCTCTTCGACGAAGACAGCGGTAAATGGATCTCCGACGCCGAAGCCGCCGAAATCGGATTCACCGCGTTCACCTCGAAAAAGAAGGCCAAGCAGGTCACCGGCCGCCTCGTGGTCCGCCGGATCCCGGAACTGAACGCCAAGGCCGCCACCGGGCAGGAAACCCTGTTCGAGGCCCACCGGTTCCATGCGTTCTTCACCACCGTCGACGCCACGGTCCTGGACACGGTGACCGCGGACAAGACCCACCGCGCCCACGCGGTGATCGAGCAGGTGCACGCCGACCTGAAGAATTCCGCTTTGGCTTCGATGCCCTCGGGGAAATTCAACGCGAACGCCGCCTGGCTCCTGGCCGCAACCATGGCGTTCAACCTCACCCGCGCCGCAGGGACCCTCGCCGCCGGGCGCTTCAGCAAAGCCGAAACCGCGACCATCCGCGACAAGCTCATCAACGTGCCCGCCCGCGTCGCATCCCCGGCCCGGCGCATCACGCTCCACCTGACCGAAGCCTGGCCCTGGGAAACACCCTGGCAACGGCTCTTCGACCACGTCTACCCGCCACCGCTAACCGCCTGAACCCCGGTCAACCCAGCCGCAACGGCGCAACCAGGACCAGCAGTGGAACACCGACGGGCAGAAAGGCCCGGTACCCAGCCCTGCCCGCACGCCACAATTTCCGCCGAAACCGGAATCAGGCTACACGCCCCGGCAGGCCGGTGGATTCAGGCTTAGCGGCAGTCCAGTCCGTACATGGCGAGGACGTAGTCCAGGTCCGGGTCGGTGCGGTGGATTTCTGTCTCGTCCAGGACTTCGACCGGATCAGTGCCGAGGTTGTCGTCTCTGCGGCGCATCCAGTATGCCCAGCACACGCCGCCGCCGTACTTCGAATGGGCCCGGACCCCGGCCGCGTAGTTGCCGTCGTCCAGGACCTGCTCCCGCAGCCATGCAGCGATGTGTGTCGTCGGTTCGCGGTCCTCGCCTGCCAGCGTCGCCAAGGTAATGTCCGCGATGCCGAAAGTGTCCTCGAGCTGCTGACCGAGGTGGCGGTTCAAGGCCGCGATCGATTCAGCGGCGGTGAGATCAACCCAGCGCTTGGGGCCATTGATCTGCAGGCTGTACATCAGGCGTCCGTCGCGCCAGTTGGCCGGCAGCCAGCCCGGCACCATGTTTCCGTTCCTGGTCCAGTCGTCCTGAATCATTCTCCTGGCATCCTCCAGAGGCACGCCGAACTGCCGGGCGGCGAAAGCAATAGCGTTGCGGAAGTCCTTGGCCACCCTCGCCATGGCCAAGGCCTCGGCATATGCCGTCCTCCTGTCCCCGGCCAGGTACACCGTCGATCCAGGAGTGTCGAAACGTGACCACGAGGACCTGTCGGTGGACCCCACGGTGCGCGGCAACGGGCTTAGCGGGCCGTACGAGGATTTTGCGATCCTGTGCCCGAGGACCGGCCCATCCACAAAGGCAAGCCCCGCGGCGGAACAGACCTGCGTCAAGCGGAGAACCTGTCCTCGGTCATGGCGGCAGCGGCGCCCATAACGTCCTTGGCGCGCATGTCCCGGATTGCTTCGATCGGGGAGACCTCGCCCAGCCACGGGTTAGCGCCGACAAACCACAGCCGCGCCACGTGTTCACCTTCCACACCCGCCACAGCTGTCCATGCGCGATGCGCCAATTGGAGCCGGGCCTGCGCTTCAGCCCGCGGTTCGGGTCCGTCCGTGCGGGCCCAGCGGTAGCTGATCTTCGGGTCCTTACTGCCGGCAAGCGCTGCGACCAGCGTCGCCCCCAGAGCGCTGTTGAGTTGTCTGACGATCTCCCGGATCCCCAAGCGTGCGGTTCCGCCATGGGCGGCCCCGACGTCGATGGATATGCTCACGGCTGTCACACTCCCTCCACTAGTGCCTTAATCCTAGCGGAACAGGCACGAATTACCACCGAAAAGCCACTAAAAACGCACTAACCCCTTCTCGGAATCCCGCCGGCGCATGAACTTCACGACCGTCCCCCTCCCTGCGCTGGCTCTGTACAGCTCCCCCAGCGGCGACAGTGGCCCGCGGGCTCCCTCATTCATTGAACTGCGGGTGGTTTGAGACGATTGGGTCATGAAACATACCGTCGACACGAACCCGGACGGACAGGATTCGCTCCTGGAGTTACGGGTGCTTCTTGTCGGCAGCCATCCGGAGATCTGGCGTCAGCTGGAGCTCCGGGGCTCAACATCGCTGGATCAGATGCACGGGGTCCTGCAGGTGGCCTTTGGCTGGGAGGACGCTCATCTACACAGATTCACCGACAGCGATCCCTTCGCGCCTCTGCGGCCGATCAATGGCGCAATACCGGAGGCCCCCCAATGGCTCCCAACGCAGTGGTGCGAAGAACCGGCGGACAGGCCCGAGGAGGACTGCTCGCTGGATCAACTTCTCGCTAGGGGATCGGGGATGGCGTTCTATGAGTACGACTTCGGCGACAACTGGCTTCACCGGATCGAGCTCATTTCCCGCCGCCCGGCGACGATCAGTACTCCGCCGGCGCGGCTGATCGGCGGCGCCCGGCGCGGCCCGCTGGAAGATTCCGGGGGCATGCCCGGGTTCGAGGAGATTCTGGACGCTCTGGCCGACCAGTCCCATCCTGAACACATTGAATATTTGGCGTGGGTCGCCGAGATGACCGGCGCCGATGAGCCCTTTGATCCCGCCTTCCTTGACGTCGAAGCCATCAACCGGGAACTCATTCTGGTTCTGCACAGGCGAACTGGCCGGACTCCCTAGACCGGAAAGGGGCCTGGAGCAAAGGCAGCCATCGGCGATCCTCGCCCCGCGCACCTTGGCGTTCCATGTGCCATACCCTGGGACAATTTGCCCCCCGTATTGTCCTTCCTAGCGGCCCTCTGAGAGACCTGTCGGAGTTATCCGGTCTGAGTCGGCGGCGTCGAGACACCGGTCTGCGGAGTGGTTTCAAAAGAGGCCCAACGCAGAGGGAGCTGGGGAGTTAGGTCGTACTGTTCCTTGAGAACGTCATCGATCGATGTTTGACCAGGCAAGAGGCGAGGAGCGCCCGGCATATTCTCCATCCGTCCCCTTGGCATATCTTGACGATACGAGTACCGCGTGGGCCGACGGAGCAGACACGCAGGACCTGGACTTGGCGGCTGTAACGGCACTTATCGGCGGTCGTCGTTGCGGGCTCCGGGTTGATACACCTGACGCTCTTGTCACAGGGCAGGGATCTGCATTAACGAGCCGCGGCCCGGCTGATATGACAAGCTCTGCAGTGGCCTCATACGCAGCCAGCTACCTCCGCAGACGAACCGCAGAGGACACTGTGTGGCTCTCCGACACGGCGGAAAGCAGTCTGGACAACGAGCCCGTTGCCTCAGGCGGCTACGATAGCGGGAAACCATCGTTATCCGGCTTGCCGCCGGCGGCAAAGACGTAGGGGACAGGCATTGACTCTTCTTACACCACTGATTAGCGCGGCTCTGGGGACTATTGCCAAGCGTACTGCCGACGCCCTATTGGACCCTCAGCACAGGCTGGAAGACCGGCTCGTTTTAGAGGAGTTCATCCAAATCGGAGATCTCGACGCCGATGAAAACGCGATAATCATTACCGGCGAACAAGAAAGACTTGTCCTCAACGCCTTGCGGTCCCCGGAGTGCGGACGTCTGATTCAGACATTTATTCTTTCGAAGATGACCCTAGATCCCCATGATTTAGCCGAGGTACGTATCGAGTTCACGGACGCGTTCCAGCGACTGTTAGAAATCGAGTTCAAAGAACAAGAATTTATTGCGCGCGAGTTAGCACAATCCCTTTGGCCACTACTTGAGAACTTTGTGGCCCACGTCGGTTCAGACGCTCTCTCCAGCAACGTCAAAGGTCTCCTCACTGCCCGGAGATCCACGGACGCTGCTTCCGAAATACTACAGGACAGCGCTCCGCTACCTTTGTATGTCCGACAGCTTCTGGAGTCTATTTCTGGGTTGGAGCGTATCAAGGCCGCGAGGAATGCAGCCTTTGATATCCGCCGTGAGATCAAGAGCTCATTCGGGGTAATGAACATGGACCATCTCCTCGAAGGGGACTTCCGTGTAGATAAGAAGGACGTTTTTATCCACCGCACCCTCACCGAACGAGGGCAGTCTGCGAAAAATATCGAGACATCTGAGTTGCCTATCGGCCCAAATGGTATTGGGCGCGTTGTGGTCCTCGGCGATCCGGGAGTAGGGAAAACGACACTTCTCGGTCACATGGTTGCGGAGATCGCGTCAGATGAAGACGGCGCCATGGTTCCGATTCTGGTTACCTGCAGAAATTTTAGTCCGGATTCTGCATTTGAGATGGATAAGTGGGTTACCAGAGACTTTAGGGTGGTGCGAAGTCTGAATATAGGGGGAGGGGTGATCAAGGACATTCTGGCGACCGGTCAGGCTGTCGTGCTTTTCGATGGAATTGATGAAGTTATTGACCCCGGTCGTCGCAGTCAACTCGTCTCCGAGATTGAAGCCTTCGTGCGCAGGTACCCACTGTGCCCGGTCCTTGCAACAGCCCGCCGAGTTGGGTATGAGCGGATTGCTCTGAAAGAGAACTTCAGGGTGTTTGGTCTTCGGGAGTTCACGGACGATCAGGTCTCAGAATATGCCAGTCTCTGGTTTCTAAAGAGAAATGCTCCGGAAGTCACCCGCCGTTTTCTCATGAATTCGGAGTCGATCAAGGACATTCGGTCAAATCCACTCATGTTGTCCCTGCTTTGCGATGTGTACCGCGCGAGGGGTTATCTGCCTCGGAACCGCTTCGAAGTGTATGGAAACTGTGCAGAACTACTCTTTACCCGATGGGACTCGATGAGGGACATCGAAACGCCCCCTGACCATATGCGATACGGGGCAAGACTCTTCGAAGAACTAGCATGGCTATTTCATTCTAGTCAAAATGCCAGATCGGGAGTTGAAGAGCGACAGCTGGTTCGACTCCTCGCGGAGTTCTTTCGACGAAACGCCGGCGTGGACGTTAGTGAATCATCGTCCAGGGCGCGTCGTTTCCTTGAGTTTTGTGCCGATAGGGCATGGCTGCTTTCCGCCCAATACCGGAACGATCGCGGTGAGCGGATATTCAGCTTTACACATCGTACGTTCTTGGAGTACTACGCTGCGCAAGCGATAGTGAAAAGGTCGGAACATCTGGGTGTGATCGTTTCTGCTATCCGATCGGCTTTCGTTCACGATCCAAGTTCGGTACTTTGTGACCTAATTCTCCAGTATTACGACAGCACCAAGTATGACGGCGGAGCCGACATACTGCTTGTACTTCTCAAGGCCCCCGAACACGAGGTCGATCAGGCTGCCGAAGCACGGCTCTCACTTTGCCTTCGTTTGGCCGATGCAATCGCGCTGCCAAGCCACGTAATGGATGTTCTCGTTGATTCGATCCGCAGTGCCTGGTCCGTCTTGCCCGCTACGATGACCCGGGATTCATCGTTCGCGCTGTTCGCATTGAATAGAGATGCTCGAGCGCGCGTTATTCTTCGTGCCAAAGAATCGTACGCTTCACGGCCGCAAGTCGGTCGGCGCAGCCTTCTGAATTTGTCATTCCTCGAAGGTTTGGTTGCACGCTGGACATGGTTTGATGCACTCGGCATGACGTCGCTGGCTGACGAAGGCTGGCGAGAATCGATCGACGACCTGGTGCTACTGGGACACCAACACGAACCCTGGAAATCAGGGGAAGTGCTGACCTACATTCTTCGCCATTCCGTTGATTGCGATGTAACTTTAGCGGGTATTCCATCACAAGACCTGTTCGCCGTTCAGGCGTTCAACACCGGAGCCCCAGGACTGATAACAGACTCACTCTTTGGGCCTTCGATGCATCCCGGGTCCGCAATTGCTTGGGATGATTTGTCTGTTCGGTTCAAGTCTTCAACGAACCGAACTAGAAAAGTGGACTACGGATTGGCCCGACTAATCTGTGCAGCTCTAGAGGCAGGGAATTACAACAACTTACAGCGCCCGTCAAGAGAGATGCTGTACTGGTATGCCTTTGTCTCCTACGAATACTCCGGTGAAGCGTCGGTCTGTGAAGAAGTTGAGGATGTGACTTTCGACCACTCTCTTCTCCCGCAGATTTTCGACCAGCGGAGCGCTGCTGAGGGGGGCAGTAAGTACGAATCCGAGGACGACCCAGCGACGAACTCGTTGCTGAGTTCGGTCAACGAGGTCATTGTCGATACAAGGGATCGCCGTTGGATACGCCAATGGATACGCGGGAACTCCAGTTTGCTGGAAAGGTGACGGAAAACAGCCCGTCACTTCACTTCTACTGGCACCCCTGCGTATCAAAGGTGTGCGTATTGTCGGTGAGTAATGTCCCGCCGGCGCAGATCACTGATCGCTACGAATCCAGGAGTCAGTCGTTGTTTGAACCCGACGAAGATCGAGGCTAGGCGGAGGGCCAAGAATGACGCTTCCCTAATCGTCGAAGGGCATTGAGAAGAGGTGCCCCGCATCGGAGGTGACGGGCACACTTGTTCATTCAGGGTTCAGTTCGCCGGTCGACGTATCGGGACCACGGTTCACCTGCGGCGTCGGCATGGAGGAACGCGACTTGGTAGCTGTAGCCGAGTGCGTCGGCGACCAGTGGTGGCGGGGTGACGGAGAGGTGCTCGTCCAGTGCCCTGTTCCGTGCGCCGCGCAGGTCGAGCCCGAGGCCGCGAAGCCGAAGCATGATCGTGTTCGGGTGGAGGTGCTGGCCTGCCCTGGTTCCGGGGAAGAGCCACGGGCTTTCGGCGCCTGATGTCAATGGCCAATAGTTTGTGCCCACGGGCGGCCAGCAAAAATGCCCGCTGGGCGAGTTCTAGCGATCGTTGCAACACCCCCGAAAAATCGGGAGTTGCAACACCATGGAATCACCTTCGAAAAATAGTTCTTCCTTAAAGAAAAAATCGCCTTCAACGGAAAAATCGGCGCGCCTGGCCGGAGCGCCGGGGAAGCGTCATCAGCAGTCCCATACCCGTGCGCAAAGACAGGATTTCCTTTCCGCCGTGGAGCGGTTGGGAAGTGTTGCCGCGGCGGCCAAGGAGCTCGGCATCAACCGGAGCACGTGCCAGAAGTGGGCGAACGCTGCCGGGATCAGGCCTCAGCGCCTGTACACCCAGGCGGACAAGGACCAGTTCCATGCCGTTCTGGACCGGACCGGCACCATCACCGCGGCGGCCCAGGAGCTGGGATTGAACATCAGCACCGCGCACAACTGGGCCGGCAGGGTCAGCGCGGCAGCCCGGCAACTCGGTCTGAACCATTCCACCTGCTCCAACTGGGCCAGTGCCGCGGGCGTGGTCTCCGTCAGTCCGCGAGGCCCATCAGCGAAGCAGCTTCGCTACCTGCGCCTGCGCCAAGAAGGAGCCGGCCGGAGGGACGCCGCCCTTGCAGTCGGCGCCAGCAAACCGAGCTCCTACGCATGGGACCGGCAACAGGCTGCAAGGGACACGGCCGCTGCCGGGGGCCACACTGCGGATCTGCCGTATAAACAGGACGTGACAACTACTTTTGCGGAACCCTTGGCCCCTGCGGCGGCACCTGAGCTGACGGCAGCGGCGGCGGCGGAGCCGTCACCCGCTCCGGTGGCCCTGGAAGCCCTGGAAGCCCTGGAGCAGTCCGTCAGCGCCCGCTACCTGTCCCTGTCCGAGCGGGAGAGCATCGCGGACCTGCGCTCCCAAGGAACCTCAATGCAGGCGATCGGCAGGGCACTGGGCCGCTCCGTGGGCACCATCAGCCGCGAGATCAAACGCAACAGCCACCCCGTGCTCGGCTACCAGCCCTACGGCGCCCACCGGGCCGCCACCGCGGCCCGGGCGCGGCCCAAGGACAGTAAGCTGGCAGAACCCGGGGAACTGCACGACTACGTGAAAACCAGGCTCCTCACCCGCTGGTCCCCGCAACAGATTTCGAAGCTGCTGATCAAGGAATTCCCCGATGACGAGCAGATGCGCGTGAGCCCCGAAACGATCTACCAGGCCCTCTACCTCCAGGCCCGCGGCGGACTCAAACGCGAGGTCAAAGAGGCCCTGCGCACCGGGCGGACCCGCCGCAAAAAGCACAAGAATCCCGAAGAACGCACCAGCCGTTTCCGGGACCCGATGATCAACATTTCCGAACGCCCCGCCGAGATCGAAGACCGCGCCGTCCCGGGTCACTGGGAATCTCAATGCTGTTGTCAAGCAGCCTGGACGCAAATGGCGGCGGCCGGCTCCCGGTATTCGGTGTGGTCGCGGAGCATGGCCCAGATGACGTTGATGCGGCGTCGGGCAAGTGCGATAAGCGCCTGTTTGTGGGACTTTCCCTCGCCGCGTTTCCGGTCGTAGTAGGTTCTGGAAGCGGGGCTGTTTTTCAAGCTGGAGAGGGCGGCGAGGTAGCAGGTTCGGAGGAGTCTGCGGTTGAATCGGCGCGGCCGGTGCAGGTTTCCGCTGATCCGGCCGGAATCGCGTGGGACCGGAGCCAACCCGGCGACGCTGGCGAGCCGGTCGACGGAGTCGAATCCGTCCAGGTTACCGCCGATGTTCGCGAGAAAAGTAGCCGCGAGTACGGGCCCGAACCCAGGCATACTCAGCAGAACATCGGCGCTGTCGTGCTGCCTGAACAGGTCCGTGATCTGGGCATCGACGTCTGCGATCTCTGCATCGGTTGAGCTGATCTGATCGGCCAACCGGACGACCAGGGCCGATCCCATGGATTGGGCAGGCAGGACGGTGTGCTGGGCGTTTGCAGCCGCAAGTGCCTTCTCCGCCATCTTTGCACTGTTCCGGCAGCCGCGTTTTCTCAGCCAGCCAGTAAGCCGCGTCAGTCCTATCCGGCGGATGCCCTCGGGGGTCTGATAGCCGCTCAGAAGGGTCAGAGGAGCCTTCTTGGAGTAGTCGAAGGCCCGCTCGAGCGCAGGGAAGTATTCCAACAAGGTGGCCCGGAGCCGGTTGATCGCCCGGACACGGTCGCAAATCAGATCGGTGCGGCGGGCAGTGAGCATACGCAGGTCCACACTGATCTGGTCTGCGCTGCGAACGGGTTGCAGGTCGGTGCGCATGCGGGCCTGGTCAGCGATGATCCTGGCGTCTTTCGCGTCGGTCTTTCCATCCCCCCGATAGGTCGCTGCGGCGTGATGCACGATCCGTCCAGGGATATAGAGCAGGTGCTGAGCGTGTGCTGCCAGCAGCTCGATCAGCAGCGCCGCGCCGCCGGCGTTCAGATCAGTAGCCCAGCAGATCTCACCACCGGCCGCGCTCTCCGCGGTTTCGGCGATGAGCTGGAGCAACGCGGTTTCGTCGTTCTCGACCCGTTTTGACAGCAGCACCGTCCCGGATTGGTCGATCACAACGCAATGATGGGCACTCTTGCCCGAGTCGATTCCTGCCCACACGTCCGGCATGTCTTTCGGTCCCTTCGATCAGCTCCAATTTGGTTGGCCCCTGTCGATAACCACGCCGGCACGTCCTTACCCAACGATCAATGTCGTAAGTCTCAATCAGCGGTCGAGTCATCGGCGGGCAGCGGGCGGCCATTCCCAGTGAGCCGTCCAAGCGGCAGGGAGATCTGGGCCATACCCACCACCCGAGGGTGATCGAAACACTACGACAGCTCCGAAGTCACCCACAACAAAATCGTAAGGAGGGGGATTTGATCACCGGAGCCTACAACCAGTCGGCGATCGCAACCCTGGTGGAACGCACCACCCGCTACGTGATGTTGGTGCACCTGCCGGTGGACCACACCGCCGAATCGGTCCGCGACGGGCTGATCAAGACCATGGGAACCCTCCCGGCGCACCTGCGCGGATCCCTCACCTGGGACCAGGGAGCCCAAACGGCCAAACACAAGGCCTTCAGCATCGCCACCGACATGGACGTCTACTTCTGCGACCCAGCCAGCCCCTGGCAACGCGGATCCAACGAGAACACCAACGGGCTGCTGCGCCAATACTTCCCCAAGGGCACCGACCTGAACGCCTACGGGCCCGAGGACCTCGAGCACGTCGCCCAGGAACTCAACGCCCGACCACGCAAAACACTGGACTGGGACACCCCAGCCGAGCGTCTTCGTGGTTTACTGATAGCCAGCTAACCTCGGGTGTTGCATCGACCCCTAGAATTCGCCCCAGCGGGCAGTTCCGTGGCCGCCTATGGGCAGTTTTTCATGGCCGCTAACAGCCTGATCCTGTTCTGAGGTTGGGGCGGTTCCGGAGGTGCTGGCTGAGGAGTTCCGCGAACGGCTGTGGGACGGGCACCGGATGCGTGCCAAGGGAGATCGTGATCGTGTCGGTGGTGTCGTTGACGGTGATTGCTTCGGTGCGGAGCGCGGCCACCCGGACCAGGGGTTGGGCATAGAGGAGGAGCAATGTCCCGGCGACTCTGTAGGGCAGGGATTCGCTGGTGCCTGTGAGCAGTTCCTTTAACCAGGCAAGGCGTTGTTCCTGCGGGATGGCGGGCCGGCCTTTAGCGGCGTAGTGCCCGATTTCGACCCGCATATTCGTGCCGGTCTTTTTCGCGAAGATGAAGAAGGTCCGGATGGCTTTTCTGGTGGTCGGTCCTGTCGTGAGCCAGGTGTCCACGTCCTGCTGGGTGCAGGTGGAGGCGGTGCGGTGGTGGTTCTGCCAGAGCCAGTCGAGGAACTTGATGGTTTCGGTGATCTCCTGTTTGGCTGCGTGCACCGGGCTTTGGACCGATTTGTCCGGCGTTGCCATGGCGCGGATGCGTCTGAGGTGGTGCCATTTGGCGAAATGCTCGACGGGTTTGGCAACTTCGGCGGGCAGGGAGCGGAGCTTGTTGTCGATCCAGGCTTCGAAGCGGTTCAGGTAGGGGTCCTGGTGGGGGAGGAGCCCGTGATGGACGAGTAGGGCCCGGAGATGGTCGGCTGCCCGTCCTGCCGTTTCGCGGTGACTGTCGAGGCCGTCGTGGGTCAGGGGAGTCTGTCCGCTCGCGACGGCCGTCAGGAGTGCCTGGACCTTGGCGGAGCGTTTCCAGGTGATGATGCTTTCCGGTCGATCGGCTTGGCAGAGGACGTCGACCAGGCGGTTTGCAGTTGTCCGATCCGCCGGATGAGTGAGCAGCAGGGCGGTGAGGTCGTCCCGGAGTGCGCAGCGGGCGCAGATGCCGCGGCGGTAGAACTCACCTTCGTGGCTGCAGCGGGCGCAGTGGAAGTTGTGGAGGATACCGGCGCAGGGGGCGCATCGTGGTCCTCCATCCTCTGCGGGTGGGCCGGGGAGCAGTCTGTGCTGCCTGCAGTCGGGGCAGGTGCCGTGGGTGCGGGTTGCCACGGTGAAGCAGGGACCGCAGATCTTGCCTTCCGGCCAGGTCGCCCTGGTCTTGCCGGCGTTGCGGCCGCAGCGGGCGCACTGGACGGTTCCGGTTGTGCGGGGCCGGCCGCGGACGGTGTTGCGCGGGGTGAGTCCTTCCGGGTGTTCAGTGGCCATCGTCGATGATGCGGGCGCGGCGCGGGCGGACGGTGCGGTTGAGGTCCACGACGTTGGGGGAGTTGGCGGTTCCGGTCTTGCGTGCCCGGACGTCGGCTGCGGTGACGGTGATGAGGTCTTCGGGGCCGCAGGAGAAGATGTCGCAGATCGCGGCGATGACCTGCAGGGCGACCCGTTCGGGCTTCTGGTTGACGATGCGGTAGACCTGCGGCCGGGACAGGATGATTCCGCGTTCGGCGAGCAGGGGGATGAGGTCGGTGGTGTTGTGAAGGCCCCGGGCTGCCATCAGTTCGGAGAGCCGCCACGTGTATTCGACCTGGCGCTTCATCGCTGACCTCCCGATTGTTTGCCGAGTGCCTGGTCCATCGTGCGGTCCAGGGACGCCCGCAGCGTGGTGTTGCGGAAGTCGTCGCTGACGAATTGGTAGATGCCGGTGGTGGAGGCGTACTCGTGGCCCATTTGGTATTGCACGAATCTAGGATCCCATCCGGCCTCCAAAAGGTGCGTGGCGTAGGAGCGCCGCAGGGAATGCAGGTCCAGTCCGTCCGAAGGCATCCCCAGCTCGTCGAGGTAACGCCGGAGGCGCCGCAGGAGGGTGGACTCCACGATCAGGCCGCCGCGTTCGCTGGGGAAGAGGTCGAGGGTGTGAAGGGTTCCCCGGCCGTTGGCGAGCCAGTCCTCGAGGACGCCGGCGGTCCAGTCGAAGACTGTCAGGACGCTGCGGGGCTTGGGCGGTGATGCCCTGCGGGACTTGCCGAACCGGACCTCGCAGACACCGAATTTCCCGAATTTGCGTGCGTGCGGGTTGGTTGCGAAGTCGATGGTCTGCAGGTGACGCAGCTCATTGAACCGCAGCCCGTAGGAATAGGCCACCTTGAGCATCACAGCGTCGCGGTAGGCCGCCTGCCAGCCCTTCTTGCCGGTGGCCTCAATGAGTTCGACCTCGTCGTCGGCGCGGTCGAAGAGCTTCTGGGGCTCCTCCCTGGTGAAGGGGCGCTTGGACGGTCGGCCTTCGAATTCCTGCACATGCGGTGCGGTGTTCCACTCGTAGAAAACCTGGGCCGGATGGGTACCAAAGCGCTGTTCGCAGACCCTGTCCCAGCCATAATCGGGGTTGGCGACATAGGACGTGAAGTGCCGCAGCGCGGACTGGTGGGCGCGCAGCGTCGAGTGGCTCAAGTGCCGGATCGAGCGCAGATCCCCGAAATACTCCTCGACATGGGCGGGGGTCCAGTGCCAGGGAAACTCATTGATGTGGTCTACAAACCTGCGAACGTACCGGATGCGCTGGTCAATGGTGTCGAACTTCAGGTTGCGCGAGAGCTGCTGGTTCCGCCAGCCATCCAGCATCTGATCGAAGGTCTGCTGTTCGGGATGAAGCAGCTGGACGGAGCCCAGAAGGTGCACCCGACCGGATCCATCGACTGCCATTCCGCCTCCCAAACCTGCTCCAAAATCTGAATCAATGTTTCATTAAATGCATCATCTCAGCAAATCCGCAGGTCAGAGGCGTTTTTTCTGTCATTCGGCGCGCTGACCCGGCCCGCCCAGTCATGACTGGGAACATCGATTGGAGTCGGATAAAACCCCCGAACGCCGCGGCGCAAGGCACCTCCAACGCGTGGCGCGGAATTCCGCGGGAGATGTCCTGTCTCATCGGATCTGAGACAGGGGGCCCTTGTTTTCCGGGGTTTGTCTCAGGTTTCTGAGACGGTTTGAGGCCGGTTGTCTCACTTTAGTTGAGATACGCAGTGTTTCCGGCGTGTGTTCGCCGTCGTCGTCGGCGTTCAGGTGAGGGTGTCCTGTCCAGTGAATCCTGGCCGCCAGTCTTCCTGCATCCAGTGTTGCAGCGGGTCCTGGTAACCGCGGGGGTGCCAGCCGTCGGTGATGCTTTCGCCGACGCGGTCAAGGAAAGGGCCTGGGTGCTGGCTGTGGGCGATTTCCGCCCAGCGGGCGGAAGCAATCAGAGCGGCCAGTTCGATTGTCGGCGGGTAGAGGGCGGCCCAAAGTGCGGCAGGCTCGAGGATGCATGAAGAGCGCGTCCCGGAGATCAAGGCACGGTAACGGTCCGTGAATGGCCCGAAGTGCCGGTATTGCTCGAACCACCGGTAGTTGATGTGGCTGGAAATATGGAAGGCCGTGCGGACGCATGGTCGTCCGTGGCGGCTGATGAGGTTGCGGTGGTGCCGGTTGGCCGCGGTGATCTCCGGGCAGCGACCCAGACCGGGTTGCCCGTCGGGGCTGTCGGTGCCGTGCCCGGTCCATCGTCGGTGGATCGGGCAAAGAACCTGTTCATGGGTTCGGTAGATTTCGATGCGGCTGTCCCCGGTGCGCGAGAGCGCGCAGTGGTTGCATGCGAAGCCGGTGATCCGCGGTAGGGGGCCGGCCGGCAGCTTGTGCAGGGGGCTTGCGGTTGTCCGGTATGCACCGAGTTGGGGCATCGCCAGCATCAGGGTGCCCGGGTCGTGGCAGGTCAGGACGCCGAGGCTCTCACCCCATGGTTCCCCGGCCCGCGGCAGCAGGCCTTTGAGGATTCCTGACGGCAGGTGGTTCCTTCGTTCCAGGCGCAGGATGAAGGATGCGGTGGTTTCACGGGGATAGAGGCGCACCCGGATCGGCAAGGGCCGCAGCTGAGGAGTCGACGTGCTGCCGGGATTCACGACCGCCCTTTGACCGTCCGCGGCGTGCCCGGGCTTGCGGTCTCGGCTGCGTGGTCGATGAGCGTCTGGTCAAGCAGTGCCCTGTCGATGGCTTCGGATCCGTCAAGGATGGTCGTGATGGCTGCCTGCCTGATCAGGTGCGAGAGGCTGCTGATGCTGCCGCCGGTTCGGTGGTGGAGGTATTTTGCTTCGGCGGTCAGCGTTCCTGGTTGATGGCGGTGCAGCCGCAGGGCCGTTTCCAGGGAGGCAACGAGAGACTTGAATTCCTGGGCGTAGGGGAACGCGCCGGTGGACTTGAGCACCGACGCGGGCCGAGAGTTGGCGGCCGCGCAGGCCGGTGAAGAGACCGGAATTCTCGACCTCGATCCCGGCATAGACGAAAGTGGCCGGCATGTGTTCAGCGAAGTACTTCAGATGGTCTGACATGTCTTCGCCCGCGCTGGTGGCCAGGTTGAGGTTGTGGATCTCGTCCACGATGACGAGATCCGTCCGGGCATCGGTGAGGACCTGGCAGACGGCGTCTGCGATGTCGGTGATGTTCTGGCGGGGCCGTTGCGGCAGCCCGAGGAAGTTCGCGAATTCACTGGCCAGCTTCCGTGGCGAGCCCTTCGGGGGAGTCGTGATGTAGACCACGGGGATGCGTTCCTGGCCGGGGTATTTCATCCTGACCTTTAACTCGTGGGTCTTGCCCAGCAGTTTGATGGCCGTGGTTTTCCCTGATGCCCAGGGCCCGGAGACGACCAGTCCGCGCCGGGCACTGATTTCGCGCTGGTTGAGCATCATCAGCAGCCGGCCCTGCTGAGTGATGTCCTGCACCGTCGAGGTCTCAATGATGATGAGCTCGGAGTGGTAGCTGATGCGAAGTTCGTTATATTGTTCCCGCTCCACCGGGCCGAGCCCCGCCAGGTCCTGGGCGGGCAGGAGGGTCACGTCGGGCGCCTCGGAGTCAACATAGCTGCGCCAGCCCTGCAATGTTGTTGTCGGCGCGCGGCTGATACTGGGGAATTCCGGGATTACCACCATTGTCTGGCCTTCTCGTGGGCATCGTATATTTTCAGCGGGATGATCTGTTCCGGATCTTCCCGGACCGTGTCCGGTATTTCCGGCCCGGCAGCAGGCGGGGGTCCTTGCAGGGTCCGGGCAGCGGGGCCGGCTCCCGGGGTGCTCCGTGCGGTGGCCCGGTTGCGGGCCAGGATCCGGCGGTCTTTCTTGCCGTGCGGCGCTTTGATACCGGTGTCCGCTCCTGCCTTGGCCAGCAGTTGGTCGACGGCTTCCTTGATGCTCTCTTCGCTCGGAGAGGTGATGCCGCGTTCGCTCACGATGCGTCGTCCGTGTTCCCAGACGGCGTCACCGAAGGGCTGCGCGCCGGCGTGCAGCCGCTGCCAGAAGGCGGTGATCCAGCCGCCGTCACGTTCGTTTCTGATCCAGACCCTGCTGACGTCGTACGGGTCATAGCGGACTTCCCACCGGTCCTTCAGCAGCTTCACCCCGGACTTTTGGCCGCGGTAGGGATTCAGCTCCCGGGCATCGTAGACGCGGTGGTTGAGTTTGATGCCGTAGGAGTTGATCGCCCGGCTCCGCGAGGGCATCAGTTCAATGTAGTCCTCGGCTCCCAGCGGCAGCGCGACGTAGCCGGTAACCGCCACCAGGGAGGCGTACTTTTCGTTGGGGGTGAAGACCCGGGAGGGCATAAAGGGGTCCCGCAGTCCCTCGTGCGGACGGTTCTGCCAGTGCGTGATGATCCATTCGTCCAACAGGTCCTGCAACTCCACCATCGAAAAGACGGCGGTCTTCTCCGCTTCCTTGCCGCGCCGTTCCACGGAGGATCCCAGATAGCCGGCTGTGTATTGGGCGAAAAGGGTGCCGATGGACTGCAGGGTGCGTTCCACGACGGGCTTATCGGTCGGCGTATCGGGATGGGCCGGCTGCAGGCTGATTCCAAGGGCACGGCACCCCGTGCGGAAGGCGTCGGAAAGGTACGCCTTGCCGTGGTCGAACACGATGGTGTCCGGAATGATCACGGGCTTGGCCGCGGCGCTGGCCAGACGTTCGTCGATGCTGCGCAGGGATTTGAACGGCAACGCCGAAGCTGCCATGGACACCGCTTCCGGCCACCCGGGGCGCATGGGTTCGGGCGTGACGCAGCGGGCCAGCAGGAACGCGGCGTCCACGGCTTTCGTGGTCGGCTGCAGAACGGCCGCGGCGATGCTGCGGGTCGCGATATCGATCAGGGCCGTCAGCTCCACCCGCCCGGTCACCCCGTCGCCGAAGTCGACGGCTACGTCCAGGGGAGTGGAGTCGATCTGCATCAGTTCCCCCGGCCGCACCGGGTAGACGGCGCTGAACGGTGCACACGGCTGCTGGTCGAGGGTCCGGCGGGTCCGGGCCGATCCGGTGGCATGCCTGCCTTCCCTGAGCCGGCCGACGAGCCGGTGGAAAGTCGCCCGTGACGGAACGGGCACCTGCCCGTCCGGATACTCGGAGACCACCGCCTTGTTGACCTGGCTGCGGAGTCTGTCCATGGATCCGGTCGACTGCTGGAGATTCTGTTTAAGGACCTTCAGCAGGACGTCGACGTAGCGCTGGTCCGCGTTGCCGGTCAGTGATCCCCGGCGGACGATCCTGCGGTCGACCAAGCCCATCACCCCCTGCGTCTCGTAGTCCTTGCGCAGGCGCTGGAGAGTGCTGACACCGATGCTCTGACCGGCCGCAGCCAGTTCGGCGTGTTTGGCCAGGGTCCGCTGCCGCAGCGATGTCGCGTCAACGTTGTACTCGGCTCTTGGCGATGTTCCCGGGTCGGCGTCGCAAGGGATTCCGTCCAGCATCTCGGTGATATGACGCTCCATGGCCAGAGCCTCATCCTGAACAGTGGCCGGCAGGGCGCCGAAAATCCGTGGTCTGCACAGCGGGCGCCGCCGGGATCCCGAGGCCACGGCGAGGGAAAATGTCGGATCGGATACCAGGGCGCTGACCTGGATGGCGATGGGTGCCAAGCCCGGGGCCGACAGCATGGCCAGAGCACCGTCCAGACCGGTCAGGCGATAACTGGCTCCCTTGAAGCTGACGCTGTCGCCGATATTGAGCCCGGCCTGTCGGCGGTCGTTCACGGGGCACCGGCCGTAATCGGTGTGCGTGGGGACAGGGGAGCGGCACCCAGATCGGCGCTCAGGCGGTGGTTCCAGAGCAAATAGTAGACCGAGGGCAGGACGGCGATCGGGTCTCCGACGCTCCTGGCCACGGATTCGATCGTGGGCCGGCCGGACGACGAGACCGCTTCCAGGAGCGGTGCGATGATGCCCGGATCCAGGCAGCGTTCATGCCGGAATCCCGAGAGCCAGCGGACATTGGCGACACGTGCGCCGGATAGCTCTCCCACGAGTTCATACGACCAGCCGACTGTCTCGCAGGCTTGCCTGGTCGCTTCGAAGATCTCTCGGTCTCGAGTTTTGATCCGGGCTTCGGGCCGGACATCGATCACCACGGCATCGCCGTCCGTCAGCCGCAGGAAGTAATCAGGGACATGGCAGCGGCGGCTGCCGGCGAGTTCGAAATCCAGCCGGAACGGCTGCGAGGAGATTCCGGTGACGGCCGGGTCGAAATCCCTGAACATGAGGTGATCGCGCTCAAGCCAGGACTCAAAACCCACATGCCGTCCGGTCGTGGCGCACCACCACGAGCCCGTGAAATTCCGCTGGCCCTTGTATGAGCGCAGCCGCCGCACAGGAGAGTAGTCCTCGAACGGCAGCATCCATGATTTCGACAGCGTCGAGGACAACGGCAACTCGAACGGAAGTTCGCGCGCAGAAACAAGGCACTCCGACAAGGAGTTCCACGGGTGAATCTCCACGACAGCTGTGGCGCCTGCCATGCCCCTACGCTAACGCGAGCCGGCCGACAGTTGTCTCAACTACATTGAGACACGCCGCGTAATGTCTCAGATATGGTGAGACAACCCAGCGTTTGTCTCACTTTGACTGAGACTGTCTCGGAATGACTGAGACAGGACAGGAGAGGGTCTGAATGATTCATCCGATGAGATACGCAGAGTACTACCTTACATAAGATAAGTTATCGGTGATTCAGGGTGGGATCAGGTGTGTATTTTGGTCTGGTGAACCTGTTGTTATTTGGCATGGAATACGAAACGATAGGGCTATGACATCGGTAGCTGCCCGGGGCGGACTGAAGGCCCATCAGGATTCCGTGCGCCTGCCGGCGCCCCGGCTGGTGCAGGCGCTGCGCGATCTGCTGGGCGCGCGCCTGGTTGCCTATATCGGATCGGTGAAGGAAACCCGCGCGGTGCGCCAGTGGGCCGACGACGAACGCAAACCCTCGGAGGAGGTGCTGCTCCGGCTGCGCGCGGCCTACCAGATCGCGGCCCTGCTGGCGGAAAAGGATGCGCCGGCCGTGGTGCAGGCGTGGTTCCAGGGCATGAACCCCCAGCTCGATGACCTGTCCCCGGCGCGGGTGCTGCGCGAAGGCAACCTGGACGAGACCGGGGCACGCGCCCTGGCCGCTGCGCGGGCCTTCGCCTCCTCCGGCCAGTGACGCCCGCAGGACTGGAACCGGCCGCGGTTGAGGCCGCCGGGACCGTGTGGCGTCGGTTTCAAACCCGAGCCGTGGGCCTGGTCTGGATGGGAATGGGCCACTGAAGGCCGCTTTCCCGGCCGGTGGGATGACGCGGAGGGAAACTTCCGCACCGTCTATGCCGGATCCAGCCTCAAGGCCTGCCTGATGGAGGTTCTGGCCTGCTTCCGCCCCGACCCGCTGTTGTTCGATGACCTGGACGACATCGAGGTCGACCCCCGGGATGAGGCCTGGCACCCCACCAACGCTCCCGGACAGGTCCCCTACAGCTGGCTTGAACCACGCACGGCCGCAACGGCAACCATCACCGGGCGCTATTGCGACATTTCCGCATCGACGACCATCGCGGCCCTGCGCCCGCATTTCCTGCGGGAAGCCCTAGTCTTCGGGCTCAAGGACTTCGACGCCGCCGCCCTGCGCGATGCACGTCCCCGGGTCCTGACCCAACGCGTGGCCACGCACGTCTACGGGCATTCGAACCTCGACGGGATCGCCTTCACCTCCCGCCTGGGCGATGACCTGAAGCTGTGGGCCATCTTCGAACAGGCAGGAGACCCGGCCGCCAGTCCACGCCTCACCCACTTCGCTCACCACGACATGTCAGCCGATTCGGCCGAAATCCGGGAAGTATTTAGATTGTTCGGGCTGTCCTGGCACTGAGCCCACGAGGCGGGCCTACAGCCGACATGGTGATGGGCCACATCAGGGAACCGGAAAAGCAGCGGGCCGGTGTCTACGGCACCGCCCGCCAGATGGTTTCCTGCCTGACCGACCGGGAGGTCAGCCAATGGGTCACCCGCTGCGGGACACGACCGTGGACACCGACCCGCGTCCCCGGTTCGTCCCCGAGGACTTCGTGCGCGGAAAAGGCACGCTCTACAGCCTCTCCCGCGAAGGGGTCGGCACCGCCGGCCCCCTGGTCACCGCCCTGACCGTCGCCGTCGTGGAAGCAGCCGAAAAGTACGCCACCTCCCAGCCCGGCGGCCGGCTCGCGACACCTTTGCTGGGGATCCTGGATGAGGCTGCCAACGTGTGCCGGTGGAAGGCCCTGCCGGACCAGTACAGCCACTACGGCTCCCGCGGCATCATCCTCATGACCATCCTGCAGTCCTGGTCCCAGGGCGTCGAGGTCTGGTCCCTGGAAGGCAGGGACTGCTGAAGGTTTGATTGACACTTTGCCTGTGAGGATTTGATCCTTGCGGGTGGAAGGATGTTCATCATGCCCAAAGCCTTTCCCGAAGAGTTCCGCCGCGATGTCGTGGCGATCGCCCGCAAGGGCGAAGCGCCCATTACCCAGATCGCCAAAGACTTCGGTGTCTCACCGGCCGCACTGCACCGCTGGATGAAGATCGCCGACAGAGAAGACGGGGTGAAGTCCGGGGCCGTGTCCGATGACGCCGCGAAGCTGCGGGAGGCCAACAAGCGCATCCGGCTCCTGGAGCAGGAAGCCGAAGTCATGCGCCGTGCCGTGGCCTACTTGTCCCGGGACATCAATCCAAAAAAATGATGTACCCGCTGGTCCGCGAGCTGGCTGCCAGGGACGCCCCGATCCGGGTTCCCGTGGCGGTGTCCTGCCGGGTACTGAATTTCTCCAGACAGGCCTACTACCAGTGGGCCGCCAACCCCGTCCCGTCCCGGGACTGGGAAGAAGCGCACCTGATCAACGCTGCCATCGATCACCACCGCGACGATCCTGCCTTCGGATACCGGTTCATTGCCGATGAGATCAACGCCAGTGCCGGTCCTGTGGCCAGTGAACGCCGGATCTGGCGGCTGTGCTCTCAGAACGGCATCCACTCCGTGATCCACCGGCGGCGCAGGTCCGGAATCAAGGCCGGCCCTCCGGTCCACGATGACCTCATCGAGCGGGACTTCAGTGCGGCGGCGCCGAACCGGAAGTGGCTCACGGACATCACCGAGCACCACACCGGGGAGGGAAAGCTGTACCTGTGCGCGATCAAGGACCTGCATTCGAACCGGATCGTCGGGTATTCCATGGCCGGGCGGATGAAAGCGTCCCTGGCCGTCACTGCCTTGGACCATGCCGTGGCACTCAGGAGACCAGCGGGCACGGTGGTGCACTCGGACCGCGGTTCCCAGTTCAGATCCAGAAAGTTCGTCCTGGCCCTGAACGCCTACGGGCTGAGCGGATCGATGGGAAGAGTGGGCGCCTGCGGTGACAACGCCGCGATGGAATCGTTCTTCTCCCTGCTGCAAAAGAACGTCCTGAACCGGAAACGTTGGGAGACCCGTGCCGAGCTCAGGCTGGCCATTACGACCTGGATCGAGCGCAGCTACCACCGCAAACGCCGTCAACGCGCCCTCGGACGGCTGACACCCATCGAGTTTGAGACAATAAAAAACGTGGCCTCAGCCGCATAGGAAATTATCAACCCCAGCTGTCAACTAAGCCTTCAGCAGTCCCGCATGCGGAAACTCTGGTCCGCGTCGAACGTGAAAATCTACGGCGGCGGCGTCTCCGAAGTCGGCTACCTCGACGAGCTCTCCCGCCTGATCGGGCAGTACAGCTACATCAACGTCTCCCGCAGCCACAGCAAAACCGGGTCCTCATCCTCCCGGCAGGAGAACAAGGACGAAATCCTCTCCGTCGCCGACCTGACGGCACTGCCCAGGTTCCGGGCCATCCTTCTCGCCTCCGGCGCCCCGGCCACCATGATCGAAACCATCCCCTGGATGAACGGACCCCACGCCCAGAAAGTCAAAGACTCCCTCGCCACCACGGTGAAAGATGATCGTGAGCCTGTGGCCGTTCCGGTGCGCAACCCGTGGACGGACGGTGACACGGCATGAGTCAGGAGTTCGGGGACGCGTTCGGCGACGAAGAGGTCCAGTCCTCAAGCGGCGGCCACAGCCATGACGCGCCTGAGCCGGAGCTGGTCTATGCCAGTGCCGTGGAGTTCTTCGCCGAGCTCCTGGCCCAGTCCTATGTCCGGGAAGTCAACGAAGGGGCGGCCTTCGCCTGGTGCCCCGAATGGTACAAACACCCCGAAGCCCTCATCCGGATGGAATCAATCTGGCGCGCCTGGGAACACCACCGCCTGGAACCCGCCCTCGGAATCAGCACCTGGTGGCTCAACCACGCCGGGGATCGTGCCAGAGAGCGCCAGCAGTCGCGTGGCTTGGCGCCGCTGACGCTCTCTGTCACAGGATTAGGCGCTCACGAGTGCTGCGTGTTCGCGCATGTTGTAGTTGCCGGTCTCGACCCAGCTCGTGTTGTGGATGATCCGGTCCATGATCGCGTCCGCATGGACGCCGGAGCCGAGCCGCTGGTGCCAGTCCTTCTGCAAATACTGAGTGCAGAACACTGTTGAGGTCTCGCCGTAGCGGCGCTCCATCAGTTCCAGCAGCATGCCTCGCATCGGTTCCGTGGGTCGATCCAGGAGCCACTCGTCGATGACCAGCAGCGTGAATGCCGCATACTTTCGCAGGAATTTACCGGAACCGCCGGGCCTGTCTTGCGCGGCGACCCGTTCTTCCTCGAGGTCTGGCATACGGACGTAATGTGCGCGGATTCGGTGCTCGCAGGCGCGTTTGGCGACCGCGCATCCCAGATACGACTTCCCCGACCCGGTGAACCCCTGCAAGACGACGTTCTGCTGCCTGCCCATGAACGAGCAGGTGCCCAGCTGGGTCAGCAGCTGCCGGTCAAGACCGCGCTCGTCGAGACGATCGATGCGGCGCAAATCCGCGTTCGGATAACGCAGTCCTGCCCGCCGGATCAAGCCGGTCACCTTGGAATGCGTAAACGACGAATAGGCGTCATCGACGACCAGCCGGACACGATCCTCGAACGGCAAGCTGATACTCAGCCTCTCGTCTTGGGTATCGATGGCCTCCAGCAACTCGCCCGCGTTCATCTCGCGCAGCTTGCGTTTGGTCTCCGCATCCAGGCGGCTCATCGAGCCCCTCCGGCGTAGTAGGCGCCGCCCCGCACGTATCCGCCATCGTCTCCCTCCGGCTCATCAGGGACGATCCCGGTTCTGTCCTGCCCGGTATCCAGGATCGGCCGCAGGTGGGCGTAGCGGGGCGATCGTATCGGCCCTCGCAGCGCGAGCTGGCTGGCCGCTTCCACCCGGGCCGGGGAGAACCGGCGGGACAGGCGCAGCACCGCCAGCGCGGGGTCGTATCCGGCCTCCTCGACCGGCACGGACTCGAAGATCTTGCTGATCACCGTCACGGTTGCCGGGCCCATCCGTAACGCCCATTCATCGATCCGGGCCCGGTCCCACGCCTGCCAGCTGCGACCCTCCGGAAGGTCCGCCTCGTTCGTCTGATGCTGGTTCGCCGTCGTCGCTGGCAGCAGCAGGTGGCTGGTGAGGCGCTCATCGCTGCGATAGATCTCCAGCATGGTCTCCGTGACACGAAGATCAACATTCGAGCCGATGTGGGCGAACGGCACGGAGTAAAAGTTCTTCGCCCAGACCACGTGGCCGTTGCGCCCAATTTTGCGCCCATAGGTCCAGGTGCTGATCTCGAACGCCACCGCCGGCAGCGGTTGCAACACCGGCTTCTCCTCGGCGGTGAACACGCTCAGCCGGGAGCCCTCCCGCTTCTGGAACGGCTGCCTGTTATAGGCATCGATCTGCTCCCGAATCCGTCTCCGCAACTGCGCCAGGCTCGTGAACACCTCTTTCCTCAACCCGGCAATCACCCAGGTGGCGACGTGCGAGACAGTGTTTTCCACGCTCGCCTTGTCCGTTTTATCCGGATCTGCTTGCGTGCTGGATAGGGAAAGGCTGGGGGGCGGATCCGCCAAAAGAGAGCTGCTATTTGATGGGCGGGGAGTCGATCGTTGTTATTTCGTTGGGTGGCGGCTCGCGTTATTTCGCTCCTTTTTACGACATCCCCGCGGCCAGGTTTGTCCGTTCCGCCTTGTCAGTGGCCTCCGTTTTGGGCAGGAATGGGCGGTCGTTAACTGTGTGCACCGACCAACCTCCCTCCACCGAGGAGAGCGTGGCGATCGA
The DNA here is from genome assembly GCF_050156545.1 of Pseudarthrobacter sp. S9. Taxonomy (NCBI): domain Bacteria; kingdom Bacillati; phylum Actinomycetota; class Actinomycetes; order Micrococcales; family Micrococcaceae; genus Pseudarthrobacter; species Pseudarthrobacter sp. S9. The sequence continues at coordinate 194,449 of NZ_CP189577.1, forward strand.
ACCATTGATGATTTCGCCGGTGTCCTTTCCGGTGAGCGCGGAGAGCGTGTGTCGTATGAGTGTCCCGTGGCAAACGATGAGGACGTTGTCGCCGTCATATAGACGCGCGAGGCGTTCGAGCGCATGTGTCCCGCGGGCGATGACGGATTCAATCGGCTCGAGTCCGGGAATGGTGCCCTGCGGCCACCGCGCACTGATCTCCTCTTGAGTGGCCCCTTCCGCGTCTCCGTAGTCGCGCTCGGTGAGAGCCGGGTAGGCTGGCCCCAGGTCGCGGCCGATCCCGACTGCGATTAGGCTGGCGGTTTCTCTCGCGCGGATCAGGGGGGAGCTCACGATGATGTCCCACGGCCTGCCGTTGATGCCGGAGCTGAGGCTGCGTGCCGCTTCGAGCGCTTGCTTCCGTCCGGTGGCGTTGAGGGGGATATCACTGGAGCCTTGCATGCGTTGCGCGAAATTCCAGTCGGTTTGGCCGTGCCGGACGAAAGCGAAGGTCATGAGTTCTCCTGGTGGGCTGTTTCTTGCCGTTCAACGCGAGCGGCCGAATGATTAGGACTTCATTGGTGCGGCGGTGTTTCTTAGCCCCCGAGCGCTGATCGGTCCGGGTTGTCAGACGGGGGCGGGGGCGCTGAACTGGGCGCGCCCGCGCACCCGCGATTCCTTAGTCCAGGTTCCGCCGGAGGAGATCACCAAGCTCGTTCAATGCCTCCTGGGCGCGGTCGCCGTCAACGTGAAGAGTGACTTCGTCGCCATACTCGATGCCGAGAGCCAGGACCGAGGACAGGCTGGAGGCATCCACCCTGTCCTCGGTGCCGAAGCTGATAGTGACGTCGTGTTCAGATGCCGCGCCCGCGTTGACAAATGCGGAGGCCGGCCGGGCGTGCAAACCTGCGGTGAAACCGATTTTTACCTGCTCGCTGCCCGTGGCTGCGACAGGTCTTCTTCGAATAATGACCCGAGCGTCTCAAGAAGGTGTGGATGGGCGAACAGCGGTGCGAGGCGCGACTCGACGAGAGCTTCGGCGGCAGTGGGTCTCCCGCTGAGGATCACCTCGGAATAAGTCCTGTAAGCCTCGGTGGCGGAGGAGCTTTAGACGCCAGCCTTGATCAGAAGTGCATCAACCATCATGAAGAACTGGCCGCGGTGATCGGTAGCCTTCGGGTCGGTCATGTATTGAATGGCCGCTCCGTCGTAAATCATCAGGAAAGATCGTACAAGCATAGGAAAGCCTATGAGGCACTCTTCGCCGCTGCTTTGGGCTGCGGAAGCGAATATGTTTCCCAGCTCCACTTCATAGGCGGGATAAATTTTCGCGGCCAGCGGGCTGACGGGGGCATTGCGTGTTGCCCACAGGATGAGTTCGATCTCTGCAAGGAGGCTGGCCGGCTCTTCTTCTAGTGCGCGCCAGTAGCCTTCGGCTACTTGTTCCACAGCCTTGCGAAGGCCCAAATGCTTCGGAACGTCGCTGGAAAAGCGGCTCAAGTTCTTCAGCCAGGCCTCGGCGGCCGCGTCCATGAGCTCTTCTTTATTGCTGAAGCAATAATGTGCCGTAGCCAAGGGGGCGTTGGCCTCCTTGGCTATAGCCCGAATGGTCACCGACTGAACGCCCTCACGACGCATCAGTTCAACTGTCGCTGAAATTAGCTGTTCTTTCCGTTCCTCTGCGGGTACCCGCATAGCTCACTCTCCAGTCTCCCGGTTTCGGCCCGACAGGGGCCAGTTCCTTAAGAGTACTGCTTTACGCCTTTGTCCTGAACCGTTGACTGGAACAAATGTCCCTGTCACGCCGTGCCCCACGTCACGATGGCACAGTCTAAGTGGATGAACAGGCTGTCGTGTGACCCGCCCGCGGTCCAACCACTGTTGGACCGCGGGCGGGGCCACATCTTCGGGTTGCTGGACAAACCGACATTCTAGCTCCAAGGCAGCCCGCTCAATTGCTCAGGTTATTGGTGAACTTCTCGAGACCTGATGTCTGGGTGGCGATGAGGCCCGCCCCACAGCATGAGTCCATATCCTAAAAATGTAAGCTGTGTTTTGGAGGGGGTCCGAATTTGGCCGCCGGCCCGAAATTACCTTGCGGCCAGGGTGTCGGTGACATTCGCAGGCGTGCCGGTGTCTATATCCTGCGAAGGGCCGTATAGGTACCGCTGCATGGAGTCATCCATGGCGTTGAGCCAGAGGGTGTGGTGTTTGGTCGCCATGGTGCCGGTGACGACGGAGCGGTGGACCATGTCGCGGTACCCGAGGATGTCAGTGTGCTTGTGGTGCATCCAGTCTTTGAAGAGTTGGGAAACAGCGTCGAGGTCGAAGGGCGGGTAATCGGTGGCGTTGATGAGTTCCCGCAGGTAGTCCGTCTGGAAGTCGGCTTCCGCGTCGTGGTCCGGCAGCGCGGCCTGGCGCTCGAGCCAGAGCTGGATGTCCGCCTCGCGCTCAGCAAGGGACGGTATGTCAATCGCTCCGGTCATGACGTCGCGGGCAAACCACGCTTGCGCGTCAAACATGTTGAATGTGTAGTACTGGTCCTGCGCGCCAAGGTAGAACAGGTTGGTGTTTTGCTGCCACACCACGCCCTTGTAAAGGTTGCCCGGGTACAGCACGTTTGGTGACTTCAGTGACAGCTCGCTGGGCAGGAACGGGTACTTGTGCTGGTATCCGGTGCCAAGTACGACGGCGTCAAAGTCATCTTGGGTGCCGTCGCTAAAGTGCGCGGTGTGGCCTTGGAAGTGGGTGACGAGCGGGCGCTCTACCGTGTTCTCCGGCCAGTGATAGCCCATCGGGGCTGTGCGGTAGCTGATGGTGATGGACGCGGCGCCCATCTTGTGGGCCTGCATGCCAATGTCCTCGGCGGAATAACTGCTGCCGATCATGAGCAGGTTCTTGCCATAAAAGCGTTCGGCTCCGCGGAAATCGTGGGCGTGCAGAACTTCACCCGGGAAGGTTTTGATGCCTTTGAACTCGGGGACGGAGGGGACGGAGAAGTGGCCGGTGGCGACCACAAGCTTGTCGAACACGTGGGTTTCAGTGAGGTTCGTCTTGAGGTCTTCAACCGTCAGCGTGAATTCCTGCGTTGCCTCGTTGTAGCTGGTGTGGCGGGCAACGCTGTTGAACTTGACGTACTTGCGGACGTCGGACTTTTCCACACGGCCCTTGATGTAGTCGAAGAGAACTTCGCGGGGCGGGAAGGAGGAAATGGCGCTGCCAAAGTGCTCGTCAAAGGAGTAGTCCGAGAACTCGAGGCACTCTTTCGGCCCATTGGACCATAGGTGGCGGTACATGCTGGAGTGCACCGGCTCGCCGTGAGCGTCCAGGCCGATCCGCCAGCTGTTGTTCCACTGCCCGCCCCAGTCGTCCTGCTTCTCAAAGCACAAGATATCGGGGATGGCGGCGCCTTTTTGGCGTGCTGATTCAAACGCCCGCAGTTGTGCCAGGCCGCTGGGGCCGGCACCAATGATTCCGACTCGTAATGTCATGTTGCTCTCCTCTTCCAAATGGTTCTTGCGGGGTCGCGGGTGCGCGACGCGGTAAGTTGCGCTACGTGTCAAGCCGGCAGCTAAACAGATGCCGCTTTGCGGTAGCGGGTGATGCCTTTGTTCTCGGCCGGCTCGCCCGCGAGCTCGGTCAGCAGGTGACAGGCGCGAATCCCGGGTAGGCGCCAACTTGGCGGGAAGGTGATCAGTGATGGCTAGGGTGGTGGCACGTCCGGCACCGGCGAGTAGGAGCCGGGCCCCGACGTGCGAACGCCATCGAGCACGGATCTCAGGTCCGAGAGGTTTCCCTGGGTTGCAGATACGAAACGGAAGTCACGGCGCGGGACTGGCCGCCGTTGCAGTGTGCCGTGAGGGAATCTGCTTTTCCGAACGACACCCGAATGAACCTGTAGTCCATGCCTGCTGCCGGAGTCACGGATTTGGAACGCAGGGGGCCTAGGGTGCGAAGGAGCGGTGGCCGGTGAAGAACCCTAGACCATACTCAGGGGTCTCAAACTTGACGGTAGTGCCCTTGGGGAAGAACAGCACGTCGCGCTCCTTCGCGTGCGTCACTTCCCCTGTCGCCTCATCGGTGAGGATGAACTCACCCTTGATGACGACCTTCATTTCGTCGTAGGTGTACGTGTACACCAACGGCTCGGAAGCCTTCAGCTCGAAGAACCCGGCGCTCATGACCGAGCCCTCAGGGTTGTGGAGGGAGTCACCGATAGCAGCGACCGTCCCAGGCTCGTTCATCGACGGCAGGCCGACGTAACCGCCTTCTACTTTGTGGATGGATCCGGCCTTGCTCTGTGTTCCTACGAGGGTGGTTTCCATTGTCTCTCCTGTAAATAGCGTTGTGAAGGATTTGCCAGACCTGATCATCTTTGACAGAACTGTCATTCCTGGGCGGCAGATGTGAGGCCGCCTGAGAAGCAGCTGAGTAGCCCGATCGCGGCTGCTCCCGCGGGATCGGTTGCATACCGGATTTCTGATTTGCAGGGTAAGCAGAGCTCGGCTGGTGTGATGCCGATCACGGTTGCTCGTGGCAGAAACTGTGACATGAACAGACGTATAAGTCAATCGTCCATGAAGGACATTTCTCTAAACCGGGCTCATATGAATTGGTTCCAGCCGTTCACGCTGAACCCTTGACTGGAACAAGTGTCCATGTCACAGTGTTGGCAGCGCGGTGACCCAGATCACGATGACGCATTCTGAGTCGCCCGGAAGCGCAACGCAGCTTTCCCATTCGAGAAACGGGTAAAAGACAATGACGACAACCACCCCTCAGCTCCCGACACCGACGACGCGCGAAGCGGTCGATTTCTGGCCGGCGAAGTCCATGAAGGTCATGAAAGACGAATGGCAGCGATTGCGCTGCAGGTTCATCAACGCCAATCCCGTAGGCCCATGGGGGGATGTCATACTCTCCGAGTGGGAGCTGGAGGCCTGTGGCTGGGAGGATTTCCATCCCCACACCGAGACGAACTTCGTGCTGGAAGGCGAGCTCCACATCGAGAGCGAAGGCAAGACTGTCATCCTGAGGCCGGGCGATGCGGCACGCGTCAACCCAGGACGAACCGGCCGATACTGGGCACCGGTCTACGCGCGCATGGTCACCATTTACGGCCCCAACCCCGAAGGTTTGGAGTCGCACTCCTTCCGATACTCCGAAATCTGATTTACCCCCTCACGAATTGCCGTGGCGGAACCGAACAATAAACCGACGCAGCGGATCGTGTGGCGGCAACGGCTGCCGTGCAGCAGGCACTTCCAGACCACCATCCTCGCGGGCCGGCTCACAGGACAGGACCAAGGACGAGTTCCCGCTTGGCACCTTAAGGGTTTACCGGCCAGACCAAGTCATGAAGTACTTCCACCAGCTCAATTGAACCCCAGCAGCGCTTTGCGAACCCCGATCTCGCTTCCGGCCCCGCCGGCCCGATCCGGGGGTTGGCGAGAACAGCTTCTGAAAAACGGTCAATCAAGTAACAAAAAGTGATCCACATAAAAACACTTGCACTGAGTTTAAGCCTGTAATCTCTTCAGTGATCTGTTTCACAGGAGACGCTGCCGGAACGGTCCGAAGTCCTGCAAAGATCGCAGACCGGACGAAGAAGCACTTCCCCCGGATACGACACCCCCGAATTCGGCCCCCACCGGCATCCTCCTCAACGACCCCAACGGCGCAATCATTCAGATTCGACTAAGGACTCCCCCATGTCTCAACTCAAGCACCACGATACGAGCGGTCTCAGCGACTTTGGCTACAAGCAGTCGCTCTCGACCGGGAGTATCGGTAAATTCGCCAGCTTCGCGGCTGGCGTCAGCTACATTTCCATCCTCACTAGTGTTTTTCAGCTTTTCTACTTCGGCTACGGCACCGCAGGACCGGCCTATTGGTGGACCTGGGTCGGAGTATTCGTCGGCCAGCTGATGGTCGCGCTCGTCTTTGCCGAGCTCGCGGGCCGGTATCCGGTCGCGGGCGCCGTATACAACTGGTCCAAGCAGCTTGCCTCGAAAACGACGTCCTGGATGGCAGGCTGGCTGATGCTGATCGCGTCGATCGTCACAATCGGCGCTGTCGCACTGTCTCTTCAGATTACGATGCCGCAGATCTGGCAGGGCTTCCAGATGGTCGGTGACGGAACCGGCCCCTACGACTTCGCGGTCAACGGCGTCCTGCTTGCAACGATCCTGATCACCTTCACCACCCTCGTGAATGCGTTTGGCGTCAAACTGACGACCGCCATCAACAGCATCGGCGTATTTGTGGAACTCTTCGCGGCTGTATTCCTGGTCCTCGCTCTGGCATGGCACGCAGTACGCGGGCCCGAGGTCGTTTTCGACACCCAGGGTCTGGGTCAAGGCCAACCCCTCGGATACTTCGGCGTCTTCCTTATCGCAGCCATGGCCTCCGGCTACGCCATGTACGGTTTCGACACCGCCGGTTCCCTCGGAGAAGAAACCAAGAACCCGAAGAAGACCGCGCCAAGGGCAATCATCAGGGCCGTAACGGCATCCTTCATCCTGGGCGGAGCAGTGCTCCTCGCTGCCCTCCTCGCTGCTCCGGACCTGTCTGACCCCAAGCTCGGGGAAGCAGACGGAGGCCTGCAGTACATCGTCCTGTCGGTCCTCGGAGGACCCTTCGGCAAGGCCTTCCTGCTCTGCGTCGTGGTGGCAATCACTGTCTGCGCACTCGCCGTCCATGCTGCGGCCATCCGCATGATGTTCGCGATGGCGCGGGACAATAACCTGCCATTCAGCAGCCAGCTTGCAAAAGTCCACCCGGTTCGGAAGACCCCCACGACGGCGGCCATCACCACCGGCGTTCTCGCAATCATCCCGCTGCTGATCAATATCGGCCAGCCCGCCATCTTTACGATTCTTTCCAGCATTGGAATCGTGCTGATCTACCTGGCCTACCTGCTGGTCACCGCTCCCATGCTCCGTAACAGGTTCCTGAAAAAGTGGCCGCTGGCTGACGATGGGGCAGAGTCAGGCTTCAGCCTGGGTAAGAAGCGGGGCTTTATCGTCAATCTCATTGCCGTGGTCTGGGGAGCCGCAATGACCGTCAACCTGATCTGGCCTCGGCCGGAGATCTACAACTCCGAGCCACCGTTCGAGTGGTATTTCCAGTGGGGCGGGGTCATCTTCGTCGGATTCGTCGTTGTGGTCGGTCTCCTGCTGTACAGGCTGCGTATCAGGCACCGCACGGGTGTGCTGGAAGAACATGCGGCAGCCGTGCCGGACTCCGCTGACGCTGACGATCAGCTTGCACCCGCACTGGTCTAATCTCTCAAAGACGGGAAGGCAGACCGGTCAAGGAACGGTCTGCCTTCCCGTCTCTGTGGCCGGGATTCCGTGGCCCTTGCTTGTTCCACCGCAGGCATTTTTCCGAAGGATGCCCGCCGGCGTTGAGTTCGTCGTCGTCGACTAGCCCGTCTTAGATCGAATACAGCACGACGGGATCATCACAAACAAACAGACGACGGCAGCCTGTGCCGTTCTCGATGACCCGTATCAGTCGGCCGTCGTCGGCGCGGTACTGCCCGCGGTGGGGGCTCTCCGCGGGGGCCCAGGCAAGAAATTCCTCGGCTGCGGGCCCCCTGAAGTTGCAGGGGCTGGACTCCGGAGGTGGCGTCCCGCGGCTTTAAGGGTGCGGGACGCCACCGTCAATCGGAGGGTTAGTTGATGGCGTTGCGGAGTTGCTTGGCGGCCAGGGCGGGGTCGGCTGCGCTGTAGATGCCGCCGCCGACGACGGCGACGTCGGCGCCGGCCTGCTGGACAGCTGCTATGGTGGCGAGCTTCACGCCGCCGGCGACGGAGAACGGGACGCGTGCTTCTGCTCCGGCGCTCAGGAGTCCGGTCAGGTCGAAGCCGGGCTTGGCCTGTTCGTCCAGGCCGGCGTGCATCTCGACGAACTTCGCACCCAGGGCGCGGGCTTCCTTGGCGCGGGTGACCTTGTCTGCGACACCGATGAGGTCCACGACGATGCCCTTGTTGTGGGCCTTGGCTGCCTTGACGGCGCCGGCGATGGTGGAGTCGTCCGCGGTGCCGAGCACGGTGACCAGGTCGGCGCCGGCCTTGAAGGCGATGTCGGCTTCGAGTTCGCCGGCGTCCATGGTCTTCATGTCGGCGAAGACGATCTTGTCCGGGTGGGCGTTCTTGACGGCGGTGACGGCGGAGAGCCCTTCGGCCTTGATCAGCGGGGTGCCGAGTTCGATGATGTCGACGTATTCGGCGACCTGGCCGGCCAGTTCGAGGGCGGCTTCGGTGGTCAGAACGTCCATAGCAACTTGGAGCTTCATGATGTTTCTACTTTCTGTAAGGAACTGCGGTTCTCTGCAGGTAACTGCGGTGGGTGTGGAAAAAGAGGGGCCCCGGTTATTCGAGGTTGGCGTGCCGGAGCCAGAGCTCTTCGGCGGGCACATCGGTGTTGTCCCACAGGGACTGGAAGAGGGCCTCGGTGGCGAGGAAAAGCACCTGTTCGAACAGGGACCCGGAGTACTGGCGCGAGACGCTGGAGCCGTGGTCGGTCTTCTGCGCGGCGGGAATGGTCACCAGGGCGTCGGCGAGCCCGGCGAGCGGGGAATCCGGGTTGGTGGTGAACGCGGCGATCCGCGCCCCGGCCTTCGCCGCCGTTTCCGCTGACTTGACCACCCCCGAGGTCGTCCCCGATCCGGAGGCCACCAGGAGCAGGTCCCCGGAAGCGATTGCGGGAGTGGTGGTGTCACCGGCGATGTGGACATTCAGGCCCAGGTGCATCAGCCTCATCGCCGCCATCCGCAACACCAGCCCGCGCCGGCAACAAACACCCGGCCCGGCTGGCTAAGGTGACGGGCCAGGCCGGCCACCTGCTGCCGGTCGATGCCTGCGGCGGTATCCGCGATCTCCCCCAGGACAAGGGAGACGCTGCCGGCGAAGGCTTCCCCGGATACGTCCGGGGCGGGTCCGGTCATCACGGTCAAATTCACTTCTCCTCCTCCAGAGGTGGGCCTGACATCCATCGTCCTGTCATTTACGGGGAGGGGAAACGCTAATTCGGGATGGTTTAAACTGCCCGTTTGGGTAGGTGGGTGTGTGGATCGTCCGGTATGCCCTGACGAGATTCAGCGGCATGGGTGTGCAGTCCATCGATCCCCCGTTGAATGGCAGGGCGTTGCCCGGGGAGGTAGCTACGCAGCCACGGCCATTGTCCGCCTGCTGCCGGTCATGATGGACGGAGGTCCGCCGTGTCCGCACGCAATGGACTGCGACAGCGTTCTTCGCATACGGCCTCGTAGATGTCTTAGTGGACGTAGCGGCGTTTGAGGGCCGCCGCAGGTCCGGCCGGCGTTGCTGAAGGCACCCAGAACAGGTCTTGGGCGATGGCGTTGGGATCGGCGTCGGCGTCGGCGTCGGCAGCACGATACCGGCGTCGTTGCCGCCGAACTCCAGGGTGAGCCGTTTGACGGTGTCGGCTGAGGACTTGATGAAGCATTCCGGACTCCACGGTTCTGTCCGCCTGGTTGCGAGTAGGGTTTATTCCAGTGACACGGGGTGCCCTGCTGGCCGGGGCTGAGAGAACACCCGTTGAACCTGATCTAGTTCGTACTAGCGAAGGGATGTTGCGGATGACTATTCGCCTGACGCCTGACCACGCCTGGGCCATGCCCGAACGGCTCCGCCTCGTTGATCCTGCGGATCATCGAGGCGGAGAAGCCAACAGTGGCAACTGCTGGGAAGGCTGGCCGCCGGCGGGGCCACTGCACCGTGTTCGGAACTCCAGAGCACGTCGCCGACCAGATTGAGCTGTGGTTTCGCTCCGGTGCCGCAGACGGGTTTAACCTCATGCCGCCGCTGCTGCCCGATTCGCTCGACGAGTTCGTGGACAGGGTGGTTCCGGTATTACAACGGCGTGGGCTCTTCCGCAGCAGCTACACGGCGGACATGCTGCGCGGACACCTCGGACTGGAACGGCCGACCGTAGGCGTCCCGGACAATGGATAGTCCTATAAGCCTCTCCACTGACCCATCCCGGCAGGGCCACGTCCACTTCACTGTGGCAAGTCCGAAGTCCCATGGGCAAACCCACGAACTAGACATCAGCAACCGCCCGGGCGCGTCCGGGCACGCCGGACCAGTCCCCGCCGAATCAGGCTCAGCCGCTGCAACCCTCAATCATATTTGACCAGAAACAAGGAATCAGCATGAACATCACACTGAACGGCAAGCCCCACGCCGTAGGGGCAATGGCCTCCGCTGCAACGCTCGTCAGCCAGATCACAGGCCGCGAACTTGCCCCCAGCGGGCAGGCCGCGGACGGCCAGCGGCTGGGTGTGGCAATAGCGCGCAACTCGGAGGTGGTGCCCCGCAGCCAGTGGCACAGCACGGCGCTTGCTGAGGGCGATGGCATTGAACTCGTTACAGCAATTCAGGGAGGATGAGGATGATGACTGAAACAACTGCGCTTCCAGCCGGGCCTGGAACAGAGACTGACCGCATGGTCATCGATGGCGTGGAATTGAGCTCCCGGCTCATTATGGGCACGGGCGGAGCGCCTAGCCTGGACGGACTCGGTGCCGCGCTCCTGGCCTCCGGGACGGAACTGACCACGGTAGCCATGCGCCGCTACTCGCCCGCCGAAACGGGTTCCCTGTTCCGGCTGCTCGTGGACAACAACATCCGGGTCCTGCCGAACACCGCCGGCTGCTTCACCGCAAGGGATGCGGTCATGACGGCGGAACTGGCCCGCGACGCGCTGGAAACGGACTGGGTCAAACTCGAAGTCATTGCCGATGAGCACACGCTCTTGCCGGACGCCGTGGAACTCGTGGATGCCACCGAGCAGCTCGTCAACCGTGGTTTCAAAGTCTTCGCGTACACCAATGACGACCCGGTCCTGGCGCTGCGTCTGGAGAACCTGGGGGCCACCGCAGTCATGCCGCTTGGCTCTCCGATCGGGACGGGCCTGGGAATCCTCAACCCGCACAACATTGAGCTGATCGTGTCGCGCTCCTCTGTGCCTGTGGTGCTGGATGCGGGCATCGGTACCGCCTCGGATGCCGCCCTCGCTATGGAACTGGGTTGCGACGCCGTTCTGCTGGCCACGGCCGTGACCCGCGCGCAGAACCCTGCGCTCATGGGTGAAGCCTTCAAACACGCTGTTATCGCCGGTAGGCTGGCGAAGGCGGCCGGGCGTATCCCGCGCCGCGAGCATGCGCTGGCGTCTTCTGCGATGGAAGGCCGGGCCGAGTTCCTCTAGACCAGGGTTCTGACTGTGCGGGTGCGGCGATGGGCAGGCTCACCCGCTCCCCACCAAGACTCAGCCGTGGCACCTAAGGACGAGGTCCTCACCCGCCGCAAATTGACGAGTCCCTTTCGGGCCTGCCGGACCGGCGCTACCGCCTGGGCGGCGGGTCACTGTCTACAAGACGCCGACGGCGGCCAGCGTGCTCGAGCTGATCCGAAAATGGGGGTGAGCTGGCTGCGGCGGGTGGCGTGCTGGTGTGCCCGCCGGGGTCCGGCGGGGTGGGTCCGCGGTATGAAGGCGGGCGGGTGTCAGGCTCCCGGGGTCAGGGTGACGGTGTAGCCGAGGGCTTCGAGCTGGCGGATGTGGCCGCGTTTTTTGGTGTCCGGGTTGGTGCGGCGGGTGAAGTTGTGGGCGCCGAGGTCATGGAACCGTGCGTCCGGGTCCTTCAGGAGGTGCCAGACGATGACGGGATGGAACGTCCGACGGCGACGATGGCGCGTTTCTTGCCCCGCCGCCGGGCGATCCTTCGGTAGCGTTACAACCGTGTATTCATCCGGTTCACCTCGCACAACGCGGGCGGCGAGGTGACGCCACGTGACATCGAGTCCGCGGCAGCCGTCACCGGGGTGGCCTCAGAGGCTGGCTGTGCAGTCGGTATCGACACGCCCGAACCGACGGCGATAGCGGAAGTCTGGCGCGTTGCGCTGGGCTATGAAAAGGGGCCGGGGCGGCAGCCTGCAGGACGCGGAAGGCCGCGGAGGGGTCGATCGCGACGGCCTGCACGGCCAGGCGCGCCATGCCAGGGACGGGGCGAACAACCGGTGCCGACACCCTTTTGGTCCCGACCGTCGACGCCACCAAGGGCCTGGCCGGTGTCCAGGTCCGCGATCGTTGTCATCCAAGGTTCGAACGGTGTCACGCTTGTGTTGCCGGGTCCTGGAAGGAGCACACGGACCGGAACCGGTCTTCTCCGACGCCGTGCCACTAAACGGCAGCGTCGACAGCCAGACTGAGGCGATCGACCCCATGCATGGCGTCGGCGGCCCTGACCAGGGTCAGGTGTGAGAATGCTTGGGGAAAGTTGCCGGCCATCCGCTTTTCGTTCGTTGCGTACTCTTCGCTAAGCAGACCGAGCTCGTTGGCAAGCCCCACGAGTTTGTCCATAAGGATCTTTGCCTCGGCCCGTCGGCCTGTACGCGCATACTGCTCCACGAGCCAGAACGAGCATGCGAGGAAAGGATGTTCACCCGGTTCCAGGCCGTCAACGCCACTCTCTGTTCGATAGCGCAGCAAAAGGCCGTCGTCGGTAAGGAGTTCTTCTTCCAGCCGTCTGACAGTGCCGAGCATGTGCTCGTCGTTGTAGGCGAGAAAACCGACCTGTGGCATGACTAGTAACGCAGCGTCTGTTTGACCTCCGCCATAGCTCTGCGTAAAGGAGCCAATCCTCCGGTCGAATCCCTCGCGCATTATCTCTTCACGCAACCGCTCACGGAGTTGCTCCCACTTCTTAACATCTCCGGATAATCCGTGGATCCGTACCGCCCGGATCCCGCTGTTGAAGGCGGCCCACATCATCACCCGGGAGTGGGTGAAGTACTGTGCCTCGCCGCGCATCTCCCAAAGGCCAAAGTCCCTGTCGTCGAAGTGTTTTTCTACGAATCCCAAGAGCGCCCGCTGAAGGGCCCAAGAGAAATGGTCTTCTTTACCTCCGGCCATACGCAGTCTTTCCAATGCCACCATCACTTCGCCGACGACATCTGCCTGGAACTGCGAAACGGCCGCATTTCCAATGCGAACAGGCCTGGAGTTCGCATAACCGGGGAGGTGGCTGAGCTCGCGTTCGGGGAGTTCCCGCTCTCCCCCAACCCCGTACATGATCTGCATCTGCTCGGGATCGCCGGCCAGTGCCCGAAGGAGCCAGTTGCGCCACTGAAGGGCCTCCGTTTCATAGCCGTGGGTCAGCATCGATTCCAGTGTCAGGGCCGCATCGCGCAACCAGCAGTACCGATAGTCCCAGTTCCGCGGTCCACCGAATTCCTCCGGGAGGGACGTCGTGGGCGCTGCGACAATGCCGCCCGTTTCCAAATGCGTAAGGGCTCGCAGTACTAACAGCGAACGCTTTACCGCACCCCCATACGCACCGTCTTGCCGGCAGTGGCTTCCCCAGCGGCTCCAATACTCAGTGGCTTCTTCAAGGGCGACATCAACGTCAATCGCTGCTGGCAAGGGGCGGTGCGAGGGGAACCACGTTAGTTCAAAATCGACCTTCTCGCCCTTTGAAATGAGGAATTTTCCCTCATGCCCATGCGCATGGGCTTGTGGAAGATGAGGTCCTCTCAGTGCGAGAGCATCCGGACCGGCCATGGCCAACAGGACCGGCGCCGTCGTCGGCGCATTGTCACGGACCCGACTCACCCAAGGCAATACCGTTGAATATCCTGGTCGGATCCGAAGCTCCTGGCGCATTTCAACGCTGCCGGCCAATCCGGTAACACGGCGGATGAGGGACGAACCGTTATCCCCCAGCGGCATGAAATCGGTAACTAGGACGCTTCCGCTGACAGTCTTCCAAAGGGTTTGGAGCACAAATGTCGAGTCAATGTAGTGCCGGTCGACAACGACAGCGCCTGATTCACTGGGAGCCAACAGCCAGCGGCCGTGCTCATCGGTGCCTACAAGCCGGCTAAACACGGACGGTGAGTCAAAGCGCGGGAAACAGAGCCAGTCCACGCTGCCGTCCCGGGAGATGAGAGGCCCGGTTTGAAGATCCGAAAGCAACGCATAATCCTCTATGAGTGCAGCCATGCTCCACTCAATCACAACTTTTTCACATTCAGGTTAGGCCCGCTGTATGTGAACCCGGTCGGCGCGGAACCGCCAGGCCGGTAGTTTCCTCATCCGCGATCTAGTTGAGCTCGGAAGTGGAGAAGGAACTACCTCCGGGCGGCCAGGCCGGGTTCGTATTTCATAGTGGGAAGAGCGTTCTGCAGCATCCTCGCCGATTCTTCCGCCCATATGCCTGCTGGTGGATCATCCAGCGAAAGCCACTGCAGCATGAGACCATCCACGACGCCAAAGAGCAAGCGAGAAAGGGTCTCCATATCAAAATCCGGCTCCTCTCCCGTCCTCACTTCGCGAAGGATTTGCGTGCAACCCTCCAGGTACCGGCGATAGCCCGTCTGGCCAAATGCTGGGAGTCTGAGCTCCGCAATGACCACAAGCCGCGTGTCCACCTGCGGCCAGGGGTCACCAAACGCGAGAGCCTTCCTTAAGACTATTGCTGGGGCCATGGAAAAGGTTTTACATCTTCATCTTGAACGATTGACTTGAACGTCTGTTCATGTCACAGTGGACGCGACGAACAAAACGTGACTGGCATCACAGCAGTAGAGCTCGGAGCGGAGCTCGGCTGGTCCCTAGCGAGAAAGACAGATCGATATGACACGAGAAGAAGCCTACGCAGGATGCCCCCCGGATTCGTACGTGGAATTCTATGGCGGCCAATGGCTCGTAGTCCCGTTTGCGCCCGTCCAGCAGCCTGCCTTTTTCACGTGTCTGCCCGGCAACGGCCGGGTCGCCCGCCATTGACCGCCTAGTCGAGGAACCGCGGCCTCGAGGTAACGTGAGGAGCCCCCCGGGACATCCGGGCAGGGTATCGCTCGCTCCGGTACTGCGGAGCGCGTCCACCGGGTTCGGGCCTGCTGACGCAGCGGGGAGACCAGCAGGTGCTCGTGCTGCAGGGCGGAAGGGCACGTGACGGGCGCCGGGGCCGGAAAGAGCCAGTACGCCGCGGGGCTCAAAGACCCTGGCACCCTGGTGGGCGCCGGGGTTGATGAGCTGCCGGCACCGGAACCCCCACTGGTAGGGAGCCGGCGGGGCCCTCGTTTATCTGGGTCTGCGCCTCGTCCTGATCGGCCTGAACCTGCAGTCGGTTTTTTCCAGCTTCTCCGCGGTGCTTCCCGAGCTCACCTCGCAGGCGGGACTGCCCGGGTCGGCGGTTGTGGTGCTCACAACCGTCCCGGTGCCCCTGGTGGGCCTGTTCGCGCCGCCGGCACCACTCCTGGTCCGCCGGTTCGGGGCCGAGCGGGTCCTCCACGGCGCAATGGTCCTGCTGACGGCAGGGCACGCGGGGCCGCCATTGCAACGTGCTCCTGCGGGCTTGGTCAAACGCGGATTCCCGCACCGTCTGCGCCTCAGCACCACCCGGTGCGGGCTTCACCTGCCCGGTCTCTACGGCCGCGGAGGGTGGACACTGGCCCTGCGGTTCCGGGCGGTCCCCGCCGCCGTCGTACTCTTGCAGTTTCTCCCGGCAGCTGTCCGGCCACGTCCCGTGCGGCACCAGGCGGTGAAGGATGGGGTGAACGTGTGGCGCCCGGGCACAGCGTGGCAGGTCCCCTCTTAGGGTGCTGTCGGCAGCCGGGGGTCCCGCAGGAATCCTGCATCGGGGAGCACGGCCCGACCGGCCGGAGGCACCCCGGCGATCAGAGACCTTCACACCGCTGCCCGCCAGCGCTGCACCGGCAGGGGCAGGCCCTGCCGCCCGTATTACCCCGTATTAATGCCGCCCGTATTACCCCGTATTAATGCCGCCCGTATTACCCCGTATTAATACAGACACATTGGAGACAAACATGACCCCGCCCACGGATGCCGCCACCGACCGCACGCCCCTGATCGCCGGCAACTGGAAAATGAACCTGGACCACGTCCAAGGCCCGGCCCTCCTGTCCGAACTGGCCCGGACCCTGTCCGAGATAAAGCATGATCCCAGCCGCGTGGAGGTCACAGTCTTCCCTGCCTTCACCGCCCTCGGCGCCATCCAGTCCCTCGTCCAAAGCGGCGGCCTTGACGTGAACTACGGCGGCCAGGACCTTTCCCCGTTCGATTCCGGTGCCTACACCGGCGATATCAGCGCTCAGTTCCTGGCCAGCCTCGGATGCACCTATGTGCTCGTGGGGCACAGCGAACGCCGGACCATCCACTACGAAACAGACGACGTCCTGAACGCCAAGGTCAAGGCCGCCTACCGCCACGGACTCACCCCCGTCCTTTGCGTAGGAGAAGGCCTGGATATCCGCCAGGCCGGAGCCCACATCGAGCACACCCTGACGCAGCTGCGCGCCAACGTTGCAGGACTCACCCCTGAACAGGCTGCCGGCCTGGTGGTTGCGTATGAGCCCGTGTGGGCGATCGGAACCGGGGAAGTGGCAGGTCCGGAAGAGGCGCAGGAGATGTGCGCGGCAATCCGTGCCGAACTGTCCACGATCTTCGGCACCACCATAGCCGTCAAGGCCCGGCTCCTGTACGGCGGCTCCGTCAAAGCCAGCAATGCCGCTGCCATTTTGAAAGAAGCCGACGTCGACGGCGCCTTGGTAGGCGGCGCGAGCCTGGACGCCACCGAATTCGCTGGCATTGCCGCTTTCGAGGGCCAGACGCCATCCGGGGGACCTGTGTGATCTATCGCGAGTCGTGTCGGGTTTGTCTCCTAACTTGATCCGGCACGCCTGATAGGGCTTCCCGGTCAGACACAGAGAATCAAGACATGCAAAGCCCCGGGTGTGGTTGTCGAAAGTGCATGCTGCCCAGCTGTCTCCAAGGCCTCGGTTGAAAGACGGACCAGATACCGCGATGGCGGACCAAGTACATCGCAGCCCTGATGGGACTTCTCACCGACGGCCTCGCGTCGCCGTTCCGGAGCGGCCTCCATGGCCGCCGCCCTCCCCGTGCGGCGCCGGGGCGCCAATCCGCCGACCCTCGACGAACTGGAGACCGGCCTGTCCTAACAGGCGGAACGGACCAGCTAACGGCACCCGCCAGATCCGCCCCACCCGCCAGGTACGAGAGCCGAACCCTTCGTGGCGGCGCCTCGCCTGCTCCGGCTATAACCCCAACCATGCAAGAGAAAGACAAGGGCAGGTATATGAGACGCGCTAAGATAGTGGCCACTTTCGGACCGGCAATCGCAAGCTTTGACAACACCCTCGCGGTGCTGGAAGCCGGCGTCGACGTGGCCCGCATGAACATGAGCCACGGCGACTACACCGTGCATGACAGCACGTACGAAAACGTCCGTAAGGCGGCAGGACAGCTCGGCAAGGCCGTCGCCATCATGGCCGATCTGCAAGGGCCCAAGATCCGCCTCGGCCGCTTCGTTGACGGTCCCCACCTCCTGGCCGCCGGCGACATCTTCACCATCACCACCGAAGACGTTCCGGGGACCAAGGACATCTGCTCCACGACGCTGAAGAGCCTCACCGAGGACGTCAATCCGGGCGATGCCCTGCTCATCGACGACGGCAAGGTCGCCCTGCGCGCCCTTGAGGTCGACGACGTCAAGGTTGTCACCCGGGTGACGGTCGGCGGCATGGTCTCCAACAACAAGGGCATCAACCTGCCCGGCGTCGCCGTCAACGTTCCGGCGTTGAGCGTAAAGGACGAGGACGATCTGCGCTGGGCCATGCGCCGCGGCGTGGACATGGTGGCCTTGTCCTTCGTCCGCGATGCCGCGGACATCAAGCGCGTCCACGAGATCATGGACGAAGAAGGCCGCCGCGTGCCGGTGATCGCCAAGATCGAAAAGCCGCAGGCCGTGGAGCAGCTGCACGAGATCATCGACGCCTTCGACGCCATCATGGTGGCCCGTGGCGACCTCGGCGTGGAACTTCCCCTGGAGGAAGTGCCGATCGTGCAGAAGCGCGCCATCGAGCTGGCACGCCGCTGGGCCAAGCCGGTCATCGTGGCCACCCAGGTGCTCGAGTCCATGATCGACAACCCGCGCCCGACGCGGGCCGAGGCCTCCGACTGCGCCAACGCCGTGCTCGACGGGGCCGACGCGGTCATGCTCTCCGGCGAGACCAGTGTGGGCAAGTACCCGATCGAGACGGTCAAGACCATGGCCCGGATCATCGAGTCCACCGAGGTCCACGGCCTGGAGCGCGTCCCGCCGCTGGGGACCAGGCCCAAGACCCGCGGCGGCGCCATCACCCGTGCCGCCGTCGAAATCGCCGACCAGCTGGAGGCGAAGTACATCTGTACATTCACCCAGTCCGGTGACTCCGCCCGGCGCCTCTCGCGCCTGCGTCCGGTCCGGCCGGTATTCGCCTTCACCCCGGTGGAGCACGTCTGGAACCAGCTCGCCCTGACCTGGGGCA
Source organism: Pseudarthrobacter sp. S9 (assembly GCF_050156545.1). Lineage (NCBI taxonomy): Bacteria > Bacillati > Actinomycetota > Actinomycetes > Micrococcales > Micrococcaceae > Pseudarthrobacter > Pseudarthrobacter sp. S9. The sequence goes on from NZ_CP189577.1 coordinate 212,805, forward strand.
TCCAGCCGGTCCTGGTCCCCATGGTGGGCCACACCGACGAGATGACCGCCCAGGTTGACCGCAGCCTGCTGGAACTGAAGGTGGTGGACGACGGCGACCTGGTGGTCATCGCCGCCGGTTCCCCTCCCGGGAAGGCCGGTTCCACGAACATGCTCAAGGTCCACAAGGTCGGCGACCTGGCCGACGCCGGCAGCCTCGGCGGGGTTCCGGTGGCCAGGGACAAGATTGGCCCCTGGCCGGAAGAAAAGAAAAGGAACCAGGCCGCGCCCCGGCCCGCCGAGGCCTGACCCGCCCAGGGCTTCCTGCCCGGCTTCACGCCTGGTTTCACGCCGAATAAGGGGAGGGTCCCCGCTGCTGGAATTCCAGCAGCGGGGACCCTCCTCTTATCGTTTTGTGCCCCGGCTCATCCCGGCGGACGCCACTTTGGAGCAAGCCCCCTGCGGCAACCCGTCATCGGCTAAAGGAACCAGGCGCTGCCGCCGGCCGGCAGCCCGCGCGGGCGTTTCGCCCACTTCTGGCAGGTACTCCTGTTGATGCCGGGTTCCTTGGCCGCCGCGGCGACAGTTCCCAGGCGCGCCACGGCGGAAAGGAAATCCTGTCGTTGGGCACGGGTATGGGATTGCTGCAGACGCTTGCTGGCTGCTCCGGCCAGAGGCGCCGATTCCTCCGGTGAAGGTGATTTTTTCCTTAAGGAAGGACTATTTCTTGATGGTAACTCCATGGGTGTTGCGACTCCCGATTGTTCGGGGTGGTGCACACCATCGCTAGAACTCGCCCGAACGGTCAATCCAAAATGCCGTCTACGGTCAGTTTAAAGTCGCAGCTAACATTCACCGCCTGCCTTTTTCTGCGGCCACCCTGTGCGTCCGCGATCCGGGCGCTGGAACGAAGGAGCGGCCACGGCCGCCCGGGCTCGGTCACCTTTGCAGGGGAAAACGAATGCTGTGGGGTCGTTCATTTAGCCCCCGTACGGGAAGACCCAGGCACGGCCCACCCCAAAGGGTAGTTTAAACCATCCCGAATTAGCGTTTCCCCTACCCGCAAATGACAGGACGATGGATACACACCCCCGCAGTTCCGACAGAAAGAAACTCCGTGAAGTCGGTCAAGTGATCAACTTCACTACTTAGCAAGAAAGACAGATCGATATGACACGAGAAGAAGCCTTCGCAGGATGCCCCTCGGATTCGTACGTGGAATTTTACGGCGGCCAATGGCTCGTAGTCCCATTTGCGCCCATCGAGCAACCTGCCTTTTTCACGTGTCTGCCCGGTAACCGCCGGGTCGTCCGCCACTGATCGCTTAGTCGACGAACCGCGACCTCAAGGTAATGTGATGAGTCCACTGGGCCGGCCGGCCATGGTATCGGCCGCCCCGGTACTGCGGAGCGCGTTCACCCGGTTCCGACCTACTGACGCGGCGGGGAGAGCAGCAGGTGCTCGTGCCGGAGTGGGACGGGCGTATCATCCCCCGGCGGTTCCTTCCTGATGACCGGATGACCTGTCGGTCCCTATCCAGCCGTCGCGAACACGATCTCCGGCGCAGCGGCGGGTGTCATGTCCGGGTAAGATGCCCACCAGGCGGCACAGGCAGCGCGCCAGCTGTTAAGGTCGTCTTCACGGCCGCTGATGCCCACCGTCGATCCCGACACCCGGGCCACTGCGGCGCCACAGAAGTAGGCTCCGTCGTCGGCCGTGATCGCCGGGTACTCCTCGTAAAGTTCGCCCAGGGAACGGATCAAGTAGTTCGGACGCTCGTCCAAGCGTGCCGCCAGGGCCGTTTGGACCGAGTCCACGCCCGTGAGGACGAGGACCGTGGCCATGCCTGCGCGATTTCCACCCAGGATGTCGGTGTCCAGTCGGTCGCCGACGACGAGGGCGCGCTCAACGCCGGAGTGGCGCGCGGCCGTCTCGAAGAGGGCTGCTTCTGGTTTTCCTGCCACCAGGGGCCACTTGCCGGTGGCAGCGGCAACCGCTGCCACCAGTGACCCGTTGCCGGGAGCGAACCCCCGCTCCTGAGGAAGGGTCATGTCCATGTTCGTCGCTACCCAGATGGCGCCCGCTGTGATCGCGTAGGCGGCCTCTGCCAGATCCTTCCAGCCGAGGGCCGGGGAAAACCCCTGAATGACAGCGTCTGGCCGATCATCCGAGGTGGGCACGACGACGAGTCCTTGCGCCCTGACGGAGTCTGCGAGGATCTGACTGCCGACGACGAGCACAGCCGCGCCTGCGGCCACCTCGCCAGCCAGCAGCTCTGCACCGGCCAGCGCGGATCCGAACACTTGCTCAGCGGTGGCAGGTGCTCCTAATTCCCGGAGATGGGTGGCAACCTCCTCGGGTGAGCGAGACGCGTTGTTTGTCACATAGGCCAGGCTCTTGCCCTCTCCTGCGAGCTTATCGAGTGCGTCGGTGGCGCCGTCGATCGCCCTCGGTCCGGTATACACGACGCCGTCGAGGTCCGCGAGCACTCCGTCAAAGCCGTCAATTAGCCGCCTGGTCATCGATACCGCACCCTCGCTGGTCTTGCTGGCCGGCTTGCGCTCTCGTGTGGGGGTCGCGCCCTCGCCGGAGTCAGCAGGAGACGGCTCAACCCCTGGCGCTATTTTTTGACGCTTCGGTTTGCCTGGCTCGAACTCGTCGGGCAGGAGGGTGGGCTCGGGGTCCAGCAGGTTCTTCCGGAGCTGGTCGGACATGGTTAGAGCTTCCTTCCGGCTGAGCCGAGCGACACGGCAGCTTCGACGAGGCGGGCCGCGAGGCCTGCCTCGGCTGAGGCCCCCAGACGCGGGGGTCGTGGGTCTTCTTTTTACCGATCTCCCCGTCGACCTTCAGGACGCCGTCGTAGTTCCTGAACATTTGATCAACGATCGGACGCGCGAACGCGTACTGGGTGTCTATGTCGATGTTCATCTTGATGACACCGTAGGACACCGCGTCAGCGATCTCCTAATCGGAAGAACCGGATCCACCGTGGAACATCAGTCAACGGTTTATCCTTACCGGTCTTCTGACCCACCTGCTCCTGGATGTCCTTGAGGATGTCAGGACCGCCGGGTTTATAGACACCGTGCAATTACCGAAGGTCAACGCCGTCAGGTGTAGCGGCCATTCTCGCCGGCGCCGAGGGCGTCGATGGTCGCCAGGGCGTCCTCAACCGTGGTGTAGAGCTTGTCATTGGTGGCATTCTCGACGCCATCCTCCTCACCGCCGATGCCGATCTCTACCTCCAGGATGATCTTCGCCGCAGCCGCGCGAGGCAGAATCTCCTGCGCGATCCGCAGGTTCTCCTCAAGGGTCGCAGCCGAAATATCCCACATATGAGAGTTGAAGATCGGGTCACGGCCGTTCTTCACAGCGTCCTCGGACGAGCAGTGGCAGCACGAAATCGTCGAGCTTGTCCTTCGGGCAGTGATCGGTATGCAGCGCGATGTTCAGGTCGCTGTAGTCACCAACCGCGCCAAACAACTCTGGGAGTCCTGCCCTGAGGAGAGACTCTTGCCAGGGCGGCCGAGGAGCTCCAGGAAAGCGAGGCCCACGGGAAGGCGCCCTTCGTCCTCTCAGGTTCCATGTCCCAGGAGTGCTCGTTTGGATTGGAAGGCGGCGGGCCTGACGGCTGTGGCCGGCAGTCAGGGGCGTACATCCGGTTGTGGACTTCCTGGGCTATTGGCCGAGCCGAGCCGCCTGTAGACCTGCGCCCCGGCCTCACCAAACGCGAGAGCCTTCCTTAAGACCCTCGCATGGGCCATAAAAAAGGTTCTACATCTTCAACTTGAACGATTGACTTGAACCTCTGTTCATGTCAAAGTTTCTGGAACGAACGTACGTGACTGTCATCACGCCGGCAGGGCTCAGAACAGAGCTCGGCTGGGCCTCTGACAGTTAGAGGATGCCGGTTTGCAGACGATCCCTTCCGGAGCCCCAACCGGGGTTTCTGAGGTGATCGTCAGCGCAGTCCCCTATGCACCAAAGATGAACAGTTCTGACAAAGATGAACAGTTCTGACAAATCTTTCACACCACTATTCACAGGAGAGACCATGGAAACCACCCTCGTAGGAACACTGAGCAAGGCCGGATCCATCCACAAGGTAGAAAACGGCTATATCGGGCTGCCGTCGATGAACGAGCCGGGGACGGTCGCTGCGATCGGCGATTCCCTCCACAACCCCGAGGGCTCGGTCATGTGCGCCGGATTCTTCGAGCTGAAGGCTTCAGATCCGCTGGTGTACACGTACACCTACGACGAAATGAAGGTCGTCATCAAGGGTGAATTCATCCTCACTGACCAGACGACGGGAGAAGTGACGCACGCCAAGGAACGCGATGTGCTGTTCTTCCCCAAGGGCACCACCGTCAAGTTCGAGACCCCCGAGTACGCCCTGGGGTTCTTCGCCGGCGACCGCACCTTCGCACCCTAGGGACACTCCATGGGTTCCCCGTCCACGCCGCCGGCAGCAGGCACCGGCTGCAAACCAGGTCGGGGGAACCGCTGCCTTCCTGTGTCCCGGAGAGCCACCTTGTGGTCCACTACGGAAGGGACGCCAACGCCTATTCGCTCACCGGTTCAGGTAGCGCCCCTTCCGGATACACCATCTCGGTCCTCCAAATCGAAGACGGCGCCAGCGGCCCCCTGGCCATGCATCGGCTCGCCATCGGTGACCGGGTCCAGGTTTCGCGTCCCCGCAGTGCCTTCGCCCCGGCCGCAACAGCCACTCATCAACTGCCTGTTGCGGCAGGAACCGGGATCACCCCGGGGCTGTCGCGCGCCCGGTACGCCGCCGAACGGGGCACCCCACCGTCCCTGATCTACGTCCACCGGCCCGGGGAAGGGGCACGCGCGGCGGAAGCCAGGGAACGGCTGGGACCGGCCCTGACCGAATGCAGTGATCGCGGCAGATTCCAGAAGGTTCTGACGGAAAAGCCCACCACCCAGAAACTCGGAACCCACCTCTATGTCTGCGGGCCGGATGCCTTCATGGATTCAGTCCTCGGGCAGGCTCGGGATCTTGGCTGGCCGGAGGGCCTGCTGCACTCAGAAGCCTTTGGCGCGGCCGAGCTCGACGCGGGCTTTCCGTCAAGATCAACCGCAGGGCGGCTCTCCTGGAGACATCAGCGAATGACCCGGCTCAAAGGTCCGACGACCTGGCCGCACTCGCGTGGATCCAGCGGCCCCGGGGACGTGGAAGCCACCATCATTGGACTGTCGGAAGTAAGCCGCACCGTTCTGAAGCGCCCCGGGGCCCGGCCCCTTCTTCTGCTGGAAACCTGATCCCCTAGTTCCCCCGGGGCCGCCGGCCGCCTCGATCCAGACTCCTGTTGACCATGCCAGTGGCCAGCACATCTCCCTTCCACGCCAAGGGCATCTGGTGTGTCCAAAGTACAGATCCCCCCTGAGAGTAAGGACTTCATCACCATGCACACAGCAAACCGTTGTCTCGTCGTAGCCGTAAAAACCCGAAGGGAATTAGACGCCGCCCTGAATGAAGCGGTGGATCGCCTGAAACCGGCGGCGATAACTGAACAGGTCGGCATCTCGGTGACGCGGCTCGCCCCGGGACGCTATGAAGCGCGCCTGAACAGCAACGTTCCCCCGGGCGTGACACTCGAAAGATGGGGGTGCGAGCGATGAGCTGGCGTCAGGCAGGTGCCTTCGGCGCACCGACCAGCAGCGTGTTTAATATGGTCGACCCGCTGCCCGCCCGACCGGCTGCTCGCTGCACACGTGTTACGCGTCGCAGTGTTTGGCGGTGGGGGTGTCTTTGCCGCTGACGACGCTGGTTTTTGCTGTGGGGTCTTGATTTAGTGTCGTGGGCGGCGTCAGGCTGACGATGACCGGATAAGACGAACGGCCGGCATGAGAGTTTCGAAGCACCACGCTGGCCGTTCCGACGCGTAAAGGCCGCGCTGATGCTCACGGTAAATCATGAGGGTGTCTCTGTCGAGTCGGATCTGGCCGGCGGGCGCCTGGCGTGTCCTGGTTGCGAGGGGGTGCTGCGTCCGTGGGGCTGGGCGCGGGGACGCATGTGCTGCTCGAAGCGGGCCTGGCTGCGCGCCGGGCCGATACGGCCGCGGTGATCGCCTCCGCCATCGAGGCCAAGGCTGCCACCGGCCACGGGCACCGGGTGATCGCGGCCCTGCTGGGCCGGGCGGCGTCCACGGTGCGCGGCTGGCTGCGCGCATTCGCCGCTTCCGCCGGCCCGATCACCGAAGTGTTCACCGCCCTTTCCCACCGTGACGGCGCCGACGCGGCCGGACTCTGGCCTGCCCGACCCCGGCACCGGCCGGCCGGGCGCTGGCCGCGGTGGCGGCGTACGCGGGCGTGCTCGCGGCCCGGTTTTCCGTCGCCACCCTGGCGTGGCAATCGGCAGGGCTCGCCGTTGCGGGTCCGTTTTTCTTCAGCGGCGGCCGATGGCAGGGCCAGGACCAACACGAGCTGGCCCTTATGCCTGATACCCCGGGCTCATCGGTACAGGCTATCGGGAATAGTCCGCGCTGACTATCCGAAAGTGTAGTCAGAACCGTCAGAAAACAGTGTTACCCCTGCCCGTTTGCTTCGGGATTATGGATATCAACCAGAAAGCCTCGTCCGGCCCGCTACAGGCCCAATGACCGAATCGAAAGGGACACATCGTGAGTCCAGCAGCAACCGGCGCGTATACCGTCACCCCCAATCTCTCTCTTGTCCAGGACGAGATTGCGGTCACGGCCGCTGGAATCGACGAACAGGAGCTGGCCGGCCTGGCCCGTCACCTCACCCAGCCGGGCCGGGTGTTTGTTGCCGGCGCGGGCCGGAGCGGGCTGGTGTTGCGGATGGCGGCGATGAGGCTGATGCACCTGGGCCTGAATGTCCACATCGCCGGTGACACCACCACGCCCGCAATCGCTTCCGGGGACCTGCTCCTGGTGGCCTCCGGATCGGGGACGACCTCGGGGGTGGTCAAGTCAGCGGAAACGGCGGCGAAGGCCGGGGCGCGGATCGCCGCGTTCACCACCAACCCGGATTCCCCGCTCGCCGGGCTCGCCGACGCCCTGGTGACCATTCCCGCCGCGCAGAAGACCGACCACGGCTCCAGCGTCTCGCGCCAGTACTCCGGGTCCCTGTTCGAACAGGTGCTTTTCCTCGCCACCGAGGCCCTCTTCCAGTCCCTGTGGGACAACACCGATGTGCCCGCCGAAGAGCTCTGGCTCCGGCACGCCAACCTCGAATAACCGGGGCCCCTCTTTTTCCACACCCACCGCAGTTACCTGCAGAGAACCGCAGTTCCTTACAGAAAGTAGAAACATCATGAAGCTCCAAGTTGCTATGGACGTTCTGACCACCGAAGCCGCCCTCGAACTGGCCGGCCAGGTCGCCGAATACGTCGACATCATCGAACTCGGCACCCCGCTGATCAAGGCCGAAGGGCTCTCCGCCGTCACCGCCGTCAAGAACGCCCACCCGGACAAGATCGTCTTCGCCGACATGAAGACCATGGACGCCGGCGAACTCGAAGCCGACATCGCCTTCAAGGCCGGCGCCGACCTGGTCACCGTGCTCGGCACCGCGGACGACTCCACCATCGCCGGCGCCGTCAAGGCAGCCAAGGCCCACAACAAGGGCATCGTCGTGGACCTCATCGGTGTCGCAGACAAGGTCACCCGCGCCAAGGAAGCCCGCGCCCTGGGTGCGAAGTTCGTCGAGATGCACGCCGGCCTGGACGAACAGGCCAAGCCCGGCTTCGACCTGACCGGACTCCTGAGCGCCGGAGCAGAAGCACGCGTCCCGTTCTCCGTCGCCGGCGGCGTGAAGCTCGCCACCATCGAAGCTGTCCAGCAGGCCGGCGCCGACGTCGCCGTCGTCGGCGGCGGCATCTACAGCGCAGCCGACCCCGCCCTGGCCGCCAAGCAACTCCGCAACGCCATCAACTAACCCTCCGGCCGCCCCAATGACCGCGGCGTCCCGCACCTGACAACGGCGCGGGCCGCCGCATCCACGCCCAACGAGCAGCGGCCCCATGCACCCGGCATCGTAGCTGTCAGGTATTGCAGTCACTGCGTGCCCCACCAAATTCGACGCCGCCGAACGTCGAGGCGTCGCGCAGGCTGATATGGGCCGCGGGAAGGACCAGAACATGAGTCAGGAATCACTGGCGACATTGAGCGGAAGTTGCAGACTCCCCAATCAGCAGTCTGTTCGGCGATGGGACTCCCTTCGGCACGGGGATTGCGTTGAGGTCTGGTCCACGGATTCGTCATACTATGTGGCCTATGTCGATGACCGCGGTGACGACGGTCGGCTGGTATGGGTTATCGAGAACGGCACCGGCTGCCGCCGTCTCTTTGTTCTTGGTGATCCTGTAACGCTGTATCTGGTCTAAGACGCATGGTCGCTCGCTTCGATGAGGGGCCACATACGAAAATCCACTGCTCTCCTGGCTATTACCAGAGCCGAACCTGCCGCTGGGCCTGCGCCGAGGAGGAGTGCCTTCAGTCGGCCCTTCGGGCCTCAATACCTCTCCTAAGGCGGCTGTGTCCGAACGTATGACGGGGCGTCAAGCCCCATCCGGCCGCTGTTGAACCCTACCGGCCCCGGAAAAGAAAGTAATAATGCCTCAAACCTATGTTGACCCGCACAGGATCCCGGGGGGTAATCCGTTGCGGGATCCGCGGGATCGTCGGCTGAACCGTATTGCCGGGCCGTCGTCGTTGGTGCTTTTTGGGGTGACGGGGGATCTTGCCCGCAAGAAGCTCATGCCTGCGGTGTACGACCTGGCGAACCGGGGGCTGCTGCCGCCGAGCTTCGCCCTGGTCGGCTTTGGCCGGCGGGAATGGGACAACGAGGACTTCGCCGCCGAGGTCAAGGAAGCCGTCAAGGCCTACGCCCGGACCCCGTTCGATGACATGGTGTGGAAGCAGCTGTCCCAGGGCATCCGGTTCGTCCAGGGCGAGTTCGACGACGACGCCGCGTTCGAGCGGCTCCGCGACACGATCAAGGAACTGGACGAAAACCGGGGAACGCGGGGAAACCACGCGTTCTACCTGTCCATCCCGCCGAAGGCCTTCGAACTGGTCTGCCGGCAGCTCTCCAAGCACGGACTGGCCCAGGCCGAGGGGGACAAGTGGCGCCGCGTGGTGATCGAGAAGCCCTTCGGGCACGACCTCGCATCGGCCCGGCAGCTCAACGACATCGTCGAGTCGGTCTTCCCGCCGGACGCGGTGTTCAGGATCGACCACTACCTGGGCAAGGAGACGGTGCAGAACATCCTGGCGCTGCGCTTCGCCAACCAGCTCTTCGAGCCGCTCTGGAACGCCAACTCCGTGGACCACGTCCAGATCACCATGGCCGAGGACATCGGCACCGGCGGCCGGGCCGGGTACTACGACGGCGTCGGCGCGGCCCGCGACGTGATCCAGAACCACCTGCTGCAGCTGCTCGCCCTGACAGCCATGGAGGAGCCGATCTCGTTCAACGCCGATGACCTGCGCGCCGAGAAGGAAAAGGTCCTCGCCGCGGTCCGGCTCCCGGCGGACCTGTCCGCGCACTCGGCCCGGGGCCAGTTCACCGGCGGCTGGCAGGGCGGCGAAAAAGTCGTGGGGTACCTGGCGGAGGACGGCATCCCGGCCGACTCCAGGACCGAGACGTTCGCCGCGATCCGGGTGGACATCAACACCCGCCGCTGGTCCGGGGTGCCGTTCTACCTGCGCGCCGGCAAACGCCTCGGCCGCCGGGTCACGGAGATCGCCGTCGTGTTCAAGCGCGCCCCCAACCTGCTCTTCACCGACCACGGCGAGGACGACTTCGGCCAGAACGCCGTCGTGATCCGGGTCCAGCCCGACGAGGGCGCCACCATCCGGTTCGGGTCCAAGGTCCCGGGCACCCAGATGGAGGTCCGTGACGTGACCATGGACTTCGGCTACGGCCACTCCTTCACCGAATCCAGCCCCGAGGCCTACGAACGGCTCATCCTGGACGTGCTGCTCGGCGAACCGCCGCTGTTCCCCCGGCACGCGGAAGTGGAACTGTCCTGGAAGATCCTGGACCCGTTCGAGGACTACTGGGCGTCCCTGCCCGGACAGCCCGAACCCTACGCCCCCGGCAGCTGGGGCCCCGCCTCCGCCGACGAGCTGCTGGCCCGTGACGGACGAACCTGGAGAAGGCCATGATCGTAGACCTGCCCGACACCACCACCTCGAAGATCTCCAAGAAGATCATGGCCCTGCGCGAGGCGGGCGGCGTGATCGCCCTGGGCCGGGTCCTGACCCTCGTGGTCGTCACCAAATCCGGACTGGAAGAGGAGGCCATCGACGCCGCCAACGAGGCCAGCCGGGAACACCCCTGCCGGATCATCGTGCTCGCCGACGCCGGCGCCGACGCACCCACCCGCCTGGACGCCCAGATCCGGGTGGGCGGGGACGCCGGCGCCTCCGAGGTGATCCTGCTCCGCGGCTACGGTGAACTCGCCCAGGAAAGCGAATCCCTCGTCGCGGCCCTGCTGCTGCCCGACGCCCCGATCGTGGCGTGGTGGCCGCACGGCGCCCCGAACAACGCCTGCCAGACCTCCATCGGGAAAATTGCGCACCGCCGGATCACGGACTCGGCCAACGAGGCCGACCCCCAGGCGGCCCTGGACAGAATCCGGAACACCTACAAGGCCGGCGACACCGACCTCGCCTGGACCCGGCTGACCAACTGGCGGATCCAGCTCGCCGCGGTCCTGGACCAGGCCGACGGCTCACCCGTCACCGCCGTCGCCGTCGAAGGCGCCTCCGATTCCCCCAGCACCATCCTGCTCGCGGCCTGGCTCACCCTGGCCCTGGACGCCCCCGTCACTATCGTCGCGGACCCCGCCGGCACCGGGATCCGGCGTGTGCGGCTGACCCGGACCTCCGGCGACATCCAGCTGTACCGGCCCGGCCCCACCATCGCCGAACTCACCCAACCCGGCCAGCCCGCCCAACGCATCTCCCTGCCGCGCCGCACCCTCAAAGACTGCCTCGCCGAAGAACTCCGCCGCCTCGACCCCGACGAAGTCTTCGGCGATGTCCTCCGGGCGTCAATAGACACAGCAAAAACGGCAATACCTCGTTTTCAATCACTTGTAACCCTCTAACCTTGGAGTTTTGATGTCAGCACACATCGGTGTTACCGGCCTTGCGGTGATGGGGGCCAACCTCGCCCGCAACCTGGCCCGGAACGGCTTCACCGTTGCCCTGCACAACCGCTCGGTGGAGAAAACCGACGCGCTGCTGGAAAAGCACGGCCAGGACGGCGATTTTGTCCGCACGGAGACGCTCCAGGAGCTCGTTGACTCTCTGGAGAAACCGCGCCGCGTGCTGATCATGGTCAAGGCCGGCAAGCCGGTCGACTCCGTGATCGAGCAGCTTGAGCCGCTGCTGGAGGCCGGCGATATCATCATCGACGCCGGCAACTCGCACTACGAGGACACCCGCCGCCGCGAAGCGGCGCTGGCGAAGAAGGACCTGCACTTCGTCGGGATCGGCGTCTCCGGTGGCGAGGAGGGCGCGCTGAACGGCCCCTCGATCATGCCCGGCGGCTCGAAGGAGTCCTACGACGCCCTGGGACCGTTGCTGGAAAAGATCGCCGCCCAGGTGGACGGCAAGCCGTGCTGCGCCTGGATCGGCACCGACGGCGCCGGACACTTCGTCAAGATGGTCCACAACGGCATCGAATACGCCGACATGCAGGTCATCGGCGAGGCCTTCGACCTGCTGCGCTCCGGCGCGGGGATCGAACCGGCCGAACAGGCGAAGATCTTCACGGAATGGAACAAGGGAGACCTCGCCTCCTTCCTGATCGAAATCTCCGCCGAGGTCCTCGGCCACGTCGACGCGAAGACCGGCAAGCCGTTCGTTGACATTGTGGTGGACGCCGCCGGCCAGAAGGGCACCGGCCGCTGGACGGTCATCTCCGCCCTGGAACTGGGCTCCCCGGTCTCGGGAATCGCCGAATCGGTGTTCGCCCGCGCCCTGTCCTCCCAGACGGAGCAGCGCAAGCTGGCCCAGGAGCTCCTGGCCGGCGGCGAGGCCGACGTCCAGGTCCCCGAAGGCTTCGTCGAGGACGTCCGCCAGGCCCTTTACGCCTCCAAACTGGTCTCCTACGCCCAAGGACTGGACATGCTCACCTCGGCGGCCAAGGAATACGGCTGGGACCTGAAGCTGGACGAGATCGCCTCGCTGTGGCGCGGCGGCTGCATCATCCGCGCGGAGCTGCTCAAGGAGATCACCAACGCCTACGCCCTGGAGGACAAGCCGGCCAACCTGCTGTTCGCCCCGGCCTTCACCAAGGCCATCGCGGAGGTCCTTCCGGCGTGGCGCCGGGTGGTCTCCACGGCCGTGCAGCTCGGCATCCCGGTGCCGGTGTTCTCCTCCTCGCTGGCCTACTACGACGGCCTGCGCCGCAAGCGCCTCCCGGCCGCCGTGATCCAGGGCCAGCGTGACCTCTTCGGCGCCCACACCTACGGCCGCGTCGATGCCGAGGGCACCTTCCACACCCTCTGGGGCGAGGACAAGTCCGAAATCGAGGCAGTGGACACCCACTAAGGCGGTGAGCTTGTACCCGGCTCCCCCGGAGCCGGCCACCTGACTTCCAACGTCCCGGCCTCACCGACTCTCTGCCCAACCGGCCCGTAGCCTTGATCCGCCGACGGGCCCGTTGGGACCCCGGGATTTGGTTTGGCCGGGCGCGTCGGGTTCGGGGCAGGCCGGGTCGCCCGGCACCGCTGCCGGTGGTGTCCCACCGTGGTCCTTGGTTGTTTCGGTACGGGGCGGCCGGTCAGGTCTTTGCCAGCCGCGGAACGATCAGGTTGAACAGGTCCGTCCAGGGGGTTTCCCAGGGCGCTGTCGTTCAGATCGGCGTTGACCTGCTCGATGATCGCGTGCCCGCGGTGGGTCTTATCTGCGGCCACGGTGTCGAGGGTGCCGGTGGTGAAAAAGGCACCACCCACAGTATAAAAATGATTACTACAGTGACGGTGATGACATAGAACCAGCCGAGGTTTTCTGCGATCCAGGCCACCACCGTTTTCATGGTGCCGTTCGCGTTTGCGGGCGCCAGCATCGCCCAGATAGAGAAGGCTACGATGATGGCTGAAGCGATGATGAAAACACGCCAGTTGACCCTTGGCCCGGGGTTCTCAATGAGTTCGGCGGTGTCTGGGTCTTTGTCGATGGTGGTGGTACTCAAGGTCCAACTCCAATTCTTGGTCCGGGCTGCGGGGAAACGCAGCACATCATGGTGGTGTTCCCGGCCTTTTCCTGGTCGGTCAGGCAGAGATCCCGGTGCAGGGGTGCCCGTTGAAGCACTGACAGGGAACATTCGCCGCAGATGCCTTTGCCGCACATGTTCGGAATGCTTTTTCCTGCTTTTTCGAGGGTCTCCATCAACGAAACGCCGGCCGGAACTTCCAATCTCATGCCGCTAGAGCCAGCTTCACCGCGAACGGTCCGTAGCGGTGAGTTCCCCGATTCTGGGTCGTGGGCCTGCCGCGGTCAGCGCATTCGGTCCGGGCCGGTGGACGTAGATCAGGGACGGTGGGGTGCCCCGTTCGGCGGCGTACCGGGCGCGCGACAGCCCCGGGGTGATCCCGGTTCCTGCCGCAACAGGCAGTTGATGAGTGGCTGTTGCGGCCGGGGCGAAGGCACTGCGGGGACGCGAAACCTGGACCCGGTCACCGATGGCGAGCCGATGCATGGCCAGGGGGCCGCTGGCGCCGTCTTCGATTTGGAGGACCGAGATGGTGTATCCGGAAGGGGCGCTACCTGAACCGGTGAGCGAATAGGCGTTGGCGTCCCTTCCGTAGTGGACCACAAGGTGGCTCTCCGGGACACAGGAAGGCAGCGGTTCCCCCGACCTGGTTTGCAGCCGGTGCCTGCTGCCGGCGGCGTGGACGGGGAACCCATGGAGTGTCCCTAGGGTGCGAAGGTGCGGTCGCCGGCGAAGAACCCCAGGGCGTACTCGGGGGTCTCGAACTTGACGGTGGTGCCCTTGGGGAAGAACAGCACATCGCGTTCCTTGGCGTGCGTCACTTCTCCCGTCGTCTGGTCAGTGAGGATGAATTCACCCTTGATGACGACCTTCATTTCGTCGTAGGTGTACGTGTACACCAGCGGATCTGAAGCCTTCAGCTCGAAGAATCCGGCGCACATGACCGAGCCCTCGGGGTTGTGGAGGGAATCGCCGATCGCAGCGACCGTCCCCGGCTCGTTCATCGACGGCAGCCCGATATAGCCGTTTTCTACCTAGTGGATGGATCCGGCCGTGCTCAGTGTTCCTACGAGGGTGGTTTCCATGGTCTCTCCCGTGAATAGTGGTGTGAAAGATTTGTCAGAACTGTTCATCTTTTGGTGCATAAAAGACTGCGCTGAGGATCAAGTCAGAACACTGGTTCGGACTCCGGGGGAATCGTCTGCAAACCGGCATCCTCTAAATTCCAGAGGCCCAGCCGAGCTCTGCTCTGAGCCCTGCCGGTGTGATGACAGTCACGTACGTTCGTCCCAAGAAACTTTGCCATGAACAAGTGTTCAAGTCAATGGTTCAAGATGAAGATGTAGAACCTTTTTTATGGCCTATGCAAGAGGACGGTTCTCGTGTTTGCTGACGCCGCGTCGGAGGCGGACACGCGGCTCCGTCCGGCCAAGGACGCGCCAGGGAGTCCGCCCAAGCTGATCTGCGTCAAGGGCGGCCACCCGCTGGAGGGCCCGGGTGCACGGGACCGCATGCCATTCGCACGGATGAGCGAAGACTGTGGACCTCAATCTCTGGACCCGTTTCTTCGGCCGATGACCCCAGGCGGCCCGTCATAGTGTGGTTCCCCGGCGGCGATCTTGTCCGCGGAGGGGTCCGAGTGCGGGTCCACAAGTCCACATGACCCCCAGCCGTTCCGCCGAGGCCGCGCGGAATTCCAGGACGGTGGGGCGCCGCTGACCTTCTCCTGGATGCGGCGGGTGCGAACTGCCAAAGGCAGCGCATCATATCGATGAATCTCCTCTGCCAGACTTCCGAGCCCATCCGCGTAGCTGATGACGAGCAGTGCATTGCTTGCCGAATATGTGAGCACCAGAACCTGCCGGGTACTGCCCGCAATGCGTGGCCCGGGAGAGCGGCGCATCCCCGCTACGGGCAATGCAACGAAGGAGCGCCGGGCCCGGTCACCTTTGCAGGGGAACGGATGCTGTGGGCTCATTCATCCAGCCGGCGTACCGGACGATCCACGCAGCGACCTACCCAAACGGGCAGTTTAAACCATCCCGAATTAGCGTTTCCCCTCCCCGTAAATGACAGGACGATGGATGTCAGGCCCACCTCTGGAGGAGGAGAAGTGAATTTGACCGTGATGACCGGACCCGCCCCGGACGTATCCGGGGAAGCCTTCGCCGGCAGCGTCTCCCTTGTCCTGGGGGAGATCGCGGATACCGCCGCAGGCATCGACCGGCAGCAGGTGGCCGGCCTGGCCCGTCACCTTAGCCAGCCGGGCCGGGTGTTTGTTGCCGGCGCGGGCTGGTGTTGCGGATGGCGGCGATGAGGCTGATGCACCTGGGCCTGAATGTCCACATCGCCGGTGACACCACCACTCCCGCAATCGCTTCCGGGGACCTGCTCCTGGTGGCCTCCGGATCGGGGACGACCTCGGGGGTGGTCAAGTCAGCGGAAACGGCCGCGAAGGCCGGGGCGCGGATCGCCGCGTTCACCACCAACCCGGATTCCCCGCTCGCCGGGCTCGCCGACGCCCTGGTGACGATTCCCGCCGCGCAGAGACCGACCACGGCTCCAGCGTCTCGCGCCAGTACTCCGGGTCCCTGTTCGAACAGGTGCTTTTCCTCGCCACCGAGGCCCTCTTCCAGTCCCTGTGGGACAACACCGATGTGCCCGCCGAAGAGCTCTGGCTCCGGCACGCCAACCTCGAATAACCGGGGCCCCTCTTTTTCCACACCCACCGCAGTTACCTGCAGAGAACCGCAGTTCCTTACAGAAAGTAGAAACATCATGAAGCTCCAAGTTGCTATGGACGTTCTGACCACCGAAGCCGCCCTCGAACTGGCCGGCCAGGTCGCCGAATACGTCGACATCATCGAACTCGGCACCCCGCTGATCAAGGCCGAAGGGCTCTCCGCCGTCACCGCCGTCAAGAACGCCCACCCGGACAAGATCGTCTTCGCCGACATGAAGACCATGGACGCCGGCGAACTCGAAGCCGACATCGCCTTCAAGGCCGGCGCCGACCTGGTCACCGTGCTCGGCACCGCGGACGACTCCACCATCGCCGGCGCCGTCAAGGCAGCCAAGGCCCACAACAAGGGCATCGTCGTGGACCTCATCGGTGTCGCAGACAAGGTCACCCGCGCCAAGGAAGCCCGCGCCCTGGGTGCGAAGTTCGTCGAGATGCACGCCGGCCTGGACGAACAGGCCAAGCCCGGCTTCGACCTGACCGGACTCCTGAGCGCCGGAGCAGAAGCACGCGTCCCGTTCTCCGTCGCCGGCGGCGTGAAGCTCGCCACCATCGAAGCTGTCCAGAAGGCCGGCGCCGACGTCGCCGTCGTCGGCGGCGGCATCTACAGCGCAGCCGACCCCGCCCTGGCCGCCAAGCAACTCCGCAACGCCATCAACTAACCCCTCTCCTTCGGAAAGACCGGCGGCGCACGGGTGTCCGTCTTGGCCGGCTCTTCGACCAAGACGAAGGGTATGAGGGCATTTTTGGACATCCGGTCCGTATCAGACCCGACCCTTTTTTGGAAAGGCAGCCCGATGCTACAAACCTCAGATTCTTGTCTTGATGCGTGGATGGGCCGGGAGGCCCTCGCCGAGGCCATGATTCCGGTGATCGGCCGGCTGTACCGCGAGAACAACGTGGTGACCAGCATCCACGGCCGGAGCCTGATCAACAACTCCACCATGAACATCCTCAAGGCACACCGCTTTGCGCGCCGGATCGGCAAGGACGAATTGCTCCTGGAGGAGACTGCCCCGCTGCTGAGCACCTTGGCGCAGCTGGAGCCCGGCCCGGCTTCGATCGACATCGCCCGGCTGAACCAAAAATTTAAGGAAAAGGGCAGCGGTGCCACCCTGGAGGAATTCCTCCGCGCGGAACTCGCCGAGCTCGTGGGCAAACGCGGCGGCGACAACCGCACCAGCACCGACGTCGTCCTCTACGGCTTCGGCCGCATCGGCCGGCTCCTGGCCCGTCTCCTGATCGAAAAGACCGGCGGCGGCCACGGCCTGCGGCTGCGCGCCATCGTGGTGCGGCGCGGCTCGGACAACGACCTCGCCAAGCGTGCCAGCCTGCTGCGCCGCGATTCGGTGCACGGTTCCTTCGAAGGCACCATCCGGATCAACGAGGATGCCAACACCATCACGGCCAACGGCGTCCAGATCCAGGTCATCTACTCGGACAACCCCGCCACGGTGGACTACCCCGCGTACGGCATCCACGACGCGCTCGTGGTGGACAACACCGGCCGCTGGCGTGACGCCGAAGGACTTTCCCGGCACCTGCGCAGCAAGGGCGCCTCCCGGGTCCTGCTGACGGCTCCGGGCATGGGTGAGCTGAAGAACATCGTGCACGGCATCAACCACGGCTCGATCACCGACGCCGACAAGATCGTCAGCGCGGCCTCCTGCACCACCAACGCCATCACCCCGGTCCTGAAGGCCATCAATGACAGGTTCGGAGTGGTTCACGGCCATGTGGAGACCGTCCATTCCTTCACCAATGACCAGAACCTGATTGACAACTTCCACAAGGGTGACCGGCGCGGCCGCTCCGCCGCGCTGAACATGGTCATCACCGAAACCGGTGCCGCCAAGGCCGTCGCGAAGGCGCTGCCCGAACTGCTGGGCAAGCTCACCGGCAGCTCCATCCGCGTTCCCACCCCGGATGTTTCGCTGGCCATCCTGAACCTGAGCCTGGAAAACGGCACCACAAAGGACGAGGTCAACAACTTCCTCCGCCAAATGTCACTGCACTCGGAGCTGCGCAGGCAGATCGACTACATGGATTCCCCCGAGGTGGTCTCCACCGACTTCGTCGGTTCCCGCCGTGCCGGCATCGTCGACGGCCTCGCGACCATCTCCAATGACAAGAACCTGGTCCTCTACGTCTGGTACGACAACGAGTTCGGCTACAGCTGCCAGGTGGTCCGCGTCATGGAGGAGATGGCCGGTGTGAAGCGGCCGTCCTTCCCCGCCACGGATGTCGTTGAGGAGGCCATGTCGGTGCTTGCCGCCCTGGGATAAATTCCACCGCTGCTTAACCGAGCCGCGGCCATCACCACCTGCCCGCCGGAGACGTTACCGGCGGGCAGCAGCAGAAAGGTAAATCCAATGAGCAAAACCTTCCAGCCCGCAGAGCTCTTCGCAGGGGAGCTAGACGAATCCCTGCTCGGCCCTCCCCTGGCCGAGGTGCTAGGCGACGAGATTCCAACGAGAATTTCCATTCCCTTCACCAGCGACGACTCCCGCATCCTCTCTGGAGTCTGGGAGGCCGAACCCGGCCTCTCGCGGTGGGAGTTTCTGGAGCGCGGTGAGGTGATTCACGTCCTTGAAGGGCGCATGGTGGTCACTGAGGACGGCGGTGAACCGGTCATGCTGGAGGCCGGAACCGCCGGCTTCTTTCCCATCGGGTGGCGAGGGACCTGGGAGATCCAGGAACGGATCAGAAAGTTCTTTGTGATCTTCACGCCCTGACCGCCAGAGCTCTGCCGGTCCAGGCCCGGGGGTACACTCCGGGCCTGGCAGGTTTTGGTGCGTGATCGCTGCGTGGTGTCCTGCCTGTAAACCCTCTCCTATGATTTGAGCCGAAACATGAAAATTGGAATCCTCACCAGCGGTGGCGACTGCCCCGGTCTAAACGCCGTTATCCGCGGCGCCGTCTTGAAAGGCATTGCCATCCATGGTCACGAATTCGTGGGCTTCCTGGACGGCTGGCGCGGTGTGGTTGAGGGCGACATCATCGATATTCCCCGCACTTTGGTCCGGGGCATCGCGAAGCAGGGCGGAACCATCCTTGGTACCTCCCGCACCAACCCGTTTGAGAACGGCGGCGGCCCCGAGGTCATCAAGGCGCACATGAAGCGATTGGGCATCGACGCGATCATCGCCATCGGTGGTGAGGGAACCCTGGCTGCGGCCAAGCGCCTGACCGACGCCGGGCTCAAGATCGTGGGCGTCCCGAAGACCGTAGACAATGACCTTGACGCCACGGACTACACCTTCGGTTTCGACACCGCCGTGCAGATCGCCACCGAGGCCCTCGACCGGCTGCGGACTACCGGAGAATCGCACCATCGGTGCATGATCGTGGAGGTGATGGGACGGCACGTGGGCTGGATCGCGCTGCACGCCGGCATGGCAGCCGGCGCCCACGCCATCCTCATTCCGGAGCAGAAGGTCAGCATCGAGCAGATTGCCCAGTGGGTGAAGGAAGCCCACACTCGAGGTCGCGCACCACTGGTAGTGGTGGCCGAAGGGTTTGTCCCGGACCATATGGAATCCCCGCACTCCGAGCGCGGGCTGGATACCTTTGGGCGACCCCGGCTCGGCGGGATCGCGGACCAGCTGGCCCCGGAACTGGAAGCCCGGACCGGCATTGAAACGCGTGCCACCATTCTGGGCCATATCCAGCGCGGAGGCGTGCCGTCAGCCTTCGATCGTGTCTTGGCCACTCGCCTGGGCATGGCCGCCGTCGACTCTGTGGTGGAAGGCTTCTGGGGCACCATGGTTGCCCTGAAGGGCACGGAGATCGAGCAGGTAGGCTTCAAGGAGGCCCTGGGCCAGCTGAAGTCCGTTCCGCAGAAGCGTTACGACGAAGCCGCAGTCCTGTTCGGCTGAGCTGGTCGCACGGCGGCCTGGGCGCCGAGGGAATCGGCTCGCGGACCGCAGAGATCCTGCCAGCGTCGGTCCAGGAGCTTAGTGCCTCACTAGAGCGCTGGACAAGAAGCACCCATGGCCACAACCACCGTTGTCCGGCAGCCAGAGGTTGACAGCGTTATGTGCCAACCTCAGGCGCAGGAGCAGATGGTCCTACATTCGCCCCGTGCCGCTCGCCGAACGAACCCGTCTCAAGCCCAACGCCGAGTGGCGGGCCAGCGCCAGAATGTGGTCCCGGTTCAGACGCCCCGTCTTGTTTCCGCGCTTCCCTGTCGAGAGCTTCCAACACCCGCGCGTTGTTTGCCGCGTCCGTGAGATTGTAGCGGAGCGGCGTTCCGTTTAGGACGCTGTCGGCGAAGTGTTCGCCCATCCGTACGAAGTGGTTTTCGCCCTTGACCTCGTGATAGATCGTGTCCTGCCCGAAGTGATGCTCCTCCAGGACCGAATCCTCCTCCAGGAGCCCAAAAGGATTGTCGAGGTAGAGCCGGCCCTCGGTGCCCGTGAGTTCCAAGAAGTTGCGGCGCTCGAGGTTCACTCCGGTATCAAAAAGCGCGGTTGCGCCGCCGGGAAAGCGGAGCATGCCCGCAATGCTGGTGTCGATTCGACCTCCGTCGTTGGCGTCGCGGTAGTTGCCAAAGCCGGCGACTCGAGCCGGCTCCTGCGCCGTGACCATCCGGCTCACGTTGACGCAGTAGCACCCCGTATCGAAAAGTGCGCCGCCGCCGAGCCCGGCATACCAGCGGATGTTGTCGTCCCCGCCCGCGTCGAAGGAGTGACCGACGTGGACAAATGTCAATTTGCCCACCGCATGGGCCGCGAGCAGCTCTTGCAGCTTCTCGAAACGCGGGTGGAAACGGTACATAAAGCCTTCTAAGACTTTGAGCCCGGTCTCCTCGGCCTTGCGCGTAATCTCCTCGCACTCGGCGGCGCTCATCGCCAATGGTTTTTCACAGAGGACGTGCTTGCCTGCGTCCAAGGATTTAAGAATCCACTCAAGGTGCAGGGCGTTCGGCAGCGCAATGTAGACAGCGTCGATGTCCGGGGAAGCGAGCAGCGCCCCATAGGAACCAAACGCCTGTGGGACGCCGTGCTTGTCGGCGTACTCCCTGGCCCTTTCCTCGGTGCGGGACGCAATACCTACGACCTCACCATTTTTCGTTTCCTGCAACGCCGGAATTGTCTTGCGGACGATCCGGGCGGTGCCCAGGACGCCCCAACGCAATTTCTCGCTCATTGAATACTCCTTTTTGCAGACTGTCTGCCCCGGAAGGGCGGTAGATAAGACCGTCGGCTTGAGTTCGGGCAGTTACAGCGTGAGCATAGGGCGGTTCCATGCCCGGTCGCAGTTGCTGGGTTTCGGATCGTACTGCAGTGAGGGATCTTGGCGCCCACCCCTCTTGGCTGGAAGCTTTCCATGGATTCGGTCCACGTCGTGTCGCACGTGCCGGGGTGCTGCGGCCAGGCCGCCTGCCACGGACCGAACTCTTCGGGACGGTCCCGCCATCAGGTCCTTGCGGAACTCGTCGGACATATTTAGAACGTCGTTCCGGCGGAGCCGAGCTGCTGGGTTGCCTCGACGACGCGTGCGGACAGGCCGGCCTCGGCGGAGGCGCCCCAGACGCGGGGATCGTAGAGCTTCTTGTTCCCGAGCTCCCCGTCGATCTTCAGCACGCCGTCGTAGTTCCGGAGCATGTGGTCCGCCACGGGACGCGTGTAGGCGTACTGGGTGTCGGTGTCGATGTTCATCTTGATCACGCCGTATGAGACGGCGTCGGCGATTTCCTGCTCGGAGGAGCCGGAGCCGCCGTGGAAGACGAGGTCGAAGGGGTTGGCCTTGCCGATCTTGGCGCCGACCTGTGCCTGGATGTCCTTGAGGATCTCCGGGCGGAGCTTGACGCCGCCGGGCTTGTAGACGCCGTGCACGTTGCCGAAGGTCAGCGCGGTGATGTAGCGGCCGTTCTCGCCGGCGCCGAGGGCCTCGATGGTGGCCAGGGCGTCCTCGACGGTGGTGTACAGCTTGTCGTTGATGGCGTGCTCGACGCCGTCCTCCTCGCCGCCGACGGTGCCGATCTCGACCTCGAGGATCATCCTGGCGGCGGCGGTGCGCTCAAGCAGTTCACGGGCGATCCGCAGGTTGTCCTGCAGGGTCTCGGCGGATCCGTCCCACATGTGCGAGTTGAACAGCGGGTTCCGGCCGGCCTTGACCTCTGCCTCGGAGGCGGCGAGCAGCGGCAGGACGAAGCCCTCGAGCTTGTCCTTGGGGCAGTGGTCCGTGTGCAGGGCGATGTTCACGCCGTAGTTCTTCGCGACTTCGCGGGCGAACGCGGCGAAGCCCAGGGAGCCGGCAACCATGTCCTTGGTGGAGGCGCCGGACCAGTAGGCTGCACCGCCGGTGGAGACCTGGACGATCCCGTCGGACTCGGCCTCGGCGAAGCCGCGCAGCGCCGCGTTGAGGGTCTGCGAGGAGGTGACGTTGACAGCGGGGAATGCGAAGCCGCCGGCCTTGGCGCGGTCGATCATCTCCGAGTAGATCTCGGGGGTTGCAATGGGCATGCTGACTCCTAAAGTGAATTTTGTTTTTGGCCACGCCTGCCACAAGCACGTGCCAGACAGTCCCAAGGCCCCGCGCAGTCCTTCGAAAGGATTGCGCGGGGCCCTAGTGAAGCTACTCGGCAACCTTGCCGGTGGTTTCATAGGTGGCGATCTTGCCGATGCGGCGCTCGTGGCGCTCGGCGTTGCTAAACGGTTCGGCCAGGAAGGCTTCGATCAGTTCGGTGGCTTCCTGAACGGTGTGCTGGCGGCCACCCACTGCCACGAGGTTGGCGTTGTTGTGTTCGCGGGCCAGTTTGGCGGTGTCGAGGTTCCATGCCAGGGCCGCACGCACGCCTTTGACCTTATTCGCGGCGATCTGCTCGCCGTTGCCGGACCCACCCAGCACTATCCCAAGGGCGTCCACGCCGGCGGCCTGGTCGGCCACGACGGCGGAGGCGGCCTTGATGCAGAAGGCCGGGTAGTCGTCCTCGGGATCGTAGGCGGCCGGTCCGTGGTCCACCATCTCGTAGCCGCTGGCAGACAGTGCGGTGATGAGGTGGGAGCTGAGCTCCATGCCGGCGTGGTCGGTTGCGATGTGAACGCGCATGAGTGGTCCTTCAGGCTGGTTGGGGTGCGGTCTTGTTGAAATGGAGAGCCCGCGCGCCAAAGGCGAGCTGCCCGTTCGCGCGCAGTGACTCGATGGCGTCTGCCGGCGACGGCTTGCCGTATACGGCGGACCCGGCCACAAAGACGTTGGCACCGGCCTCCGCGGCGCGGGTGATGGTTTCCTCCGTGATGCCGCCGTCGACCTGGATGGCCACGTTCACCCCTGAACCGTCCACCGCAGCGCGGGCACGGCGGATTTTCGGCAGCATAACGTCCAGGAAGGCCTGGCCGCCAAAGCCCGGCTCCACCGTCATGATCAAGAGCATGTCCAGTTCGGGGAGCATGTCCAGGTATGGCTCCACCGGGGTGGCCGGCCGCAGTGCCATGCCCGCCTTGGCCCCGCGTGCGCGAAGTTCACGGGCGAGTTTGATGGGGGCATCGGATGCCTCCACGTGGAACGTCACAGAGCTCAGGCCGGCGTCGGCGTACTGCGGCGCCCAGCGGTCCACGTTGGCGATCATCAGGTGGGCGTCCAAGGGGACGGGGCTGACCCGTTGCAGCCGTTCCACGACGGGCAGGCCGATGGTCAGGTTCGGCACAAAGTGATTATCCATGACGTCCACGTGCACGGCATCGGCGTTGCTGATGCGGGCAAGCTCGACCTCGAGATTGACAAAGTCGGCCGAGAGGATGCTGGGGTGGATGCAGCAGTTCAGAGGTGATGCGGACATGTTGTCTGCCTTTCGGTAGCGGTCAGAGCTCGGGTCACGATGCCTTCCGTGCGGTGGCGAGGGCGCCTTCGACGTCGGCCAACAGTTCCTTCCAGCTGGCCACAAACTTGTCCAGGCCCTCGGATTCGAGGAGGCCAACCACCTCGTTGTAGGAGATGCCCAGGGCGTCCAGTGCGTACAGCACGGCCTTGGACTCGGCGTAGGTGCCGGTGATGGTGTCACCGGTGACCACGCCGTGGTCGAACGTCGCGTCCAGCGTCTTCTCCGGCATGGTGTTGACGACGTCGGCAGCAACCAGTCCGGTGACGTACAGGGTGTCGGGGTAGGCAGGGTCCTTCACACCGGTGGACGCCCACAGTGGACGCTGCGGGCGTGCGCCGGCTGCGGCCAGAACTTCCCACCGTTCGGTCGAGAAGAGCTGCTCGTACATCTGGTAGGCCAGGCGGGCATTGGCTACGCCGGCCTTGCCCTTGAGTGCCTTGGCTTCGTCGGTGCCGAGGGCGTCGAGCCGTTTGTCGATCTCGCTGTCCACGCGGGAGACGAAGAAGGAGGCCACCGAGTGGATCGTGGAGAGGTCGTGGCCGTTTTCCTTGGCCAGTTTCAGGCCAGCCTGGAAGGCGTTGATGACGGCGCGGTAGCGGTCCAGGGAGAAGATCAGGGTCACGTTGACGCTGATGCCTTCGGCCAGGACCGCGGTGATGGCTTCAAGGCCCTCAAGGGTGGCGGGGATCTTGATGAGGACGTTGTCCTTGTCCACCTTCTTGTAGAGGCGCTTTGCTTCGGCGATGGTTCCTTCGGTGTCCCAGGCCAGGCGGGGGTCCACCTCGATGGAGACACGTCCGTCCACGCCATTTGTGGCGGCGGCGATCGGGGCGAACAGGTCGCAGGCGTCAGCGACGTCGGTGGTGGTGATCTCGAAGATGGTCTCCTCGACGCCGGCGCCCTGCACGGCAAGTTCGGCGATCTTTGCGTCGTAGTCCGATCCGGAGGTGATCGCGGCCTGGAAGATGGACGGGTTTGTGGTCACGCCCACCACGTTCTTTTCGTCGATGAGCTTCTGCAGGCTGCCGCTGGCGAGACGCTCACGAGAGAGGTCGTCGAGCCAGATGGACACACCGGCGTCGGACAGCTGGGCGGTGGGGGTTGCGTTGGTCATAGCTTCTTCCTTCAAAAATTGTGGACTGATGACAGTTCGCGGCCGCGCAGCGGGACGCCCCCCATGGGGCCGTCCCGCTGCGCTGGCCGCAGTGCAGGTAAAGGTCAGATGCGGGCAGCGGCCAGGGAGTCCTTGGCCGCGGCGGCCACGGCCTCCGCAGTGATGCCGAACTCCTGGAACAGGCGCTTATAATCTGCCGAAGCGCCGTAGTGCTCAAGCGAGATGGAACGGCCGGCATCGCCAACGAATTCCCTCCAACCCAGGGCCAGTCCGGCCTCGACCGAGACGCGGGCCTTGACGGCGGCGGGAAGCACGGACTCGCGGTAGGCCGCGTCCTGCTTGTTGAACCACTCAACACACGGCATCGAGACAACGCGGGCGGCGATGCCTTCTGCCTGAAGGGCTTCGCGGGCCTGGACGGCCAGCTGCACTTCCGAGCCGGTAGCGATCAGCAGCACGTCGGCCGGAACGGTTGCACCGTCCTTTGCTGCTTCGGCCAGGACGTAGCCGCCCTTGGCCACACCCGCCGGGGAAGCGAACGTGTCACCCTGTGCTGCGCCGTTACCGCGGGCGAATGTGGGCACGTTCTGACGCGTCAGGACGATACCGGCCGGGTTTTCGTGGTTCTCCAGCATGGTCTTCCACGCTATGCCCACCTCGTTCGCGTCGCCGGGGCGGACCACGTCCAGGCCCACAATGGCGCGCAGTGTGGAGAGCTGCTCCACCGGCTGGTGGGTGGGGCCGTCCTCGCCCAGGCCGATGGAATCGTGGGACCACACGTAGATGGACGGGACACCCATCAGAGCCGAGAGGCGGATGGCCGGGCGCTGGTAGTCACTGAAGATCAGGAACGTGCCGGAGAACGCCCGGGTCCGGCCGTGCAGCGAGATACCGTTCACGATCGACGCGGCGGCGTGTTCACGGATACCGAAGTGCAGGACACGGCCGTACGGGTTACCCTTCCACGCGTCGGTGGAGCGGGAGACCGGGATAAACGAGGCCGATCCCTCGATGGTGGTGTTGTTGGACTCGGCGAGGTCAGCCGAACCGCCCCACAGCTCCGGCATGACAGGGCCCAGCGCGTTCAGCACCTTCCCCGACGCGGCGCGGGTGGAGACATCCTTGTTGGCTTCGAAGACCGGCAGGACTGCATCGAGTCCGGCGGGAAGCTTCTTCGCTTCGATCCGCTCCAACAAGGCAGCGCCCTCAGGATTGGCCGACTGCCACGCCTCGAATGAGGACTCCCATTCACTGCGGGCGGCAGCACCCCGGTCGACGACGGCACGGGCGTGGGCCAAGACGTCCTGGTCCACCTCGAAGGACTTGGCCGGATCGAAGCCCAGCACGGTCTTCAGGCCTGCCACTTCGTCCGAGCCCAGGGCGGAACCGTGGATCTTGCCGGTGTTCTGCTTCTTCGGAGCCGGGTACCCGATGATGGTGCGCAGCGAGATGATGGACGGCTTGGAGGTCTCAGCCTTCGCCGCGAGCAGGGCAGAATACAGCTCCTGGACGTCTTCAACATATTCACCCGTCTCGGTCCAGTCCACGCGCTGGGTGTGCCAGCCGTAGGCGTCATAGCGCTTGAGGACATCCTCGGTGAAGGAGATATCTGTGTCGTCCTCGATGGAGATGTGGTTCTCGTCGTAGACCACTACGAGGTTGCCCAGTTCCTGGTGCCCGGCCAGCGAGGAAGCCTCGGAGGTCACGCCTTCCTGGATGTCGCCGTCGGAAGCGATGACCCAGATGGTGTGGTCAAACGGGGACGTGCCCTCGGCAGCGTCGGCGTCGAACAGGCCGCGCATCCGCCGCTGCGAGTACGCGAAGCCCACCGACGATGCCAGGCCCTGGCCCAGCGGACCGGTGGTGATCTCGACGCCGGCGGTGTGCTTGTACTCGGGGTGGCCCGGAGTGAGGGAATCCCAGGTCCGGAGCGCCTTGAGGTCGTCCAGTTCCAGGCCGTAGCCGGAGAGGAACAGCTGGATGTATAGCGTCAGCGAGGAGTGGCCGGGTGACAGGATGAAACGGTCACGTCCCAGCCAGTCCGGGTCGCGGGGGTCATGGCGCATCAGCTTCTGAAAAAGAAGGTAGGCGGCCGGGGCAAGGCTCATGGCCGTGCCCGGGTGGCCGTTGCCGACCTTCTCCACAGCGTCCGCAGCCAAAACACGGGCGGTGTCCACAGCGCGCTCATCCTCGGGCGTCCAGTTGAGGGTTGCTGAATTTGCAGTGCCGGGCAGTATCACATTTGTTGTCGGGTTCACGGTTTGTCCTTTTGGATCTGGTCGGCCTGAAGGGGCCGGACGGATACTTTCTGGTTGATATCAATGATTGCGAACCAAATGGGCAGGGGTAACACTGTTTTCTGACGGTTCTTACTACCCTTTTGGGTTGGAATGACGTTTTCCCGGGTATGCTGTCCGGATGAGTGCAACCCGGACCCATCCCTGAAGGAATTCACCATGCCCCTACCCGACCTGCCGTGGCCGCTTTTGCAGAGTGTGGCAGCATTGGCCGATGCCCCCCTGGCCCAGATAGCGGAGCGCCTGCGTGATGCCACGCTGCCCTACATGGGAAGCAGCGCGCTGGTGATCTTCACGGAAGACTGCACAGGCCGCCCGCAGAAGAAGGCGGGCGATGAAGACATTATTTCCCGGGTCTCCATCACCGAGCTGGACACGCTCCGCGCCACCCTTAATGATGAGGGACCCTGGTTCGGGGAAACCGAGCTCGCCGGCAAGACCCGCCCCGTGCTCGCCCTGAAACACGCCTCGAGCAACGCCCTCCTGGTCCTCACCGATCCCCCTGCTGATCCGGGGCGCAATGCCGGGCTGGACCTGGTGACGTATCTGTGGCGCCTCACTGCGCGGCGGATCCGGGAGAAGGTGGCTGATGCGCCGCCGTCGTACCTGCTCGAATCGCGGGCGGCATCCGCTGAACGCCTTCGCGTGACAGCAGAACTGACCGATGTGCACTCCACCACCCTGGAGACCCTTCTGGCAGCCCTTCGTTCATCCTCTCTGGACGATGCGGCGGCCCGCACAACCGTTATCGACCTCACCGCCAAGGCTTTGATCGGGCTCCGGACCCACAGTGACCGCACGACAGACCTGGTGAAAGAGCCCGTTGCCAAGGCCTTCGAACGCCTGCGGGAGGACCTGCGGCCGCTCACACGCTACAGCGGCATCGAGATCGAATTTATCGAACCGCCGCTGAATGGAAGGGCCCTGCCCGGCGAAGTTGCCCATGCGGCACGGGCCATCGTCCGCGGACTTGTGCTGGCCATGACGGAACAACCCGACGTCAGCAGAGTACGGACGCAATGGGACTGCGACGGCGAAAACCTGCTGATCAACGTCCGCGACGACGGCCGGGGTGCACTCAAAGCCGACGCGCCCAGCATCGCCCGCCTGGACCGCCGGGTCCAGGCGCTCACCGGGCAGCTGCGGATCGACGTCATGCCAGGCTGGGGTGCGGACGTTTTTGTCACCCTCCCCCTGGACCTGCAAATGTCACGCCCGCCGGGGGATGTCGACGGCTGGGATCTTGCTGCCCGGGAGCTCGAGGTGCTCCAGCACCTAGTTGCCGGGCACCGCAACCGGACCATCGCCTCCACGCTGGGCATCAGCGAGAACACGGTCAAGTTCCACGTGCGGAACCTGTTCAGGAAGCTCGACGTCGGTTCACGCACCGAGGCCATCGCCCTGGCGCACAGTCACGGACTCCGGTGACGATGTAAGAAACCGGCGGCACCGGGACAATCTGTGCCCCGTCGAGGAAATGGCAGCGCACCCGGGACGAAACGGCCCATCGCTAGGAAACTGCTCGCCGGTCCCGCAGGCCAGGATTCGGGCGTCTGGACCATCAGCAGCGCGAGAGACAAGGTGGAAATCGTCCAGAGGCATTGAGTCTTCCAGCACCTGTCCCACAGCACTCGGGCCGGAAGAAGGAACAGAGAGCGCCGGCGGGACCAAGCGCTCCGTCAGTCGACGATTCCTTGGGTATGACATACGGCAGGACTGACCCAGGTCAGGTCATTGGCGTTATCGTGGCCTCGGCCATCGCTGTGGCGACCCGCGGGGTGGGGCGGCCCCGGAACTCGGACTGTGGGAAACGGGCTGTAGTTCTACAAAGCGGGTACGGGATCCTAAAAGCCCGCCGGACCGCTGTTTCGCGTTCGGTCTGCCCAAGGTTCAGTGGACAGTTTGAGCTGGCATTTTGGGCATCGGCTGAGTCGTCTTGTTTATTGACTCAGGCTCGATCCGGGTCAGCCCGGGTCAGCGGCGGGATTCCGGGCCGCGGAGCCGGCGTTTGATGATGGTGGACAGTGCGGCGAAGGCGATCACCAGGACGAGGGCGACGGTTCCGGCTGTGATCAGTCCCGCCGGGACGGCTCCGCTGGTGTCTGCCGGGGCCGGGGAGGGGGACGCGGACGGCGTTGCGGCGGCGGCCGTGTTGGCGGCGCCGGCGGTGAAGGTGAAGGTTCCGTCGATGGGGTGCCCGTCGGAGGACACCACCCGCCAGAGGACCGTGTATTTGCCTTCCGGGGCGCCTGTTTTGACCGCCTGGCTGACGTGGTTGTCGAGGATGGCTACGGGCCCGTCGGCCTGGTCGGTGCCGGTGGCATCCTGGACGCGGACCACGGAACCGATGGCGATCGGGGTGTGGTTGAAGGTCAGGCCGATCGTGGCCGGAACGGTGCCGACAACGGATCCGTTGGCCGGGTCGGTTGTCTCGAGGGCATCGTGGGCCTGCGCCGCCGCGGCGGGAACCATCAGGAACGCGGCCGTGGCCACGGTCAGCAGGAAACGGCCGGGCCGGTATCCGGAACGGTGACGGGGTGGGGTTTTCAAGGGTGGGTCCTTTCGGCGGCCGGCGCCTCGGGGCGTCGTAGTCCTAGGGCCGCGGCGCCGTGGCGGGATGAGGTGCGTCCCGCCACGGCCCCGGAGGCATTGTTACTTACTTGGCGGTGCGGGTGCGTCGGCCGGCCAGGACCAGGCCCAGCGCCGCTGCACCGAGGATGAATCCGGCGCCGCCCAGGACGGTGCCCCACACGGATGCCCCGTTGCCGGAAACCTCGGAGGTCTGGCTCGCGAGGGCAGCGGCCACCGGGGACGCGGAGGCGGTGGCGTCGGTTCCGTCTTCGGCGGTGGTGGTGAAGGACGGGGCCGGGTGCTTGGGATCGGGCTGGCCCTCAGCGGCTTGTTCGTCCCAGTTAACGACGGTCCCGTCGGTGTAGGTCTGCGCCGCCGGCAAGGTCACGTCGGTCCCGGCGGCGGGGAGCTTGCCCACGGACAGGGAGAACGACTGGTACTGGTTCTGCCCGATCTGGTGTGCCTCGTCCGCGGTCCAGACCACGGAGCTCGGCGCCTTGGTGACGGTGGTCCCGGACACGGTGACCGGCGTGGGCAGGTCGCTGGTGATGACCTGCGCGCTCCAGCCCTCGACGGGCTTGACCGAGACGGAGGTGAACGGGGTCCCGGTGGGCAGCGTGACCTCGAGTTTGCTGGTCTTCGCGGTCGGGGATTCGTTCGGGACGTTGAAGGTCAGGTGCGAGTAGCCGTTCGCGCCGGTGTCGTCGGGGTCGACCTTGACGTGGGCGGAGGCGGCGGTGGCGCCCAGGGCGATCAGCCCCGCCGTCGCGGTCGCGGCGGTGACGGTCGTGAGGGTACGACGGATTGAGGTTTTCATGAACATGCCTTCCAAAAAAGGGGGTGCGCCAAGGGGCCGCGGAGACGGCGGCGCGGGAGAGGGGACCACACGGCCGGCACCGGCAAGGGATCGTCCTGGTTACAGGCAGGGTCCGGCCGGGCGCGCGGGCGCGTGGGTGTGGCTGTGCCGCTCAGGGAGCGGGGCGGGCGCACGGCGGGCCGCGCAGGGCCGGCAGCCGGAGGCTTCTCCACCGGGAAGGAACGACGGCGGGGTGCGGTGCCGGAAGGTGCGGCCAGTCAGGAATGAGCACGGCCGTCAGCAGCCGGATCAGGGGCCGCAGCCAGGCTGCCAGCGCCCACAGGGCCGCCTCGCCCCGGGCCAGGAGCAGCGCGGTGGCCAGGGTCGCCGCGGCGTGCAGGACCAGCATCAGGGCCCCGGGCGCAGCGGCGTGCTCCGGCATCAGGGCCGCCGCCGGCGGGAGCGCCGGCCCGGTTCCATGCAGATGCCCGCCGGACCCGGCAGTGAATCCCGCGGATACCGACAGGGCATCGAAGGCCTCATGCAGGGCCAGTTGGCCGGCCCCGAGCAGCCCGGCCATCACCGGCGCCGTGATCCTGATCCTGGTCAGGACCATCACCGGCGCCAGCACCAGCACCAGCAGACCCAGAGCAATGGCCGGCCCGGGCAGTTCGCCGCCGGCCAGCACATGGGCTCCGGCGGCCAGGGCAAACACCGCGGCCGTCACCGCAACGGCACGAGGGAAACGCAACGGGGCACCCATGCCAATCGCCACCCTTCCCTCCGAGATACTGCCGGACTCCACTCTAGATTGCCAACTCATCGTTAGCGGCATGGACATTGGCAATTCTCTCGATCTAAACCATGAGGGCCAGACGTAGTTTCCTCCCGCGGTTCCTGTGTGGCGGTCCAGCGAGTTGATGCGTCGGGGGCGGGAATGGCGTTGGCAATCGCTTCTTCCACAGTCCACCGGCCTTCGCCGGCATCCTCGACGTAGTCGTCGATGTTTTGCAGCCCCGGGTCCTCTTCCAGGGCCTTGACCAGCAAGTCGAGGAGCCAGGACCGCACCACTGTGCCCTTTTGCCAGGCACGGAAGGTGCCGGCCAGCTCCGTGATGATGTCTTTGGAAGCGAGCAGATGGTAGCCCTCGGCGTAGGCCTGCGTGAGGCCATACTCGATGCCGTTGTGCACCATTTTGGCGTAGTGGCCCGCGCAGTCTCCCCCAGCGTGGACGAAGCTGTCCGCCGTTCACCTTCCGGCCGCAGGGCATCAAAGACCGGAAGCGCGCGACCATGATCCGGGGAGCCGGTACTTTTGCGAGGAGTTTGTCCATCGAGGCTACATCGGTGACCTCCGAGTTGCGGTCGTAGCCGGTAACTTCCACCCCACCCTTGCGCAGCCGTTCGCGCATGTGAAATCCCATTTTTCCTGGGCCGATCATCCGAGGTGCATCGTGGAACCCTTCCTGCGCCAGTGATGGGGGTGGGGCTGCTAGTCGGGGAGCCGGGCGGGCATTACGGGGTAACGGTAGTCACCCTGGTCTTCGCCGTCGCCAGCCCGCGCGGTGTTCATGCCGGCGTCGCTGCGGTTCCGGCATACGGCTGTGTGGTCGGGGGTCATGCGGCCATGGTGGCGAACATCAGGGCCATGACGGCGGCGCCGAGGGCTTCGAGCCCGTGTTCTGCGCGGACGGAGCGCCTTGGCCCCGCCGCGTGGCCGAGAGTGGTTGTCGCTACCCGGGAACGCAGTAGAAGGATAAGGAAAACCACCGCCGCAGCCCCGAAGAATGCTGTCAGGAGGATCGCGAGGTCGGGTGAGTGATCAACTGTTGCTGCAGCCGTGCTTGGGGTTGCGGCTGTCATCGCGTGGTGGGCGTGCGGCATTGACATTCCGCCTGCCGGAACAATTCCGTGGCCCGCTGTTGTGGTCATCTGACCCATCATGGCGGCCATGAGAGCAGCGCCGGCCATGGTGAGGCTGTGGTAGGCGCATTTCAGCCGGCCCTGGCTGCCCGCGCAGAGTGTTTTGAATTCCGGCCGGGCGACCGCCTGAATGACGAACCACAGTGCCGCACCGGCGAGGACGGCGATCTGGGCCAGCATGGTCGAGGGCACGAGGTTCCACAACATGGCAGCCATCAGGATGTTCATGAGGGCATGAAGGCTTTTGTTAACCCGGTCCGTGCGCTGCTGCGACCTTATAGCCTGCCGGACCTGGTAGCTTCCGCTAAGCAGCAGGACGGCCGTGAGGGACCAGGTAATTGCGGGGATATCGAACACGCGGATCACGCTCTCACTACTGGGGCGGGTTAGGTACGGGTCTGGTCCCCGATGCGGCTGCAGACCGCACCGGGGACCGCACCTCTAGCGCAGATCCTCCTCCCGCTCCAGTTCGCGTTCGAGCTCCAGTTCATCGCGTAGAGTCAGCTTGCCGTGCGTCTCCTCCAGCGCCTTGGCGACACTGAGCTCGACCGGGCTAAGATGCGTCACGTCTTGTTCATCCAGGAGCAGGCCGTGAGCGTCGTCAGCGAGAACGACGTGGCCGATGCTTTCATACTTGATCGGATTGGTCTTGCGCAGGTAAAGTGCCTGGCCTGCCCCCACGATGAAGAGCCCGGCGGTGATGTAGGGGATGAGTTTGAACAGCAGAGACGACGCTGCAGGCCCGGCAGCCGTGTCCAGGTTCGTGATCATCATGATGACAACACACAACATTCCCACTCCACCGAGTATCGGAGCGACTTTGGTGCGCCACATTTTTTCTTCCGGGTGGTTGTGGCGGAAGTAGTTGAATACGGCGGCCATGGTGATGGTCTGCACAATCAGGAGCGAGAAGGTCCCGAGGACAGCCAGAATGGTAAACAGATCCGTGTACGGGTCCTGGTTCAGGAAGAAGAACCCAAGGATCCACAGGATTGCGATGCCTGTCTGGACGAACGAGGCGATGTGCGGGGATCCGTGCTTCTTATGGGTCTTGCCCAATGCGGCGGGCAGGACTCCTTCCCTTCCCAGCGAATACATGTACCGTGCTGCGGCGTTGTGGAAAGCCATGGCGCAAGCGAAGGATCCGGTCATCATCAGCCATTCCATGACCAGAACCCACCCGTGGCCGACAAAGACGTCCGTGGGGTGAAAGAACATGTCCAGGGGATTGTCGCTTTGCGCCAAAGCAATGGCTTGTGCGCCACCGTTCCCGGCGACGGACATCCAGGAGACAAACGTGTAGAAGACACCGACGCCGGTGACCGCGATCATCGTGGCGATAGGGATGATCTTCTTCGGGTTCTTGGATTCCTCCCCATACATGACTGTCGATTCGAATCCGGTCCAGGACCAGAACGCGATGAACATGGCAAGTCCCGGCGCGGCGACCTGCAGGCCGTTTGGCAGGAAGACATTTACCGGGTTCAGCGTCTCAGGCATCAGCCCGTCGGGGCCTCCGCCGTTGAAGAGCACGCCGAAGGCCATGACGGCCAGAATCCCGATCTCGGTGGCCAGCAGCAACGTCAGGATTTTCGCTGCCATGCTGATCTCAAAGTAGGTCAGCATCCCGATCAGGACGAGGCCGCCCACGGCGAAAACGACCCAATTGATATCCAGCCCGAGTTGGTCCTTGAAAGCCAGCTGACCGAAGTAGGAGAAAATGCCGATGATGCTGGCTTCAAAGACGATGTAGCTGAAGGTGACCATGTAACCGGTCCCCAGGCCAAACACGCGCCCCAATCCACGGGAAATGAATCCGTAGAATGCGGCCGTTGATGTCACATAGCGGGCCATCGTGACATATGCGACCGCAAAGACCGACAAGATAACCGTCGCCCAGATGTATGTCGCCGGGGTTCCGGTTCCGACACCGTAGCCGACCGAAATGGGGACGTTTCCGCTCATGACCGTAATCGGTGCGGACGTCGCCACAGCCATGAAAACAACATCCCACAGCCCCAGGCTGTTGGCTTTCAGCTTGCCCGGTTGGGAGCCCTGCGTGGAGGGAGCCTTCGCGCCGGTGCTTTGCCGGCTCATGATTCGTGTCCGGTGCAGCATGTTCCGGTGTCGGTTGTTTCGGTTCGGTTTTCGTTGCCGGGGAGGTTCAGGGTCGGGTTTTGGTCGAAGAAGCCGTGGGGTTCGAGCATGAAGCCGATGTTCTGGCGGGGCATGACGGGCCAGTCTTCGAGGCGGACGACGTGGTGCATGCCGAAGGTGTACCAGACGACGAGGTCCTGGTCGACGATGTTCCGGTCCTTTTGGGTCCAGATGTGCAGGCCGTCGTCGGCGCCGGTGGCCTGGTTGGGGAATTCGCCGGCTGCGAAGCGTTCGGTCCGGTCGTAGGCGGTGACCCAGAGGTTGTTGCGGGCGAACTGGGCTCGTTTGCTGACGTAGGACTCGTCGCCGGCGGCGAGCTGGATGCCGTCGGTGGGGATGAGGCGGTAGGCGACCGGTTCGTTGACCAGGTTCTTGCTGTCGCGGTTGGCGATCTTCCAGAAGCGGTGCTTGGAGGAGTCTGTTTTCCGGATGGCGGCCTGTTCGGTTTCCAGGAGCCGGTCCACTGCCATGAAGGCGGTGTGGGTGGGGTTGTCTTCGGGGATTTTCATGTCCACTTCGTAGACGGCGTTGTTCGGTCCGTCGATTTCGAAGTCCATGCGGACGTTGAACATGTGCTGGTGGATCGGTGCGTAGAGTCCGTCGTTGTTCAGGGTCTGGCCGTAGGGGCTCTTCTCGCCGGGCTTCTGGCCGGCGGTGGAGAGGATGCCGGTGGCCTTGACCAGGAACTCGATGCTGCCGTCGAGGAAGAGGTGCCAGTAGAAGGCGTACTCGTAGTTCGCGACGGTGGCGATGAAGGAGATCACGAGCTTGCGGCTGCGCCGGGTTTCGGTGGTGCCCTCGCGGAAGTCGAAGTGCTTCCAGAGGATGGAGTCGTCTTCCTCGTGCATGCAGATGGCGTTCTCGATGGTCAGCGGGTTGCCGTGGCTGTCCGCGGTGATGCCGTCGAAGTACTTGATCTCGCCCAGGCAGTCACAGCCCAGGGTCAGGGAGTTGGCCATGTTGCCGATGTTGTATTCGCCGGAGTCGAAGGCGTTCTTTTTCGCCTGGACGGGGGCGGTATCGCCGTAGGGGACGACCATTTCCGACAGTGAGGCCCGGTTGATCACGGGACGTTCGACGCCCTTGTTGCGGAACTTCAGCTGGTGCAGGACCAGGCCTTCGCGGGGGGTGAAGCCGACACGGAAGGACCAGTCGGCCCACTGGACGTGGTTTCCGGTGACCGTGAAGGACGCGCCTTCGGGCTGGGTGATGGAGATCGGCTTGAGGTCGGCGCGGGCCGGCCCGACGTACTTGGGCAGGTAGTTGCCGCTGGCGCTGGGGACCGGGATCGCCTGGTCGTCCTCGACCTTGACGACGTCCCCGGAGTTCAGGTCCACGATGACGATGAAGTTCTCGATCGGGTGCGCGTACGGGCTGTCATCGGCCTCCTCGCGGACGAAGACCAGGGCGCGCATCAGGCGCCGGCCCTCGTTGTCTTCACCGAAGTAGCCCACGGACCACGGTTCGAAGCAGACCAGGGACATGTCGGTGATCCCGCGCTTGGCCAGGGCGGCCTGGACCTCGGGGTTCTTCCGGCAGCTCTCTTCACCCTCGGCGAACTCGTCCAGCATGAACGGAGGATGGATGTTCGCAGCCAGCTGCGTCCACTTCGAGACGATGCCCGAATCAAGGTCGACAATCGCTTCGTAGGAACGTCCCTCGGCACGGTTGACCAGGACCGCATCAGCCTCGCGCACCGTCTGAGCGCCGCTCCGCAGCAGTTCCTTCTCCGGCTCGCGCAGCTCAATACTGATAAAGCGGAACGACTCCGCCGCAGCCTGGCCACCCTTCAGGATCGAAGCCGCACGGGAAATCTCGGCGCGGGACAGCGGGTCGAGAGGGTGTGATACCCCTACCTCGGTGTGGATTTCAGTGTTGAGAGTCATGGTTTTCTCCTTGGTTGTTCAGGACGAGGGATCCCAATGGCTGACAGGCGACATGTTCCAGGAACCGGCATTGAAGAAGCCGAGCGTGTCCTTGGTCTGCTGGTAGTGGTCCAGCATCATGGAGTGGTTCTCACGTCCGATGCCTGAGGACTTGTAGCCGCCACACGCCGCCCCCGCGGGGTAGGCATGGTAGTCGTTGACCCACACACGCCCGGTCTGGATCTCGTGCCCGGTCCGGTAGGCGGTATTGCCATTGCGGGACCAATAGACACGAAAGGTCCTTGGATTATCAGAACTGTTTATCTTTGTCAGAAATGTTTATTTTTGGTGCACATGAGACGGCGCTTAAGATCACCTCAAAAGCCCCCGGTCGGGGCTCTGGAAGGCATCGTATGCAAACCTGACATCCTCGAATTTATCGAGTACCGGCTGTGCTCTGCTCCGAGTCCTGCCGGCGTGATGTGGGTCACGGACTTTCCCTTCACGTAGCAAAACTACGCCAGGGAATTCATTTAGGCGAGTCTTTCCTGGAGATTAACATGAGAAATTTGGTGCCATATTTTCCCATTGCAGTTAACATGTTGGAAACATTCGGAAACACGTTCGCGACTGTCATTACAGGGGCCGAGAATGCTATGTTTTGCACCTCCGGTCGATGACGACTTGCGTCCCTCATAAGCAAGGTGAGCCTGCCCGTCGGAGGGAAAGTTGGTTCCCAATGTCTGCCCGCGGTGATCGCTTCATCACTCCCCGCTCTCCAGTGGAGGGCCTGAGCCGCCGGAAGCTTTCCTTCTTGCCGGTCTTCGCGCAGGCAGTGGCCGCTGTCGCGCCTGCGGGTGCGATGGCCGTCATTCCGGCTCTTGTCTTTCCGGCTCTTGTCTTTGGATCAACCGGACCGAACCTTGTACTGACATTCGGCGCGGCCATGGCGGTCATGGTCCTGGTTTCCTTCTGTCTGAGACCGATGGCAAAGCGCATGGCTGCCGTCAGCGGCCTCTACAGCTACACGGCCAAGGGACTTGGCCAACGGACGGCAATTACCGTCGGCTGGTCGGCCATGTTCGGTTACGGCCTCATTGCCATGGCCAGTCTGTTAGCTGTTGGCACCTATGTCGTTCAGCTGCTGATCAACCTCGGAGTCCCGACACCGGATCCCCGGCTGCTTGCGATCCTGGTCATTCTTGCCGCCGCTTCCGCCGCCTGCGTGCTCATGGTGCGCGGCATCCAGATATCCGCCCTGGTGACGTTTTCGGTCGAATCCATTTCGATTGGAGTCCTCGCCGTCCTCATGATCGTCTACTTCGCCTTCAACGCGCCGAAGGTGAGTGTCGCGAGCGTGTTTGTCTGGAACGGAAATTTTGATTCGCTATCGATCGGAATCGTCGTGGCCGTAAGTGCCTTTGTCGGCTTCGAAAGCCCGACCACCCTGGGCGGGGAGGCATACAGGCCCTTTGTCAGCGTCCCGCGGGCCATCACATGGACCCCGATCGTGACCGGCCTGCTCTTTCTTCTTGCCGCGACCGCCGAGGACATAGCCCTCAACGGGGCACCGTTAAACATCACAGCCAGCTCAACTCCGTTGTCAGCCCTTTTCTCACAGACTTCCCCTGCGTTCGCCGCAGTCCTTGACCTGGGAATCGCAGCATCGTGGTTTGCGTGCGCGATCGCCTCCGTGAACGCCCTCGCCCGGATATTTTTCTGTATGGGCAGAGAAGGCGTTGCACCGCGAATAGTCGGCCGGACCCATCCCGCCTTTCGAACCCCCTCGATGGCAATCATGGTCGTAATGCCGGTAGTTGCCATCATTCCCATCGCGGTCATCATCTCCGGTGCCAGTCCCGAGCAGGGCCTCGTGAACCTCTTCACACTGGGCGCCTACGGATACCTTGGTGCCTATATCCTCGCAAGCGCGTCCATGCCCTTCTTCCTGCGCCGGATAGGGGAGGACACTTACGCGAGCTGGATACTGGGAACAGCAACCTTCCTGGCCCTCGGGGCCGTGCTCTGGCAGGCTGCAACGGTATCGATTCACGCAGGCAACCTGCAGACCTTCGTCTACGGCGGTGTCCTCCTCGCCAGCGTCCTTTACGCCTTGTTCCTTCGCCTCCGGTTACCTGAGCGTCTGGCGTCCGTGGGCATCTACGACGAGACTCGGGAAATAGACCTGTTTCACGGCAAGCCCACCCCATGACCTACAGACCCACACACTCCGGCCCCAGCACAACGTCAAACCCGCTCAGGATCCTGGAGATCGTGGCACGGTTCGGCACCGGGACAACCGCGAAAGAGATCACCGACGCTCTGCAGATGCCCCCGGCGACCGCCTACCGGGTGCTGAATGCGCTCGTCGGGGACGAATACCTGGCCCGCACCTCCGACCTCCGCGGATTCGCACTCGGACACGCGATTTCAGGCCTGATTACGGCCGCGACCCCGCCCACCGTTCCCACCGCAGCCCGCACCCTGATAAAAGAGTTCCGGAACGGAAACCGTTTCGCGGTGCACCTCATCATGTTCCGGAACGCTTCCCTCAGAATCGCCGATGAAGATCCGGACTACCCGCTCCAACCAGCATTCGAAATGCTCCGGTATCCACACGCCTCCGCCGCAGGGAAACTGATGCTCGCTGAACTCGGCGAATCAGCCTCCCCTCCCCCGGGAGGGCCATTGATGAAGCTGACGCAGCACACGATCACAGACCGGGGGCAACTGGAAGAGCAACTCGCGGAAATACGGTTCAAAGGCGAGGCCTCGGAAATCAACGAATTAGCACAAGGATCCGCCAGCCTGGCACTTCCAGTAAGACTCCCGGACGGGTCCGTCGGCGCAGCCCTCTGCCTCTCCGGCCCCTCAGAACGGTTCACCACTATCTGCGAACATGCGGAAGCGGCCCGTGAACTGACGGCACGACTAGCACCTTTCCTGTTCTGATTGAACATCGGAACGGAGCCGAAAGGGCACTCCGGACAGCGTGAATTGATCGCCAGTATCCAATGGCGCAGCCCAACGCCACACCGGGGCGATCACCGGTGAAGCCGGCACTCCACACCGGGGTACCAGCCCTCCCAAACAGCGTCCCTACTCGCGGGGAACTCGATGAACGATCCCGCCTGCCCGTGATCGTCCTCCACGAAGCCCACCGCTGAGCAACGCCTCCCTGTCGCCTGCTGGATGGTGCGGTGAGCCCGCACTTAGATACGGGAATAGCCGGCTCCTTCGAAATGCAGAAGGCGCCAGGCTCATGTTCCAAGTCATCACCGACGGCCGTGAGAAACGCAGCCTGATCATCACCACCAACCTCGAAATCAGTACGCTGGGGAACCGTGTACGGCGACAACATGGCAGCCGGGAATGGAACGCCTGCGCGACCGGCCGGCCGACATCACAAGAACGGCCCCGTCTTCTTTGGATGCGGGGCCGTTCTGCTGTTCCTAGACGACAGTGGCCGGTTCGAGAGCGCCGGCCGCGGAAGATGCAGTCCCGCCGGCGTGCGGCTCGAAGCGGACGAACATGGCTTTGAACCCGGGGGTGTTGGATTCCCGGGCCACGTTTTCCTTGTGGACCAGGGCGTTGGCCTCGGGGAAGTAGGCCGCGGCGCACCCCTTCGCGGTCGGGTAGGCGACCAGCCGGAACTTGTCCGCCTGCCGGTCCTGGCCCCGGAAGGTGCTCACGACGTCCACGAGGTCCCGGTCCTTGAATCCGAGTTCTGCCAGGTCTTCGGGGTGTACCAGGATCACGCGGCGGCCGCCCGAGATTCCCCGGTAGCGGTCGTCCAGGCCGTAGAACGTGGTGTTGTACTGGTCGTGGCTGCGGATGGTCTGGAGTACTAAATGCCCGTCGGGAGGGGTCATGTATTCCAACGGGCTGACCGTGAAACGGCCGCGGCCGATGTCCGTTTTAAAGGAGCGGGTGTCCCGGGGCGGATTGGGCAGCACGAAGCCGTTCTTGGTCCGGACCCGGGTATTGAAGTCCTCGAAACCGGGCAGGACTCGGGAGATGTGGTCACGGACCACGTCGTAGTCCTCGGCCATGGCTTTCCAGTCCACGGCGTGGTCCGGCCCCAAGGTTGCCTCGGCCATCCTGGCCACGATGACCGGCTCGGCGAGCAGGTGATCGGAGACCGGCTGCAGCCTGCCCTGGGTCGAGTGGACCACGGACATGGAGTCCTCCACGGACAGGAACTGGGCCCCGTTGGGGTGCTTGTCGTCCTTGTCCGTCCGGCCCAGCGTGGGCAGGATCAGCGAGGTGCGGCCGTGCACCACGTGGGACCGGTTCGGCTTGGTGGAGATGTGCACGGTCAGGCCGATCCGCTGCATGCCCGCCTCCAGGGTTTCGGTGTCCGAGCAGGCGAGTGAGAAGTTGCCGCCCATGGACACAAAAACATCCACCTCGTCGCGCTCAAACGCTTCCGTGGACTCCACCGCGTCATGGCCGTGATGCCGCGGGGACTGGATCCCGAACTCTGTGTCCAGTGCCTCGAGGAGCCATTCCTTGGGCTTCTCCCAGATGCCCATGGTCCTGTCGCCCTGGACGTTGGAGTGCCCGCGGACCGGGCAGGCGCCGGCGCCGGGCTTGCCGAAGTTGCCTTGCAGGAGCAGGACGTTGACCATTTCCTTGATGGTGTCCACCGAGTGCGGCTGCTGCGTGACGCCCAGGGCCCAGCAGAAAATGGTGGCCTTGGACCGGATCAGCATCCCGGCCACGGTTTCGATCTGTTCCCGGGACAGGCCGGTGGCCTTCTCGGTCTCCGCCCAGTCCAGCCCGCGGCGGGCTTCGCGGTAGGCTTCGAACCCGTCGGTTTGCGCGTCGATAAAGGAACGGTCGACGACGGTGCCCGGGTTCCGTTCCTCCTCCGCCAGGAGCAGGTGGCCCAGTGCCTGGAACAGCGCCAGGTCGCCGCCGACCTTGATCTGCAGGTACTCGTCAGCCAGCGGAGTGCCCCCGCCCACCACACCCGAGACGGTCTGCGGATCCTTGAAGTTGAACAGCCCGGCCTCCGGCAGCGGATTGACCGCCACCACCTTGCCGCCCTTGTCCTTGCACTCCTTCAGAGCTGAGAGCATCCGGGGATGGTTGGTGCCGGGGTTCTGCCCCACGACGAAGATGAGTTTCGCGTCGTGGATATCCTCCAGGGACACGGTCCCCTTGCCGATGCCGATGGTCGGATTCAGTGCCGAGCCCGAGGACTCATGGCACATGTTCGAGCAGTCCGGCAGGTTGTTGGTGCCCAGGGCCCGGGCGAACAGCTGGTACATAAACGCCGTCTCGTTCGCGGTACGCCCCGAGGTGTAGAAGACGCACCGGTCCGGGGTGGAGGCGCGGATGTGTTCGCCGATCAGCTCAAAGGCGTCTGCCCAGGAAATCGGCGAATAGTGCGTCTCCCCCTCCCTGATGACCACCGGTTCGCTGAGCCTGCCCTGGTTGCCCAGCCAGTACTCTGTCTTCTCCGCCAGCTCGGCAATTGAGTGCTTGGCCCAGAACTCCGACCCCACCGTCCGGAGGGTGTTTTCCTCGGCCACGGCCTTGGCGCCGTTCTCGCAGAACTCGGCCGCCTTGCGCTTCGTGGCCGATTCCGGCCAGGCGCAGCCGGGGCAGTCGAATCCGCCCTGCTGGTTCAGCCGCAGCAGTGACTGCGCCGTGCGGGTCACGCCGGCCTGGGCCACGGCGCGTTCGAGGGCCACCATGACGGCCTTGACTCCGGCAGCTTCTGTTTTGGGCTTGCGGACTGCGAGGTTGTCCTCGTTGATGTCTGCGACGGGGGCGGGCTGCTTGCCGAACTTCATTGTTCCAACTTCCTTACCGGCTCACACCGTTCTTGTTCAAAACGCCCAACGAGGCGCGCCAGCTGTCCTGGCGCGCCTCGTCGGGATCCTGCTGATGGGGGAACCCTGCTCTACTGGGAAACCTTAGCCAGCGTTTCCCGTTCCGCACCAATGGTGGTGTTATCGCCGTGGCCCGTGCGGACCACGGTCTCCGGCGGGAGGGTGAGCAGCCGTTCTCCGATGGAAGTCAGGATGGTGGGGTAATCGCTGTAGGATCGTCCCGTCGCTCCCGGTCCACCGTTAAAGAGCGTGTCGCCGGTGAAGACCGTTCCCTCACTTTCGAGGTAAAAGCAGGTGGAGCCCGGGGAATGGCCCGGGGTGTGGATGGCCAACAGCGCGGTGCCGCCCACCTCGAACACGTCACCGTCCCCGTGGTACCGGTCCGGTTCCGTATCCGGGTAAACCTGCTTCCAGAGGACCAGGTCCTCCGGGTTCAGGACGATCGGGGCGCCGACAGCGTCCGCGACCTCCCGCGCCGCGCCGATGTGGTCATTGTGAGCGTGGGTCAGCAGGATGGCCAGGACCTTCCGGCCGCGCACCTGGTTGATGATCGCTGCCGCATCATGCGGCGAATCGATGATGACGCAGTCATGGTCGTTGCCCACGATCCAGACGTTGTTGTCCACGTCCCAGGTGCCGCCGTCGAGCGAAAAAGTGCCCGAGGTGACAAGGTTTTCGATGGTGACTGTCATGAGAGCTCCTTCAGAGACTGTATTTCAACGACCGAGCGCAGGACCTTGCCGTCGTGCATTTTGGCGAAGGCTTCCTCCACCTGGTCAATGGTGATCCGCTCGGTGACGAAGGCGTCCAGATCCAGGTTGCCCTGCTTGTAATGCGCCACGAGCATGGGGAAATCACGGGAGGGCAGGCAGTCCCCGTACCAGGACGACTTCAGCGATCCGCCCCGCCCAAAGACGTCCAGCAGGGGCAACTCAAGCGTCATGGCCGGCGTCGGGAC
The DNA here is from genome assembly GCF_050156545.1 of Pseudarthrobacter sp. S9. Classification (NCBI taxonomy): domain Bacteria; kingdom Bacillati; phylum Actinomycetota; class Actinomycetes; order Micrococcales; family Micrococcaceae; genus Pseudarthrobacter; species Pseudarthrobacter sp. S9. The sequence continues at coordinate 256,095 of NZ_CP189577.1, forward strand.
GCCCACCAGCACCACCCTGCCGGCGAGGTCGCGGGCGTAGAACGCCTGCTTGTAGGTTTCGGGACGGCCGACGGCGTCAATCACCACGTCCGCGCCGTTGCCTCCCGTGAGGGCCCGGATTGCCTCGATGGGGTCTTCCTTGCCGGAATCCACGCCGTGGGTGGCCCCAAGGGACTTGGCCATCTCCACCTTGTTGGCATCGATGTCCACCGCAATGATGGTGGTGGCGCCCGCGAGCTTTGCGCCGGCGATCGCGGCGATACCCACGCCGCCGCAGCCGATCACGGCCACGGATTCGCCGCGCTTGACCTCACCCGTGTTGATGGCGGCACCGATGCCTGCCATCACACCGCAGCCGAGCAGCCCGACGGCGGCGGGATCGGCGTCGTCATCAATTTTGGTGCACTGCCCGGCGGCAACCAGGGTCTTCTCCGCGAAGGCGCCAATGCCCAGCGCGGGAGAGAGTTCCGTACCGTCCTCGAGCGTCATCTTCTGCGTCGCGTTGTGCGTGTTAAAGCAGTACTGCGGCTGGCCCTTGGCACAGGCTCTGCACTCACCGCAGACGGCCCGCCAGTTGAGGATGACCCGGTCGCCCGGCCGAATCTGCGTGACATCGGAACCCACCGCGCTGACCACACCCGTGGCCTCATGTCCCAGCAGGTAGGGGAAGTCGTCGCCGATGCCGCCCTGCTTGTAGTGCAGGTCCGTGTGGCAGACCCCGCACGTGAGAATGTCCACCAGGGCCTCCCCCGGCCCCGGATCCGGGACCAGGATTGTCTCCAACGAAACCGGGGCATTCTTCTCCCTGGCGATGACTGCCTGTACTTTGTGGACCATTATTCTTGTGTTCCTTCCTGGATCCGGCCGGATCCGGTGTATCGGCACCAGGTGCCAATCTAACTAACGCGTTGGGGTTCCTGGTCCTCGGTTGCGCGGTCCCCTAAACGGCGATCAGTGACTGAAGATCCCGGTTACGCCATGGTTCCCCGTTGCACGTGAACGTCATGTCGGTTTCCTGGTGCATTTTGGAGGTATCAAGACTACGGACGGTTTCGCCGAAGACTTCGTCGGGGTCGAGGCGGCGGAGTTCTTCGGCGAGGCAGTCTTTGAGGGTGCGGCGCGGCAGGGAGATGCGTTGGGCGGGCTGGCCGGGTTGGGTGAGTTCGGCGATGGTGGGGCCGGGCCGGTACAGCTGGATGTCGCCGGAGGTCCGGGTCAGCCGCACACGCCGGATCCCGGTGCCGGCGGGGTCCGCGACGATAGTGACGGGGGCGTCCAGGGCCAGGGTGAGCCAGGCCGCGAGCAGGATGGTGCTGGGGGAATCGGAGGCGCCTTCGACGGCGACGGCGGTGACGGGTGAGCCGTCGGCCTGGTCCAGGACCGCGGCGAGCTGGATCCGCCAGTTGGTCAGCCGGGTCCAGGCGAGGTCGGTGTCGCCGGCCTTGTAGGTGTTCCGGATTCTGTCCAGGGCCGCCTGGGGGTCGGCCTCGTTGGCCGAGTCCGTGATCCGGCGGTGCGCAATTTTCCCGATGGAGGTCTGGCAGGCGTTGTTCGGGGCGCCGTGCGGCCACCACGCCACGATCGGGGCGTCGGGCAGCAGCAGGGCCGCGACGAGGGATTCGCTTTCCTGGGCGAGTTCACCGTAGCCGCGGAGCAGGATCACCTCGGAGGCGCCGGCGTCCCCGCCCACCCGGATCTGGGCGTCCAGGCGGGTGGGTGCGTCGGCGCCGGCGTCGGCGAGCACGATGATCCGGCAGGGGTGTTCCCGGCTGGCCTCGTTGGCGGCGTCGATGGCCTCCTCTTCCAGTCCGGATTTGGTGACGACCACGAGGGTCAGGACCCGGCCCAGGGCGATCACGCCGCCCGCCTCGCGCAGGGCCATGATCTTCTTGGAGATCTTCGAGGTGGTGGTGTCGGGCAGGTCTACGATCATGGCCTTCTCCAGGTTCGTCCGTCACGGGCCAGCAGCTCGTCGGCGGAGGCGGGGCCCCAGCTGCCGGGGGCGTAGGGTTCGGGCTGTCCGGGCAGGGACGCCCAGTAGTCCTCGAACGGGTCCAGGATCTTCCAGGACAGTTCCACTTCCGCGTGCCGGGGGAACAGCGGCGGTTCGCCGAGCAGCACGTCCAGGATGAGCCGTTCGTAGGCCTCGGGGCTGGATTCGGTGAAGGAGTGGCCGTAGCCGAAGTCCATGGTCACGTCACGGACCTCCATCTGGGTGCCCGGGACCTTGGACCCGAACCGGATGGTGGCGCCCTCGTCGGGCTGGACCCGGATCACGACGGCGTTCTGGCCGAAGTCGTCCTCGCCGTGGTCGGTGAAGAGCAGGTTGGGGGCGCGCTTGAACACGACGGCGATCTCCGTGACCCGGCGGCCGAGGCGTTTGCCGGCGCGCAGGTAGAACGGCACCCCGGACCAGCGGCGGGTGTTGATGTCCACCCGGATCGCGGCGAACGTCTCGGTCCTGGAGTCGGCCGGGATGCCGTCCTCCGCCAGGTACCCCACGACTTTTTCGCCGCCCTGCCAGCCGCCGGTGAACTGGCCCCGGGCCGAGTGCGCGGACAGGTCCGCCGGGAGCCGGACCGCGGCGAGGACCTTTTCCTTCTCGGCGCGCAGGTCATCGGCGTTGAACGAGATCGGCTCCTCCATGGCTGTCAGGGCGAGCAGCTGCAGCAGGTGGTTCTGGATCACGTCGCGGGCCGCGCCGACGCCGTCGTAGTACCCGGCCCGGCCGCCGGTGCCGATGTCCTCGGCCATGGTGATCTGGACGTGGTCCACGGAGTTGGCGTTCCAGAGCGGCTCGAAGAGCTGGTTGGCGAAGCGCAGCGCCAGGATGTTCTGCACCGTCTCCTTGCCCAGGTAGTGGTCGATCCTGAACACCGCGTCCGGCGGGAAGACCGACTCGACGATGTCGTTGAGCTGCCGGGCCGATGCGAGGTCGTGCCCGAAGGGCTTCTCGATCACCACGCGGCGCCACTTGTCCCCCTCGGCCTGGGCCAGTCCGTGCTTGGAGAGCTGCCGGCAGACCAGTTCGAAGGCCTTCGGCGGGATGGACAGGTAGAACGCGTGGTTTCCCCGCGTTCCCCGGTTTTCGTCCAGTTCCTTGATCGTGTCGCGGAGCCGCTCGAACGCGGCGTCGTCGTCGAACTCGCCCTGGACGAACCGGATGCCCTGGGACAGCTGCTTCCACACCATGTCATCGAACGGGGTCCGGGCGTAGGCCTTGACGGCTTCCTTGACCTCGGCGGCGAAGTCCTCGTTGTCCCATTCCCGCCGGCCAAAGCCGACCAGGGCGAAGCTCGGCGGCAGCAGCCCCCGGTTCGCCAGGTCGTACACCGCAGGCATGAGCTTCTTGCGGGCAAGATCCCCCGTCACCCCAAAAAGCACCAACGACGACGGCCCGGCAATACGGTTCAGCCGACGATCCCGCGGATCCCGCAACGGATTACCCCCGGACTTGTGCCGGGGCCTCGCACTTGAATCAACGTAGGTGAGTGACATGGTGGCTTCTAACTTTCGACAGGGTAGTGCGGCCGGGGACCGGCGGTTATGAGAGGATCTGCTCGCGGGTCTCCCCGTAGGGAACGGTGTCGCTGAGGGCGAGGGTGTACCGGCTGGGATTATGGCGGGTGACCAGAATGCCGGAATAGCAATGGGGCGTTGCTACCTGCCGGAGCGTGGCCTCTGCATCATCGAGCAACGCATAAAGACGACTTGGCTCGGTAACGACTACTTCCAAATTGTGTGTGGCCTGACTATGCATGATGAACAGATTCCTTCCCATGGGTTAGGTTTCGCATGTGCCAACCCCTCATCCGTGGGGCTTTGTGTTCTTAGGTCGAATTCAGTACCGAACCTGTACTGCCCGCGGTGATGTTTCTCCGCGGGCAGTACTGGTTCGAAATGGGGCCGCTGATCGTTGGGCGTGGATGCGGCGGCCCGCACCGTTGTCAGGTGCGGGCCGCCGCGGTCATTGGGGCGGCCGGAGGGTTAGTTGATGGCGTTGCGGAGTTGCTTGGCGGCCAGGGCGGGGTCGGCTGCGCTGTAGATGCCGCCGCCGACGACGGCGACGTCGGCGCCGGCCTTCTGGACAGCTTCGATGGTGGCGAGCTTCACGCCGCCGGCGACGGAGAACGGGACGCGTGCTTCTGCTCCGGCGCTCAGGAGTCCGGTCAGGTCGAAGCCGGGCTTGGCCTGTTCGTCCAGGCCGGCGTGCATCTCGACGAACTTCGCACCCAGGGCGCGGGCTTCCTTGGCGCGGGTGACCTTGTCTGCGACACCGATGAGGTCCACGACGATGCCCTTGTTGTGGGCCTTGGCTGCCTTGACGGCGCCGGCGATGGTGGAGTCGTCCGCGGTGCCGAGCACGGTGACCAGGTCGGCGCCGGCCTTGAAGGCGATGTCGGCTTCGAGTTCGCCGGCGTCCATGGTCTTCATGTCGGCGAAGACGATCTTGTCCGGGTGGGCGTTCTTGACGGCGGTGACGGCGGAGAGCCCTTCGGCCTTGATCAGCGGGGTGCCGAGTTCGATGATGTCGACGTATTCGGCGACCTGGCCGGCCAGTTCGAGGGCGGCTTCGGTGGTCAGAACGTCCATAGCAACTTGGAGCTTCATGATGTTTCTACTTTCTGTAAGGAACTGCGGTTCTCTGCAGGTAACTGCGGTGGGTGTGGAAAAAGAGGGGCCCCGGTTATTCGAGGTTGGCGTGCCGGAGCCAGAGCTCTTCGGCGGGCACATCGGTGTTGTCCCACAGGGACTGGAAGAGGGCCTCGGTGGCGAGGAAAAGCACCTGTTCGAACAGGGACCCGGAGTACTGGCGCGAGACGCTGGAGCCGTGGTCGGTCTTCTGCGCGGCGGGAATGGTCACCAGGGCGTCGGCGAGCCCGGCGAGCGGGGAATCCGGGTTGGTGGTGAACGCGGCGATCCGCGCCCCGGCCTTCGCGGCCGTTTCCGCTGACTTGACCACCCCCGAGGTCGTCCCCGATCCGGAGGCCACCAGGAGCAGGTCCCCGGAAGCGATTGCGGGAGTGGTGGTGTCACCGGCGATGTGGACATTCAGGCCCAGGTGCATCAGCCTCATGGCCGCCATCCGCAACACCAGCCCGCTCCGGCCCGCGCCGGCAACAAACACCCGGCCCGGCTGGGTGAGATGACGGGCCAGGTCGGCCACCTGCTGCCCGTCGATCTTGGCCGCCGTATCCGCGATCTCGTCCCTGACAAGGGCCAGATTACGGACAATGTCCTCTGTGCTGCTGTACCCGGTGAGCGTTGCATTAGCTGTCGGAGTCACGATTTATCCCCTTCGATTCGGTCACCCGGCCTGTAGCGGGCCGGGTGAGGCTTTCTGGTTGATATCCATAATCCCGAAGCAGACGGGCAGGGGTAACACTGTTTTCTGACGGTTCTCACTACACTTTAGGATGGCCTGATGTTTTCCGTCCCCGGTGGACTGTCCGGAGGGCCTGGCCGCTCGTGGCAGAATCTTTGGCCGTCGAGAAAGCGGCCGACACCTGGTCCAAGGACAGGACATGCATGATCAGTGGTTCGATTACGAGAGAGGCTGGTTCGCAAGGGCGGGGATGGCTTCATCCATTTCGTCACCGTCCGGGGGACGGCGGCCAGTCCGGCCGGAAAGCCGGAGTGTTGAAGGATTTATTGCATAGACTCTACTGAAGGATCAAAATCCTTCAGTACTGCCCGGACTGCTTAGATGACCCCCACCCGTAGCCCATTTTCGGAGCGCAGACTTTTGGCCACGCCGACCTCATTCCAGTCGCAGATATATCGAGCCTTGCCGGAAATCGAGAGGGCCGATGCGATTGTCGACAGAATTACCAAGGCCATCGCCCTCGGGCTGCTCAAAGTGGGTGAACGGCTGCCCCCCGAAGCGGCACTCTCGGACATGTTTGGGGTCGGCGGCGCAACCCTTCGCGAAGCTTTGGCCGAACTGCGCGACCAGGGAGTCGTCGAGACCCGCAGAGGCCGGAGCGGGGGGACCTTCGTCGTCAATCAGCCTCGGACCCAGACCGACACCATACGGGAGTGGTTTCTCTCCACGTCTATTTCGGAAATACGCGACATCGGCGACGAACATGCCGCCATAGCCGCCGCGACCGTCCGTCTGGCATGTGAGCGAGCGGAAGCACACGACGTCGACCGTCTTCAGGAACTTGCCCGGGCATTGGTTCTGGCCACGACCCCCGAAGTGCGTGCATCTGCTGACAGCCGATTCCACATCGAGTTGGCAGTATCCGCGCAATCACCGAGGCTTGCCAATGCCGAAATCCGGCTTCAGGAGGAAACAGTTCAACAGCTATGGACCCCCCTCGCCGTAGCATTTGACCCCGAAACGGCAACCGCTGAACACCTGGAACTGGTCCGGGCCGTGGCCCAGGACCAACCCGAAAAGGCCCAGAAACTGGTCCTTGAACACATCAGGCGAAACATCTTCCACCTGATTGATACAAAGCTCACTCTCGGTTACGCCCAATCAATTCAGGATGGCCAATGACCCCCGCCGTAGCATTTGACCCCGAAGTGGCAACCGCTGACACTTGGAACTGGTCCGGGCCTGGCCCAGGACCAAGCCGAGAAGGCCCGGAAACGGGTCCTTGAGCATGTCAGGCGAAACATCTTCCACCTGATCACGAAACTCACCTTGGCTTACGCCGAATCAACTCAGGATGGCCCAATGAACCCCGACAATGAAGTCGTACATGCTGCCAATGCGCTCACTTCGTGGACCAGCGGTGTCTCCACCGAGATCAAGGAACTCTCCAGAAACGTTGCCACCCTGCTTGAACGAAACCTCGCCGGCAAGTCCAAGGTCAACAAGGCTGCACTGGTCGGATTGGACGAACTCTCACGGGAGTTCCTGACCAAGAACACCTTTGCTGTCGGCGCCGGGACCTTCCTCGCCGCGGAATCCGTTGAGAAGGGCGGCCGGGCTTTGGAATGGTGGTCCCGCAAGGAATCCGGGGCCATCGGAAGGCTTGACTTTGACCTGACTCCAGGCAGCAATCGATACTACGACTATGAGAAGCTACCGTTCTTCTCGACCGCCGCTTCCACAGGTGAGCAGACCCTTTGGGGCCCGTATATAGATTATCTCGGCTTCGAGGAATACATCCTTACGTTCGCGGCACCGTTTTCCGTCCATGGAAACTTTGCGGGGGTGGCGGGATGCGACATTCGGATCAAGGACCTCGAACCCCTCCTCATGCCAAACCTGCGCGTTATCCCAGGCGATGCCGCCCTCATCAACGCCAGCAACCGCGTCATTCTTGGCAACTCCGGGATGTACTTGGTTGGCGAGCGGATCAAATCCGGATCTCCAGACCTGCACCGACTGGCTCTGGATGTTCCCCACCTGGGGCTCTCATTGATCTATACCACCCAGCCTCAGACCTCCTGAAGTAGGACAGTGGACCGCTGTTAAAGTTCACGCCGTGGTGATCTGGTAGGTCAGGGTCCGGGGGGTCGCCGGGAGCCTGGGCGGTGTGCTGGTAAGCACCTCGGCGCCCGGGCGGTTCATGTCTGTCTCTTTTGCGAGCCCTGGCGGTCAAGGCCGGGCGTGTCCGCCGGGTGAACACCCGGCTTCCTGCCAGCTGGCCAGGGTGGCGGCGTGCGTTCAGCGGAGGAGTTCGTGGGCCTGGACGTGGATGACCGGCGGTACCAGCCTCAACATCTACAGGGGACTGACGAGGTTGGCCGAGAACGGCTCTCCTGGAAGGCGGGCAACGAAGCAGCAAAATTAACATGAATAAAAGCTGTTGAAATGGAGGTTAAGTCTGTAATCTTTAGAGTGATCTGTTTCACAGGAGACGCTGCCGGAACGGTCCGAAGTCCTGCAAAGATCGCAGACCGGACGAAGAAGCACTTCCCCCGGATACGACACCCCCGAATTCGGCCCCCACCGGCATCCTCCTCAACGACCCCAACGGCGCAATCATTCAGATTCGACTAAGGACTCCCCCATGTCTCAACTCAAGCACCACGATACGAGCGGTCTCAGCGACTTTGGCTACAAGCAGTCGCTCTCGACCGGGAGTATCGGTAAATTCGCCAGCTTCGCGGCTGGCGTCAGCTACATTTCCATCCTCACTAGTGTTTTTCAGCTTTTCTACTTCGGCTACGGCACCGCAGGACCGGCCTATTGGTGGACCTGGGTCGGAGTATTCGTCGGCCAGCTGATGGTCGCGCTCGTCTTTGCCGAGCTCGCGGGCCGGTATCCGGTCGCGGGCGCCGTATACAACTGGTCCAAGCAGCTTGCCTCGAAAACGACGTCCTGGATGGCAGGCTGGCTGATGCTGATCGCGTCGATCGTCACAATCGGCGCTGTCGCACTGTCTCTTCAGATTACGATGCCGCAGATCTGGCAGGGCTTCCAGATGGTCGGTGACGGAACCGGCCCCTACGACTTCGCGGTCAACGGCGTCCTGCTTGCAACGATCCTGATCACCTTCACCACCCTCGTGAATGCGTTTGGCGTCAAACTGACGACCGCCATCAACAGCATCGGCGTATTTGTGGAACTCTTCGCGGCTGTATTCCTGGTCCTCGCTCTGGCATGGCACGCAGTACGCGGGCCCGAGGTCGTTTTCGACACCCAGGGTCTGGGTCAAGGCCAACCCCTCGGATACTTCGGCGTCTTCCTTATCGCAGCCATGGCCTCCGGCTACGCCATGTACGGTTTCGACACCGCCGGTTCCCTCGGAGAAGAAACCAAGAACCCGAAGAAGACCGCGCCAAGGGCAATCATCAGGGCCGTAACGGCATCCTTCATCCTGGGCGGAGCAGTGCTCCTCGCTGCCCTCCTCGCTGCTCCGGACCTGTCTGACCCCAAGCTCGGGGAAGCAGACGGAGGCCTGCAGTACATCGTCCTGTCGGTCCTCGGAGGACCCTTCGGCAAGGCCTTCCTGCTCTGCGTCGTGGTGGCAATCACTGTCTGCGCACTCGCCGTCCATGCTGCGGCCATCCGCATGATGTTCGCGATGGCGCGGGACAATAACCTGCCATTCAGCAGCCAGCTTGCAAAAGTCCACCCGGTTCGGAAGACCCCCACGACGGCGGCCATCACCACCGGCGTTCTCGCAATCATCCCGCTGCTGATCAATATCGGCCAGCCCGCCATCTTTACGATTCTTTCCAGCATTGGAATCGTGCTGATCTACCTGGCCTACCTGCTGGTCACCGCTCCCATGCTCCGTAACAGGTTCCTGAAAAAGTGGCCGCTGGCTGACGATGGGGCAGAGTCAGGCTTCAGCCTGGGTAAGAAGCGGGGCTTTATCGTCAATCTCATTGCCGTGGTCTGGGGAGCCGCAATGACCGTCAACCTGATCTGGCCTCGGCCGGAGATCTACAACTCCGAGCCACCGTTCGAGTGGTATTTCCAGTGGGGCGGGGTCATCTTCGTCGGATTCGTCGTTGTGGTCGGTCTCCTGCTGTACAGGCTGCGTATCAGGCACCGCACGGGTGTGCTGGAAGAACATGCGGCAGCCGTGCCGGACTCCGCTGACGCTGACGATCAGCTTGCACCCGCACTGGTCTAATCTCTCAAAGACGGGAAGGCAGACCGGTCAAGGAACGGTCTGCCTTCCCGTCTCTGTGGCCGGCATTCTGAGGCCCGCGCTTGTTCCACCGTAGGCAATCTTTTCCTGGGCGTTTTGTGCCGGAGGATCGCGTTACCGGTTGTGTCCGTGACCTCTGAACTAGCCAGGTGGCCGATGCGTCAAAGACGGCACGGGCCACGCCTGGCGTTCAGGCTCGCAGAGTTTGTCGAGACATCCATCTTTCTAGCATGACGGCGGATTTTTCAGCATGTCTGTTCGGCTGCCGTGTACACGAATGGCCGCGCGGTTGGCGGGGGTTTCCCTATGTTCTTTGTCAAGCGGTCGGGTGGGTTTTTCTTGATTGCGGAAGCGTCGGTTTCCAGGCCAGGCGGCAGCGACCGGCGGAGGGGACGGCCAGCTGGGGCGCGGGGTTCTCAGGCCGCCTGCGGGCTGGGCGCCTCGTAGGGGGTCGTCCCGCAGCGGCCAGGACGGCACCGCATGCGCGTCCTGCAGCAGGGCCGCATCCCGCTCCCAGCAGGTCGTCCAGGAAGACAGCATCCGGGCCTTGGATGAAGCCCGAGAACGCTCAGATCCGCAGGAACGGGATTCTGGGACTATCGGTGTATCCGGCACAACACGCCCGACGATTCCATGACTGGCCAAACAGGTCCCATGAAGGTGGCAAATGGCCGCCGGCGACGATGACTCCGGGCGGCTCAGGCCCCCACATGTCAACTTGTGGGAAATATTAACTTGAACTTCTCAAATGAATATTCCTAAAAAAGACTGGACTAGATGAATTCCGTAGCGTAGCTTTGCATGTGGGACGAACGTATGTGACTGGCATCACACCGACAGGGCTCGGAGCAGAGCCTGACTGGGCCTCTGGAAATTAGAGGATGCCGGTTTGCAGACGATTCCCCCCGGAGTCCGAACCAGGGTTCTGACTTGATCCTCAGCGCAGTCTTGTTATGCACCAAAAGATGAAAAGTTCTGACAAATCTTTCACAAACACTATTCACGGGAGAGACCATGGAAACCACCCTCGTAGGAACACTGAGCAAGGCCGGATCCATCCACAAGGTAGAAAACGGCTTCATCGGACTGCCGTCGATGAACGAGCCGGGGACGGTCGCTGCGATCGGCGATTCCCTCCACAACCCCGAGGGCTCGGTCATGTGCGCCGGATTCTTCGAGCTGAAGGCTTCAGATCCGCTGGTGTACACGTACACCTACGACGAAATGAAGGTCGTCATCAAGGGTGAATTCATCCTCACTGACCAGACGACGGGAGAAGTGACGCACGCCAAGGAACGCGATGTGCTGTTCTTCCCCAAGGGCACCACCGTCAAGTTCGAGACCCCCGAGTACGCCCTGGGGTTCTTCGCCGGCGACCGCACCTTCGAGCCGTAAGGACCGACCATGCGTTCCGCGTCCATGCCGCCGGCAGCCGGCACCGGCCTGGAACCTGGTTTCCGCGGTGTCATCTGTGTATCTTTCGGATCCACAGGTGACACCGCAGTTCCAGACACCGATGGCCAGCCCCGCTACGATCTCCATTTCGAAGCAGCAACCGCCGACGCCCTCTCGGAACTCAAGTCCGTGTTCAGCAGTTCCCGTGTAGGCGTCCGTCTCGTACTCGCAGGCCCCCCGACGGATATCCGTGCAGCCGCCGCAGCCGCCGCGGACTGCGGACTTCTGGGCGAGGAGGTATCACTCCTGTCCCAGGAAACCGGACCCCGGTTTGTTTATTGCCCGCATTGCCTTACCACCACCATTGATGGGGCAGCCGGCACCGAGGTGAAGTGTCAAGGATGCGCCACCACCTTGAGCATCACTGATCACTTTTCCCGACGAAGAGGCGCATACCTGGGCTACTCAGCCCATGCCGAGGAGGCAGCATGACCGCCATAGCGCTCCAGCCCCATGTCCACCCGGCGGTGGAGGGAGGCCTCCATCTGGAGGTGACAAACGTCAGCCGTCAGACGGAATCGATTGTCAGCATTACGTTGGCTGCTCCGGAAGGTGGAAGGTTGCCCTCCTATGTCCCGGGGAGCCACTTGGTGGTCCAATACGGGAGCGGCGTCAATGCATACTCGCTGACAGGTTCAGGCAACGCGCCATCCGAATACAACATCTCTGTGCTGAGGGTCGAAGAAGGTGCCGGCGGCTCCGTGGCCATGCACCGGCTCTCCGTCGGTGACCGGGTTAACGTTTCGCGCCCCCGGAGTGCGTTTGCGCCCGCATCAACAGCGAAGCATCATCTGCTTGTTGCTGCAGGAATCGGGATCACGCCGATTCTTTCGCATGCCAGGGCCGCGGTGGAACGGGGCAACACAGCATTAATGATCTACGTGCACCGGCCAGACGCCGGCGCCCACGTGGCGGAAGCGCGGGAACTGCTGGGGCCGGGGTTGACCGCTTTGGTCGAGTGCACTGACCGGGGCAGTTTCCAAGACGTTCTGGCGGAAGCGCTTATAACGCAGCCCCTCGGAACCCACCTCTACGTGTGCGGTCCGGTTGTCTTAATGGATGCGGTCCTCGAAGAGGCCCGCAGCCAAGGCTGGTCATCCGCCCGGCTCCATTCAGAAGCCTTTGGCGCAGCCGAACTGGATGCGGGCGAACCTTTTACGGTGCATCTGGCACGCAGCGGCGTTCGCTTGGAAGTTCCGGCCGGCGTTTCGCTGCTGGAGACGCTCGAAACAGCAGGGAAAACCATCCCCAATATGTGCCGCAAAGGCATCTGCGGCGAATGCGTCCTCCCGGTACTTCGCGGCGCACCTCAGCACCGGGACCTTTACCTGTCCGACCAGGAAAAAGCAGCGAACACATCCATGATGTGCTGCGTCTCGCGTAGCAACGACCCAGAATTGGAGTTGGACCTTTGAGTAGCACGATCATCGATATCGATCCTGACGCCGCCCTCCTCCCGGAACGGATCAGGCGCTTTCCCTTCCCTTTTGCCTCCGACACCTACCGGTACAGCGCGAACGTCGAACCGGCCACCAAGACAGCACCGACAGAAGCCGGCGCCTGGGGAGCCCATTTGGTGGACATCGACGAACATTATCTGGACGAACTGGCCGAGCGCGCCAAGGTGCTGAGCCGCGACCCTTCCCGCGTGAATGTCCTCCCCCACATGCGACCGGCAGTATGGGACGCCCTCACCACCCTGCTGTCCTCCATGGCGGAAGATTACCCGGATACGATGTCGTTCCAGCGGGAAGGAAACAGCTGCCGCTGGCGTAATGGCCTGCAGAATCTCGAGGTGGAATTCACCGTCGGCGACGACAGTTCACTGCCTGAGGGGCCAATGCGGTTCCTCGGCAGCCAGATCCAGGACGACATCATTCTTCTTGACGTCCGTGAAGATACGCTGTGGCTGGATGCCGGCCTCGTGACGTTCGCCGCCGACTGGTCATTCGGATTCGATGTCGGCATGAACTTCCTCGAAATCCACCACCCCGTCCCGCGGGTAAAGGAAGAACGCATCATCAGCCGGGCTGAGCAGTTCCTGTTGCGCCTGCAGCCCGGGGAACAATTCCGGCGGACCAACTGGACGATGACCATCGGCCGGCGTATGGACACCTCCACGGAAACCTACCCGGAATGGGGCCCGGACCGCAGCACCATAGCCGACGACCCTGCCATGCCGGAGAAGCTCCATCTGCGGGTGGAAGTGCAGCACTTGATCCGTCTCCCGCACTCCGGTGCCCTGCTGTTCCTGGTCCGGACCCACCTCTTGCCCCTCACCGACATTGCCCGGGTACCTGCGTGGCGGGAAAAAATGGGCCATGTGCTGGCCGAGCTACCCGACGACATGGCCGAATACAAAGGCATCATCCGCTATCGCAAAGCGGCATCTGATTGGCTGCTGGCCCGCTAACCAGCGGATCGGCCCCGTCTTGGGGGCCCATATCGACCGGAACACGACTGTTCCGAACGATAAAAAACGACGCATAAGAATATCCATAAAAAAAGCTAGACTAAATGATTTATTTGACGTAGCTTGGCAGTAAAGAGGAACACGTGACCGGCGTCACGCTGGTGGAGTTCAGGGTAGAACTCCACTGGCCCTTAGCAACTTAAGGGATACCGGGTTTGCCGGGTCAGGAGCTTGCAGGCCAAGTGCAGCCAGTCCAGGCTCGGCGTCCTCCAGGCAGGTTTCAAGCACATGAGTGGTCTGCCACCTATTCGCCAAACCCCACCCATCTCACGGGGCAATTCGCCTGTCAGCCATTGGGATCCCTCGTCCTGAACAACCAAGGAGAAAACCATGACTCTCAACACTGAAATCCACACCGAGGTAGGGGTATCACACCCTCTCGACCCGCTGTCCCGCGCCGAGATTTCCCGTGCGGCTTCGATCCTGAAGGGTGGCCAGGCTGCGGCGGAGTCGTTCCGCTTTATCAGTATTGAGCTGCGCGAGCCGGAGAAGGAACTGCTGCGGAGCGGCGCTCAGACGGTGCGCGAGGCTGATGCGGTCCTGGTCAACCGTGCCGAGGGACGTTCCTACGAAGCGATTGTCGACCTTGATTCGGGCATCGTCTCGAAGTGGACGCAGCTGGCTGCGAACATCCATCCTCCGTTCATGCTGGACGAGTTCGCCGAGGGTGAAGAGAGCTGCCGGAAGAACCCCGAGGTCCAGGCCGCCCTGGCCAAGCGCGGGATCACCGACATGTCCCTGGTCTGCTTCGAACCGTGGTCCGTGGGCTACTTCGGTGAAGACAACGAGGGCCGGCGCCTGATGCGCGCCCTGGTCTTCGTCCGCGAGGAGGCCGATGACAGCCCGTACGCGCACCCGATCGAGAACTTCATCGTCATCGTGGACCTGAACTCCGGGGACGTCGTCAAGGTCGAGGACGACCAGGCGATCCCGGTCCCCAGCGCCAGCGGCAACTACCTGCCCAAGTACGTCGGGCCGGCCCGCGCCGACCTCAAGCCGATCTCCATCACCCAGCCCGAAGGCGCGTCCTTCACGGTCACCGGAAACCACGTCCAGTGGGCCGACTGGTCCTTCCGTGTCGGCTTCACCCCCCGCGAAGGCCTGGTCCTGCACCAGCTGAAGTTCCGCAACAAGGGCGTCGAACGTCCCGTGATCAACCGGGCCTCACTGTCGGAAATGGTCGTCCCCTACGGCGATACCGCCCCCGTCCAGGCGAAAAAGAACGCCTTCGACTCCGGCGAATACAACATCGGCAACATGGCCAACTCCCTGACCCTGGGCTGTGACTGCCTGGGCGAGATCAAGTACTTCGACGGCATCACCGCGGACAGCCACGGCAACCCGCTGACCATCGAGAACGCCATCTGCATGCACGAGGAAGACGACTCCATCCTCTGGAAGCACTTCGACTTCCGCGAGGGCACCACCGAAACCCGGCGCAGCCGCAAGCTCGTGATCTCCTTCATCGCCACCGTCGCGAACTACGAGTACGCCTTCTACTGGCACCTCTTCCTCGACGGCAGCATCGAGTTCCTGGTCAAGGCCACCGGCATCCTCTCCACCGCCGGCCAGAAGCCCGGCGAGAAGAGCCCCTACGGCCAGACCCTGAACAACGACGGACTCTACGCACCGATCCACCAGCACATGTTCAACGTCCGCATGGACTTCGAAATCGACGGACCGAACAACGCCGTCTACGAAGTGGACATGAAAATCCCCGAAGACAACCCCACCCACACCGCCTTCATGGCAGTGGACCGGCTCCTGGAAACCGAACAGGCCGCCATCCGGAAAACAGACTCCTCCAAGCACCGCTTCTGGAAGATCGCCAACCGCGACAGCAAGAACCTGGTCAACGAACCGGTCGCCTACCGCCTCATCCCCACCGACGGCATCCAGCTCGCCGCCGGCGACGAGTCCTACGTCAGCAAACGAGCCCAGTTCGCCCGCAACAACCTCTGGGTCACCGCCTACGACCGGACCGAACGCTTCGCAGCCGGCGAATTCCCCAACCAGGCCACCGGCGCCGACGACGGCCTGCACATCTGGACCCAAAAGGACCGGAACATCGTCGACCAGGACCTCGTCGTCTGGTACACCTTCGGCATGCACCACGTCGTCCGCCTCGAAGACTGGCCCGTCATGCCCCGCCAGAACATCGGCTTCATGCTCGAACCCCACGGCTTCTTCGACCAAAACCCGACCCTGAACCTCCCCGGCAACGAAAACCGAACCGAAACAACCGACACCGGAACATGCTGCACCACCGATAAATAAACCCTGCCCAGCTTCAGGGAAAGCCAAGAACCAGGCACATGACCTAAAGCTGGAAACGAACAACCCTCAAACAGGCGGTCCCCGGTGCTGTAACAACAGCACCGGGGACCGACCTGCACCTAACCCAACCCTGTAGCGAGAGTGTGATCCGCGTGTTAAATATCCCCGCAATTACCTGGGCCCTCACAGCCGTCCTGCTGCTCAGTGGAAGCTATCACCTCCTGCAGGCCACCAAGCCACACCAGCTCACCGACCGGGTCAACAACACCCTCCACGCCCTCATGAACATCCTGATGGCCGCCATGCTCTGGAACCTCGCACCCTCCACCGTGCTCGCCCAGATCGCCGTCCTCACCGGCGCAGCCCTCTGGTTCATCATCCAGGCCGTCGCCCGGACCGAATTCAAAATACTCTGCGCAGGCAGCCAAGGCCGCCTGAAATGCCTGTACCACAGCCTCAGCATGGCCGGCGCCGCCCTCATGATCACCATGATGACAAGCCACATCACCACCGGCCCCGCAGACGCCATGCCACTGCCCAACACCCACCACGCAATGCCCCACCCAACCCCCACCACAGCCACCGCAACCCTCGATCACCTGTCCAACCTCGCCACCCCACTGACAATCATCTTCGCAACCGCGGCACTGGTCTTCATCGCCCTCCTACTGCGCAACCGGAAACCGGCAACCACAGCCCCCAACAAAACAGCCCCAAAACACTCCCCCCGAAAACAACACAGCCTCGAAGCCCTCGGCGCCGCCATCATGGCTCTCATGTTCGCCACCATGGCATAAGTGCTGATCCCCAATGAGCGCTGCGGTCCACTCCTTCAGCAGCAGGATCCGCTGCCTGGTTGGCCGGGCGATTGGGCGCTGCCACCTGATGCGTCCACAAGCGAGAAAGTAGCGGCCATGGATACACGAACCGTAAGCGTGGCGCTAAACGATGCCGATGAACACCTCATCGAAAAGACTTGCGACTCAAGCCTCGAACCCGGGGAGTGCTTCTTCTGCACCGGACCTGAGACGGATTGAGTGCGCAACACAGCCGGGGCCTTCCGTTTCGCATTGGGGCGGTACCAACCAATGGGGAGGTTAATCTTGAGACTGGCCGGCTTTGATGCGTCAGCCATGGCCCAATTGCCGGCTAACACCAGCTTTGTTCTTCCTGTCCTGCGCCGGGGCATCCCGGCGGTGAGGCTGGCCACCGCCCCGGCCACCCGCCGTCGGGCGTTACAGGCGTGGCCAAAGGATCTGTCATGTCGTGGTTAATCCTGATTTCCTCCGGGGCACTGGAAGCCGTCTGGGCCGCTGCCCTGCACCGGACGTTCCGGTGCCCCGGCAGGCGCCGCATCGCCCCCGCACTCCTCTTCCTGGCCGCCGCACTCGCCAGCATGGCCGGCCTCGCCTTCGCCATGCAGACCATCCCCGCCGGCACCGCCTACGCCGTCTGGGTAGGCGTCGGCGTGATACTGACCTCCGCTTACGCGATGCTCACCAAAGCTGAACGCCCGACGACGGCGCGCCTGCTGCTGCTCACCGGCATCGCCGCGTGCGTGGTCGGACTGAAGATGGTGGCGCAATGAGCCAACGTTCAAGAGCCTGGCTGCTGCTGCTTGGCTCCGCCGTGCTGGAAGCCGTGTGGGCCACCGCCCTGGGCCTGTCCAACGGCTTCACAGTTCCCCTCCCCACCGTGGTTTTCGCCGTGACGGCCACCCTGAGCATGATCGGGCTGGGCGCGGCCATCCGCAGCATCCCGCTGGGCACCGCCTACGCCGTCTGGGTAGGAATAGGCGCTGCCCTGACCGTCGGCTGGGCCATGGCAACCGGCGTCGAACCCTTCAGCCTGTTGAAGGTGCTGTTCATCGCCGGGATCGTTGGCTGCGCGGCCGGGCTGAAGTCCCTGCCGGCGGACGCCACGTCCGATGCCGACCGTTCCGACACCAGGGTCCCCGCCTGAGGCTCCCGCTGGTTCTCCCGACCATTAAGGCCATCCGATGGCGTATGCCCCGCGGCATTCCCCTTGGCGCGTTCTAGGGGTTCGTCGAGCCCCCACAGCGGAGTAGTTCAGACGCCGGCCTTGATCAGAAGTGCATCAACCATCATGAAGAACTGGGCGCGGTAATCGGTAGCCTTCGGGTCGGTCATGTATTGAATGGCGGCCCCGTCGTAGATCATGAGAAAGAGCCTCACCAGCGTGGGGAAGTCTATGAGGCACCGGTCACCGCTGCCTTGGGCGGCGGAAGAGAATATATTTCCCAGCTCCACTTCATAGGCGGGATAGATCTTCACGGCCAGCGGGCTGACGGCTGCATTGCGCGTTGCCCACAGAATCAGTTCGATCTCGGAAAGGATGCTTGCGGGCTCTTCCTCCAGTGCGCGCCAGTAGCCTTCGGCCACTTGTTCCACAGCTTTGCGAAGTCCCAAATGGACCGGGGCGCCGCTGGAAAAGCGGCTCAGGTTCTTGAACCAGGCCTCGGCGGCCGCTTCCATGAGCTCTTCTTTATTGCTGAAGCAATAATGAGCCGTAGCCAACGGAGCATTAGCCTCCTTGGCTATGGCCCGAATGGTCACAGACTGGACACCCTCACGACGCATCAGTTCCACCGTCGCTGAAATCAGCTGTTCTTTTCGATCTTCAGCGGATACCCGCATAGTTCACTCTCCAGTCTCCCGGTTAGGTTCGACAGGGACACTTCCTTAACCCTATTGCTTAGCTGGAGAAAAAAGGTTCAAGATCAGCGTCTAGAACGGTTGACTTGAACACACGTCCATGTAAAAGTATTCACACCGGAGTGACCTGCATCACGATGATGCGATGTCACTTAGATTCATCAAATCAGCTCGCAATGCAGAACCCCTGAAGAAACGGTGAAAACAATGGTCACAACCACCCCTCAGCCCCCGACACTGACGACGGGGACTGCGATCGATTTCTGGCCTGCGCAGGCCCTGGCCCCGATGAAGGACCAATGGCAGAGCCTCCGCTGCAGGTTCATCAACTCCCATCCTGAAGGCCCCTGGCAAGACTTTATCCTCTCCGAGTGGGAGCTGGAGGCCTGCGCCTGGGAGGACTTCCACCCCCACACCGAGACGAATTACGTGCTGGAAGGCGAACTCCACATCGAGAGTGGGGGAGAGACCGTCATCCTCAAGCCAGGCGATTCAGCCCGCGTAAATCCCGGACGCATGGGCAGATACTGGGCACCCGTCTACGCCCGGATGGTCACCATCTACGGACCCAACCCCGCAGGTGCGGAATCGCACTCCTTCCGGTACTACGAAGTCTGAGCCCTGATCCATATCCGGCCACGGCAGGCAGCGCCAAGGGAAAAGCGTCAAGGACCCTTAGTGGCCTGGAATCGACGAAGCCTGGTCGCTGAAGCCAATGGATCCGGGGCCTCCCGGCGGGTCTACGAAGCTGGCGGGTACCCGGATCAGCAAACAGGCTGATCAACTCGCCAATTGTGTGGCCGGTGGAGCTGACGCGGTCATCCGGATTTGAAGCCGGAATCAGAACCCTGGCAGTGGTGATAGACCGCCTTATGCGTGGTTCAGCAGGACGGCTGCGCAATGCGGAACACCTTGAGCGCCGCATCCAAGGGCAGGTCGGCCGCAATGAAACAAAAACAAACCTCTATCGGTAACAACCACTGATAGCCACCCGAAAGGCAAAACAATGACTGAAACGACAGCCTCCATCTCCGCCCACCTTATCCGCGATGCAGGGAACGTTACGGAGCTGGACGACTGGGGCCCTTGTCCTGAAGCGACCGGACCGCAGATGGACACCCGCGGAAGCTACCTGTGGAAGGACGAGAACGGTTCCGAAGCCGGCATCTGGGAATGCACCGAAGGACCCTCTCGCTGGGTCCTTGAAACAAACGAATTTGTGCACGTTCTTTCCGGCTCGATGACAATTACCGCCGACGGCGGCGAGCCCGAGTTCGTTGGCCCCGGAGACACGGTCTTCATCCCTCGGGGCTGGAGCGGTAACTGGGAGCTTCACGAGACACTTCGCAAACTCTACGTGATCTTCTGACAGCGACGATGCTTGGCCGGCCGGCGCGCTTGCCCCTTGCTCGTGGCCACAGCGGCGGGCGTGGGCGGCGAGTTCCAGGTGCGTGGGCCAGCAAGTGAGGGTGCCGGTTTTTAATTTAACCGGGTCACGATAGGGCGGCCGCGAGGATTGGGTATGGATACCGGTTCTTCCGCGCAGGATGGTTTGTTCGATGGGTCCCTGGTGGAGCGGCTCCAGCAGCCCACCGATGTGCCCGTGGATGGAGATGGCGGATTTTCCGGCACCGGGCGCCCCGGCGATTCCAAGCAGGCACCGTCCGCGCCGCTGGAGCAACGCTTCAGCCCGGGCGAGGAGCTGCTGCTGGCCTGGTTCGTCCCAGCGGAGATGTAACGGAGTGTTCATCGCTACTTCTTTCCGACTCTTGCCTGGACAGAGACGACAATCACAGAAGGCATGGCGGATGACCGATGGTCAGGCATCTGGATCGTCCTACCCCTCGCACTCGATGCAGTACGAGTGGCCGTCTTTTTCGCGCGCGAGCTGGGACCGGTGCCGGACCAGGAAACAGGAATAGCAGGTGAACTCGTCCTCGGCCTGGGGGATGACCTGAACAATGAGTTCCTCCGAGACAAACTCCCCGCCGGGAGTCATGGCCTCATCCAGGGCGTCGGATTCGTCCAGCTCCCGGACAACGCTGCGGGCATCCGGTGCGTTGGCGGATTGCAGCGCCTCCAGGGACCGGTCCTGGGATTCCTTGACGTCGGACCGTACTTCGTCGTAATCGGTTGCCACTTAGGTCTTTCTCTCTTCTGACGTTCTTGTCTAACGGGACTGCAACGTACACCATAGCCCCGGTATTCCTCAGTCGCGGGGAGCGGCGGGGACGTCCGGGGAGCCCGACCATTGGGGGCGTCTTGGTCCGGGACGTCGGGGGAACGCGCCGAAGCGCTGTCCCGGGAGTCCTTATTCGTCTTGCGCCGCCGAGGTCTCGGGTTCTGCCCATTCCAGCGCTGCGACGATGTGTCCTTCGTTGGGGAGTGCCTGTTGTTCGGCCGGGGGGAGGTTGTCGTAGGTGTAGGCGGCGACGGCCATGGGTGAGGTGGAGCGCCCCAGGCTGTACCGGACGCTCCGGTCATTTTTGGTGCCGCAGATGAGGATCCCGATGGTTTCGTTGTGGTGATCGCGCCGGAGCACGTCGTCGACGAGCGCGACGTAGAAGTTGAGTTTGCCGGCATATTCGGGCTGGAACTTGCCCGTCTTGAGCTCGATGACGACGTACCGGGATTGCTCGATGTTGAAGAAAAGCATGTCCACGAAGAAGTCATCGCCATCAACGTCAAAATGCACTTGTCGGCCGACGAAGGAGAAGCCGGGCCCGAGCTCGCGCAGGGTCTCGGTGATCCGGCTGGTCAGGGCGTTCTCGAGATCGCGTTCGGCCACCTCCCCGGAGAGTCCGAGGAATTCAAAGTTGTAGGGATCTTTGGCGATCTGCTGGGCCAGCTCCGAGTCCGGTGCAACAAGCCGTTGGACAAAGTTCGAAGGCGCCGCTCCGGTACGTTCGAGGGTCTTGTTCATGATCATGTTCATGAGGACATTGCGCGACCAGCCATGCTCGACGGCCGCGGACGCGTACCAGGCACGCTCCTTTGCAGCATCGAGTTTGTCCAGCAGCACGGTGATGTGGCCCCACGGCAATTGTCCAACAGCCTGTTGGACAATTGGGTCGGGCCAGGCGGCGGCGAAACCGCGCATGTAAAACAGGTTGGATCGGGACAGTCCCTTCATTTCAGGGAATTCTGCCCGCAGGTCATCGGCCAGCCTGCCCATGACCCCGCTCCCCCAGCTCTCCGCCTCCTGCCGTTCCAGGACGGTTTTCCCGATGGACCAGTACAGCTCGATCAGCTGAGTGTTGACGGTCCGCAGTGCTTTGGTGCGCGCTGCCCGGACCCGGGTCTTCAGCTCGACGAGGAGGTCGGTGTAGCCGGTGGGGAGGGCGAGGTCGCGATCTTCAGTCATGCTTTCGACCCTAATGATCGGAGCGGTCCTGGCACGGCAGGCGGTCCGCTCCCCTAGCGTTCAAGGCCGCCGCGTTCCAGGGTCTTGCCCTTGCCGCCCTGCTTGGCCATCTTCGAGGTCCTGGCCAGCGAGGGCTTCTGCGCCACAGCGGCTGTCGCCGGCGCGCCCTGGTGCTTGTCTGCCAGGAGGCGGGAGTTGACGGCCTCACGGTCCCCTTTGCCGTCGAGGCTTTCGGCGAGCTGCTGACGTCGCCCGGGGGAATCGTAGGCCTGCTCGCGCTGTCCCCTCTGTGCTGCATAGTCCTGCCGGTTGGCGCCTTCAACCGCGGCGACGGCCATCGCTTCATCGGTGCGTGCGGCCGTGGCTTTGGTCCGTTCGTTGTCTGCTTCGGCGCGGGCTTGTTGTGCCCGGGTGAGCGCGGCGGAAACGGATGCCTCGTCCGCTCCTGTGTTGTTCACGTCGATGCCGTAGCTGGCCTGGATCTGGTTCCGGATGTGTTCAGATGCCTGGGCGGCTTCGGGGTCGTAGCCTTTCCAGGCCGTGGCTGTCTGGTGGGCGCGTTCGATCATGTCGGGAGTGGCTTTGTCCCACCAGTCATCCCGCGCGGCCGGTGCCAACTGGGCCCGGGCTGCTGCTCGCTGGGCGTCGAAGCGTTCCTGCAGCTGGCGTGCCCGGTGTTCCTCGGCGGCGGCGATGTCGCGCTGGTCCTGTTCGCGCATTCTGGCCAGCTGCTCGCCGATGCGGCTGGCAACCATCAGCCCGGTGCGCATTGCGGCGTCTACCGCATCGTCGATTCCGTCTGCTTCGCTCATGCTTGTCCCTATCGCTCGATGCCTGGATTCGGATGGAGTTCTCGGTCAGGTTCTTCGGCCCGGGTGGTCCCGGCCTGCTGCAGTGTTTTCTCTGGCCTGGTGAGTGTCGTCGGGATGGGCGAGCCGCCCCGTGACCGTTCAGCGATCAGCCGTGCCCGGAGGGCTTCCTCGCCGGCTCCCGGGTGCTGTTCCCGCAGTACTTCCATCGTCAGGGGCTGTGCCGTGATGGTCTGGGTCGTGGCGCTGGCTTCGACAACCTTGCTGGCGGCGATGACGGCGGCTGAGAGGCCGCGGACGCGCCGCAGGTCATCGGTGGCTTGGTGCATGTCGTGGATGGCGCGGGCGGTCTGGGCGAGCTGCCGGAACATCAAGGCATAGGCTGCGCGTTCGCTCCTGGACGTCGCGGCCAGGATGATCATGGTGGCCCCGCGTGCCGACGGCAAAGCAACCGCCGGCCGTGACGGGTAGCGCCGCAGCTGGGCTGATTTCGACAGCTCCCGTGCGGCGTCGGCCAGCGGACCGGGGCTGGGTTCGATGCGCTTGGACCAGGCGCCGAAAGCGGCGGATGTTTCGCGGGCTGCCTGTGCCCACGCGACGTGGTCACCGTACGGGGTGGTGGCCAGTTTCTCCCGGAGGGCGCTGACGTCGTTCGCGTACCTGGCCCACAGGTCGGCCGAGGGCTCCAGCGTCTCCCGGCCCGGGGTGACCGGCCTGCGGTTGCGAGCAGCGGCGTTCCATTCCGCGACGGCGGCAGCCGCTGACTCCGGGGTGCTTTCCCACCCGGTGCGGAGCTTGGGCAGAGCCAGGTCACGTCCCAGGGAGTTTCCGCCGAACCACACGGCACGCTCCCCCTTCCGGGGGCGAACGGCGACGGAGTATCCGGTCACGACGTCGGTGCGGCCGGCCGCGTAACGTGGGCGCACGAGCACACCTTCCTGGCGTGCCCGGCGGACGAACTCCGCTTCATCCGTTGACGCTGCCGCGCAGCTGCGGACCGTCCGTGCGAGGCTGTGCCGCTCCACCTCGGGCAGTCCCTGGCGGACGGCCTTGGCCTGTTCCGCAGGAGTGAACCCACGCTCCGCGCGAACGTCTCCGAGCTGGTTGAGGCCGTACTTTTTCTCCAGCGTCCGGGCGGCCTGCTGGGACTTGTACTTGCTCTTCCAGCTGTTCCATTTGGTGCCGTCGTCGCGGACCATGCTGGCCACGATGTGGATGTGGTCGTTGCCGTTCTTGCTCAGCCCGTGCCGCACGGCAACCCACCGGGCCGGGGCCTTTCCGCCGTCCTCGGTGAAGTCCATCTCCGTCATGAAGTCGTTCGCGATGGCACCCCATTGCTCGTCGGTGAGCTGTCCCTCTTCTGCGGACAGGCTCAGGGAGCAGTGGAAGACGTGGCCGCCGTCCACTTCCGTTTCAAAAAACTTCTGGGCGCGGTCCAGGGCGTTGGCGATGTCCAGGGCCGCGTCCCGGTTCAGTTCGTTGTCATCGTGCCACGCCATGAGCGCGGAATCGCCGGCGACAAGGTGCGGTTCCTCGTGTTCGTTCGCCCGCCCCGGGCCCGCGAGGTAGATCATCAGACCCGCCATGCGGTCGCCCTGGGTGATGTTCGGAATCACGAACAAATCACCGGCCGGCCATGTCAGCGAGCTGACGGTCGATACGGATGATGACCGCCCTCGCGTGGGCGATGGAAGCCGCCGCATCCGGCGGCACTTCCCCTGTTGAGTTGGCGTGCCGGGCGATCTGGTTGATGTTGTTCGCCACGGACCCGACGAGACGCTGCAGGTTCGAAAGCTGCATGAACTGATCGCGGTGCTCGGACGGGCTTTCACTGTTTTCATTGAGTGCCGCTTCGATCAGAAGCCGGGGAATCGTGACGCGGTGCTTTTCCGCCAGGGCGAGAAGCCGGGCTTCCTCTTCCGGGCTGACCTTGACCTCGTGACGGTGCACCCTGCCGCCGTCAACGTTGGCCCGGCGGCGGCGGGCCTTCCAACCGGCAAAGCCGTTGCCTTCACTCATCGTTCCGCCCCCTCGTAGTTGCCAGCGCAGCAATCCGTGGTGTCAGGGTCGGCTCAGGCAGGGAGTCCAGCAGGTGCTGGACGCCATTTTTGTCGGTCAGGTCCGGGTCCAGCCATTCAGCGAAGCGGTCGCTCGGGATGATGACTGGTGACCTGTCGTGGACGTGCCCCAGCGCGTCCTGGGTGGTCGTGGTGAGCACCGTGCAGCTGAGCAGCCACCGTCCCGGGTCATCCTCTCGCAGAGACGGATCCGCCCAGAACTCATATAGGCCGGCGAAGCCCAGCACGGGCTCGTTCTCCGAGTACAGGTAGTTGGGGATCTTCTTGCCGTCTTCGGTCTTCTGCCATTCGTAATAGCCGTCGGCCGGGACGATAGCCCGGTGTCTGACGGCAGCTTTCCGGAAAGAAGGTTTCTCCAGGATGGTCTCGCTACGGGCGTTGATCAGCTTGTTGCCGATCTTCATGTCTTTGGCCCAGGAAGGCACCAGACCCCAGTGGGCCACAAGCAGATGCCGCTCGATGCTGCCTTCTATGAGCCTCTCTGCCACGATTGGCACATCCTGGGTTGGCGCCACGTTCCAGCTCGGCGGCCGCGGAGTTCCCTCCACCTCCTTGGCATCGAAGTAGCTCAGAAGGTCGCCGGTGGCCTTGGACATAACGTATCTGCCGCACATGTGGCCATTCTGCCTGACAAGCCCGAACAGCACTTGGACCTCCCTAATCCCCTGCCCATCAGCCTGAGACTCGTCCTACCGCCAGCGTGCTCGGTCGTAGGACTCAAATGGAGAGGTCCAGCAGGCGTTGGTGGAGTTAGTAAGCTCCACCAAGCTCACGGAACAGCTGCTCGATGGCTTCCTTGGATGTTGCCTCCGACAATTTTTTCTCCAGAATGTCGTCGGTTTGACCGGACAACTGGATCGCCAACAGCTCTCCTGCAGAGTCCTTGATGACAATCGCCGCTCGGCGGAAATCCCCATCGTGCTCTCGAACGTACCGCGCCAAGGCAGCCCACTTTGGTGCGGTGTCCGCCAGAGAGTGATTGTGGGGATCTACTAGGTCGATGACCACCCCGTCTTCCCCGTCATCATGGAAGAACAGGAAGTCCGGGTAGAGGTTCTTGGACACCTCGGAATCCAGATAGTGCACCGACAGCGCGTGGCTGCCGCCCACAGGGTTCCGGTACCAGCCCAACAGCGTGCCAGAGGATTGCTCGGCTTCAAGGACACTCTCCTCCCATCCGGTGAAGGTGTCGGGGAACAGCTTGGTTTCGGGCAACGCGTAGAGGTGGCCCGCATACAACGGAAGCTCCTCGACCAAGCCGGTGTCCTTGTTCAGGATCTCTGTCTTTTGCGAAATCGTCTCGGGCATACCGAGGTTGCTGGTCAGTGCCGAACCGATGGGGGCGAAGATGGTTTCAAATTCATGGCGTTGCGTCGGCTTCAGGCGTGCCACCGAGCCGGCTGTGTTACGTCGCCAGGATTCCACCCGCGCGCCGCACTGGGCCTCCAGTGCTTCCCTGGCCTCGGCGGACCGTGCCAGGGCCACAGTCCGGACGACCACTTCATCCCACGCCAGTTCCCCGGCAATGACCAAGGAGGTGCTGTACCAAGCTGCGGCGGCGTCGGGGAGCCGTCGCTTGGCTTCCTCCAGGAGCTGGCGCAGATTCTTCTGGCTGGTCGCAGCCGTGCGAGCAATGGTCCCTGTGTTGGCGCCGCTGTACTGGTCGAAGGTGGCCATTTCAAAGCTCACTTCGAGCAGCGAATCAGCAACCCTGTCGATGGCCACCCTGTTCTGGCTGTACACAGAGGCAAGGGTCTCCACGACCACGTTGCGTGATTCCTGGGTGTAGGAAGACCCCCCGGGGTGCTCGAAGTCGGAGTTGTCCAGCAGGGTGCCCAGCCGCACCAGGCGATTCACGTTCGAGTTGAACCGGCGTACCGGCTTCTGCTCCCGAGTCAGCCCACCGATGGCATCCCAGACAGCGGCTGGAACTTCGGGGTTTCGCGTCATGCGCTTGGGATTCAACTGCACCGGAACCTCGATGTCCGCCGAATCCATGAAGGATTTCACGACCATCGCCACTTCAACCTTATTGAAGTGCGGCAGGTACAGGTCCACTGCATTCAAATCGTCGAATTCCGGCTCTTCGATCTTCTTGGCCAAGGGGTTGCGCACCATCCGGCCGATGAGCTGGGCGATCTGCGTGTGCTCCTGCGCGGTGCGCAGAGACACCATGACCTCGGCGCGGGGGCAGTCCCAGCCGGTGGTCAGGGCCTGCTTGAAGATCACGGCACGCAGGTTCCCTGACTGCGAGATCGAGGTCGGAGCTATGTACTGGACCACCCGCGGCATCTCGACACCGCTCAACCAGGTGGTGGTCGTGATGGGTGCGTGCTCTCCGAACGCGTGGGCCACCGAATCTGCATCGTCAAAAGCATCGGAAGCGTCGGTGAGTGTCTGGACGATCTCCCCGATTTTGGCGGGTGACGTCAGATCCGGAACTTGGATCGCCAGAAGCGGCACCGGATAGGACGAAGCGCCCGTGGCACGGGCCCACTCCTGCCATTGTCGATCGGAATGGTCCAGGTCAGCGACGGCCTGACGAATCAGGGTGTCGTCGCTGGGCTGGTCGTCCACCGCGTAACTGACGTTGATGCGCTCCTTGATGAGCCCGGAGGCGCGCACCTTTTGGACATCGGCCACTACTTGCACGAGGGAACGACCGGAGGCGCCGCGCATGGCCTCCTCAAATTTCTTCGGCGTCGCCGAAAGCCCGATTACGATGGGCGCCGGCGGGTTTACGATCGTGCGGAAAGTGTCGTTGACACCTGGCACCTCGATAATCGACCCGTCGAGGATTCGGCGCAGAATCGTCGGCCGGCTCCGGTCTGTTGCTCCCCGGTGCGCCTCATCGACCAGGATGATGAAGCCGCTATCGCGTTGCTTGATGGTGTTTCCGATGGTTTCCCACAGCGAATACCTGCGTCCGTCACCGGTCTGGATATGGCGCGTAGCGCCGGTTCCGAGCTTTTGGACGTTCAGGAAATAGACGAGCCCGGGGCTGAACTCAGCCTGGTCGAAGTCAGCTTCGACGGTCCGGAGCATGTTCATATTGATCCGGTCCGAGGACGCCCGGATCTTCTTGCGTGACTGCTCGTTGAGTTCCCCGTCATCGGTCAGCCATAGGATGGTGGTTTCCGGACGCGGCTCGGAGTCCTCCGTTCCGAAGAACAGTCCCTCCAAAACAGCGGAAGCAATCACGGTCTTACCCGCACCGGTCGGAGCACTGATTCCGATCGCGGTCTTGCGCTCAGTGCTGGAGCGGAGCCGTTGGATGGCGATGCTGATTTCGTTGAGAGTCTCCTCGACAACGTCGGCCTGATAGTCGGCAAGCGTGAATTTCACGAATCGCTCCGATTGATTTGGAAGGCATCAAGGTAGGAACCGTAGATGGGCTCAACGGTGATCTCGTCGCTGAACGCTTCCCCGGCGAGGTCGCCCTGTTCGGGAGAGTCCGTGATGATGAAAACGTGCTCGACCTGATTTGGTTTGGTGGCCAGGACTTCAGCCAGTTCGGCTGCCTTCCCGGCATTGAACAGCACAGCCATCGAGGACTCTTCGTTCCATTCATAGGCTGAATCCTCGGTGCGTTGCACTACGGTGCCCACTGCGCCGGACTTTAGCCAGAACAATGGCGCGAGGCGTTCGTACTCCAGAGCTGCGTGAACACGGCTCTCCTCAAGGTAGGCGAGCTCAAGGAACTCCACGTTGGCTGGCAGACCATCGGAATAGGTGGAGCCGTCCTGGCGCACGCCAGTCACCACTGTCTCTATGCGCGGCTTGGCGACGTTGTGGAACACGCCCTGGGCCTCGTACTCGGCGGAGCCTGGCTGATAACCAGCCTTGCGCAGCGCGGCGTCGTCTTTGACTGACAGTTCGTTGTTGGTGACCAGGATGCACTGGCGGGTGCCTTGGTCCTCGGCGTTCATCCGAATCACAGCCTCAGCCGTTGTGCCCGAGCCGCCGAAAAAGTCGAGGATCACGGCGTCTTTGGGGGCAACCATGCGGAACCAGCGCATCAAGACTTCATGGTCTTTGGGGAAGGGGAAGCGTTTGTCACCGAGGATGGTTTCGAGACGCTTTGAGCCGGGCATTCGGGTCTGAGAGAAGGTCGGGTAGGGTACCTGAGATTCCTGATCCTTCAAGTACCTCTTGAACCTCGGAGCCGTCGATTCGTCTGGGCCAAAGAGAATCTTTCCCTCCTCGATCAGCTGTAACATCGCGTCGC
Source organism: Pseudarthrobacter sp. S9 (assembly GCF_050156545.1). NCBI lineage: Bacteria > Bacillati > Actinomycetota > Actinomycetes > Micrococcales > Micrococcaceae > Pseudarthrobacter > Pseudarthrobacter sp. S9. The sequence continues at coordinate 285,020 of NZ_CP189577.1, forward strand.
GCGAGTACCGCCAGCCGTTGACAGGCGCCTTTACTGGAGCTCCCGAAACCGGATGCAATATGTCATATCGGAGCGTCGGGCGAGGGTTGGGACTCGTCAAGTTGTCGGCTTGGTAGACCTCGCCGTTTTCATCAATCTGGTCATATCGGAAGACCGCCGGCTCAAGCTGTCCTTTCAATTTCCTTAGCGCCGCTCGGAAAAGACTTGTCGCAAGCTGTGTGTCACCCTCAGCCTGACCCCACGCCGTGATCGCTGCCTCTGCAGAAAGCTCAATGCCCGGCTTAATCGCCAACCAACGAGTATCCGCTTCGGTGAGTGCAACCTTGTTTCTGGCATAAGTGAGCAAGTGGGTATCCGGTCTGCTCAGGTTGGCTGGGTGCACGCTCGGACTTGAGCTAATCGCGGACTATTTTGGAGTACCAGGAAGGGTTCGGCGACGAACAGGTCTGTTTGGGGCTCTCTTTTGAGTGTCGCTGACACAACCTGAGCTAACCGGATACGCACTAGTGAGCATATAGTCCACGCCACCGGCGGTGTATCGAGAATCATTCTTCCCGCTCCCCTGCCACGTGATGTTGGCCAAGAAATTCTGGTCATCAAAGATCTCGTCCATGAGCATCCGCAGCCGGTGGTGCTCCTCGTCGCCGATGGCCACGATGATGACGCCCGTGCGCTTCAGAAGTTTCTTGGCCAGCGTCAGCCGGCGTTCCATGAAGCTCAGCCATTTCGAGTGCCTGAAGCTGTCCTGCTCGGCGACATAGTGATCGTTGTACTGCCACGTCTTGTTGCCTGTGTTGTACGGGGGGTCGATATAGATCAGATCCACCGATTCAGGGTGCGTGTATCCAAGCATTTCGAGGGCATGGAAGTTCTCTCCGTTGATCACTACATGGGCGGGAGACTCCGGTTTGCCGGTTCGCACGGAACCCACGGACTTCAGACCCGGGAAGACCACCTCGCCGAATTGCCGGGCAGCGGTCACGTTCGCGACCTTCTCTTCGATCACGTTTCCGTGCTCGTCTGCAAGAGTCACAGCGTCGCCGCTGATGGCACGGACCTTGTGGAATGTGCCGTCGGCTTCACGGATGACGGTGCGACCTCGGCGGACCTGGGCCTGGGGCATCCGGATGCCTTCGGGAGAGTGCCTTTCAAAGACGAGCCCGAACTTCTTGGTGGTGCGCTCGTATTCGGCCTTTAACTTCGCCCTCAGAGCTTCGTCCGTCACCTCGTTCAAGTAGACCTCGAACATGCTTTTGGACATGAAAACTCCTTGAAAATCGCCGCGCACACGAACACCCAGCCTCATGTCTATCAGCAAATGAGTAGGGCACCGGTCAATCGCGGTCTTTCAGCTTCGTCCGCGGCACAGAGCCGGCGCCGAAATCTTCACCACTCATATCCACTAACCGGAAACCCGGGTGGTATATGCGAAGGTAAGTGGACCATCTATCTGGGGGAGATACACCATGCCAGCTGTGCCCGATAACCTGCGAAGAAGATTCCAGAAGTGGGACGCGAAGGGCCGTCCATCGCAGGAGGCCTTCGAGTGGGAGAAGAAGAACTGGCAAAAGTACCTCGGCAACAGCAGCATTTTGGAAACTCTTCCGAATCCCATTGACCGCGCTGGCGTCCTGGAGACGTTCAAGCTCGTCCATGACCCCGACTCGGCTCTCGACGCATACATCGCCAGCTACCTCTGGGGCTAAGCGAGGGCCGGCTTCGGCCCGTACCGCGCCGAACGGGTCATCCGTCTGAACACGGACCCTGAAAAGGGAAAGCACTTCGCGGACGAACTGCACACCCTCTCTCAGATCGCGATGGCCGACGGCGGGACCGCTGCGTTCGAGCACGTCGTAGACAAACGACAAGCCGATAGGAAGTTCTTCGCTCAATGGGGACCGGCCTTCGCGACAAAGTTCATCAGCTTCGCTACTAAAGCTTCAGACCAAGTGGCTGCCACCCCGATCATGGACAGCATCGTCGCTGGATGGTTCAAGAACCACTGCCAAGAGATCGGCCCCCTGTGGCTTACCTGGCACAGCACCAGTAGCTACCGCCGATACACCGAATGCATGGCCGAATGGGCAGAAGACCTCGGCATTGAACCCGAGCAGGTCGAACAGCTCATCTTTAGGCGGGACTGAGCGCGGAGGGGACTTGAGCGCCCGGAGGGAAATCCTTCGGCGCGTCTCTAGCCGAACCCAGGATGCGTTCGATACAGGACGGCCGTAAACGACCCGTCTTCCATCTCTTGCCAACTCTGGTATGCGTAGCCCTTGGGTACCCAAAAAACCACGGAATTCAGGCCGTTACTGTAGAAGGTTCCCTCACCCTTCCAGGAGATCGGTCCCTTGTCCTCAGCATTGACGTGGTCATCAGTGAACCGCACCCACCAAGTACCGTCCGGTTTCGAGTAGACCGTCATGCTGATTGGTTCAGCTTCGTTGTTCATGGCCTCAAGCTACCCCGGCCAGGGCTCATTTACCGCGCGGTATAGGTACGCACCGTTCAAGCAGTCTCTTCATCATCGCCGTGCCCTCGACTACAGGGGCCGCGCCTTTGAAGATCCTGTCGTAAAGGCCATCCGAATAATGAACAGAGCCAGGGCTTATGTTTGCTTTCGCCCTGAGCCGGCGCCAAAGGCACTCGTACTGAGGGTGTGGTTGCCTGCCGCACCAATCGCAGGAGGCGATCTCGGCTGGTTGCGGCTTTTCCCTCTTCCTGGCTGAGGACCAGGAACTGGACGTCGGTTCCCCGTGGTCCGGATACCGGTGCCCGGTCATGATGGCCACAGCGTCTCTTGCGGAGATTTCCGTCCCCACCAGTGCAACGTCTACTGAGTCCGCGTGTGACAGGCGCCGGCGCTGATGTTGGCCGGGAATGTACCCGTCAAACGTTGGCTGCTGGCTCTCTGACGGGTCCTGGCTGCATGGTCCGAAGCCCTTATCGGCACACAGGTGGACTTGGGTGAGAATGCCATCAACGAGGGGAATGCGGGCTGTCGCCGGTATGGTCACGGACTTCCAGCGGGTCTCCAGCTCCAGGAACCCATCACCGAAAAAGCCGACCCTGCAATGCGCACAACCGTAGGCCAAGTAGGTTTTCCCTGCCTTCTTCGAGTGGTGCATCCGCAACGGAGCCAGCGGCGGAAGGCTTCTGTTCGCCAGAGACGCTGCGACGTCGCCAGCAATCAGAGTCTCGATGCGTTCGGTTGGCCAAACAGGAAAGTCTGTCCGAGCGGCATCAGTTGTCTCGTGGCAGCGGGACCGGAGGGACGCTGCGCTTATCTTCCAGATTGTCGATGGCCGTTTGCAGGCCCAGCAGTTGTCGGTCAGATACTGAATCGTCACCGAGGTTATCCGCGCTTGGATCCGGTCTAGGTACAACCCCAGCAGGAGAGCGGTAACATGTGCGTGAAGAATGGTCGCTGCGGCCTGCTGGAACGCTTTCTCTGCCAGGACATCAAACGGAGCATCGTCGCCCTCGAACACGATATGGGGCACGCCGGAGCGCCTCGCCTCGTCCCTGTTTCGCCGGTGGACGTACCAGAAGCACTCAACGCCGTCAGCGGCGTAGCGATCCTGTCGGCGCCTAAACTCACCGGCGTCCTGGCGCGACCACTGAACCTCCAACGCCAGGCGCCTGCCATCGAGCTCGGCCAGGACATCGGCCGTCCACGCCCGTCCCTCTGCACTGCACTCGACACTCACCTGCCAGCCCGCATCTGTTGCGGCCTGTGCGATCAGGGTTTTGATCATGCGATGTTGCGGGGATTCACTCCAACAATCGGTGAGGCCGCACTGCACGCCGGCCTTGTGAGCGAAGTGCTTGAGGCCGCGCCGGGACGTGCGCGGGATTCCAGGTACCCCGCACCGCATGAGCAAAGACCGGCCCTTGTACACGCTCTTCACCAGATCCCAGTGCTCATCCGTCGCCAGGTACGATTCGATTCGTTCCCCGTCGAGAAACGCCACCAGCGGCATTGCCCCCCTTTTTACTGCCCGAGGGCATTTGATTCACCCTACCCACAGGCACCGACAATCGTGATCAGAGTGTGGCCCCAATCTGACCCGCGTCACGCGCGTTGCCCATTCATGGCCCACGAGTGGGCACATTCGGGCCAAGACCAGACACGTTTTGGCCCGTGAATACAGCTAGAAACTGACCAGCAGCTACAGTTGCACCCATGACTGCGCACATCTGTGGGCCCTATACGGCACGTTCTTCAGGCTCAGGAAACGCCTGATGTTGAGGCGGAATGCTGTTCAACCCGACGTTCGTTTGACCCACGACGGCAGAGCCTTCGATGGCTAAACGGGGATTCTGATAGCTTCAAATCGAACCTGTTGCGACGATGGTGAGAAACCGCCCAGCTTTGAGCTCAACCTCCGGGCTCCACCTGACCACAATGGGAGCAGCTGGAAAGCCTCGAAGACTGCGGCTAGCAGCAGCCAACCGAGGGCAATGGCGGGGGTTGGGCCGCAGCCCAAGGCCTCTATCTTGTCGCGCCAGGCCGTCTCAGCATTGTGTTCGCAAGCCAATCGAAGGGTCCGTCCTCGGCGCGTTGAGTCAGTCTCTGCACAAACCCAGCTTCTCTCTCCTGGATCTGCTCGCGCGTCAGCGGAATCCATTCAAACGGATCTCCTCCTAAGGACCATATTGGCGTTGGATCCAAGAGCCGGTCATAACTGAGTATGAGGCGGAAATGCTTCTTGGTGTCGTCCCGACCTTCAAGGCGGATGAAATCTGTCGAGGCCTCCAACCCGTAATCGGATACAGCAACCGCAGACCAGGGCGAATGTAAAACACTGGCAAGATGCTCAAGCTTCAAGATCTCCGACGCTGTCGCACCAGCAAATGAGCGCTTAACCTCCACTGGGACGAAAGCTGAATCTTTGAAAAAGAGTAGAACATCTGCCTCGCCCTCGATCCGATCGCTTCCGTGGCAGCGAATATCCATGCCCGGGTGGATACCGATTACGTCACTGCCAGCAAAGCGGGAAAAAACTATGTTGAAGAAGCGCAGTGTAAGCAGGTGTCCCATCGCATCGTGCTCATACACCCGACGGAGCCGCTCAGAAATCCGGTATGTGAAGTTTATGCTTGGCCGTTCGCCAAATGGTGCCGCCATGACCTCCGCGCATCCACGGCACACAATTGGCGGAGCAAAGGCCGCCACCGGAGTCCACTGCTTGGCACTGCACTGTGAGCACTGCAGTGGGAACCCTTTGACGATGAGCCCAGCATGTTCAGCCCACACCAGCCAATACTTAGTGGCTTTCTCACGATTGCCCAGTGCGCGCTTGAAATCGGAAAATGCTTTTTCTGGAAGTTCGTCCGTAGTCGGACCTACAGCCTCTTGCGGGGCAACTTCCCTGTTCAAATCCCTGGCGCGTTGTCTTAACCAACCGAAACCGCTTCTTGCCGCCATTTCTTCAAGCAACTGAAGGAGAGGAGCATGTGCAAGATTGGAGATCTCCCACATGTCGGAGAAGGCGGCTAATGCAACCCGCGCCGACTTTCCCGGCATGGATTCAGAAATTTCAAGATTTCGGCTTCTTGCGACCGCCCGCGCAGTGAGCAGTCGACTCGGCCAAGCGACCTCGACCGGCTCCATCCGCCGTGTGCCAACCGACATGGAGTTCGACCCAGCATAAAAATGCGAATTTGTCCCGTCAATCCTGACATCACGTCCATCGGGAAATGGACGAGACACTACCTGCAGATCTACCTGCATCCGCGTAAGCCGGCCAAAGTGGGTTTCTTCTAGCACGTCTTTCTTGCTTTCGGCGGGCAATGGCACGAACCGTCCCTTGCCGTCAGCCCACATGATGACATCCTCGCGAACCCATCCGGCGGGTCTGCCAAGTGTCAGCAGGGCTTCGGCCTCGATTACACGAAATTCTCTGTCTCCTGGCTCTCCCAGGATGCTGCTCAGGGCTGCTTGGTCGAGACTCGCGCTGGTCACATAAATGGAGCCGGAGTGAATTCCGTATTGCGTAACGAGTGGGTGTGCAGCCAACTCTTCAACTCGACCATGCGTTAGCTCGTCAACCGGGATTCCGATAGGTAATGGACGGGAGTCACCGTGTGCCGATCGGAGATTCCACAAGAGTGCAAGGTCATCTACGTTGTTCGGCGAGCAGGCCACCACAATGTTTGGACCAGCGTCCTTCCGGAAGAAGTCCGGCTCCGGCAGGACCCCGGATTTAGTCCCGATGCCGTACCGACCCGTGCCGCCGTAGTCAAGGTGAATCATTGAAAGTTGGCGCGGTGACATCGTGGCATCAGTCGTCACTCTTTCCAACAAGTCTTCAAGCGAGCCCCTGGCACCTGTTCGGTCGAGTTTGACGAAGTCCTCAAACTTCAAGTTTTCATTCAAGTATCCGTGGCGAAGAACCTCTATATCGGGTCGTTCAGGAAGGCATCCCAGACAGACGGCGTATATACCTCTCCACGGATCTTCTTCAGCCAGTTGAAGAACTTCGAGCCGCCGATAATCCTGCTGCTTGCCATGTGGCAGAAGCGCAACCGCCAACTGGCGACCGAAACTGTCCATCTCATCGCCGTAGTTCCTCATGGACACGCGCACTTCGGAGGCCCCAAACATGTTATAGAGCCCGTAAGTATCCATTCCGCGTACCCTCTCTATGGCACTGCCGGGGTACGAGACCGGAGTCCGAAACGGGCACCAAAGGGGTGTTAGCCCCGCCCCACAATTGGCACTCGAACGTGACGATATCTATCAACGCGTTGATGCTGTTTACCGGAAGTGCCGTGCGTTCCTGCCGAAACAAGATCCGAACGGCATGTGATCCATTCAGCGGTTCGTCATCAAGGAGATATTCCACGTAGTCCTAGCCTGAAGCATTCTCTTCCCGAGGCGACTGGATGCCGCTTGCATTCGTTCCAGCTCCAACCGTACCGGGAGCTGAATCTTCCGGGTTGCCTGCCTCACCGCGTGTCACGGCACCCGCCGTCCAACATAGGCAATGCTTCCTCCTTGGACTTCCACACGCACCTCTGGCACACCAGCAATTCCTCGCCACGACGAAACCTCCGACGGCGCACGCCACTTGGTCAATTGACAACGACCTGCGGGCAACCCCCAGATGTTCCAGTTCCTTGGATGTGGAACGCCGAGTTGCGGCGGATCTTGCCAGTCTCAGCCGTCGGCGGATGGGTCCCGACCAGAAGAAGATGCGCAGATGGATAATGAGCGACTATGGACCCGGATACAGAAGCTTTTCCTAACCCCGCCCCAGGACAGGAATGGGCATACGCCCCGTTCCTCAACGCCCGTTGGAGCCCCATGAAATCCCCGTCATTGAGGTTCCCAGCCGCCGGCGCTGGCCGCGCTGAACCCAGTTCTATCGAGCCGCTTCCTCTTGGAGGTGGCGCCTGAGTTCTTCCAGGTGCTTGGCGGTAAGTCGGAACTTATGAAGCTGGTCCGGCAGGATCGCTCGGTTGAAGTACCAGAGCCAGGTCAGCTTCCTGGCGTGGTTGTAGACCCTCCCCACTCCTGGGGCGCGTGGCTTGGTCCGTAGCGTCCCGTCTTGGTTGTATTCTCAGTTTCTTTTCTAGTATGTTGAGAAAGTGACTTCCAATGAGGTATACCCACGTTCCGCTCTTGCCCTAGCCGTTGTTGAGCTCAGGCATCCGTCAACCGAGCCCTTAAGTTCGTCAGCTTTGGGTTTGATTAAAGCCGGCCTTGCAGCCGTTACGCCGATCCAGCGCTGGGAGGAAGTCATGACTATTGACGTGCAAAGCGGCACGCAGGAGGTCCGGCGCTTTCCTAAGTTCATTTCCCGTGACCAACGGACGGCGGTCTCCTTCAGGACTGAAGCCATTGCTGTCGAGACGACGAACTATGAGGGCTTCGCGGGCTTCCGGGACGTCGTAGAAACAGCTGTGCGGGTTCGCCATGATGTGGATCCCCTGGATGCGATTGAGCGCGTAGGTCTGAGATACATCGACGAGGTTCGCGTACCGGTGGCGGGCCCTGTCCCGTGGGGGGATTGGATTTCGCCCAAGCTGCTGGGGCCGGACGCCCCGTACTCCTCGGAGTTCCTTTCGGTCGTCCAGCAGCAAGGGGTCACAGTGTTCGCCGCCCAAACGCCAGGGGACTCGATCACGTTGAGATATGGCCTGGGTGAAGGTCAGGCTGTTGTCGGCAGTCCAAATCTGGCGAGGCCCGGGGAATTCAGCGGCCCGTTTTTCCTGATCGACATTGATGGCGCATGGGCGGCGCCGGAAGGGATGATTCCTGAGTTTGATGTTGACGACGTGATGGGTGCGTGCACGCGTCTCCACGGCCCGATCAAGGACGTTTTTGAATCGTTGGTTTCGGAAAAGCTTAGAAACGAGGTGTTCCGCAATGTCATCTGATCTTCTTCCCGGCGGCTCTGCCACTGGCGGTAAATCATTTCTTCCTGTCATTGACCAGACGTCGAGTGCGCCACGACGGGATCTACACGGCGATGCTGCCGTGATTCGGCATCAAGCCGGGGACTTGCATTCCTCTACGAAGGACCTGCATCACCAACTCCGCGTCAGTGCCCTCAACCGACTTATGCAGGAGTGGGGGAAGAAGGCTCCGAATGAACTTCTGGAACATGTGTCGTCGCTGGGCTTTGCATGGCGCGATATTGCCCGAATGATCCATGTCAGTGTCCCGGCCGTCCAGAAATGGCGTCGGGGGGAGCGGATCACGGGCGAGAACCGGTTGCGCCTTACGCGTCTGATCGCAGTGATTGAAATGATCACTGTTGAACACCTTGTGTCGGACCCGGCCTCTTGGTTCGAGATGCCAATCGAGGACGGGGTTGCCGTTACGCCCATCGACCTATACGCCACCGGCAAAACCGATCTGCTCCTGGACTGGGTCAGTAACCACGAAGCCGACCCAGTGACGGTTCTGGACAAGTTCGATGCCGATTGGAGGCAGCACTATGTTGATGAGAACTTTGAGACGTTCACTGCTGAAGACGGCGAGCTGTCCATCCGACCCAGGCCAAGCGTCTGAAACAGAGATAATTGTCTGTGAGCACGAACCAGCCGGAAACCCCCGCATCCATAGATGACCTGTACTACGCGCGCGGCGAAGACGTTGACAATAACCGCCCGGTCTTCACCGGCGACGTTTTCGCCGCCGCTGACCCGTCCGAGCAGAAGGAGCCGGGGGCGGCATTCATCATTGTTCAGCATCCCTGCGCGCTCCGCGTGGGCGGTGTTGAGCTGGTTGACCCGGTCCTGGTCGCCCAAATATCCCAGGTCCAGGGGACACGCAGCAACTGGGCAAAAGAATCTATCAGGCAGATGCCCTTGCCTGACCTCTTCCTGGACGGACAGCACTACGCCGCCAAATTCACCGACCTGGCATTGGTGACGCGTGCCGACATTGGCGGCCGCGAACGGGTGGCCATCCTTTCCCAGCACGGCGTGAATCTCCTGCTCCAGCGGTGGGTGCACCACAACAGCCGCGTGGTCGTGCCAACGATGACGTACAACGAACAGACAACCGGGGAATTCGAGGAAGCTGACCTAGCAGCAGAGTGGTGCGCCGAGCGCGGGCCCGACGGTGTCGCGGAGTTCCACGACTGGATTCGGACGACGGACGCCGGGGCATCAGCTACGCGTCAGAAACTGCTGCGCAACCCTCAAAGCCGGGCGACCGTACGCAGGGCCATGAACGCCGAGTTGCGGCGGCTGCGCGCCCAACCGTAGGTGCAGACCTGAAGAACGGAAAGGCCCTGGCGCGCAACAGAGCTTCGCAAGTATGCATTGAAACCGTCGCCCAGTGCGGCGGTTTGTTCGGTGAATAACCCGCTCCGTTACTGAACACGGTTCTTGAGCAGCAATCGGGTTGCTATGTGCCACAGCCTTGGAACCTGGACCGTCAAAGTGGGACACTCCCTCACTGATCGGTGTCAGTTTCAGAAGACGACTGCACGGAATATCCGAAGTCGTCTGCGCCGCTCGTCCAAACGGCAGCACCCCAGCACGTGCGCAGGGACCAGGACGAAACAAAGCAGTTGTCACGACCTTGACTCGCGGAGCCCGATGACACAAGCGTCCCGCAGCGTTGATTGCTGCTTCGTGTCAGGCCGTCGTAAAGGGGCGGCTGGTGGTTGTTAACTCCATCTCGTTGCGTTCGGGAAGCCTCGGATTCGCTGGTTCGCTGGATTGCTCGCCCCGCAAAGGGGTCGACCTTCCCCTCTGGTGGAAGGTCGACACTGGTGTTAGGGAATTGTTTTCCGTCTTGAGGAGAAACCGTATGTCTGATCGTCCGTCAGCCCCTTCGGGGGGAACAGGTGGAATTCTGGTTGCTGTCGGGGCCGTGGCCCTGGCCGTCATCTGTTGTGCCGGCCCGGTTCTGATCGCCGGGGGTGGTCTCGCCCTGGCGGGCGGGGTGCTTGGCAATCCTGTGGTGCTTGCGATCGGCGCGCTCATTGTTGCAGGAGCCGTGGCGTTTACTGTGGGCCGCCGCCGCCGCGCCCGTGCGCGGGCAAGTGAAGTACCGAACGGGCACTCCGACGGCGGGTTATCCGCTGCTGAGTGTCCTTCCCCGAAGATGGGTGACTGCTGTGGCCCTCAGAAGACCGGGGCCAATGGTTCCGGGCAGGAACCGGGGATCCGGGGTACTTCATCCGCGAACGGACGGAACGGCCGACCATGACCGTTCCCACAGCACCGTCAGCACCCGTCCGAGACGGCGCTACCTCCGCCACCGACCGGCCATGCGGGCTGCCGCGCTGATGGGCGCCGTGCTGGCCGCAATACTGCTGGCCGGCTGCGGCTCCACTACCGGTGCCGGCACGCCGCCGGGTGCCGCATCTTCGTCAAGCGCCGGCCCCGCCAGTGCCGGTTCGGGGTCCTCGGTTGCGTCCGTCACGGTGAAGACCCTTGACGGCTCGTTGCTGACGCTTCCGACGGGTCACCCGACCGTCATCTATTTCTTCACAGCCTCCTGCGGGCCATGCGCCGCCGGGGTCAAGAATGTTGCCTCGGGCCTGGCCAGGGCCGCCCCTGGCGCGCAGGTCATTACCGTCGATCTTGATCCCAGCGAGCCGACCGAGGTTCTGAACCAGTTCATCGTCTCTGTCGGCAACCCGCCGGTAACGCTGGTGCGGGATGACGGAACCCTGTTGAAACACTTCAGCGTCGATTCCCTCGGGACGACGGTCGTCCTGAACTCTTCAGGCCAGGAGATCTACCGCGGCGTGGATCCTTCTGCCGACGAAACTGCCAAGGCCCTCGCGGCCGCCGGCTCTTAGGAGGGACCGCCCCTTGACAGGAACACTCGCCTTCGCTTTCGGTGCCGGCATGCTCTCCACCGTGAACCCGTGCGGATTCGCCATGCTTCCGGCTTTCCTTGCTTACTACATCGGTCGTGACGACACCGCCCCCGGCTCCGCAGGTCCGGGACTGCTCCGCCGGGCCCTCAGCGGCCTTGGCGCAGGGCTGCTGGTCAGCCTCGGATTCGCCGGGATCTTCACCGTGACGGGCCTGCTTGTTGCGTTTGGGCTTCGGAGCATCATCGGTGCCGTACCGTGGGTGGCCGTCCTGATCGGGGTCCTGCTCGCCGGGGTCGGTATCGCGATGCTCGCCGGCCGCCGCGTGGGTCTGAGCCTGAACTCGAACCGGATGAACCGCCCGGGGCGCGGTCCTGGCTCGATGGTTGCCTTCGGGGCCGCCTACGCCGTGGCCTCGCTCTCCTGCACGCTGGCGGTGCTGCTGGCGGTCATCGCCCAGGCCCTGGCGGCGAACAGCATCACTGCACTGGTTTCGGTCTTCGTGGCCTACGCCGCCGGGGCGAGCATGGTCCTGATCCTGTTGGCGCTCTTCTCGGCACTGGCCAGCGGAGCCCTGGCCAAAGGACTGCACCGGGCCTCACGCTACCTGCCCCGTGCCGGCGGAGCCGTGCTCGTGCTTTCCGGGGCTTATCTTGTCGCGTACTGGGCGCCGGCGCTGGTCACCGGCCAGCCCAACCAGGGCATCGCCGGAGGGATGAACATCTTATCTTCGGCAGCGACCAGGTTCATCGGAGCCAATACCGCCGTCATCGCGGTTCTCGCCATCTCCCTCGCGGCGGCCGTGCTGCTGGCGGTCCTCTGGACGCGCCGGCGTACCGCCGGGCCGATGCGGAAGGAGCCTGAAGACGACTGCTGCGCACCCGCAACCGGACTGCACGCAGCCGACGCCACCCGCTCCGACACCGACGCCGATCTGAACCGCACGACACCGGCCGCCTCACACGACGTCCCGCCGGCGTGAGGCCGGATTCAGCGGGCGCCGGGCCGTTGCGTTGATGAACAGAGCCCCGGCCCCGGCGCCGTCGGTGCACCGGCCAGCGTTCAGCTGCGCCCCGGGGTGCTTGAGATCGTTGGAGGGTTCATGGGCGGCGTCCGCGCAGCGCCCAGACCGTTTCGCAGGTAGCCGCGACGGCGAGCCCGAACACCTGGTGGGCGGCAAAACCGCGCAGATGGGCCACCACAGGGTAGGCACCGTTGGGGGCGCTGAACCCGGCCAGAGGTGTCATGGTTTCATCCGCGATCAATGACATCGCCGTCCCGGTGACCGGGCCGGCCCCGACCACTCCCATGCCTGTCCTGCGGCGCAGCAGCACATACAGGGGTGACCAACTCAAGGCGAGCCCATAATGCATGAACATCGACGCGCGCTCCAGCGCTTTTCCCTCCAGCATGATCCCGGCGGCGCCGAAGATCTTCTTCGCTGCCAGCTCATACGGCGGACCTGGCCGGACGGCGTCTTCCCGGGCACTGTCCCGCTCCGGCTCCAGTTCGTAGAGTTTCATGCTGACCGGTTCCATGGCCTTGGTCCCGACGTAGCCGGCGGCCCAGGCGGCGGCCAGGTCTTCGAGTGCCTCAGTAACTTTCATGATGGTCTCTCCCTGGGAGCCAATGGTGTGGTCCGGATTCCCCGGGACCGGCGGCGTCCCGGGGCTGGGTACGGCCGGCTAGATGTCGAGTTTGTCCAAGGCAGCCTGGTAGGCCTCGTTGTAGGTCGGGTACTGGGCGACCTGGTCCCTCAGGGTGTCGATGGGGATCTTTGCGCGGATGGCCAGAGAGGCCTGGTGGATCCATTCCCCGGCCATCGGAGCCACCGCCCAAGCTCCAATCAGGACCTTGCGGTCGGTATCGGCCAGCAGGCCCAGGTGCCCGCGGGGATCCCGTTCGTAGGTCCAGGGCCGGGTAATGGCTGCGGCGAGTTCGATCTCCGTCGCAGCTGTTTTCAGGCCCTGCTGTCCGGCCTGGTCCCGGGTGAGGCCGGCTGCGGCGATTTCCGGGTCGGCGAACACCACCCGGGGAATACCCTCGTAGAAGGCCTTCCGGGGTTTGCCGAGAATAGCGTCGGCCGCGATCCGGCCCTGGTATTTCGCGACGTGGGTGAAGGCCATGGTGCCGGTGACGTCCCCGATCGCCCACACGTTGCCGGCCGCGCGGCAGTGTTCATCGACCTGTACCTGCCCGCGGTCACCCAGGACCACGCCTGCCTGCTCGAACCCCAGGTCCTGGGTGCGCGGGGTGCGGCCGGTGGCGAAGATGACGACGTCGCCCGCGACCTCGGTACCGTCGTCGAGGTCAAGGACGCTCTGCCCCCTGCCCGCCGACCCCGACGGGCGCTGACGCCGAGACGGATATCGATCCCGGATTCAGGCAGGTATTTGCCGGCCAGTTCACCCGCCCGGGGTTCTTCACGTTCCAGGAGCCGGTCCCCGCGGTGAATCAGGGTGACTTTGACTCCGAAACGAGCCAGGAACGTGGCCGTCTCAATCCCGACGGCGCTCCCGCCGACGACGACGGCGCGCTCCGGGAGGGTCGTGGCCGTGTAGGTTTCCCGGTTCGTCCAGGCCGTGATCTGATCCAGGCCCTCCAGGGCCGGGATGACCGGTTCGGAGCCGGTGGCGATGATGATGTGTTCCGCGCTCAGTTCCCGGTCTCCGGCCAGGATCCGTCCGGAGCCGGTGATCCGGGCCTCCTCTTTGACCACCACCGCCCCGTGGCGTGCGTACCCGTCGATCTGGTCCTTGTCATCAAGATGCCGGATCATGTAGTCGCGGTAGTCGCTGGTTTCTGCCCAGTCCAGCTCCGCACCGGCTACCCCGGCCGCGCGTTGGACTTCCGTTCGGGCCTCGGGTGGCCTGAGCACGGTTTTGGACGGCACACAGGCCCAGTACGCGCATTCCCCGCCGATGAGCTCGCGCTCGATGACCGCGACTTTCTTCCCGGCTTTCAGCAGACGGCCCGCGGCGACTTCCCCGCCGGGTCCCATGCCCAGCACTGCCACGTCAAAATGTTCGCTCATAACTCTCCCCTTGATCTCGGATGCTATTTCGGGTGCTGTTCCTCAAACCGTGGTTCGGGCCGCGGACGCCCCGGTGCCGGCATGCAGGCGTCCTGAGGTGTCCGTTCCGGATCAGAGGCCGGCCGGGTCCTTAGCAGGCGCAGCGGTGTGCGCCCTTTCCGGGGGCGGCAGGCTGTGCGGGCAGGGTTTCATCGAGCAGGGATGCGGCCATGGCAGTGCCGATCCGGTGGGCTTCGGCGACGGGAACGACGGAGCCGCCCGGGTGGGCGGCGAGCCAGGGGTGTGCGGCCTCGTCCGAGGCGAAGAAGTGGACCTGGTTGCAGAACGCCGACCGTACCGAACTCATGTCCTCGGGGTTGACCAGGGAGACCACGGCCGTGGCCGGCTCCACGCCGGTCACGCCGGACGCGCCGACGCTGAGCCGTACAGGGACTGCGGTGGCGTGGCAGGTTGATTCGATCCGTGCGGTTGTACCGAGCAGGGCCGGGAAGATCAGGGTGTCCAGGGCGCACCAGGTGTAGAGCTGTTCCCCGGCGAGTTCCAGCCGGTGCGGGGTGGGGCGCAGGGTCAGGCCCTGCCCGATGATGCGCCCGTCCCCGTCGTACTCGGTGTCCGGCACCGCGGCCAGCGCGGCGCTGATCTCCGGCAGCGTGCGGCCGGTGACGGCGGCCAGGTCCCCGATGGCCACGGGATCGCCCTGCGAGAGCAGATGCAGCAGGGGCACCCAGAGGGCGGGTTCGATGCCGGTGTCCGGCGAGGTCAGGCGGTCGGTGAGGTCGGTGAAGTTCGTGTTCATGGCGGGTCTTCTTCCGGTGTGGAGGGGCAGGGGGTCAGGAGGCGCAGCAGGAGAGTTTGGAGATGTCCGTGGTGTAGGACTGGGCGGCGATCTTGATTCCTTCGGCCATGGTCAGGTACGGGCTCCACAGGTTTGCCACCTGCTCCACGGTCATCCCGGCTTCCAGGATGTAGACCCCGGCTGCGGCCAGGTCCCCGGCGTCTTTGGCGACGGCGGTGATTCCCAGAATCCGTCCGGTGTCGGCGTCGGCGACGATCTTGATGAAGCCGCGGGTGTCCCTGTTCACCAGGGCCCGGGGGACATATTCCAGGGGCAGGACCCGGCATTCGCACCGGATGCCGGCCTCGTTGGCTTCCTTGTCCGTCATCCCGACGGCGGCCAGGGCCGGGCTGGTAAAGGTGACCCGGGGCAGGTGCCGGTAGTCGACCTCACGGCCAGCCTGGTTGAAGGCGTTCTCCACCACCAGGGAGCCGTGGGCGGCTGCGACGTAGACGAATTCGCGGTGACCGGTCACGTCCCCGGCGGCCCAGATCCGGTCGTTGGAGCTGGTGAGCCGGCTGTTGACCAGGATCTCGCCGCCGTCCCCGGTCTTGACGCCGACCGCGGCCAGGTTCAGGCCTTCCGTGACCGGCCGGCGGCCCGTGGCGACCAGCACCCTGACGGCCCGGAATTCCTCCTGCCCGCCGGATACGGCCGCGGTCGCAACGATCCCGCCGGTGGCCGGGTCCGTGCGCACCGAGGACACAGCCGCCCGGCGGACGACGCGGATGCCCTCGTCGGCAAAGACACCCATCAGGGCGCGCGAGGCCTCGGGCTCCTCGGCCGAGGCCAGGCGGGAGCGGACCAGCATGGTCACCTTGGACCCGAGCCGTGCGAAGAGCTGGGCCTGTTCCAGGGCCACGTACCCGCCGCCGATGACCAGCAGGGACTCGGGGACCTCCTCGAGTTCCATCGCGGTGGTCGAGGTCAGATAGCCCGTGTCCTGCAGGCCCTCGATCGGGGGCGCCCACGGGGCGGAGCCGCTGGCCACCAGATAATGCGCGGCCCTCACGGATTCCCGGGCCCCGTCGCCTCCGGTGATTTCCAGGACGGGATCGTCCTGGGTGCCGGCGAACACGGCATTGCCCTGGCGCAGTTCCCAGCCGTAGTCCGCGATCAGGTCCACGTATTTATCCGAACGCATCGTTTCCACCAGGGAACGCTTCCCGCCGATCAGCCCGGCCATGTCCACCGGCCCGGCTGATGTGCTGATGCCGGGGAACCGGCCTGATGCGTCCAGGGCAACATGCCTGGCCTCTGCCGCAGCGAGGAGTGCCTTGGACGGCACGCAGCCGGTGTTCACGCAGGTCCCGCCGACGGTGGAACGCTCGATCATCAGGACGCGTTTGCCCAGGTTGGTCGCCCGGATCGCGGCCGCGAACGCTCCGCCGCCTGAGCCGATGACGGCCAGATCAAAATCAGGTGTTGGTTCAGACATGAAATCCTCCAAAGTCGTACAGCAGCACAGTCCCGAAATGGCCGCGACGGTGCCTCGTGTGGGGGTTCGTCCCCAGTCTGCACCTTCCACCACGGGGGAAGGTCAAGAGGTCGACTACGCTCTCCCGGCCCGGGGCGGCACCCACGGGCTCCTGTAGCCGTTCGCGACCTTCCACTAGACTGGAAGGTCAAGAGGGAAATACCCGGGACAAGAGGTGCATGATGCGCATTGGTGAAACCGCCGCAGCCGCCGGCATGACGGCCAAGACACTGCGGTTCTACGAGGACCGGGGCCTGCTGCCGGCAGCTGACAGGGCACCGAACGGATACCGCGACTACGCCCAGGAGACGGTCGGGAGGCTGGAATTCATCCGCCGCGGCCGCATCGCCGGACTGACCCTGGCCCAGATCGGAGACATCCTCTCCGTCCGGGACATCGGCCAGGCCCCCTGCATACACGTCAAGGATCTGCTGGCCAAACAGCTCCGCGACCTCGACGCCCGGATCGCAGAACTCACAGCGCTGCGGGCAACCGTCGCCGAATTCCATGACGCCGCAGCCGCAGGGGACCCCGCAGCCTGCGACCCCGAACGCATCTGCAGCTACCTCTAAACCCGACCAGATCCCGGCGCTCGTCCTGCACGGCTGAATTCCCGCAGGCCCAAGGAACACCTCAGCCGCGGCAACCGCGGACTGGAAGGGTGGGAACCCGGCGATCCGTCTACTCCCGGCGGGTTTTGCTCATAAACTGCACGCATCAAATGTCATGGATCCGGGCGGAGCCGCGGTCCTTGTCGGCGGCTCGCAACGAGGTCCAACCGATGAGCGCCGCCGCCGTCAGCAGTACAGCGCCGGAAGCATAGACAATGGGAAGACCAGCCCGGTCAGCGAGGATGCCGCCGATCCCCAGCGAGACCAGGCGCCCGAGTTGCCAGATGACGTCGAACGCGGTGAAAACCCGCCCTCGCGCTTCTGCGGGAGTTTCGGCCTGCAGCAGCGAATTGAACGTCACGGCACCCGTCGAGGTACCAAGGCCGTATCCGGCCAGCGCCCCAAGGGCGAGGACAGGAGACAGGGTCAAAGCCAGTACCCCGTCAACGGCCGCGCGCAACAGATACGGGCCGAAGACAAAGGCCGGACGCCGCGGGTTGCTGACAAACCGCGACAACACCAAGGGGCCCAGCACCGCTCCGGCACCAATCAGGGCCAGGGCGAGGCCGTATCCGCGGGAATCCAGACCCAGCCGGTCCTTCACGTAGACGACCAGCAGGGCGCTGGTGGCCCCGGCGGACAATGCGGCGAACAGCTGGCCGACAGCCAGGGCACGAAGGACCCGCTGACGGCCCAGCAGCGCAAAGCCCTCACGGGCCCGTGGCCACCAACGATCCTTCGAAGCATCGGCGGAACCCGCCCGGTCCACCCGCAGTTTCCGCAGGACCAGTGCCGAGACGGCAAAACTGGCCGCGTTGACCCAGAACGCCGGTGCATAGCCGGCAACGAGAACCACGGCACCAGCGGCAGGGGCCAGCACGATCTGAACGAAGACCGCTGCCGACCAGATCCCGCTGTTCGCGGCCACCAGCTCGTCAGATCCCACAATTGAGGGCACCGTTGACCCCGCCGCAGGGTTGAAAAACACCGAGGCGGCGGACATCGCAAACGCCAGGGCATACACGCCCGCCGCTGAGCCGAGCACCAGAGGCAGGGACAGAGCACACACCATCCTCGCCAGATCCGCGTAGACCATCACCGGCACCGGGCTCCACCGGTCCACGACGACCCCGGCCACCGGACCGAGCAGAAGAACCGGCACGATTTCGGCAGCGACAACACCGGCCACACCCAAACCGGATCCCGTCAGATCCAGTACCAGCAGGCTCAGCGCCACGGTCGCGAAAGCGTCGCCGGCGGCTGAGGCCGTGCGCGCCGCCCAGAGCCGCCGGTATGCCGGGTACCCGAAAACCGCCCGAATTCCTGGCCGCCCGTTTGCCGTTTGTCCGCTCAGCTGACTTTCTCCATGCTGTGCCCGCAGCAGCACGTCGGGTTCTTGTCCCCGCCGTGGCCCTCCGCCGCACCCTTCGTCACCGTGATCTCACATCCGCACGACGCATCCGGACAACGGTAAACCTCACCTTGTTGCAATGCCATTTCCTTCCACCTCCTCCTTAATACATCCCACGCTAAAACCTTGACCCGGGGGTAACGTCAATACAAGGAGGAAAAATGGGAACCCTGCTCACGATCGGCCAGGCCGCCAAAGACACCGGCCTCACGCCCAAAGCGATCCGGCTCTACGAGCGACGCGGGCTGATCCGGACCCCGCCGCGCAGCCCCGGCGGATACCGCCTGTACACCCCCGACGATATTGACACCATGGCGTTCATCCGGCGCGCACGCTCCCTCGGACTCGCCCTGGACGACATAGCGGGCATCCTCACCATGCAGAAAGAATCAGGAACGCCGCCCTGCGCAACCGTCCGCAGCATGCTCACCCAACGCCTCCAGGACATAGACGACACCATCGCACACCTGACCGTGCTGAGATCCGCCCTGCTCGCCACGCGAGAGTCCGAGTCTCCGCCCGGTAAAGCACACGACGGATGCCCCATCGTTAACGCCGGACACCGCCGTATGGAAAACATTCAGACGCACGGCCGGCAAAACGCCTGAGACCTGAAGATTGTTATCGCTGGGACTATCTCATCCTCATCCGGAGACTGGTTGTTTGTAGTGGAACGCCGAGGACCGGGAGTTGTTGGGTTGAGAGCAGGCGGAGCGCGACGGAGCCGTTGACTAGTTCTTCCATTCTGGCCAGCAGCCCGACTCTTCTGGAGCCGACAATGATCATGGAGGCCCCGGATGATGCTCCGAGGCGTCCGAGGGCCAGGGCGGTGTCGCCTGCCAGGACGCGCAGTGTCCAGGTGATTCCGAGGGGGTCCAGGATGTGGGCCAGGCCGGTTCTGAGCTGGCGGGAATTGATTGCGGCTTCGTCGTCTGGTTCAGGCACCGGTTCCAGGGATGTCGGGACAATGGGTTCCTCGCGGTTCCATTCGATCAGATAGCTGGCCGGGTCGACGTACGCGCAGATCAGGGGCGCGGAAAGCTCCTGGGCGAGTTCGGCTGCCCGTGCGAGCACAGCCGGATCCTGCCCCGGCGTAACGCCCACCACGATGGGCGAGTACAGGAACCCGGATCCGGCCGGCCCCGGTTCACGGTGTTCCTTGTCGGCGTTCATGTGGCGCCTCCGCCCGGCCGGGCCCGCTGCCGGTGGCTAGCTCTCTGCGCCGGTGAGGGTGGCGTAGAGCTGCTGGACGCGGTATTTGATGTCGTCGCGGACGAGCCGCATGCGTTCCATGCCTTCGATGCCGCGTTCTGATGGTTCGTCGGTTTCCCAGAGTTCGAACCGGGTGCCTTCGCGCGGGTCGAGCTTGGCTTCGGTGCCCAGCACGACGACGACGTCAACGGCGTCGATGACGTCCTCGGCGACGGCTTTGGGGTGTTCCCCGCCGACGTCGATGCCGAGTTCGGTGAGGGATTCGACGGCAAGGGGGTTCAGGTCCTTGCCCGGCTTCGTCCCGGCCGAGTGCACCTCAACGCTGTCCCCGGCGATCTGGCGCATGAGCCCGGCGGCGAGCTGGGACTTGCCGCCGTTTTTGCTGCAGACGAACAGGACGGCGGGCTTCTTTCCGTTTTCGGCCGGGGTGGTTGCGGGGTAGGTCATGAGTGGGCTTCTTCCTTGTGCAGGTCGGGATAGTTCAGCAGTGAGACGACCAGCGTCTTAACGCGGTCGTGGATCTGGTCGCGGACGTCCCTGACGATGTCAAGGGACTGGTTGGCCGGGTCGGTCAGGTCCCAGTCTTCGTAGCGTTTGCCGGGGTAGATCGGGCAGGAGTCTCCGCAGCCCATGGTGATCACGACGTCGGAGGCGCGTACGACATCGTCGGTGAGGGGTTTGGGGTAGTTGGCCGAGATGTCCAGGCCCATTTCGGACATGGCCGTCACCACGGCGGGGTCCAGTTCTGCCGCGGGCAGGGACCCCGCGGACCGGACCCGGACGCGGCCTTTGGCTTCGACGTTCAACAAGGCCGCGGCCATTTGGGAGCGTCCGGCGTTCTGGACGCAGACGAAGAGCACTTCAGGGACCTCGGAGGCGAAGGCGCCTTTGGATCTGGCCAGGGCGTTGAGGCGGTCGTTGGCGAAGTGTTCGGTGGTGGCTGGCAAGTAGGCGCTGATTTTCGCGGTTCGGGCCATGGCGGTGTAGGACTCGAAGACGTAGCGTTCGACGGTTTCGGCGGTGAAGATGCCGGAGAACCGTTCAGCCAGGCGGTCACTGATCCGGTGCAGAAGCTCGGTGTTGTCCTTCAGGCCCAGCGTGTTGGGCTGTTCAGTCATCGCATGTGTCCGTTCTACTTGGGCCGACGGAGGGTGTCAGTTGTTGCCGGATCGGCCGTGGGCCAGGCCGGTCGGAAATCCGATGAGTACGGGTTCCGGGACTGTGCAGCATCCGTCGGCTTCGGAGCCTGCGCTGGCGGTGACGGCGGCGGGGACGTCGCAGCTGGTCCCGGCGTCGGTGGAGCAGACCCCGGTTTCGGGGAGTTCGAGGTGGACGGTGTCCGCGGCTTCCCGGTCCCCGGCCAGGGCGGCGGCGACGGATCGGACCTGTTCGTAGCCGGTGGCGAGCAGGAAGGTCGGGGCCCGGCCGTAGGACTTCATGCCCACGAGGTAGAAGTCCTGGTCCGGGTGGGCCAGCAGTGCTGCGCCGTGCGGGGGGACGGTGCCGCAGGAGTGGAATTCCGGGTCGATGAGCGGGCCGAGTTCGGTGGGTGCTTCGACGGCGGGGTCCAGGTTCAGCCGGAGTTCGCGGAGGATGTCCAGGTCCGGGCGGAAGCCGGTGCAGGGAACGACGATGTCGGCCTCGAGGGTCCGGCCGTCAACGGATTCGACGGTGACATGCGAGGCGAGGGATTTCAGCGAGCTGATGCCGAAGCCGGTGTGCAGTTCGATGGTTCCTGCCTCGACGAGGCGGCGGAGGCGGGCACCGAGCTGGCCGCGGGCGGGCAGGCCATCCAGATCTCCGCCGCCGTAGACCTTTTCGGCGGACGCGCCGCGGACCGCCCAGAGGATCCGGGTGTCCGGTTCTTCTTTGGCGAGGTCAGCGAGGTTGATCAGGGTGTTGGCGGCGGAGTGGCCGGCGCCGACGACCAGGACGCGGCGTCCGGCGAACGAGGCACGGTCACGGCCGGTGACGTCCGGGAGCGGGGAGGAGATCCGGCCCGCGGCGGAGTCTTCGCCGATCGCGGGAAGTCCGGAGGTTCCCAACGGGTTGCGGGTGGACCAGGTGCCGGAGGCGTCAATGACCCCGGCCACGGTGTGGTCGCGGGCCTCGCCGTCCTCGTTCTCGACCCGGATGAGAAACGGGGTGGTCTCGCGGTTGCGGGTGTGGGTCTTGTCCATGCCGGCGCGGGTGACCGCGATGACCCTGGCGCCGGTCTGCAGCTGCGAGCTGATGGCCGGGAGTGCGGCCAGCGGGGTGAGGTACTCGTCGATGAGTTCCCCGCCGTAGGGAAGCGCTGTGGGGCGGGGTGATTCCCATCCGGAGGGTTCGAGCAGGCGGACGGCGGCGGCGTCGATGTTGAACCGCCACGGGGAGAACAGCCGGATGTGGCGCCACTGCTCGATGGCGGCGCCCGCGGAGGAGCCCGCTTCGAAGATGAGCGGTTCGAGTCCGCGTTCGAGGAGGTGGGCCGCGGCGGCCAGGCCCACGGGGCCGGCGCCGATCACGGCAACGGGAAGGTTCTTCGCTGAATCCATGGTTTCCTCTGTTTCATCCGTAGGGGTGATGGGTTTTGCGGGAGGTGCCTGCCGGTCCCTGGTGGGGCCGGCAGGCGGGAGAGTGTTAGCAGCAGTCCTGATCGTCTTCGCAGCAACCCGAGTCGCTGCAGCATCCTGTTGTCATTCAGCTCACCCCCTCTCCGTTCGGGGTCAGGCGTGGATGGGTTCTTCCACGAGGGCGGTGGCGATGCTGTCCGCGTCCTCTAAGGCGGCGAGGTAGCGCTCGGCGTCGAGGGCGGCGGCGCAGCCGGTCCCGGCGGCGGTGATGGCCTGGCGGTAGCGGTGGTCCACGGCGTCCCCGCAGGCGAAGACGCCGGAAAGGTTGGTGACGGTGGTGGGTGCGTCGACCTTGATGTAGCCCTCGTCATCCAGTTCCACCTGCCCGGTCACGAGTTCGGTCCTGGGGACGTGGCCGATTGCGACGAAGATCCCGGTGACGGGCTGTTCGCGGGTTTCGCCGGTGACGGTGTCGGTCAGTGTCACGCCGGTGACCTTGCTGTCGCCGTGGATCTTGGTGATGGCGGAGTTCCAGGCGAAGCTGATCTTGGGATTGTCTTTGGCGCGCTGGGCCATGATCCGGGAGGCGCGCAGTTCGCCCTTGCGGACGACCACGGTCACGGACCTGGCGAAGCGGGTCAGGAACGTCGCTTCCTCCATGGCCGAGTCGCCGCCTCCGACCACGATAATGTCCTGCTCGCGGAAGAAGAACCCGTCGCAGGTGGCGCACCAGGAGACGCCGTGTCCGCTGAACTTTTTCTCCTCCGGCAGGCCCAGTTCCTTGTAGGCGGAACCGGTCGCGAGGATGACGGCGGGGGCCTCGTGGGTCTCTCCGGCGCCGGTGACCACGCGTTTGAGGTGCCCGGTCAGCGTGACTTCGGTGACGTCGTCGAAGACCACCCGGGCGCCGAACTTCTCTGCCTGCTGCTGCAGGCCGTCCATCAGTTCCGGCCCCTGGATCCCGCCGGGGAAGCCGGGGAAGTTCTCGACCTCGGTGGTATTCATCAGCGCACCTCCTGCCGTGACCGACCCGGCCAGGACCAGGGGCTTCAGCCCTGCCCGGGCTGCGTAGATCGCCGCGGTGTAGCCGGCCGGGCCGGATCCGATGATGATCAGCTGTTCAGTGTTCTGGGTCTCGCTCACGGGACGTCTCCTGGTGCTCGAACGGGCGTTACTTGGCGGCGGGCGTGAGGGATGCGATGAGGTCCTCGATGCGGGTCTTGATGTCGTCGCGGATCGGCCGGACGGAGTCGACGCCCTGGCCGGCCGGGTCCTCGAGTTCCCAGTCCTCGTAGCGCTTGCCCGGGAAGATCGGGCAGGTATCGCCGCAGCCCATGGTGATCACAACGTCGGATTCCTTCACGGCCTCGGTTGTGAGGACCTTGGGGATCTCGGCTGACATGTCGATCCCGAGTTCGGCCATGGCCTCGACGGCGGCCGGGTTGACCTTGTCGGCGGGCGCGGAGCCGGCGGAACGGACCTCGATCCGGCCCTCGCCCAGGGTGGTGAGGAAGGCGGCGGCCATCTGGGAGCGGCCGGCATTGTGGACGCAGACGAACAGGACAGAGGGCTTCTTGGCGGTTTCGGTGCTCACGTGTTTCTCCTGGAATCAGATATATGTGGATCGGTTTTGATGAGGTCGTCGTTCCGCACCACTCTTACTGACTAGACATTGATGTTTGTCGATGCATGCAGTATCGGACAATAGATCGATATTTGTCAATATTGGCGGGTTTCGGGTTTTAGGCTGCGTGCAGGCGGGGGGCGAGGTCGCTGATGCGGCGGGCGATGTCAGTGAAGGCGCCTTCGAAGGCGTCCTCGGTGTTCAGCCGGAGCGGATCCGGAACGGACCAGTGGATCCCTCCGAGGTTTGGGATTTCCTCGTGGGCGTTGTCGCACACGGTCACGACAAAGTCTTCATCGTGCGCCACCTCATCCAACCGGCGCGGGGGAAGGTCCGCGAGAGCAACGCCGTGGCGGCGGGCGACATCAAGGGCGCCCGCCGCGATGCTGTCCGCGGGGTGCGTACCCGCGGAGATCGAGGGGATTTTGCTGACCTGGTTCCAGAGTGCGACGGCCAGCTGGGACCGGGCGCTGTTACGGGTGCAGACGAAGAGGACGCGGCGGGCTCCGTGTTCGCGGCCGGGAGCCAGTCCCTCCAACGCCCCTGCGGCGAGCCGGATGTAGCTGCGGCGCTTATCCGCCTCCGAACGATGGCGGGTCGTCAGGCCGGCGCCTTCCAGCGTGCGCAGATGGTGGGACAGCAGGTTTGACGGCATCCCGAGTTCGGCCTGGAGCTCCGTGGGGGAAAGGTCTCCCAGGGTCAGCAGGTCCACGATCCGCAGCCGCGCAGGATCTGCGAGGGCCGCATGCTTGGCGACCCGCGCCCGAAAGACTTCAACTTGCTCAGTATTCATTGATTCAATTTTGACTGAGTAAATATCTTGAGTCAAGCTGTTGGTATGACTTCTCAACAACCGCCGCTGTGGCGCCGTGCCGTGGCCGAACTGCTCGGCACCAACTTGCTCGTGATGATCGTCGTCGGGTCCGGGATAGCCGCACAGCAGCTCTCCCCGAATGACGTGGGCCTGCAGCTGCTCCAGAACAGCACCGCCACGGTGCTGGGGCTGACGGTCCTGATTCTGATGCTCGGGCCCGTGAGCGGCGCGCATTTCAACCCCGTGGTCTCCCTCGCCGACTGGATCCTGGGCCGGCGCAGCGGCACCGGACTGACCCTGCCGGAGCTTGGCACCTATGTCGTTGCGCAGACCGTGGGGGCGGTCAGTGGCAGCGTGGTCGCGAACGCCATGTTTGAGGTGGGCACCTCCATCTCGACCAAGGAGCGCGCAACCACGGGGCATCTGCTGGGCGAGGTAGTCGCGACCGCCGGGCTCGTCCTGCTGATCTTCGCCCTGGCCGCCACCAAGCGTGGCGTTCTCGCCGCGCCGGCGGTGGGCGCTTACATCGGAGCCGCGTACTGGTTCACGTCCTCGACGTCGTTCGCGAATCCGGCCGTGACGGTGGGCCGTGTCTTCAGTGACACCTTCGCCGGCATCGCGCCGGCCTCCGTTCCGGGCTTCGTCGTGGCTCAGCTGGTCGGCGCGGCAGTAGGCCTTGGCCTCCTCCTCATCCTGTTCCCCTCCGCGCCCCGCGCCGCGGACGACGTCGTCCTGGCGCACAGTGCCGAGACGGCCAGCGCATAGCCTTCGCCGGCACGCGACGGGCCGGGCCGCCTGTACCTCCGCATAAAATACGGCCTGTGCCCGGGTCGCTCCCGGTCAACGGCTTGCGGCTTATACATTGATGATTGTCAATATTGGGGCATAATGGGTACATGAACTTGCTGCCTGTCCTTGAGCCGGCCACGGATGAAGCCTGCTGCGCCCCTGCGGGAATGCCTGCCCTGGGCGCTGAGGAGGCGAAGCAGAAGGCCGTGGTCTTCAAGGCGCTGGCCGATCCGAACCGGCTGCGGCTGCTCTCCATGGTCAAGGCCGAAGCCTCCGGTGAATCCTGTGTGTGCGATCTGACCGGTCCGCTGGAGCTGGGTCAGCCCACCGTCTCCCACCACCTGAAAATCTTGGTCGATGCGGGTCTGCTGCACCGCGAAAAGCGTGGCACGTGGGCCTATTACTCCCTGGTTCCCGGCGCCCTGAAACAGGCCGCCGGACTCCTGGCGACCCTGTGACCGCGCCGGAACCCTCCGCGGTCACGATCCGTCCCATGCGCGAGGACGACTGGCCGGCCGTCCACCGGATCTACCGTGAAGGCATCGCCACCGGCCACGCCACCTTCGAATCCGAAGCGCCCGACTGGGACCGGTTCAACGACTCCAGGCTCCCCCGCCACCGGATGGTCGCCGAAACCGCAGAAAGCGGAATCCTTGGCTGGGCTGCTGTCTCCCCCGTATCGGCCCGCCCCGCCTACTGCGGCGTGGTTGAACACTCCGTCTACATCGCAGCCGAGGCGCGCGGGCAAGGCCTGGGCGCAGCGCTGCTGCGGGCTCTGGCAGACTCCACAGAGCGCGACGGGATCTGGACCATCCAGGCCAGCGTCTTTCCCGAAAACGAAGCCAGCCTCAAACTCCACCTTGCCAACGGCTACGTCGTCGTCGGGAGCAGGCGCCGCATCGCCAGGATGACCCACGGGCCGCTCACCGGGCAGTGGCGCGACACGGTCCTGATCGAACGCCGGTCCAACGCCATCTGAACAGCCACTTTGTCCGGCCCGGCCTCACGTGATCGGCAAATACTGTCGTTGCCCGCCTTGCTGTCAAACGCTCCGGCGTCGCCCTGTCACGACCCATACTGAAGCCAGGCACAACGCATTTCGGACCTACCGGACCTCATCCGGATCCAGGCCTAAGGAAGGGGACGGCACGACGTGGAACCAACCAAGACGGAAATCCTGGCCGGATACAGCCGCGCCCGCCATGCCCTCGACGCCTGGCTGGAGAGCGCGACGGCCGCGGATCTTCGACGCAGGAGCAACGGAACCCGGTGGACCAACGAAGAGCTGCTGTTCCACATGGTTTTCGGATACATGATCGTCCGCGCCCTGCTTCCGATGGTCCATGTCATCAGCAGGCTCCCCGAGCCCGTCGGTAAGGCCTTCGCCGCCGTCCTCAACGCGGGAACGCGGCCCTTCGATGCCGTGAATTACTGGGGCTCCCGGGCCGCTGCCCTCGTCTACAGCAGGCAACGGATGGGCCGAAAATTCGAAAAGACCATCGCCGCCATCACCCGCCGGCTGGAACGCGAGAGCGCCAGGTCCCTGACCGGGGCAATGTCGTTTCCCGAGAAGTGGGACCCGTTCTTCGCCCCGACCATGACACTCAAGGACGTCTACGCCTACCCCACACTTCACTTCGACTTCCACGCCCGACAGTTGAGTCTCAGCCCTCCGCCCCGATAGGTGGGCAAAGCGAAGGACCGATGGAGGGGGTATTGATGCAAGGCGATGCGCCGGTTTGCATTTATACCCCTGGGGGTATCATGATGGAAGAGGCAGATGCCCGCCCGGGCTCGCGGACACCATGAAAGGACACCGGCATGAAGAGCCTTTCAGTGGACGACCTGGCAGCACTCGGGTCTGATGTTTCCATCATCGACGTCCGGGAAGAGGCGGAGTACTCGGAGGCCTGCGTCCCGGGAACTCTGAACATTCCGCTCTCGCGTTTCCAGCAGTCCCTCGGTGACGTTCCGATCGGGCGGACCGTCTATGTGATGTGCGCGTCCGGTGGCCGCAGTTCCCGCGCCACGATGCACCTGGAGGGGGAAGGCTACGACGCTGTGAATGTTATGGGTGGCATCACCGAGTGGTACCGCAACGGGCACCCGGTCACCTACCAGGCCGGCGGCAAGTGAGCATGTCCCGCGCTGATTGCCGCCGTCGAATCCGGGGCTGACTGCGGGAACGTCGTCACCCAGTTGACGGCCGTCCGCGGAGCCCTGGACAAAGCCGGATTCGAACTGATCTCGACGGCGATGCGCGACTGCCTCACAGCGCCTGCGGACGTCTTCACGGCCGGAGGCGCGCCGTCCGGGCTGCTGGCCCGGAAGCCCACCCTGGAGGAAATCCGCACGCTCTTCCTGCGCATGACCTAGGCCGGGGCAGGACTCTTTCCTGAGAAACCCCGTAGTACTGATTTTTGCAGCGCAACAGCCCCGTCCTACCGAAAGGTCCAGCTCATGGAAATCACCCCACAGCAGCTCGCGGAACAGCTCAAGAGCGGCAGCGACGCCCAGATTGTGGATGTCCGAGAACCAGCTGAAGTCGCCGAAGGCATGATCCCCGGCGCCAGGCACATCGCCCTGGGAGAACTGGCCGAGCGCCTCAACGACCTGGACAAGTCCCGTCCCGTCCTCGCCGTATGCCGCAGCGGCCGCCGCAGTGCGGCGGCCGCGGACCAGCTCACGGCCGCAGGCTTCACCGCCTACACCGTGCCTGGCGGGATGCTCGATTGGGCCGCCGCAGGCTTCCCCGTCAGCTGACCCCACCAGACCGTCCGGGCGGCATGCCCCCAAGTGTCGCCCGGACTTCCACTTGCCCGGATCCTGTCCTTATACGCGGCCAACCGGACGGTGGATGGCGGCTTCGCGCAAACGCGGGGCCGCCACCGGAAATGCTCCAAGATATACCGAAAGAGATCATGACTTCCTTGAATACGACCAGCACCATTGATTCCGCTCCTCAGTCCATCGATGCCTCGACCCTGCAGGCCTGGCAAGACAACCATGATGATCTGATGATCATTGACGTGCGCAGCGGTGCAGAGTTCGATTCCCTGCACGTCAAGGGTTCCTACCATGTACCGCTGGCCATGCTCAGCGAACACGCGGAAGAATTCGCGGCAAAAATGGGCACCCGCGTGGTCCTCGTCTGCCAGTCCGGCAACCGGGCCGAGCAGGCCCGCAAACACCTGGACGCCGTCGGCCTGGCCAGTGCCAGCGTCCTGTCCGGCGGGGTCCCCGCCTACGCCGCCGCAGGCGGGAACGTGGTCCGCGGCCGCGGCCCCTGGGCCCTGGAACGCCAGGTCCGGATGACCGCGGGTTCCCTGGTGCTCGCCAGCATCGTCGCGGCGAAATTCGTCTCGCCCAGGCTGGGCCTGGTTGCCGGCGGGATCGGGGCCGGACTGACGTTCTCCGCCGCCACCAACAGCTGCGCCATGGGCCAGATGCTCTCCAGAATGCCGTGGAACCGCTCCGCCAGCGAGCCAACCGCGCACCAGGCCCTGCAGAACCTGGACGCGAAGGCATGATCCTTACCGCGGCGGCGTTCGGGCTGATCGTCGGCGCCCTGCTGGGCCTGGTCGGAGGCGGCGGATCCATCCTCGCCGTGCCCGCCCTGGTCTACGGCGTCGGGCTGCCGCTTGCCGCGGCAATCCCGACGTCGCTGGTCGTTGTCGGCGCTTCCTCCGCCGTCGCGGTGCTGCCCCGGCTGCGGACCGGGGTGAACTGGCGGCTGGCGCTTATCATCGGCGCCGCAGGAACCGCGACCGCGTACCTCGGCGCGGCGGTCAACCGGCTCCTGGACCCGAAGATCCTGCTGCTGGCCTTCGCCGCCATCATGGTCTTCGCCGGCGTCCGGATGCTGATGCCCTCCACAGCAGCCGGCGGCGCCTGCGCGCTGCCCGGCGGCGGGATCAACTGGCGAAGCTGCCTGCCCAAGGCAATCGCCACCGGCGCCGTCGTCGGGTTCCTGACCGGCCTGCTCGGCGTCGGCGGCGGCTTCCTCATCGTCCCGGCCCTCACCCTGGTTCTCGGACTCCCGATGGCCTTGACCGTCGGGACGTCCCTGGTCATCATCGTCATCAACTCGGCCGCCGGTTTCGCCGCCCATCTGGGCGACCTGCAGATCGACTGGGCCGTCACGGCGGCCTTCGCCGGAGCCGCGATGGCCGCCTCGCTCGCGGCAGGGCGGATCGGCGCCCGGATCCAGGACAAGGCGCTCAAACGCGGCTTTGGAATCCTGGTCGTGGTCATTGCCGCCTACGTCGCAGTGCAGGCGCTCCTCTCCTGAGAGCGACCGCAAGGGAAAGGGAAGAGGGAAGCGCCGGAGGACTCTTCCTCCGGCGCTTCCCTCTTCCTCAACGCCTGTTCCCGGGCGATGGCAGGGGCGATCTACCGTCCGAACAGCTTCGCAAAGAAGCCCTTGCCGGCCGACTTCTCCTGCTCGTGCCCGCGGCAACGCTGGGAGGCCGGAACCCCGCGCATGACCTGGTCAACGTGCTGACCGCAGCCCGCCCACGTCGTCTTCTGGCACTTCTTACATGTCACCGCACGGCACATCTGCTTGCTCCCTTAGCATGAATGGATAGTCCCATCAGTATACCCCATGGGGTATTTGTGCTCGGATGCATTCCCCGCCAGACATGGCCGCCCGGTGCGCCGGTTGGGGCACAGCGCGGGAATGACAGGAGAGAGCGTCAATGACGCACCGTCGCCGTGCCAGGCCGAATCAGGGACCGCCATGGAAGGGGCGGCCGGTATGGCCAGGCCGGCTGAATGGGGAACGGGCAAGTGCCTAAAATTACGGCTCAGTGTGGTTGGGCCGCTGCGTGTGGCCCGACGCGTACCTTCGTCGGCAGCCGGCCGCTAGGCGGCAGGTTTGTGGTCGGTGCCGCGCATCCGGACAGCCACGAAGATTCCTGAGAGCCCGGTGAGGGCACCGACGACGGCGACCGCCACCGGGATGCCGTAGGCATCCGCGAGGATCCCGGCGAGCACTGCACCGACGGCGAATCCGCCGTCGCGCCACAGCCGATAGATCCCCACCGAGCGTGCCCGCCACACCGGGTGGGCGACGTCGCCGATCGCGGCCAGCAGGGTCGGGTAGACCATGGCGGTGCCGGCGCCGAGCAGGACCGCTGCGGCCAGCCAGGTCCCGAATCCGGTCCCGAAGGCGACCATCCCAAGGGCCCCTGCCTGGACGAGCATGCCGCCCACGATCAACCGTTTGCGGCCGTACTTGTCTGACAGGGCACCTGTGACGAGCTGGCCCGCACCCCAGACGGCGGGGTAAACGGCGGCGAGGATGCCGATCTTTTCGATGGTCAGTCCGGCCGCGGCGAACAGAACGGGGAACAGCCCCCACGCGAGGCCGTCGTTGAGGTTGTTCACCATGCCGGCCTGGCTGACCGAGGACAGGGACTTGTCCCGGAAGCTGGTCAGGGTGAAGACCTGCCGATTGCTCAGATCCGCGTGGGCATCGGCATGGGCCGCGGTGTGGTTGGCGGCTTCAAGTTTGGCATGGTGATGGGTTTCCTGCACGGACAGGACGGACAGGCCCAGCCCGAGCGCGATGTAGGCGGCGCCGAGCAGGAACGGTCCCGGCCGGAGCCCGTAGTTGACGGCGATGTAGCCGGTGGCGAGTGCGGTGGCGGCGACGCCGAGGTAGCCGGCCGCCTCGTTCAGGCCCATGGCCAGGCCGCGGCGGGAGGGGCCGACGAGATCCATCTTCATCATCACGGTGGTGGACCAGGTCAGGCCCTGGCTGATGCCCAGGATCACGTTGGCGGCCACGATCCATCCCCAGGACGGTCCAAGAATCAGCAGCAGCGGCACGGGGATGGCGATGAGCCAGCCGGCAACGAGGACCGGCTTTCGGCCGTAGCGGTCCGAGAGGGTGCCGGCGACGTAGTTGGTTCCGGCCTTGGCCAGCCCGAAGGCCAGGATGTACGTCAGTGCGGACGTGTACAGGTCCAGGTGGAAGACCTGGTCCGCCAGCAGGGGCAGCACCGTCCGTTCCTGGCCGAGGGTGCCGCCGACGAGGGCGTTGACGGCGACCAGGAGCATGAACTGGGCCAGGTTCTGCCGCAGGCCCAGCGTGACACCGGGCCGTACTCCGGGACGCTGCGGTGAAGAGGTGTTGCCGGATGTCATCCCTGCACTCCAGTTGTCAATCAATCACTTCAGATGTTGCCTGGCTCAGTTGCTGGAGACGGATTCCCGTGCCTGCTGCCAGGCTGCCCAGGCGGCGTAGCTGCCGTCGAGTTCGACGACGTCGTAGCCGGCGCGGCGCAGCGCGGACGCCGCCACCGAGTTCCGGACCCCGCTCTGGCAATAGGACACGATGGTGCCCCCAGTGGGGAGCTCGTTCAGGTTCCACATGACGCGGCCGCCGCTGAGCTGGTGGGAGCCGGGGATGTGACCGTCGGTGTGTTCGGTGCGGTTGCGGACATCGAGCACCATGGCGGCGTCAAAGCCATCGAGTTCTTCGGGCTGGATCAGTTTCGGGGTGCTGGCAGGCAGGCCCTCGATGCTGGTGACGTAGCCGGCGACCGTGTCGATGCCGACCCGGACCAGGTGGTCCCGCATCTCCTGCGCGGACGCCTGGTTCGGGGCCAGCAGCACCAGAGGGTTATTGTCCGTTTCGGGGTTCACGACCCAGGAGCCGAAGCTCGCCGTGGACTTGCCGGCCGGGATATTCAGGGAGCCGGTGACGGTTCCCTCGTGGACCTCGGCATTGGACCGGGTGTCCACGAACGTCACGGTGTCCGCGGCGAGGCCCAGGGCGACATCGGCGGTCTGCAGTTCCTCAAGCGGGGCACGTTCGCCCATCACAGCTGGCCCCTGCCGGTTTTCGCGCTTCATCCGGCCGAAGTAGGCGTGGGCGTCGGGCTGGCCGTCGAGGAGTTCGTTGACGAAGCCTTCCTCATCGTTCGCGGCCAGGTACGGGCCCCACCAGGAGTAGAGCCGCTCGTAGCCGACGGTGGAGGACGGGATGGCGCCGAGTGCCTTGCCGCAGGCGCTGCCTGCGCCGTGGCCGGGGTGGACCTGGACGTGATCCGGCAGGGTCAGGAACTTCTCCAGCAGGCTGGCGAAGAGCTGCTTGGCCCCGGCGAAGCGGGTGTCCACACCGCCGGCGGCCTCGTCGAGCAGGTCCGGGCGGCCCAGGTCGCCGGAGAAGACGAAGTCACCGGAGAGCAGGTAGCCGGGAGTGTCGGCGAACGCGCCGTCGGTGATGAGGAAGCACAGGTGTTCGGGGGTGTGGCCGGGGGTGTGCAGGGCCTTGACGGTGATGTTGCCGAGGGTGATCTCGTCGTTGTCGTTCAGGCGTTCGGCCTCGAACCCGTACTGCCAGTCGGTTCCGCCCTCACCGGAGACGTAGGCGGTGGCGCCGGTCGCGGCGGCCAGTTCACGGGTGCCGGAGAGGAAGTCCGCGTGGATGTGGGTCTCGGTGACGGCCACGATTTTCATCCCGTTGGCTGCAGCCAGGGACTGGTACACGGCGATGTCCCGGCGTGGATCGACCACGAGTGCTTCGCCCTTGGCCTGGCAGCCGATCAGATAGCTGGCCTGGGCGAGGTCTTCGTCGTAAATGCGCTCAATAAGCATGGGGCTCTCCTTCGTTGGGCGGTGGGGGAGTTTCCGGGAGGGATCCTCCGTTCCTCTATTCACAACGGTAATACCCCTGGGGGTATCTGGCAAATGGTCCGGGCCCGGCCGGATGCGGGCGCCTCACCACTGGCTGTTATACCCCCGGCGGTATAGACTTTGCAAAACACCCACTCAGCTTTGGAGCCCGCCATGGAACTTGATTCGACAGAACTCACCCCGGTTATCAACCGCCTCAAGCGCGCCCAGGGGCAGCTCGCCGCCGTCACCCGCATGCTCGAAGAGGGCCGGGACTGCAAGGACATCGTCACGCAGCTCGCCGCGGTCTCCAAGGCACTGGACCGGGCAGGATTCGCCATCATCGCCAGCGGCCTGGAGCAGTGCATCACCAGGGAAGATGCCAGCATGAACACTAAAGACCTGGAAAAACTCTTCCTGTCCCTCGCCTGAGCCGCAATCAACCCAAAACCAAACCCACGGAGGGCGTCGTTGTGGCGCGTCCCGGTTCCCGCCAGCCCTTAGGGTCCAATACGGCCGGGTCATTATTGGCAATCGTTACACCGGTCCCGCCACGAACTGCCACGACTCCCGAGGCGGCCGGCGGGACAGCGGCCGGTGGAGAAGGAACGGAGAAGGAAAGTGATGGACGGATATGGTTCGATGATGGGCTCGACGTGGCTGTTCTGGCTGCTCCTGATTATCGGCATTGTCCTGCTCTCGATCCTTGCCGTGCGGGCTTTTTCCGGGGGAATCACCCGACCCGGGACCGGCCGGCGTCCAGGGGCGGCCCCGGGCCCGGACCGCCCCGGAGCTATGGGTGAGACTACCGCCCGACGGATTCTGGACGAACGGTACGCCAAGGGAGAATTGAGCACAGAAGAATACCGTGAACGGCTCGCAGTCCTCGGGAACGAAACCTGATGCAACCTCTAAGCCGCCGCAGTGCCCTGATACTGGGAGGTGCGGGGGCTGTGGCCACCGTGACGGGCGCGGCAGGATTGCTGTGGGGACAAGGCTCCGGATTCCAGTCCGCCGACGGGCAGGACCTGAGTGAACCGCAGGCCCTGCACAGTGCCGATGGCCGGCTTCAGGTGAAACTTTCAGCGGCCCTGGGCCAGGTGCGGATCGCGGGCAGGGACGCCACTGCGCTGTCCTATAACGGGTCCCTGCCCGGGCCCACCCTGTTCCTGCAGCCCGGGGACCGGGTGAACGTGACGCTGGAGAACGGGCTGGCGGATCCGACCAACCTGCACGTCCACGGGCTGCACGTCTCCCCGCAGGGTAACAGCGACAATGCGCTGGTCTCGGTCGCGCCGGGAACGTCCTTTGATTATGAGTACCGGCTGCCGGCGGACCATCCGCCGGGCGTGTACTGGTACCACCCGCACCGTCACGGAAGCGTCGCCGACCAGATCTTCGGCGGCCTGTACGGGGCGATCATCATCCAGGACCCCCAGCCCGTGCCGGTCAGCCGGGAACGGGTCCTGGTCATCTCCGACATCTCCCTGACCGGTGGCGGTTCCATCGCCGCCGTGTCTGCGATGGAGAAAATGATGGGCCGGGAAGGTGCCCTGGTCCTGGTCAACGGGCAGCTGAACCCGGCCCTGGCCGCCCGGCCGGGCGAGCGTGAACGGTGGAGGATCATCAATGCCTGCACCTCCCGGTACCTGAAACTGCGCTTGGACGGCCAGTACCTGCAGCTGCTGGGTCTGGATTCGGGCCGCTTCCAAAGTCCCAGGGACGTTGAGGAGGTGCTGCTGGCCCCGGGCAACCGGGCCGACCTGCTCGTCACCACCGCGGCCGGGACGGCCAGGCTGCGCACCCTGCCCGTGGACAGGGGCAGTATGGGATCCATGATGGGCGGCAACAACGGTGGCGGACAGTCCCGGCCCGGCCCGGAAGGGACGGTCCTGGCCACTGTGGCCGTTGCCGGCGCACCGGCTGCTGCGCCGGGACCGGTTCCGGCGCAGCCTGCGCCGCGGGACCTGCGGGCCGCCCCGGTGACCGCCCACCGGGAACTGGTCTTCGCTATGGGCATGGATATGGGAATGAACAGCGGCGGCCTGGGGATGGGCGGTGGGACGGGGCCGGGGATGATGAGCTTCACCATCAACGGCAGGCCGTTCAACCCAGCCCGGGTCGACACCACGGTCCCCGCCGGCGCCGTCGAGGAATGGACCCTGAGGAACACGAGCCCGATGGACCACCCCGTGCACCTGCACGTGTGGCCGATGCAGATCATCGAACAGGCCGGCCGGCCCGTGGACAGTCCCGCGTGGCAGGATGTGGTCAACGTCCCGGCCCGCAGCAGTGTCCGGGTCCGGATCGCCTTCGATGACTTCACCGGGAAAACGGTCTATCACTGTCACATCCTGGACCACGAGGACAGCGGCATGATGGGCCTGATAGAAGCCCGGTAGCACAGCGCCCCGCAGCCTTTGCACGCCTGAGAAAACCGATGAAGGAGCACAACAATGAGCTACGCACACACCATCACCGTCGCGCTGCCCTATGGGGAAGCGGTAACCCGGACGCGGGAAGCCCTCTCGGGGCAGGGTTTCGGGGTGCTGTCCGAAATTGATGTCCGTTCCACCTTCGAGGCCAAGCTCGGGTCCGATGCCGGGCAGGGCCTAGGTGACTACCTCATCCTGGGCGTCTGTAATCCTGCCCTGGCGCAGAAAGCTCTTGCCGCAGACCCCGACATGGGACTGCTGCTGCCCTGCAACGTCGTGATCAGGCGCGGACCTGACAACGGCACCACCGTCATCCAGACCATCGACCCCCAGACCATGGTGCAGCTCAGCGACGCCCCGGCCGTCTCCGAAGTCGCCTCGGACGCCGATCACAGGCTCCTCGCAGCCCTGAAGGAACTAGAATCCGTCTGAGACCCGGCCAACGTGCGGCGACGGACCGCCCGCGGAGAGAACGAGTACGGTTGAACGCGGCGTGGCACCGGAGCCCGCCGGCCACTGTGCGGTGCCGGCTGGATTATTCACGCGGTGCCTGGCTCAGCCAGGGGCCTAGTTGGCGGGAGTCACAGGGTTGCTGAGTTACCGTCCGGTCAATCAGCGTAGCCCGGGGGCAGCGTTCTGGACGGCGACAATCGCCGGCCCAGAAACGCTGCCCTCCGGTCGGGAAGCCGGCCGGATTACCCGCCGAAGGTGGTGGTCGGCCTCGCTATGGGCCCTCGCCGAGAATACGCAGACGTTCCTGATACTCCTGTGCGCTCAGTTCACCGCGTGAGTATCGCTCAGCAAGGATCCCGCGGGCACCCGCGGGTGTCTCAGCGGCCCCGATGTCCGTATCTCGGGGTTCCTGGCTGTTGTTCTGGATGCTGTCGTCGCCAGCGGCGCGGACCACGCGGATGGTGACCCAGATGAGGACGGTGGCCAACAGCAGGCCTATGACCCACCACCCGCCCATGCCGAACCCGCCACCCATCATGATTCGCACGTCCCTTCATGCCCGGTTGGAGCATCCCCCCGCCGTGCAGGCCCTACACCGGCGACTACCCCTAGCACCAGCAACCATATACCTGGCCCTTGTTCGATTCGCACGGTGTGAATCCCGCGGCCGACTGGCGGCCCCACGTCGGCGCACGGCATGAGGGAAACCCACACGCTGGCCACCCTTGCTACATATACCCCCCAAACGCCGACGCGGTCCAGCTCAGCAAAGACATCGTGACCGCCCAGGAAGCGGAAATCCAGGGAATGCAGAAACTGCTTTCCACACTCCAACCAGCTCGTTTTCAGGCACCACCACCGACGGCGTACAGCGATCGACAGACGGCGGCAACACCTGGCAGCTGGAAAAGTCCTCCCCCGTGATCCAGTTCGCGTCCTTTGCCAGCTCCAAGGAAGCCGTCGGAGTCGAGCCCGGAGGCCTCGTGCACTATTCCGCTGACGGCGGGGCTACCTGGTCCCAGAAGGGCCGGATCACCGGAGAGGTCCAGGCCGTCGCCGCGACGGAAGGCTCGGACGGAAAGCCCTGGATCTGGGCCGCCACGTCAACCGGCCTGGTGGTATCCACCGACGGCGGCGCCGTGTTCCGGCCCTCCGACGCCGCCTGAACCAATGGACATCGGCGGATTCTTCGCCTCCACGGTGACCCCCCGGCGCGCTCGTCATCGCCATCCCGCCGGCCATTGCGCGGGCCCGGTGTCATTCCACTCGCCCTGCATCCCAGTAACCGCCGCCGGGTGCTGCCCGGCGTCGGGCTCTTCGTACTCGGATTCGCCGCCGTCTTCACCCTCTACGGTGCGGCCTTCGGGGCCATCGGGCCCTGGCTGCTGCGCTGGCAGGACGCCCTGATGCTCGGCCTCGGTGTGGTCGTGATCCTGATGGGAGCGGTCCCGCTCGGGCTGGTGCCCTGGTTGCAGCAGACCCGAAAGCTCACGCTCGGCCGCCGGCCCGCTGCTGGGCATCGTCTTCGGGCTGGGATGGACACCCTGCATGGGGCCGACGCTGAGCGCCGTCGTCTCACTGAGCGTGACCACAGGCAGCGCGGGCCGAGGAACCTGCTGGCCTTCGCCTACTGCCTGGGCCGGGGCATCCCCTTCGCCCTGACGGCCACGGGTCTGGGCTGGGTTCGGCGGCCATGCGCAGCGTTTCGCTGGCCGCAGCCAGATGTCCCGGACCGGGGGTGACCGGATGGACCAGGGACGACTGTTCATCCATCGCCCCGGCTGGAGCCGTTCAAACCGTGATGAGGTCCGGTTATTAGTGGGTGCCGGTTTCGTGGGTGGCGTGGCCGGCGGGTTCGAGCTGGAACGTGGAGTGCTCGACGTCGAAGTGTCCGGTCAGGCAGGATTGCAGCTGATCGAGGATGGCGGGGGCGTGTCCGTCGTGGAAGCAGCTCTCGTCAAGGACGATGTGGGCCGACAGGGCGGGCAGGTCTGAGGTGACGGTCCAGACGTGCAGGTCATGGACGTCGTGCACATGCCCGGTTTCCAGCAGGTGTTCCCTGATCTGGGCCAGGTCAACGCCTTCGGGGGCTCCTTCCAGGAGGATTCTGCCCGAGTCCCGCAGCAGCCCCCACGCGGCGTAGAGCATGAGGGCAACCACGATGAGGGAGGCGATCGGGTCCGCGCGGGTAAAGCCGGTGGTCAGGACGAGGATGCCGGCGATCGCGGTGGCGATGAACCCGTAGAGGTCGGTGAGGATGTGCTGGAAGGATCCTTCCACGTTCAGGCTGGACCGGTTGGCTTGGGCCAGCACCCAAACCGCCACCAGGTTCACGATGACCCCCAGGATTGCGACGATCAGGACGGGTCCGCCCGCGACGGGGGGCGGATCGAGGAGGCGGTGGATTGCTTCCACGGCTACGAGGGCGCTGATGACCACCAGGGTGATGCCGTTGGCGGCAGCGGAGAGGATTTCCGCGCGTTTGAATCCGAAGGTCCAGATTCCCCGTGCCGGACGGCCCGCAAGATGCATCGCCCACAGGGAGGCGGCGATCGCCGCCGCGTCGGTGAGCATGTGCCCGGCGTCCGAGAGCAGTGCCAGCGACCCGGAAACGACGGCGACGATGACCTCGACGATCATGAACCCGACAATCAGCGCCAGGGCTATGACCAGGTACCGTCTGTCCGCGTTCGCGGCTATCCCGTGGCTGTGACCGTCGTGGGTGGAAGCGGACCGGTCCGCGGTCCGGTCCGCGGTCCGGTCCGGTGCGTGGTCATGAGCGCTCATCGGTCGTTGTCCTTTTGTGCTGGTGCGTCCTGGATGAACGGCAGTGATGTGTTGGTGCGGATGGGCTTGGCCTCTGGCGTGCGGGTGAAGTGTGCGGGCATGAGGCGGGTTTAGTCGTGGGCCGGTTCGCCGGTGACCAGGTGGTCGGCGTGGTTGATGGTTTCGCGGATGAGCCGGACCAGGTGCCCGTCATGGAGGGAATAGATGACGTGCCGGCCGTCTTTGCGGGTGTCCACGAGGCCGCTGAGCCGGAGTTTGGCCAGATGCTGGCTGACCACGGTCCGGGGCGCACCGGACGCGTCGGTGAGTTCGGTGACGGTTTTCGGGCCGTTGGAGAGTTGCCAGAGCAGGTGCAGCCGGGTGGGTTCGGCGAGCATCCGCAGCGTCCCGGCTGCCGTTTCGAGCAGCTTAGAGTCCGGAATGACCGGATGGGCCAGGGACGGCTCCTCAGGGATGGTGCTGGACGCACTCTCAGGCTGGCTGGTCAACGGACTGCTCCTCATTAGCGGGTTCCGCGGCGTTGTGCCGTGGCCAGGACAGGAATGCGCCTGCACTGCCTATCATCGCAATAATCGTCAGCGCAAGAGCGGCCCAGCCCAGCCCGGCCACGGCTCCGATCCAGCCGGCCAGGGGGTAGGTCAGGATGTAGCAGGCGTGGGAGAGGGAGAACTGCGCGGTGAAGACGTAGGGCCGGGTTTCCTCGGTGGAGGCATCGCGCAGCAGCCGGGAGGAGGGGGTGAGGATCGTGGAGTTCGACGCGCCGAGCAGGAACCACAGCCCCAACAGCAGCCACCACCCCGCACCACCGGCTCCCAGGAAGGTCAGGAGTGCCGCGCCGGCCAGCACCACAGGGATCAGGGCGGCGCCGGTGAGCATCACGGCACGGTCCCCGAAACGGTCCAGGGCCCGGGGGGCGGACAAGGCGACGATCATTGAACCGACGCCGAAGCAGGCCAGGGCCAGGGCCAGGTCGGTTTCGGGGCGGTGCAGGATGTCCCGGACGTAGACCACGGTGTTGACGAGCACCAGGGCTGTCGGGGCTGCGACCACGAGGTTCAGTGCCAGCAGGGACCGCAGGCGCCGGTTGCGCCAAAAGATCCGTGCACCCAGGGTGGTCCGGTGCCACAACGACGTCTGCGGCCCGGCCGCGGCGGAAAGCCGGGGCAGAACCGTGATGGTGACCATGAAGGCCGAGAACAGGAAACCGGCAACGGTGCCGATGAACAGGTTGTTGTAGCTGATCAGCGTCAGCAACAAAGCCGCAAGGGCCGGGCTGACCAGGGATTCCATGTCATAGGCCAGCCTGGAGAGGGACAACGCGCGCGTGTAGTCCCGCTCGTCCTTCAAAATGGTGGGGATCAGCGACTGGAAGGCCGGGGTGAAGGTCGCGGAGGCGGACTGCAGCAGGAAGATCACGACGTAGATCTGCCAGGTGTCGGTGATGAACGGCAGGCACAGTGCCATCGCAGCCCGGATCAGGTCCGCACCGATCAGCACCGGCTTTTTCGGCAGGCGCGCCACCAGGGCAGTGATCACCGGGGCGAGACCCACGTACGCCAGCATCTTGATGGTCAAGGCCGTTCCCAGGACGGCCCCCGCGTTCCGGCCCGCCAGGTGATAGGCCAGCAGCCCGAGGGCCACCGTGAGCAGGCCCGTGCCGACCAGGGCCACGATCTGGGCGGCGAACAGCCGCCGGTAGGTCACATTCCGCAAAACCGCTAACATCAGACAAAACCCCTTAAGTGCATACGTGCGCGTCTATGCACCCACCCTAGTCGACTTTCGTCCCCGAGATGTTCCGCGCTCAGGGCCTGCGGTCCCACCCGTCACCGTCTCGGCCGGCAATTGGGTGCAGCGGCGGCGGTGTTTGGAGCAGCACATCCGACGCGGCCGGGGTGCCGCTGACGGTGCGGATGGGCATGTCGTCAAGATTAGGCAGCGCGCAGGCCAGCCTGGCTTCGGCCTGTGAAACGACGTTTTCCGCCTCGGCCAGCGAGGTGTTGGCGACCATGACGGTCGCCGCGCCCTGGAGGCGGTGCCCGACCCACCGCAGCTGCAACTTCGGGACGGAGAGCACGCCCGGTGTATTTTCGAGGGCGGTTTGGGCGCGGTCCAGCAGCTCGGGTTCGATGCCGTCCATGAGCCGGCGACCGATGCTGCGGACGGTGCCCCAGAGCAGGAAGATGATGGCGATGGAGATCAACAGTCCGACGATCGGGTCAGCCAGGGGGAATCCCAGCATGACGCCGCCGGCGCCGACCACAACGGCGAGGGAGGTGAACCCGTCGGTGCGCGCATGGACCCCGTCGGCCACGAGAGCGGCCGAGCCGATCCGCTGGCCGACCCGGATGCGGTAGATCGCCACCGCCTCGTTGCCGATGAATCCGACGACGCCCGCGGCCATCACCCACCAGAGGTTCTGGAGCGACTGCGGATGAAACAGCCGGTCGACCGATTGCCAGGCCGCGACGACCGCTGACAAGGCAACGACGGCGACGATAAAGAGCCCGGCCAGGTCTTCGGCTTTGCCATAGCCGTAGGTGTGTCGGCGGTTGGCGGCCCGCCGGCCGAGAATGAACGCAATCCACAGCGGAACCGCCGTCAGGGAATCGGAAAAGTTGTGGACGGTGTCGGCGAGCAACGCGACGGAACCGCTGATAAGGACAACAACCAGCTGCAGAAGGGTGGTGCCGAGCAGAATGAAGAGACTGATTTTCAGGGCGCGGATGCCTTCCGCGCTGGCCTCCAGCGCGTCGTCGATAGAATCCGAGGCATCGTGGCTGTGCGGGACAAAGAGGCCATAGAAGAATCCTTTGATCCCGGTCGGGTGCGCATGACCGTGATCGCCCTCGCTGTGTGAATGCCCTTCATGCGGGTGCGCATGACCGTGATCGCCGCCGGAGTGTCCTTCGTGCGGGTGCGCATGGGCATTGTTGCTGCGGCCATGATCATGATCGTCGTAGGGCTCGCCGGGGCCGGGGTTTTCGGGCACCGGCTGCTCGTCCTCGTGCGGGTGTGCGTGTGGGTGCGGGTGCTCGTGCGGAGCGCTCATGGTGTCGTCCTGCTTCCGGAGTGGTGGTGGCGCGGCAGGCAGCCAAGGGAATGTTCGGCCTGGAGAATCGCTTCGGTCACGAGGTGGCGGGCGTGATCATCCTCGAGCCGGTAGAACACTCGGTGCCTTCCTGTCGTGCGGCGCAAACCGGGACAGGCGCATCTTGGCCAGGTGCTGGCAGACCGCCGCGGGGGTCTTGTCGACGATGCCGGCGAGATGGTTGACCGACAGTTCGCCGTCGCGCAGGGCCCAGGATGATGCGCACACGCGTGGCGTCGGCGAGCATGGCGAAGCCTTCAACGGCAAGCTCGACGAACCGACTGTCAGGATCCCGGTCGCATATCTCTACAATTGCACCCATGCGCACATTATGGCATATCGGAAAAGGGGCGTCACCAGGTGTGTATGGATTCCTCCCGTTACGGCTCCGGCTTCTCGTTATCGGGAACGTATCCCATTGAGAATCGGGCCGCCGGTGTTGGATGACTATGACTTGTATTTGCGAGTGGCGGTCTTTTCACAGTTCGAATGGCGGCTTCGGCTACTGCGCGGTATCACGGGTTATTCCTTGCCATCGATACCCCCTAGGGGTATATTTAGGGTGTTGTCAGTGAATTGGTATGTCCAGGCCGGCGCAGTGCCCGGCCATCACAGCCGTTCAACCCCAGCATTCCAAGTACCCCTCTGGCGTCAGGAACTGTCATGTGCGGAACTGAACCCTATGCACACAACCACCACCACGGTGAGACTTCAGCCGAGCCCATCGGAGACCGTTCCCCTGCGGAAGCGTCC
This sequence comes from Pseudarthrobacter sp. S9, assembly GCF_050156545.1. Taxonomy (NCBI): domain Bacteria; kingdom Bacillati; phylum Actinomycetota; class Actinomycetes; order Micrococcales; family Micrococcaceae; genus Pseudarthrobacter; species Pseudarthrobacter sp. S9. Next base: position 327,821 of record NZ_CP189577.1, read on the forward strand.
GGACCGGTCCCTGCAGGGTCCGAGGCCAGCGCTTACGGCCTGGAAGGTCTGGACTGCGGCCATTGCGTTGAAACCGTCGAGAAAGCTGTAGCAGCCGTACCGGGCGTCGAATCCGCCACCGTGGATCTGGTGCCCGACGGCATTTCCCGCCTGACGGTATCCGGCACAGTCGATGAAGCCGCGCTCAGTGATGCCGTCGTAGCAGCCGGATACAGCTTCAGCACCAGGTAGTCCATCCGATCCGGCGCAGGTCCGGCCACGGGCCCTGCCTGGCACCGGCACGTTCGCGTGGTGGTGCTCTCTCCGGCCGCCGGGTGCGGTGCCGATGCCAGGTCCGCTGAATCCGGCAGACACCCGGGCGGTCCCCGGGCCGGTACCCTTAAACGAACATCGGCAGGAAAGGAGGAAAACCATGACCGCACCCCTGTCCGGGCGCGCCGCGGCCTTCCTCTGCCGGACGGCCCTGCTGGCCGGAATTCTGGCCGTGATCGCCGGGATTCTAGGGATGCACATCATGACCGGTTCCCACAGCATGACGGCGTCCGCCGCTGTCCAGGACGTGGGCATGATCCAGGCGATGCAGTCATCGGCGACGGGACACACATCCCATGCCGCCTTCGGCGCCGCGGCCACGGACAGCTCACCTTCAATGACCGGGACGTCTATGCACGGGTCATCGTGCGCTGACCCGGGCGGGTGCGCGATGATGACCGCCATGGACGCGTCGTCCTGCACCCTTTCCCCGGGCAACGCACCACTGGCAGCCCCGCTGCCGGGCAGTACCTCTTTTGCGGTCGACTACCCCTACACGCGGACCCCTGCTTCCACACACTCGTACCTTCCGGGAAGTCCTTCACCGGGCCAACTCTGCATCAGCCGGACGTAAACGGCTGAGCTGCGCCATGTCCTGACCGGCGCACAGCCCTTACCCTGACGCGCCCTGCCGGGAACTCCGGCTGCATTGTCGTGCGCGCCACCCGCCACCGGCGCCAAGCGCCGGATTGATGTCTTGAAGGACCCCGATTTTGATGAAAAAAATTCTGACCCTCTCCGCCGCGGCCTTCGCCACCACCATTGCCCTGGCCGGATGCTCCGCCGATACCAGTGGGGGCGGCATGTCCGGCATGAACCACGGCAGCTCCGGAATGTCCTCGAGCTTCGCCCCGGCTCCCGGGGACCACAATGCGGCAGACACCATGTTCAGCCAGGGAATGATCCCCCACCACACCCAGGCCGTGGTGATGAGCGACATGATGCTCACTAAACAGGGCATCGACCCGAAGGTGGCTGCCTTGGCCACCCGGATCAAAGCCGAACAAGGCCCGGAGATCACCACCATGACCGGCTGGCTCAAGAGCTGGAACGAGTCCGCGCAAATGTCTGCCGGCCACGGCATGTCCGGGATGATGGGCGCCGATGACATGGGCAAACTCCAGACGGCGCAGGGCACTGACGCGGCCAAACTGTTCCTGACCCAGATGATCGCCCACCACCAGGGGGCAATCATGATGTCCAAGACCGAGGAAGCCGGAGGGCAGAACACCGACGCCGTCGCTCTTAGCAAGAGCATCGTGGTCTCCCAGCAAGCGGAAATCCAGGAAATGAAGGACCTGCTGGGCACCTTGTAGTCCCTGGCGGGCGGCACCGGCCCTGGCGGTGCCGCCCGCACCCGTTCCTTCCTCCCCGACACCTGGAGTCGTCCATGCCCCTCTTCACCCTCGCACGCCCCAGCCTGCGTCCGCGGATTGCCGCCGTTATCGCGGCGGTCGCCAGCGTTGCCCTGGGCCTGTCAGCCTGCGCTCCGGCCTTGGTCCCGGCAGACCCGGGCCCACGTCAAAGCGCCAGCAACGGCATTCCCGGTGCGCATATCCACGGCCTGAGCGTCAACGGCGAAACCGGTCAGGTGCTCCTGGCCACCCACGATGGCCTGTATGACGTGTCCAAAAAGCAGGCCGTCAAAGTCGGCCCGGCCAACGACCTCATGGGGTTCAGTGCCGCCATGGACCAGGGCGTGTTCTACGCTTCCGGCCACCCGGGCCAGGACTTTTCGCTGCCCGGCCCGCTGGGCTTGATCAAGACCCGGGACGGAGGGAAGACCTGGGAACAGCTCTCCCGGCAGGGCGAATCCGACTTCCATGCGCTCACGACGACCAAGTCCGGGATCGTGGCGTTCGACGGGACGCTGCGCACCAGCACCGACGGCATAACCTGGAAAACAATCGCCGTAGGGTTCATCCCGGCAGTCCTGGCCGGGAACCCCTACAGCGACACCGTCCTTGCCACCACCCGGGAGGGCGTGCAGCGCTCGACCGACGGCGGCGCCACCTGGGCGCTGGAGAAATCTTCCCCGATCATCCAGTTCGCGGCCTTTGCCTCCGCGAAGGAAGCCGTCGGCGTCGCATCCGACGGCAACGTGCACTTTTCCGCAGACGGCGGCACCACCTGGAAACGGACCGGTAAAATCTCCGGTGTGGTCCAGGCCCTCGCCGCGACCGAAGGCGCGGAGGGAAAGCCATGGATCTGGGCCGCCACTTCCACCGGGCTGGTGGTGTCCACCGACGGGGGCGCCACGTTCCGGCCCTCCGACGCGGACTGAGCCGATGGATATCGGCGGATTCTTTGCCTCCACGGTGACCTCCGGCGCCCTGGTCATCGCCATTCCACTGGCCATGGCGGCGGGACTGGTGTCGTTCCTTTCGCCGTGCATCCTGCCCCTGGTGCCGGGCTACCTCGGGTATGTGTCGGGGTTGACCGACCCGACGCAGCCACGTAACCGGCGCCGGGTCCTGGCCGGGGTCGGTCTCTTTGTGCTCGGTTTCGCTGCCGTGTTTACCCTCTACGGGGCGGCGTTCGGTGCGATCGGGTCCTGGCTGCTGCGCTGGCAGGATGTCCTGATGCGCGGCCTCGGTGTTGTGGTGATCCTGATGGGCGCCGTCCTGCTCGGATTCATCCCCTGGCTTCAGCGGACCCGAAAGCTGACTCTGGGCCGCAGGACTGGGCTGGCTGGCGCGCCCGTGCTGGGCGTCGTCTTCGGGCTGGGTTGGACGCCCTGCATGGGTCCGACCCTGAGCGCCGTACTGTCCCTGAGCGTCACCACCGCCAGTGCAGGGCGAGGGGCGCTCCTGGCCTTCGCCTATTGCCTGGGCCTGGGCATCCCTTTCACCTTGACCGCCTTGGGCCTGAATTGGGTCAGTACTGCCCTGGCCTTCGTCCGCCGGCACATCCGGATCGTTAACATCGCCGGCGCTGCCATGCTCATCATCCTGGGCGTGCTCATGGTCTCCGGACTCTGGGTGCAGTGGATTTATCAGCTCCAGAACCTCTCCGGAACTTTCCTGACCCCCATCTGACACGGGCGGCCCGCTCATGGCCGCCTCCGAAGGACTTCACATGAATAACGCCACAGACGGCCATCTGGTCCGGCGCCGCTTTATCGGCCTATCGGTGGCCGGCGCCGCGGCGGCGGCCCTCGCGGCGTGCAGCAAGACGCCGGTGCCGGCGGGCCTCCCGGACCGGGTCCTGTCCACTGATCCGCTCGTCGCCGATTATGAAGCGTGCCGGGCGTTCACCGGAAAAACCCTCAGGCAAGAACTCACGGCCTCGTCCTTCCAGACAACTGTCGCCGGGAAGCCCGTCACGACGTGGGGCTACAACGGCGGCTTCATCGCCCCGCAGCTCCGGGCCACGGCCGGGGACCGGCTCGAGGTAACACTGGACAACCAGCTCCGTGATCCGACCAGCATTCACTGGCACGGCCTCGCGTTGCGCAATGACCAGGACGGCGTCCCGCACCTCACCCAGGGCCCGGTTGGCGCGGGCGCCGGGTTCACCTACGGTTTCCGTCTCGCCCGCCCCGGCACGTACTGGTATCACTCCCACGTGGAGATGCAGCGCGAACGCGCCCTCTATGGGGCACTGATCATCGAGGACCCGACCGAAAAACTCCAATACGACAAGGATTGGGTCATCGTCCTGGATGACTGGATGGACGGCATCACCGGCACCCCCGATGACGTGCTGAAGGAGCTTTCCGGCGGCATGTCCATGTCCGGGACATCCATGCCCGGCATGGACCACGGCTCTATGTCCGGGTCCATGGGATCCCCTCCCTCCCCCTCCGGTGCCGGCGGAATGACCGGGATGGGAATGAAACACATGCTGATGGGCTCCCGCAGCGATTTCCTCGGCGGCGACGCCGGGGACGTCAGCTACCCCTACCACCTGTTCAACTCAAAAGCCCCGGACGAAGCGGACACCCTGTCCGCCACAGCGGGGCAAGTGATCCGGTTGCGGGTCATTAACGCCGCCGGGGACACGGCCTACCGCGTCGGTGTCCCCGGCCAGAAACTGACCATCACCCACACCGACGGGTTCCCCGTCGTCCATCAGGTCGTCGACGCCGTCGTGCTCGGCATGGGCGAACGCATCGACGCCCTCCTCACCGTCAGGGACGGATTCACCCCGGTAATGGCACTACCCGAAGGCAAAACCGGCCAGGGACTCGGCTTCATCAGCACCGGCGCCGGCAAACAACCCCTCCCGGCAGTCCTGCCGGACACCCTGGACGGAACCGTCGTCGACGGTGGACAGCTCAAAGCCGACCCCGACGCTGTCCTCCCCGCCAAAACTCCGGACCGCACCCATGAGCTGCACCTCACCGGCGGCATGATGAAGTACGACTGGGGCATCAACGGCAACCGCTTTGACATGAACAAGCCGTTCGAGAACGCGTTCGAGATCAAAGCCGGCGAACGCGTCGAAGTGCGATTCATCAACGACACCGACATGTGGCACCCCATGCACGTCCACGGGCACACCCTCCAAGTCGGTGCCGGCGGGGCACGCAAGGACACCGTGATCGTCCGTCCCAAACAAACCGTCACGGTGATCTTCGACGCCGACAACCCCGGCCAGTGGCTCACCCACTGCCACAACGCCTACCATGCCGAACGCGGCATGGTAGGCGTCTTCTCCTACATCAAATAAGGGACCCCGACCATGAACACCCCTGTCGTGACAGAACTGTTCTTCCCATCCCCGACCGTGAGCGCCTTCCAGCTCGGGCCGCTGACCATCCGCTTCTACGCCCTGTGCATCCTGGCCGGCATCGGAGTCGGCGTGTGGCTGACTGCACGGCGGCTCCGTGCCCGGGGCGGCACCACCGCCCAGACGTTGGACATCGTGACCTGGGCTGTGCCCTTCGGCATCGTCGGCGGCCGGCTCTACCACGTCATCACCGACAACCAGCTCTACTTCGGCCCGGGCAAAGACCCCTGGGGTGCGCTGCGGATCTGGGACGGCGGGCTCGGGATCTGGGGAGCCGTGGCCCTCGGACTGGTCGGCGCCGGGATCGGGGCCCGCCGTGCCGGAGTCCCCTTCGCGGCGTTCGCGGACGCAGCCGCCCCGGGGCTGCTCCTGGCCCAGGGCCTGGGGCGGTGGGGCAACTGGTTCAACAACGAACTCTACGGCGAACCCACGGACCTGCCCTGGAAACTCCAGATCCATGCCATGAACCAGGCCACCGGCCAGGCCCTGACCGGCTCCGACGGCACACCGGAAGTTCTCGGCTACTTCCAGCCCACGTTCCTCTACGAATCCCTCTGGGTCCTTGCCGCCGCGTCGCTGCTGATGTTCCTGGACCGCCGCTACCGACTCGGTGCCGGCTCGGTCTTCGCCCTGTACATCGTCGTCTACACCGCCGGCCGTTTCGTCTTTGAACTGATGCGCTCCGACCCCGCCAACACCATTCTGGGCCTGCGCGTGAACACCTGGGTCTCGGGCCTGCTCTTCCTGGCAGGCATTGCCCTCTTCCAGACCCTCCGGTCGCGGTCGCGCTCAGAAATCGGCACCCCCGCCCCCGATCCGCGCCACGGCCCCGCCGCGCCCATCGAAAGGACCAACACATGACCAACGCCGGAAAGCGTCGCGCCGGGCACGAGGCTGTCCTGGCTGCCGTCCGCGCCCAGCAGAAAGCCAAGCAGCGCAGATGGAAACTCCTGGTCTACGGCGGTCTCGGGCTCATCCTGGCGGCCATCCTCACCGCCGTGGCCCTCACCGTCACCACCTCGATCCAGGAGAAGAACGCAGCCGCCGAAGCGGCGAAAAGACCGATCGACGGGGTCCAGACGTACACCGGGCTCTCCCGCAACCACGTTCAGGACGCCGTCAAATATCCCCAGGAACCTGGCGTGGGAGGCGACCACGCGCCGGTCTGGACCAACTGCGGTGTCTACACCGGACCGGTCAACGAACAACGCGCGGTCCACTCCCTTGAACACGGCGCCGTCTGGCTGACCTACAAACCGGACCTGCCGCCGGCAGAGATCACCAAGCTCACCGACCTCGCCAAGAACAAGCCCTACCTCCTGCTCAGCCCCGACAATGACCAGGCCGGACCGGTCACCGCCACCGCCTGGGGAGTTCAACTGAGCGTGCAGGACGCCGGTGACCCCCGTATCGCCGCCTTCATCGGCGCCTACGCCCAATCCCCGAAAGCACCCGAACCCGGCGCCGCCTGCACCGGCGGAACCAACGGCTGAACTGACCCCGCCAAGGAAAACCATGAAAAAGTACCGCAAGCCAAAACAAGCGGCCGACGCCGAATCACGATACCGTCTGCACCGGCGGCTCCTCCGGACGGGGCAGGCCCTCATGGCCGCCGGGGCTCTCGTCGCCATCAGCCACTGGATCGCCCACCTGGCCGCTACCGGGCAGGGGCCCAGCCTCACCGAGGACATTTTCATCGACTACCCCACAGGTGCCCTGCTGATCCTCATCGGCGCTGTTCTCGCCGGCCGCACCGAGATGAAGAAGCGCTGAACATGCCCCCTCTGAATGTTGTCCTGACCTCCTGGACCCTGAACTGGCCGGCCCTGGCCCTCCTGGTCCCCGCCGCGGTGCTCTATGGCCGCGGTCTCCGGGCGGCCGGACGCCGCGGGATCCGGTGGCCGTGGTGGCGGACACTGACGTTCTACGTCCTGGGACTGGGCGGCTTCGCCGCTCTCAGCTTCGGGTTCACCGGGGTCTACAGCCACGACCTGCGCTGGGTCTTCACCCTGAAAATCACCTCATACCTGTTCATCGTCCCGCTCCTCGTCACCGCGGGTAAACCCCTGACCCTTGCCCGCGAGACCCTCGGACCTGCCGGTCTGGCACGGCTCCACGCCTTCCTGGGGCACCCGGTGATGCGGGCGCTGAGCAATACGGTCGTCGCCGCACTGCTGGGCCTGGGAATCTTCACCGTGTTCCTGACACCGCTGTTCCACCCCCTGCGGACCGAACCGCTGTGGGACATGGCCCTGACCGTACTCGTGCCGCTGACCGGGATGCTGATGGTCGTGCCCATCATCGAAGAGGCGTCCTCCAAGGCCGTCAGCTCGCTGATCATCGTCGAATTCATCTACGTGTTCATTGAACTCGTCGCCGACGCCGTGCCAGGGATCATGATGCGGATCAGCCCCCAGATCCTGGACGGGGCAACCCAAGGGCTCACCGGGCATGCGGCGTGGCTGCCGGGCCCGCTCCGTGACCAGCAGCTCGCCGGGGACCTCCTGTGGTTCCTGGCCGAAATCGTCGACGTGCCGCTGCTCATCCTGATGTTCCTCCGGTTCGCCCGCAGCGACCGGAACGAAGCGAGCTCCTTCGACAACCTCACCGACGCACAGATGGAAGCACTGAACCAAGAACACCTGAACGGCCCTCGCACACCCGGCGAGACCGGCGCTGCGTAAGCCCCCCGCCAGCCCCGCGTTTCCGCGGCGCCGCTGCGTCGGTCCCTGCCGAACCGGTGCAGCCGCGAGTAGCCTTGGCCCATCCGGGCCCGGAGAAAGGAGTTGGAGATGAATGTCATCAATGAAATCGGCCAGGCGCTGGCCATGGCCGGGTCCATGACCTGGGAGATCCTCTGGCCGCTGATCCTGGGGTTTGCCCTCTCCGGGATTGTGCAGGCGGTCGTCCGGAAGGAACAGGTCACCCGGCTGCTCTCCAGCGACTCGCCCAGGGCGCTGGCCGCCGCCACCGGCCTGGGCGCGGCCTCCTCATCCTGCTCCTATGCCGCGGTGGCCCTGGCCCGGTCCCTGTTCCGCAAAGGGGCGAGTTTCGCGTCGAGCATGGCTTTTGAAATTGCCTCAACGAACCTGGTTATCGAACTGGGCATCATCCTGGCGCTGCTGATGGGCTGGCAGTTCACCCTGGCCGAATTCATCGGCGGCCCGATCATGATCGTCCTCGTCGCACTGGGCTTCCGGCTATGGATGCGCGGCGAAATCGTTGGCGCCGCCCGAGAGCAGGCCGAGAAAGGTATTGCCGGGTCCATGGAGGGCCACGCAGCGATGGACATGTCCGTCCCGGGCGGAGGTACCTTGTTCCAGCGGCTCTTCTCAGGCAAGGGCCTGGACGCCGTTGCGAATTACTTCGTGATGGACTGGGCCTCGGTCTGGCGGGACATCGCCGGGGGCCTGCTGATCGCCGGCGCCTTTGCCGCGTGGATTCCCAAGGACTGGCTCCGGGCCTTCTTCTTCGAGGGCGACCCGCTCCTGGCCGCCCTGTGGGGCCCGATCATCGGCCCGGTCATCGCGATGCTCAGCTTCGTCTGCTCGATCGGCAACGTACCCCTGGCCGCGGTGCTCTGGAACGGCGGGATCAGCTTCGGCGGGGTCGCCAGCTTCATCTTCGCTGACCTGATCGTGATCCCCGTCATCCTGATCTACCGCAAGTACTACGGCACCAGGGCCGCGCTGCGGATCACCGGGACCTTCTACCTCGCCATGGTCGCCGCCGGATACGCCGTCGAAGGCCTGTTCACGATCACCGGGCTCGTCCCGACCCAGCGCAACGCCACCGTCCTGGAATCAAGCATCTCCTGGAACTACACCACCTATCTGAACATCGGTTTCCTGGCCCTTGCCGCGTTCCTCGTGGCCCGGTTCGTGCGCAGCGGCGGGACCGGGATGCTCAACATGATGGGAGGAAGCCCCGACAACCGCGACCACCACCACGGCTGAGCATCGCTCCGCGCTCTCAGACACGCGGGTGTGCTGATACCGTCCGGCCGCGGTCGGGGACAGCTGAGAACGGTTGCCTCACGCCGGCGCGGGGGATGCAGCGGGCGGTTGGTCCGGGATACAGTCGCTGGAAGGACCTGAAATATTGTGGTATCCCGGTGCACAGTCCACGATGCGGTCGCTGTGCGGCCGGGTCAACACAAAGGCGAGCACCGCCGCCACGACGACCACCGCTGCGACCATGACAATGCGGAGGGCGTCTCCCCGGTGTCTTCCCATCAGGCCCTGACCTCGCACGCCCGGTGCCTCATGCGGCGTTCCGTATTACGCAACTCCCCAAGGTCGGCTGACGAAGGCCGCCCTGCACGATGGCGGCTTTCCTGCCAGCCAGGGCACTGACCATCATCGGGAGCCCGGGTCATGGTGGTTGGCCCTTGAAGTGCTCATTTCCTCTTCAAGGGAGGTGAGGTGTTCCTGCGGCGCGGCGGCGCGGGCGGCGATAAGGAGGCCCCGGAGCTGGGGGCGCAGTTCGGCCGCGGCGGTGATCGGCTGCCCGAACTGGAGGCGACCCGTAGAGGACCCCAGCGCGCGCTTCACGGACATGTCGATGCCTTCGCGGTCTGCGCTGACCAGTTCAGCGGCCAGCGCATCAGCGATCCCTGCGGAGTACCGGGCCAGGAACAACACGGTATCCGGGTGCCGGCTATTGAGATGCCTGAGGATGTTGGCCGCTCCGGCCGTGAAGTCCGTGCTGATGTCCCTGTTCATGGCGGGCCTCCGGTTCCACTTCGTGGCGCTGGGCGTGTCGTTCGGGGTGTCGTTCAAAGTCCTGGCCGGGCGCCGTGCCCGCCGGACCGGTCAGGCCGGCTAGCGTGAGGGTGACTAGCCGGTGGACGCCCTCGTCCGAAGGAACCGAAGCGGCCGCGCCCAGGGCGTGCAGGCAGTATCCGGCCAGCTCTGCAGGGTCGATGTCATTGCGGACCGACCCGGCCCGTGCCGCCTCGGCCAGCAGGTCCCGGACCAGATCCGTGAGTTCCTGGTGTGCCTGGGCTACCTTCTCTCCACGGTGCAGGAGCGCACCGAGTTCGCCTGCACGGCGCCGGGAGATGAACGCATAGGCCTCCAGCACCCTTTCCAGCCGCTGCCAGGGATCACCGCCCCGATGCCGGAGCGCGGTGAGCTCTTCGAGGTGGATCGCGATGTGACGTTCATGCCAGGCAAGCAGAATGGCCTCGACGTCCGGGAAGTACCGGTACAGGGTCGCGCGCGCGATGCCTGTCTCCTGGGCGATCTGGGACATGGTGATCGCCCGCAGCCCCTGCTCGGCGACCAGTCTCCAGGTGGTGTCCAGGATGGTTTCGATCACGGCATGGCGGTGCGTCCGGATCGTCTCATTCCACAGCTTGGGCACACGACCACTGTATTCGCCCCACCGCCCATTTCCAAGACACACCGGCTTGACACGGACACTGTGTCTCATAAACTGGGGCCATGAACCAGGATCCCGACGAACTCCCCCGCCCGCTGGCGGCCCCCGAGCCGGAACGGCACGTCAGGAGGACGGGTGATATGCCGGCCCGCCCGCGGTGGGTCAAGACGTTCGGGATTGCGGCCCTGATCCTCGTAGTCCTGTTTGTGGCCATCCATCTCGCCGGCGGCGGGATGGGCCACCATTGAGGACCATGACACCGGCCCTGCGCACGTTCATGCTCACCGCGCATGTCGTATTCTCCGTCGGGTGGGTCGGCGCTGTCATCGGTTTCCTCGTGCTCGCCCTTGCTGGACTCATCAGCCAGGACCCCGAGACGGCGCCCGCAGCATACGTGGCCATGAACCTGACCGGCTGGTTTGCCATCGTCCCGTTAGCCTTCGCTTCACTGCTCACCGGGCTGATCCAATCCCTGGGCACGGAGTGGGGTCTGTTCCGCCACTACTGGGTCACGATCAAATTCCTGCTCACGGTCTTCGCGACCGCGGTCCTGATGGTGCACACCCAATTGATCGGACTCCTCGCCCACGCAGCGGCAAACGGGGCCCTGCACTCCACAGACATGGGCGCGGCCAGGGGCCAACTCGTGATCGCGGCAGGAGCCGGACTGGCGGTCCTGCTGGTCATCACCGCCCTTTCGATCTACAAGCCCCGCGGCCGGACCCGTTACGGGCTGCGTAAACAGCAGCACTACACACCACGCCAACAACAGCAGTCCTCGCCATAGCATGAGATCCAGCTACCGCCGCAGGACAACGCCAAGACCCCTGCCGGGAGTCCCGCTCGCTCCGCCTGCTGTTGTGGGACGAGGAAAGCGTCAAATGTCAGGGTTCCTGGTGGCGCTATGGTCCTTGTCTGCGGCTTGCAGCGAGGTCCAGCCGATGGCGGCCGCCGCGGTCAGCAGTACAGCGCCGGGAGGCATAGACAACGGGAAGACCATCCTCCCGATCAGTGAGAAAGCCGCCGATCCCAAGGGAGGCCAGGCCTCCGAGTTGCCAGACGACCTCGAGCGCGGTGAGAATCCGGCCTCGTGCTTTTGACCGGCACGATTTCAGCGGCGACAACACCGGCCACGCCCAAACCGGATCCCGTCAGATCCAGTACCAGCAGGCCACCCGTTTGCCGTTTGTCCGCTCAGCTGATCTTCTCCATGCTGTGCCCGCAGCAGCACGTTGGGTTCTTGTCCCCGCCGTGGCCTTCCGCCGCACCCTTCGTCACCGTAATCTCACATGCGCACGACGCATCCGGACAACGGTAAACCTCACCTAGTTGTAGAGCCATTTTCTTCCACCTCCTCGTACATCCCACGCTAAAACCTTGACCTGGGGGTAACGTCAATTCAAGGAGGAAAAATGGGAACCCTGCTCACGATCGGCCAGGCCGCCAAAGACACCGGCCTCACGCCCAAAGCGATCCGGCTCTACGAGCGACGCGGGCTGATCAGGACCCCGCCGCGCAGCCCAGGCGGATACCGTCTGTACACCCCCGACGATATTGACACCATGGCATTCATCCGCCGGGCCCGCTCCCTCGGACTCGCCTTGGACGACATAGCGAGCATCCTCGCCATGCAGGAAGAAACAGGAACGCCGCCCTGCGCAACCGTCCGCAGCATGCTCACCCAACGCCTCCAGGACATAGACGACACCATCGCCCACCTGACCGTACTGAGATCCGCCCTGCTAACCACACGCGACTCCGAGCCTCCCCCCGGCGAAGCAAACGACGGATGCCCGATCGTTAACGCCGGACACCGCCGCATGGAAAACATTCAGACGCACGGCCGGCAACTGAACAACGCCTGAGACCTGCCGATGAGCGTTGCAGCCGCCCTTGAAGTCCGCGGATTCGTACGGGAAGCCCTCTCGCAAACGAAGGATTCCGAGAAGGCTTCGAATCGAGAATCACTTCTCGTGCCGTTCGCTTCGGCGAGACGAGGGCGGCGGTGGAAATGCCCGCTGCACCGGATCGACGCCTGAACTGTGCTTCTCAGAAATAGTTCTCAACCAGAGCCAGTCGATCTGGGGGCCTGAATCGAGTTCCGAGAATACAGAACCCCGGATGAGCATGCCGCGTAGGCCATTCCCCACAGCTCCACCACGCTTGATGTCGCTCGCCCGGGCTTTGAGTTGTCTTGCATCGCATGCGTTTTGAACCGTAATCCGACTGTCCCGGATGTTGTCACGCAATCCGCGCCATAAAGACGGTCACAGAGGCAACTTTCGAGACCGATACCTCGTTCGCCTTCAGGATCCCATGCTCAGGTACCGGTACACGGTGGCGCGGCTGGCCCCGATGATTTTTCCGATGTCGGCCGGCTTGAGCCCCCGCGCTTTCAGCTCATGCGCGCGCTGTACGTTTTCATGGTCAGCGGTGACCTCCCGACGTCCTGCCTTTCGGCCGGCGGCAGCTGCTGCGGCCATGCCGGCCGTGGTGCGTTCGGAGAGCTGGTCTCGTTCAAGCTGGGCAAAAGCGGAAATGATGGTGACCATGGCCTGGGCGATCGCTCCCCCGACTTCACTGTCAGGGTCAGTGGCGATGCCGTCCCGCAACGAGCGGAACTTGATGCCGCGGGACTTGAAGTCATCGAGCAGCTCCAGCACGTGGCGGGTGTTGCGCCCGAGCCGGTCCAGCTTCCACACCACGACCTCATCACCGCGGCCGAGGCGGTCCAACAGCCGGTCCAGCTCCGGACGATTTATCCTGGTCCCACTCACCCCATGGTCTGTATAGATGCGGTCGCACCCGGCCGCGTCGAGTTCGCGACGCTGCAGATCGGTGTTCTGATCCGCCAAGCTGACCCGCGCATAACCAAGACGCGCCATCGCACTCCCCCAGTCTTATCAAAGGACAAAAATCTCTGATCCTGAGAATATCAAAGTGAGACACGTTGTTAGGACAAAGCAACACCGATCAACGTCGCCCATCGATCGCAGAAAGCCGCTAAATGGGCCCCAAGGTCAAACTTGGCCCAGCGCGGCTTCCATCCGTCTCAGCAAGGGATCCTTTAGCGAGACGCCCGGGCCGCGGTTTTGAGTCCTCACACGAGCCGTTGCGGAGCAATCGATGGGCTTGAATTGACAGCGCCCGGCGTTCGCCCATTCGTCGCAGATGACCGCTATGAGACCCCTCGTGATGGCCCTTTGCGTCGAATCGACGCTATGGGGATATCTCGTGGCGCCCATTTGCCACAAGTGGCCGCTATGGGACCCATCATGGCGGCCATTTGCGTCCAATCGACGCTACCCAGTCCACAATCCAAGACCTCGTGAGCGCCCTGGGCACCCCTTAAAACAAAACGGCCCGGTCGATTCCTGGCGTGGAATCGACCGGGCCGTTCGGTGCTTGCTAGTGGGTCAGCCTACTGGCCGATCGACGTGCGGTTCGACAACCGCCGTCGCACGAAGGGGAAAATAACCAGCAGCACCGCAAGCGCGCTGAGGCTCAGCCAGACCTGGGGGGCGTTGGCGGGATCAAGGGCCATGAGGACCACGATGAGAGCCACGGCGGCAAGTACGGAGATGTTCAGCCACGGGTGCAGCCACATCTTGAGCTTGAGCCCATCCCGCTCAGCCGGGCTCATGCGGTTTCGCAGCCGCCACTGAGTCAGAGCTACGAATGCGTACACGAACATCGCCACGAGTCCAGCGGAGTTCATGATGAAGTCGAAAATTACCTTCGGTGCCACGTAGTTGGCAGCGATCGCGACGTAGCCGACCACGGTCGAGAGCAGGATTGCCTTCCACGGCACGCCGGACCGGTTGCGGTCTTCGACCCAGGGGGGCGCATAGCCGTGCTTGGAGAGGGCGAAGAGCATCCGTGATCCGGAGTACAGGCCCGAATTGAGCACAGACAGTGCAGCGGTGAGCACGACGGCGTTCATCACCTGGTCGGCCGCCGGGAGGCCGAAGCGACCGAACGCGAACGCGAAGGGGCTCGTCTGGGAGGGAAGTTCGTCCCAGGGAACCACCATGAGCAGGATCGCGACCGAGCCGATGTAGAAGAATACGATGCGCCACACGATGGTGTTCGTGGCCTTGGCGACGGCCTTGGCCGGCTGCTCTGATTCTGCCGCGGCCATCGTGACGATCTCGGTGCCGAAATAGCTGAAGACGACGACGGCGACGCCGTTGAGGACCGCTGTCCAGCCGTGCGGCATGAAGCCGTGCGCTGTCAGGTTGGCGACAGACCCGGTCGAGTTCGGCAGCAAACCCAGGACGTAGAGCGTGCCGAAGATGAGGAACACGATGATGGCCGAGACCTTGATCGACGCGAGCCAGAACTCAGTCTCTCCGAACGAGCGCAAAGACATGAGGTTCGTCATCGTTAGCAGGAGGATGCCGGCCAGCGCAAAGCTCCAGTCCGGAACCATGGGAATCCATTCGTGCAGGATCCGTCCCACGATGACCGCCTCGAAGGCGACGACCCCGACCCAGAAGTACCAATAGAGCCAACCGATCGTGAATCCGGCCCACTCGCCAAGTCCATCACGGGCGTACTCCATAAACGAGCCGACGACCGGACGGTTGGCGGACATCTCGCCGAGCATACGCATGACGAGGATGACGAGCGCTCCGCCGATCGCGTACGAAATCAGCGCGGCAGGGCCCACGGAACGAATCACGGTGCCGGAGCCCACGAAAAGACTCGCACCGATGATGCCGCCCAGCGCGATCATGGTCAGGTGCCGCGGACGGAGGATTGCGTGAACGGACGATTTTGTGCCCTCCTTCTGGGACTTGCCGGTGGCGGTTGGTGGTGGTGCAGCGAGGGTCGCGGGATCTTGCATACGTATCGTTATTCCTAAGTTGGGGGTGTGATGCCGAACACGATTCCTGCCCAGTGTGAGGGCCGCCACTCCCTAAGACTATGGATGATTAGCACTGACCCCCTTGCATCCGTTGAACACAACGCACAATGAACAGTCAGTGGATGAATCCGCTGTGATCCCAACGGAGCCTCCCCCGGTCAGCCGCGTGCCGCCACTGTCTCCCCGCGGTCCAGTAGGGGTGCTCATGATGGACGGTGCCGGGTGAAAATCTCGCGGCGGCATGCCCTGCGGTGGTCCTCAGGTATTTGCTTTCCGAGGAAGGCCGCCTTGCGCTGACCCATCGCCTCGTCGCTGGCGCCTGCAGGAACGCTAGGGACCGTGCCCATTTTTCAAGATTGTCGAGTGGTACAAACAAACACCCAAGTCTTGACGTTCTGGACGGTGACGGGTGTCACAGGGCTGCATACCCTCAATGGACGGCCTGTTCCTCCACCCAGAAACTACTTCGGCGGTCTGCAACTTGGGCCGTAGGACTGAAAGAAGAGGCTCCCATGCAACTCCAGACAAACCGTCCCCAAAGGTCGACCGTCACCGCCACAACCGGTCACCATGCGCCCACCAGCGGCTGGTGGCGGCCCGACGACGGCCCAGAGCCATTCCGCTACCTGCAACAGGGGGAAATCATGCCCTCCCTTGAGAGCACACAGACGCGGTGGGTTCTCGTCCATGAACTCGATCCCTCGCTCAGAGCCCGCCACCGAAGCCGGCAGCGCTAAGACACTGGCGTCTCGTCATTCGACCCATCGCTCGCGCTCACCCAGAAGGACAGTAACGCCATGAAACGTAAAACCCTGGTACAAAGCAACAACAACCGGCGACTCCTATCACCGGAATCCCGCAGTGGCCAGCAGGCACTCACTAGCGTGCACCAGCCAATGTGGGCAAGCCCCATTCCCGGTAAAGGCAACGCCGATCAAGGGCGCACCCAATCGACCCTCACGACGACGCCGGCGTACGGCGCTCAAAACTCAAGTGAATGAAGGGCTTCCCTGCGCCCAGTATCGACGACGGAATCATCCGCGTCATGATAAACCGTGAAGTGGGTAGACGGTTAGCTCAGGTAGGCTGGGTGAATGCCGAGACCGGATTTTCCGCGGACGATCCTGGACTTCCAGGCGAGGTTCGGCGACGAGCAGGCTTGTCTGGACTACCTGTTTGAATGCCGCTGGCCTGAGGGCTACGTTTGCCCCCGCTGTCAGGGGCGGATCGCCTGGCCTGTGGCCGCGCGCGGACTGTGGGAATGCGCCGGGTGTCACTACCAGGTGTCGCTGACCGCCGGCACGGTACTGCACAAGACCCACACCGCCCTGCATCTGTGGTTCTGGGCGGCCTACCTGATGACGACGGGAACCCCGGGGATCTCCGCCAGGCAGTTACAGCGTCAGCTCGGACTCACCAGATATCAGACGGCCTGGACCATGTTGCACAAGCTGCGCCGGGCCATGGTGAACCCCGAACGAACCCTGCTGACAGGTGATGTCGAGGTCGACGAATGCCAAGTAGGGGGCCGTGAGACCGGTCGGCGCGGCGGCAGGAACCTCGCAGCCAAAGCCGCACTGGTTGTCGTCGCGGTGGAAGTGCGCGGCATGGGCTCCGGACGGGTACGGATGAAGGTGATCCCCGACGCCTCCGGCGAGACGCTGTGTGGTTTCGTCGCCGAAACCGTCGCTCCGGGCGCCATAGTGCACACGGACGGCTGGATGGGATACGCACCGTTGGCCAAGAAGGAGGACTACGACTACCGCCCGCGCTCCCAGCGGGCCGCCAAGAAGGCCGGTGATGCCGACCCGGTCCTTCCCCGCGTGCATCGCGCGATCAGTAACTTTAAGTCCTGGCTCCGAGGAACCCACCGCTCAGTGAGCAACGAACACCTGCAGGTGTACATGGACGAGTTCACCTTTCGGTACAACCGGCGTGGCACACCCATGGCAGCCTTCCAGGCCCTGCTCGGCCTCGGCACCCAGCAGGCACCCACCACCTATCGCCAAATAGCAGAACAGGGCCCGGGGCCAAACCACGACCTGAGCTAACCGTCTACACACTAACCGTGAAATGCGCGGACAACACCGGCAGGACCCTGGGCTTGCCGGCCCCGGCGGGTATCCGCACCTCGAGGAACCACAGGTCAGACTCCGCCTGGTCCCCGGGTTCTTGACTGAACCGGTCCGCGGGTTCTCCTTCAACAGGACCCTGTTCGCCGGTTCCACCGTCTGATGCCGGCGCCGCTAACTAGATCATCGATTCACGCCCCGGCCAGCGTTTCCAGGCGCGTTCGGAGATGAGGGCGTAAAGGTCCACAGGTGGGGCAAGCTGCGCAAAATGCCGCCGGCGACATCTGCCGAGGCAAGTGGTACGCTGCAGCCGCCATAGCCCAATGCGGGTACGCACTTCCGCTGAGCACGCGACCGCATTTCATCCGCCTTCGCATCGGCGGCAGCCCCTCCCGCCTGTCTTCGAGAACTGAGCACTTCATCGCCGTCAGGAGAGTCGGTTGTCTGTCTTCGCTCTGGGCTAAACCCAAAGCTCGAATCCAAGACTTTTGTGGAAGTTCTCTCGGCGGTCAGCCGCATCTGCGGCCAGCCATAAACCCGAGCCGTCGGGCATTTCTTCCTCGACGATGCCTCGGCGAACTATGTGTCCGCTTTTGACGATCTCCACGGTCTCGCCCGCGTGGTTCTGCCACGTCGCCGCCTGGGGAACAGGACCGGTGCGCGACGTGGCCGGGGCACCGACCGCGGCACTCACCGAAAGGCTCCCACGCCCGTCAGCTTCTGGCCAAGGATGAGAGTGTGGACTTCGTCAGTGCCTTCGTAGGTTCGCACCGATTCGAGGTTGTTGGCGTGGCGCAGCGGTGAGTATGCGAGGGTGATCCCGTTGCCGCCAAGGATCGTGCGGGCCTCGCGGCAGATTTCGATCGCCTCTCGGCAGTTGTTGAGCTTGCCCACACTGATCTGGTGGGGCTGCAGTTTTCCTGCGTCTTTGAGCCGTCCCAGGTGCAGGGCCAGGAGAAACCCTTTGTTGATCTCCAGAGCCATGTTCACGAGCTTCTGCTGGGTGAGCTGGTACCCGGCGAGCGGGCGGCCGAACTGAAGGCGCTCCTTGGAGTAGGCGAGAGCGTCCTCGAAGGCGTCGCGTGCGGCGCCCATCGTGCCCCAGGCAATGCCATAGCGCGCCTCGTTCAGGCACGAGAACGGGCCCTTGAGGCCGGAGGCGTTGGGCAGGACCGCGTCATCGGGGAGGCGCACGTTCTCCAGCGATATTTCGCACTGGACCGAGGCGCGCATCGAGAGTTTCGGCTCGATCGGGGTGGCTGTGAAGCCGGGAGTGCCAGTGGGCACGACGAAGCCCCGCACGCCCTCGTCCGTCTGGGCCCAAATCACGGCCACCTGGGCGACGTTGGCGAGTCCGATCCAACGCTTGGCGCCGTTCAGGACCCAGTCAGCGCCGTCACGGCTGGCGAATGTGGTCATGGCTGACGGGTCTGACCCGGCGGTGGGCTCGGTGAGGCCAAAGCATCCGATTGCCTCCCCTGCCGCCATTCGCGGGAGCCACTCCTGTTTTTGCTCGTCGGAGCCGTGCTTGGCGATGGCGGACATGGCCAGGGAACCTTGGACCGACACGAGGGTGCGGATGCCGGAGTCGCCGGCCTCAAGTTCGGCGGCGGCGAGGCCGTACTCGACGGCGGTTCCGCCGGCGCAGCCGTAGCCCTTAAGATGCATGCCGAGCAGGCCGAGTTTGGCAAGTTTCGGCACGATTTCGATCGGGAACCTGGCCTCCTCATACCACTTGGCGATGTTCGGCTTGATTTCCTCCCGTACGAACGTCCGGACCCGGTCGCGCAGGGCAAGCTCCTCAGTGCTGAGGAGGGAGTCGAATGAGATCAGGTCCGAGGGGTCCACGGCAGCGGCCGCCTCGCGGTCGGCTGAACTGTGGGCAAGACTCATGGGGCGGTCCTTCCAGGGCCTGAACGGCTGGGGAATGGGGGGGTGGTGGGTTTAGGTTAAAGTCTCATTTTGCGGGTGCCGCAGCCAGTCCACGACGTCCTCGGTGTGCTCCCCAAGTGCCGGTGGTGCGTGGGTCCGCGGCGGCAGCGGCGGTGTCCAGGTAATCGGGTGGCGGATTTGTCGTCCGATGACTGAGCCGCCGACGTCGTGAATTTCGATGGTGGGCGCCAGACCCAGGGACTCCGCGTAGGCAATGCCCTCTCCGATGCTGGATACACGCCCGGAGGGTACCCCCACGGCGACCAGGGTGTCCTGCCACGCCTCCGCCCCTGCCCCTGCCAGACCGGACTCAAGCAGCGGGACCAGGTCGCGGCGGTGCCTGACCCGCGCCGAGTTGGTCACGAAGCGCGGGTCCACGGCAAGCTCCGGCGCCCCGATGGCCTTACAAAGCCGCGCAAACTGCGCGTCGTTGCCCACGGCTACGGCCAGGGGGGCGTCGGCTGTGGCCAGCAGCTGGTAGGGGACGATGGAGGGGTGATCGTTGCCCCTCCGCTTGGGCACGACACCTGCCCCCAGATACGCCTGCCCCTGATTGGCGAGTGCGCCCTGCAAACTTGACAGAAGGTTGACCTCGATCCGACGGCCCCGTCCTGTGGAGGCACGCTCGGAAAGGGCTGCCAGGATGCCGATCGTGGCATCCTTCGCTGTCAGGACATCGACCAGCGCGACCCCCGCCTTGTAGGGGTCGCCCTCCGGGTCACCGGTAATGCTCATGAGCCCGCCGAGCGCCTGGACAATGAAGTCGTACCCGGGAAGATCCCGGCCGCCGGCAGAGCCGAAGCCTGAGATCGATGCGTACACCAGTCCCGGGTTTTCCACGGCGAGCGACTCATACCCGAGCCCGAGTCCGGCGAGCCCGCCTGGCTTGAAGTTCTCCACCAGAACGTCCGCGCGGCGAGCGAGCTCCCGGGCAAGCCCCAGGTCCTCAGGGTCGCTCAGGTCCAGAGTGATGGATTCCTTGTTCCGGTTGACGCTCTCGAAGTAGGTGGCCCCCGTCTTAGAGGAAGGCGGAGCCCACTGGCGGGTGTCGTCCCCCGTTCCGGGCCGTTCGACTTTAATGACGCGGGCGCCAAGATCAGCCAGGGTCATCGTCGCAAGCGGCCCGGCGAGCACGCGGGAAAAGTCCGCGACAAGAATCCCCTCCAGCGGCGCCCCGGACTCCGCTCCCGGCCTCATGACTGACCCCGAACGGGCCGCGTTCCCGGAACACTCATGAGAGCACCGAGCGAATAGATGCCTCCAGCACGGCCAGGCCCTCGTCGAGGACGTCGGCCTCGATCCCAAGCGGGGGCAGCAGGCGGATCACATTTCCGTTTGTACCGCAGGTGAGGGTGAGGACACCGTGGGCGTTTGCTGCCTTGGCGGCTGCGCTGGCAAGGTCCCCCCGGGGTCCTGAGCTGTCGCGGAACTCGATTGCCATCATGGCGCCCCGGCCGCGCACGTCGGCTACACCGTCCAGAGCCACCAGAGCCACCAGAGGCTCCAAGCGGCGCCGAACGGCGGCTTCGATGCGGGCGGCATTTTCCAGGAGGGTGCCCTCTTCGAGAATTTCGAATACCGCCAGAGCGGCCTCGCAGGCGACCGGGTTACCGGCGTAGGTTCCGCCGAGACCGCCGGTGTGCACGGCGTTCATGAGCTCCGCCCGCCCGGTTGCGGCCGAGAGCGGCAGGCCGGCGCCGAGCGCCTTCGCGGTCAACGTGATGTCCCCGGCGATGCCTTCGTGCTCAGACGCGAATAGCTTTCCGGTGCGGCCCATGCCGGACTGGATCTCGTCGATGACCAGGACGATGCCGTGGCGCGTTGCGATCTCGCGCAGCCCCATGAGGAATCCTGGAGCCTGGACGATGAAACCACCCTCGCCCTGGATCGGCTCGATGACCATCGCTGCGAAAGTCTCCGGTCCGTTCTGTGCAAGGAGGGCCTCGACCCGCCCGAGGGCATCCCCGGGTCCGTCGGGTGAGGTGTGCGCGGGCGCCGTCGGACCGCGGAATACGGAACCCGGGAAAGGTCCGAAGTTGAGCCGGTACGGGTTCTCCTTTGCCGTCATCGCCATCGTGAGCTGAGTGCGTCCGTGGTAGGCCTCGTCGAAGACGAGGATGTTCGGGCGCCGGGTTGCGGCCCGTGCGACCTTGACCGCGTTTTCCACAGCCTCGGCACCGGTGGTGAACAGCGCGGTCCGCTTCTCGAAGTCGCCGGGGGTGTGTTCGTTGAGCCACCGGCACACCTCGACGAAGGACGCATACTCGGTGACCATGAAGCAGGTGTGCGTGAAACGATCGAGCTGGGCGGCGGCGCGCTTGGCCACCTTCGGGTTCGCCGCGCCGACGCTGGTCACCGCGATTCCCGAGGCGAAGTCGATCAGGTGGTTGCCATCAACGTCCACGAGCAGCGCATTCAGCGCATGGTCGATGAACACTGGCATGGTGATGCCGAATGCGTCGGTGACGTGCTTCCGGCGTTCGGCTTCCAGCTCGCGGGAGCGCGGGCCCGGGAGCTCCGTGAGCAGGCGGCGGGCTGTTACTGTGACGCTGGCCGGGTCAGTGACGCAGCTGGGGGCGAGTTCTGGTGTGGCGGTCATGGGTCCTCCTCGTGTGTTTGGATCCCACGATAAGGACGGCGGAGCCTGCTGTCTTTAGATAATTCATCCTATTGAAAGTGCACAGGAGCCGGATTGTACAAAGGTTTGTACCCTATGATTTAGCCATGATCACCCTCGCTCGGCTTGTCGAGGCTGCAAAGCCTGACTTGGTGCCCTACTGGCCGGTCCCGCTCCCCCGCGTTGAGCTGACGGGCGTTCATGTGTCCGAGCTTGAGGATCCGACCGTGTTCCTTTATGGAGGCGAACTGCTTCTGACCGTGGGACTGCAGCTCGGCGGCCTGAGCGGTGATGCACGGGCGGAGGCAGCGCGAAATTACGTGCGACGGCTCGTCGAGGGCGGCGTGGCGGCTCTGGGTTTGGGCCTGGGCTCAGGCCACGCCATGGTGCCCGACGAGTTGCGGGCGGCCTGCGTGGAATCGGGCCTTCCCCTTTTGACCGTTCCCCGGGAGTCCCCTTTCCTGGCCGTATCGCGGGCCTACTGGGAGCTTGTCAGGCAAGGCGGCGAGGCCGAACTGACTGCCCTGCTGGGCCTTCAGGTGGCACTGACCCGCGCCGCCGCGGAAGAGGACGCAGAGCCCGAAATCGTCCGTGAGCTCTCCCGTGCCCTCAGCACCTGGGTTGCCTACCTGCCGGAAGGTGACGGGACTCCGTCGTCGGCGGCTGCCAGCGGTGATGAACTGCCGGCCGGGCTGCTGGCGGAACTGGCGCGCGAATCTGCCAGGCTGCGGACCGCCCGCCGAGGGGCGACGGGCAATATTCAACTCGCATCCGGTACGGCTTCCCTCTATCCGGTATCCGACGGTCCGGCGGGGGCCGGCTACCTTGCCCTGGGCCGAAGCGGGCAACTTGGTGCTGCGGAGCGCCACCTGTTCCTGACCGCGTCCACGCTCCTTGCCGCCAGGGCGGCGGGACAACGCCGCGCGGCGGCTGAACGGCGCCGCGCCGAGGGGATGCTCGCAGCGCTCGTCCTGGAGGGACATGATGATGCCGCGCGCCTCCTTGCCACGCAAATGGACTCCGATCCGCTGCCCGAGACAGCATTCGTCGTGGTGCTTCCGGACCTTGAAGAGTTGGCAACCCAGCCTCAACCGGACGGACTCGTGCTCGAACGTTCAGGTGTTATGTTCGTGCTTCAGGCAGCGTCCAGCCCCTCCCCGAAGCTGCCCAAGGGTGCCCGCGGCGCGTGGGGCGGCCCGATGCCGCTGCGGCGCCTGCACGAGCTCCGGGCCCAAGTCGCCGAGATTGCGGACTCCGCCCCTCCCGGACAGCTCATACGCGTGGGACACGGACTCGATCTGCCGGCCGACGAATGGGTGGACACGCTCATGGCGCACCCGGGCCACCTTCTCGAGACTGTCCGCGCATATCTGGCCCACCGCGGGCAATGGGAGGCCGCCGGGCGCGAAATCGGCGTGCACCGGAACTCGGTGCGGTACCGGATTGCCCAGGCCAAGGAGCTCTTGGGAGTGGACCTGGGCGACCCCGACGTAGCAGCCCAACTCTGGCTGGCCCTCAGAGGCCGCACCCAGGCCCCCCACAAAGAATAAAGGCCCTACCGTCACGCCTTTTGACGAATCGTACAAAGAGAATGCCAAGTCACGACGTTCTGCACGGTGACTGGCGTTGTCAGGTTGCCTACTCTCAATGCACAGCTCCACTGCATCACTGAGAGGACGATCGTGACGATCGAAGACACAAAGCCAACCACGAAGACAGCCGGCCGCACGAGGACCATCCGCGGGGCCGTGCTTGAAGTCATCGGGGCGGACCGGCCCTACCAGGACACGCTTCCGATCCGTGTGGCCGAACTTGAGCTGGAAGGTCCCGGCCAGGGCGAAATCCTTGTCCGCATCGAGGCCGCCGGGGTGTGCCATTCGGACCTTTCCGTGGTGAACGGGAACCGGCCGCGGCCGGTTCCGATGCTGCTCGGTCACGAGGCCGCCGGAATCGTGGAGGAACTGGGTGAGGGTGTCACTGACATTTCACTGGGTCAGCGAGTCGTGATGACCTTCCTCCCCCGGTGTGGAGAGTGCGCCGGATGCCACTCGAACGGCAAGACCCCGTGCGCGCAGGGCAGCGCCTCCAATGCGGAAGGCACGCTGCTCGGTGGCAGCCGGAGACTCTCCAGAGACGGAGAGCCCGTGCACCACCACCTTGGAGTCTCCGCATTCGCCACGTACGCCGTGGTCTCCCGCCGTTCCGTTGTGCCCGTTGGCTCGGACGTTCCGGCGCACGTCGCTGCGCTGCTGGGCTGTGCTCTGCTCACCGGCGGCGGAGCCATTCTCAACGTCGCCAAGCCCGGGCCTTCCGCCCGGGTGGCCATTGTCGGGCTCGGCGGTGTCGGCATGGCCGCGCTCATCACCGCCAAGGCCGCCGGAGTCGAATACGTGGTCGGCATTGACACGCTGCCGGCCAAGCTGGAAGCCGCCATGAGTCTCGGCGCGAGTGACGCCATGACCTCCGCGGCAGCGCTGGAATGCGGTGAGAAGTTCGACGCCGTCATTGAAGCCGCCGGACACCCCCGCGCACTGGAAGCTGCCATCGCCCTGACAAAGTCCGGCGGTATCACCGTGACGGTAGGGCTGCCGGCCCCTGGACAGCCCGTCTCCATCGACCCGCTCGCACTGACGGCTGAGGCACGGACCATCGTCGGCAGCTACCTCGGCTCAGCCGTTCCGGAGCACGACATCCCGATTTACGAAGAGCTGTGGCGCTCCGGGCAACTGGCCGTTGACGGCCTTGTTTCGGACACCATCCCGCTCGAGGAAATCAACCGGGCCATGGACACTCTCGACGGCGGCCACGCGCTGCGCCAAATCATCACCTTTTACTGACACACCAGACATTCCCCTGAGGAGAGAACACCATGTCAATCACCAACGACCACATTTACAGCTCCATCGTCATCGGCGCCGGCTTCGGAGGCCTGGGCCAGGGAGCCCAGTTCGTGCAGGAAGGCGTCGAGGACTTCCTGATCCTTGAGCGCGGCGACGACGTCGGAGGTGTGTGGCGCGAGAACACGTACCCGGGCGCCGCCTGTGACACCCAGGCGCTCGTGTACTGCTACAGCTATTTCCTCAACCTGAAAGTTTCCCGGCTGTTCGCCGGCCAGGAAGAACTGCAGGGTTACCTGCGGTCCATGGTGGAGGAATTCGGCCTGGGCAAACACATCCGCTTCGGCCAGAACATCACAGCAACCGAATGGGACCAGGACCGCCGTCTCTGGACCGTGCATACCGCAGACGGCTCCCAGTTCCTGGCCCGTTCCGTCGTGGCAGCCTGGGGCCAATTGAATGTGCCAAACATCCCGGACATCCCGGGCATTGGGTCCTTCGAAGGAGAGGTGTTCCACTCCTCCTCCTGGCGCCACGACCTGGATCTGACCGGTAAGCGCGTCGCCTCCATCGGCTCCGCGGCGACCGCCGTCCAGTATGTGCCCGAGGTAGCCAAGATCGCCTCGAACCTCACGGTGTTCCAGCGTTCCGCCAACTACATCCTCCCCCGCGACCAGTACGTCTTTACGGCAGAAGAGACCGCCGCGTTCCTGGCGGACCCGGAGCTTTACCTGACGAAGCGCCAAGAAATCCATGAGCTCCGTGAAGCCGGATTCGAACGTACCCGCCGCCACAGTGCAGCGTCCGAGGAAGGTGTCCAGCAGGCCCGCCAGCACCTCGAAAGCCAGGTGGCGGACCCTGCCCTGCGAGCCAAGCTCACACCCGACTACGACTTCGGCTGCAAGCGCATCCTCCGCAGCGATGATTTTTACCCCACACTGACCCGCGACAACGTGGACCTCGTGACCGAGAAGATCACCGAATATACGCCCCGTGGCATCCGGACGGCAGACGGCGTCGAGCACGAATTCGATGTGATCGTTTACGCCACCGGGTTCAAGAGCCACGCCTTCCAGGGCTCTATGCGCGTTGCAGGACGCGACGGACTCCGCCTGGACGAGAGGTGGGGCAACGCCCCCGAGGCATACCTCGGCATCACCGTCGACAGCTTCCCCAACCTCTTCATGGTCTACGGGCCGAACACCAACCTGAACCACAACTCCGTGGTGTCCATGCTCGAAGCCCAGCACCGCTACATCGCGCAGGCTGTTGAGTACATCGCGGCCGACGAGACGAGGGTACTGGAAGTTGACCGCGGCGTGCTTGACGATTTCAACACCCACGTTCAGCAAGAGCTCGATAAGTCCGCCTTCTCTTCCGAGTGCTCCTCCTGGTACAAGAACGAGGAGGGCCGCGTCATCAACAACTGGTCCGGGACCGTCAACGAATACCGGACCCACACACAGGACCTCCAGCTCGAGGACTACCTCCAGCTGGCCGCGGCCGGTTCGGGCAAGTGACCAGCCAGGATCTGTTCAGCGGAAGGCCCGTAGCCGAGGACGCAACAGCCGTTCTGGAGAGGTTCCGGGCCTCCGGTGGACGCCCGTTCCACACCTACCCCGTGGACGAGGTGCGTGAGATGTACGAGCGCGGCTGTGCCGCAAACGGTCTCGACGGCGATTCGCTTTCCTCGGTGTCCGACGTCGGGGTGCAGGAATTTGGGGTACGGGTGTATGAGCCGCGGGCCCAGCGTGGGCCCACCGCCGTCGTGCTGTTCCTCCACGGCGGCGGATGGGTCATGGGAAGTCTCTCCACCCATGACGGGCTGTGCCGGCGTCTGGCTGCTCTCACGGGCCTGCCGGTCGTGGCGGTGGACTACCGGCTCGCCCCGGAGCACCTATACCCCGCGGCAATTGACGACAGCAGGGCTGCGCTGAACTGGCTGTTCACCGCAGGGCCGGTTCACGGCCTGGAGATAACCAAGGCCGTCCTGGTCGGCGACAGTGCAGGCGGGCAGCTGGCCGCGGTCCTGGCAATCGAAAACGCGAAAAGCGCTCATCCGAGGCCGATCGCGGCGCAGGTCCTCATCTACCCGATGGTCAACCTGACGATGTCTGCTCCGTCGTATAACCGGGTCACTCATGGCTTCCCCTTAGTTGCGGACACCATCGCCTGGTTCGCGGACCACTATCTGCCCCAGGGAACCGACCGGACGCGGCCGGACATCAGCCCCGCCCTGGCGGAGCTCCCTGCCGGGCTTCCACCGGCCTACGTCATCACAGTGGACAACGACCCGCTGGTTGACGAGGGGGCAAACTACGCCGCAGCGCTGGCCCAGGCCGGAACCGAGGTCCGGTACCAGCACCTCTCCGGGTACGCCCACGGACTGCTCACGTCCGCCGGGCGAATCCAGCGCGGCGAACAAACAGTCGACGACATCGCCGGCTTCATCAGGGACCGCACAGCCTGACTGAGGTGGGGGGCATACTCCCTGCCCAGGACCGGCGGGGCCAGCCGGGCCCCGCCAATCGAGCTGATCAATCGAAGAACGGTGAGGGCCCGTCAATTCCTTGACGGGCCCTCACCGTTCTTCACGTTATTTAGGAAAAAACTCTATGACTACTTTCCTCGTAGGTCCGTCCAGGAGTCCGTGGCTGCCGAATTCACGCAGAAGTTCGCCGCGGCCATGGGCGCGGGTCGATTCCGGTGAGTTTTAGGTCCCGGTGGGCTTTTCTGGCGGCGTGTCGGGTGGCTTTGGCTATGTTGGTTGTTTTGGCCATCTGGCAGAGGCTGATGGCTAGGTTTCGCAGCGAGGCGCGTTTCCTGTGCCGCTTGAGAATCATCCTCGGCGAACGTGACGTCCCGGGACGGCGTAAGTCAGGGCGAAGCCCAAGGTTGAGGATTCGTTCACGGCTTTTCCTCCCGTAGGCTCTGATCGTGGTTTCCCGGGGAGGAAAGTGCTGCTGCTGGGTGGCCCCCGGCCGCACCGCGCAAACCGAACGGGTAAAGGCGATGCCCGGGGTGAGAACGGAAAAACTCACACGGCGGAAACTTTCGTGCAGCCTTGAACGTGCACTCTGTGAGAACGGAAACCCTTTAGAAAGGCAGCGGCCACATGACCATGAGTGAAGAGACTGTTGTTAAGAACTGCCATGACCTCGCGTCCGGGGACCTCATCGCGGCCCGGTACGGGGCCGCCCTCGTTCACCAGGGGCGGGTGACAGAGAGGATCCCGGAGCACGGGCTGTTCTGGATCATGGACGAACTAACCGGCGGCCGCCGTTTATTGGACATGGCCGATCTTGAAATCGTCCGTGTCCCCCGGGCCGGCATCGCCACGGAGGTTCCCGGCCAGGGGTCGGCCGCTTCCTAAAGGGCACCCGGTCATCGATTCGACGCTGGCGGTGACTCCCGCCATGGACCGGGCCAACCGTACGTTTCCCGGGCCGCTAGCTGGGTCTCAGGAAAGGATCCCTTGCTGAGACGGATGGAAGCGGCGCGGGGCCAAATTTGAACTTGATCGCTGTTTGGCGGTGTGACTTGCAGCGATAAATGGCGGTCTTTTCGCAGCGCTATTTGGCACCTCGCAGTCCGCAATGAGATCGCAGTGTCGCCACTAAGCCCGGGGCTAGCCCGCCACCGCCGCCTTCGCAGCCTGCGAGGCCTCCATCCACTCGCTCAGCCACGGAGCCCGGACACTCGACGTAATCCGGCAGTCGGCCACGAAGGTTCCCTTGGCGCCGGCGTCGATCCAGTCCCTGAGCGCAGAAAGGTCCGCCAGTGAGCGGATGATTGCGGATTTGGCACCGAGTGCGCGGGCGATGCCGCTGAAGTCCACCTCGGGGATCAGCATGGGCTTTTCGGTCAGGCCCTGGGAGCCGTACTGATGGACTTCGGCTCCGTAGGCGGCATCGTTGTAGATGACGACGACGGCGCTGCTCGCCGCGCCGATCAGCGATTCGAGGTCGGACAGGCCCATCAGGAAGCCGCCGTCGCCCGAGGCCAGCACCAGGGTGCGGCCGTCCTCCACCGCACGGGCTGCCCCGACGGCGCTGGCGAGGCCGAGCCCGATGGTCTGGTAGGCGGTCCCCACCATCACCAGGTCCTGGGGCCGCGGGATGCGCCAGTACATGGGTGCCCAGCCGAGGAAGTGCCCGCCGTCCTGGACCACCGTGCGGCGCTCCGGCAGCACGGCGTCCAAGGCTGTGGCAAGGGTGCGCGGGTCCAGCCGGCCATCCGTGGTCTCGTCGGCGCCTGGGTGGTGGGCCGGTCCTTCGGCCAGGCGCCTGCGGGCCTCCGCGCGCCACGCGTTGCCCGAAGGTCCGCAATCCAGCATTCGGAGGATGCGTCCCGCCGCGGATTTCACGTCCGCGCTGACAAAAAGGTCCACCCGCGGGTGCGTTGGCTGCAGGGCGGTGTCGATCTGGATGACGGTGCTGTCCGGGCCAAGCAGGTGCCCGAACCGCATGGTGAAGGGGCTCAGGCTTGCCCCGGCCACGAGAACCACATCAGCCTCGCCCATAAGCCCGGCCGCGGTGTCCGTGCCGAAGCCGCCGGCGACGCCGAGGTATCCCTCGCCCTGAAGAAGGTTGAGCGCCAGGGCGGTTCCGGCGGTCAGCGCGCCCAGGCGGTCGGCGAGCTCGCGGAGTTCCGGGGCGGCGCCGGCGAGGTGCGCACCGCGGCCGGCGAGGATCAGCGGCCGCTTGGCCCCGGCGAGCAGGCGGGCTGCCTGCCCGAGGTCGCCGGCGTCGTGCGTCACCGTAGGTGCCAACGGCGCCGGAAGTTCTTCATCTGCCGCCTTGAGTGCCGCGAGGTCGTAGGGGATGGCAATCACGACGGCGGTGCGCTTGGTGAGTGCGTACTCCACCGCCTGCCGGGTGATGGAGCCCGCGGACTCGCGGGTGACGGTGAAGGTGGCCGCGCCGAGGCCCGCGGCGATTGCCGCCTGGTCCACGTCCTGGGGCCGGGCGCCGCTGCTCGGAGCATCCCCGGTGACCAGCACAACGGGGATCTGCGCCTGGACCGCCTCGGCCAGGGCGGTGAGCGCGTTGGTGTAGCCAGGGCCGTAGGTGGTGGTGCCTGCTGCGAGGCGTCCCGACGCCCGGTAGTAGGCGTCGGCTGCGGCGATGGCGGCGCCTTCGTGCCGGACGGGGGAGAAGCGAAGGCCCAGCTTCTCCGCGGCGTCCAGGAAGTAGACGTTGCCGTTGCCCATGACGCCGAAGACATCGGTGAGGTAGCTGCTGAGAACCTGCGCCACGCGGCCGGAGACGGTAAGTGTAGTCATGCAGGAAGCTTGTGGCGTGACTCACGGATAGGCAAGAGAGCCGGTTCTGTTTGGGATATTTGGCAGCGGAACCGGTAGGAAGTGAAAATGTGACCACTTGTGGCCTGGATCACCCATCCTTAGGTTGAAGCGCGGGATTCCTGCTCTGACAGCCGGCTCAGGAGGCCGTCGTAGCGGGGCGGCATGAGTTCCAGTACGGAAATGGCCGTGCTGGTCCGTTGGATTCCCTCGATTTCCAGGATCTGGTTGGTGATGCGGTAGAGATCGGCCGTGCCGCGTGCCACCACCTTGGCCATGAGGTCCGCGTCCCCGGTGGTGGCGTGCACCTCGATGACCTCCGGAATTGCGGCGAGCCCGTCTTCCACTGCGCCTGTCCGCGTCTGGCTGATGGACAGTGAGAGGAAGGCCATCAGGTCATAGCCAAGCGCGGCGGGGTCCAGTCTCCGGCTGAAGGAGCGGAGGGCGCCGCTGCCTTCGAGCCTAGCCAGCCGCGCGTGGACCGTGTTGCGTGCGACGCCGAGCGTCCGGGAGAGTGCCAGGGCGCTGGCTTCGGGATCCTTGTCGAGGGCCAGGATGATCCTGCCGTCGAGGGAATCCAGGGTGCGGGAGTTGGGAATGGTCATATTTTCACCACAGTCACTTGAAGTTGAGCAGAAGTCCCAATGGGTTGAGGGTATCTTGCATTGTGGGCGGGGTCACAATCATGATCAATCTTCATGACCCGTGATCAGCTCCTGACCGCACCGGACACCGCGCTCCCCACCCTTCGTGGGGCGGTGGCCGGACTTCCGCCCTACGTCCCGGGCCGGCGCAGCGCCGGGGCGGACGTCGCAGCCCTTGCCAGCAATGAAAGCCACTACGAACCGCTGCCTGCCGCCGCCGCTGCGGTGGCCGAAGCGGCGGGCACCATGAACCGCTACCCGGATTCGGCCGCCGTCGAACTCCGCGAACGGATCGCCCGGCACCTGGGCGTCACCGCCGGGGAGATCGCCGTGGGGCCCGGCAGTGTGGGCGTCCTCCAGCAGATCATCACCGGACTGTGCGACGCCGGGGATGACGTAATTATCGCGTGGCGCTCCTTCGAGGCCTATCCCATCCTGGTTGAGCTGGCAGGCGCCCGGCCGGTCCGCATCCCGCTGGACGAGGCTGAGGGCCACGACCTCGATGCCATGGCCGCGGCCGTCACTGACCGCACCAAGGTCATCCTGCTCTGCACCCCCAACAATCCCACCGGCGTGCCCATCAGCCACGAACGCATCGAGGCCTTCCTGCAATCCGTCCGCTCCGACATCCTCGTGGTGATCGACGAGGCCTACGTGGAATACGCCGCAGCGGGCAGCGGCCCCGATTCCCTGGCGCTCTACCGCCGGTACCCGAACGTCTGCATCCTGCGGACCTTCTCGAAGGCCTACGGACTCGCCGGTCTGCGCGTGGGATACGCCGTGGCGGCGCCGGTCATTGCGGAAGGACTGCGCCGGACCGCTCTTCCCTTCGCGGTGAGCGCGCTGGCCCAGAAGGCGGCCATCGCTTCGCTGGACGCGGGCGAGGAGATGGAAGCGCGGGTGGCCGCCGTCAGGGAGGAGCGCGCCCGGATGGCAGCGCAGCTGGAAGCCCAGGGCTGGAAACTGCAGCCGAGCCAGGGCAATTTCCTGTGGATCCGCGCGGATGAAAGCCTCCTCGCGGGGCTGGTGGACGCGTTCGACCGCGCAAGCATCCTGGTCCGCGCGTACCAGGGCGACGGCGTGCGGATCACCGTTGCCGATCCCGCCTCCAACGACCGCGTGCTCAGGCTCCTGGAAGCCCACGCAGCCTGACAACTGACTCAGCTTTTACCAACCCGTTCCACCTACAACCAGAGGAATCCTCAATGGAACAACAGACAAAGACGTCTGCCCGCGCCCTCGGCGCGGCCCTTAAACCCCGCCAGCTCACCATGATGGGCTTGGGAAGCGCGATTGGCGCGGGCCTCTTCATCGGCTCCGGCGCGGGCATCCAGGCTGCCGGCCCGGCGGTGCTGAT
This sequence comes from Pseudarthrobacter sp. S9, assembly GCF_050156545.1. Taxonomy (NCBI): domain Bacteria; kingdom Bacillati; phylum Actinomycetota; class Actinomycetes; order Micrococcales; family Micrococcaceae; genus Pseudarthrobacter; species Pseudarthrobacter sp. S9. Next base: position 359,883 of record NZ_CP189577.1, read on the forward strand.
CTCCTACCTCGTGGCCGGCACGCTCATCATCCTGGTGATGTGGGCCCTCGGCGAGATGGCTGCCGCCAATCCGGACAGCGGTGCCTTCTCCGTCTATACCGCCAAGGCCTACGGGCCGGTGGCCGGTGCCACGGTGGGCTGGCTCTGGTGGCTGCAGCTGGTGGTTGTCATCGCCGCCGAGGCGCTCGGTGCGGCAGGCCTGCTGGCCACCATCTTCCCCGCCCTGCCGGTGTGGCTGATGGCCTTTGTGTTCATCGTGGTGCTCACCGCCGTCAACCTCACCAGCGTCAAGAACTTCGGCGAGTTCGAGTTCTGGTTTGCGCTGCTCAAGGTGGCGGCGATCGTCGGTTTCCTCCTGGTGGGCGCCGCCCTGCTCTTCGGCTGGCTGCCGGGCGTCCAGTCGCCGGGCCTGTCCAACTTCACGGGTGCCGGATTCGCACCCAGCGGGTTCGCCGGGATTGCCACGGCACTCTTCGTGGTGGCCTTCGCGTTCGGCGGCACTGAGATCGTCTCGGTGGCGGCAGCTGAAACCGCCGAGCCGGCCCGCAGCGTGAAGAAGGCAGTCCGGACGGTGCTGTGGCGCATCCTCATCTTCTACATCGGCGCGATCTTCATCATCGCGGCTGTGGTTCCCGTGGGTTCGGCGGGGCTGAAGAGCCCGTTCGCAGCGGTGCTGGACGCCGCGGGCATGCCCGGCGCAGCCACCGCCATCACCCTGGTAGCCGTGGCAGCACTGCTCTCCGCCCTTAACGCCAACCTCTACGGTGCCTCCCGGATGGCATTCTCCCTGGCTGAGCGGGGCGAGGCGCCGCGCCTGCTTGCCTCCGTGTCGAAGGCCCGGGTACCGGTGGTCGCGGTCCTGGCCAGCGTTGCCTTCGGTGTGGTCACGGTTGTGCTGGAGCTGGCCTTCCCCGAAAAGGTCCTTCCCGTCCTGCTCAACATTGTGGGCTCGACTTGCCTGCTGGTGTGGACGTCCGCGCTCCTGGCCCAGCTCGCGCTGCGCCTTCGCGCCGACCGCGAAGGAACGGAGCTTCCCCTGCGGATGCCCGGCTTCCCGTGGCTGACGGGCTTTGGCCTCCTCATCCTCGCGGCGATCTTCACGGTGGGCTTCATCGGAGAGGATTCCCGGCCCCAGCTCCTGAGCACTTTTCTTCTTGTGGGGGTGCTGGCGGTGGCGAACTGGCTGCACCACCGTTCTAGGAAGATTGCGGGCCGTGTCGAAGCATCGGAGAAAGCCAAGGCTTCGGTGCTCGTCGACTGAATCGGGTGCTGTAACCACTTTGGGGTTCGGTGCACATACAGTTGTCCTGCTCCTAGTGGTGTGTCTCCAAAATAGATAATGGGTGGTCTGTTAATCTGATGGCATGACGAATCCTGCTCCCGCCCTTTCGGTCTCAGATGGTCAGCGTGCCGCGTTGGAGGTGTTGTCGAAGTCGCAGACGGCCTCCCATCGCGAGGTGCAGCGGGCCCAGGTGCTGCTGATGTCCGCGGACGGGCTGGCGAACGAGTGGATCGCGAAGGTTGCCGGTGTGACCCCGGGGACGGTGCGCGCGTGGCGGGCCCGGTTCGAGGAGGAGGGGCTGGCGAAGCTGGGCAGGGTCCGTGCCGGACGGGGCCGGAAGCCGGTGATCCCGCAGTCCAAGATCGACGAGATCGTCGAGCTGACGCGGAACTCGAAGCCGGACGGGCAGACGCACTGGTCGGTGCGGACCATGGCCGCCAGGTCCGGGGTTTCCCCGGCGCAGGTGCAGCGGATCTGGGCGGCCCGGGGGCTGAAGCCGCACCGGGTTGAGGCGTTCAAGCTCTCCACGGACCCGAGGTTTGAGGAGAAACTCATCAATGTGGTGGGCCTGTATCTGAATCCGCCCGAGCAGGCGATCGTGTTGTGCATGGACGAGAAGTCCTCCATCCAGGCGCTGGACCGGACCCAGCCCTCGCTGCCGATGAAGAAGGGCCGCGGGGAAACGATGACCCACGACTACAAGCGCAACGGCACCACGACCCTGTTCGCCGCCCTGGACGTTGCCACCGGCAAGGTGATCGGATCCTGCCTGCCCAAACACCGGCACGGCGAGTTCCTGGCGTTCCTCAAAACGGTTGAGAAGAACGTGCCGGCAGAACTGGACGTGCACCTGATCCTGGACAACTACGCCACCCACAAACACGCCAACGTCAGAGCCTGGCTGGACAAACATCCCCGGTTTCACCTGCATTTCACCCCGACCTCCTCGTCCTGGTTGAACCTGGTCGAGCGGTGGTTCCGCGAGCTGACCGACAAGGCCCTGCGGCGCGGCGCCTTCCACTCCGTACCGGATCTGATCTCAGCGATCGAGGACTACCTCGCCTCCCACAACAACGAGCCCAAGCCCCTGGTCTGGACCGCGACCGCCGACAGCATCCTTGCAAAGGTAGCCCGCGGCCGTGTCGCACTCGAAGCCGTTAAGCAAAACTGAGACACACCACTAGCCGTTGTCCACACCGTCTCAACGTCGACGAAATCCCGCAGCCCCACCGCCTCGCCGACCGCGGCTGGTAAGGGGGTCGACTTGAGAGCCAAAGGCACAATGGCGTCCTAGGACCACCTTCGCCCACTCGGACATCCGGGACCAGTGCGTGGACACAGCTGAGACAGGGAGACAGGGTTGGTATTCGACGGGAAGAGGAGTCCGCCCGTATCGGTTTCATCGACGCTATTGCCGCGGATGCCTCGATTTTTTGGGTCTGGCTCGAAGAGGGGCGGGAAGGGGGCCGTCCATTAGGGTGACGAAGTCAGCGTCTGGCTCGTCCAAGACCACCCGATCATGGAGCCAGATCTGGAAACGGCATCCCGGATCGACGGTGCAGAGGGCTTCTGACATAACGTGCACGCGACTTCTGAATGTGACAACCAACCTCCGGTAGTGAGTTGCCGATTGACGAAATGTGGACTCCAGCCACTTCGTCCGCTGCCATCTCAGTAAAGGATCCTTTGCTGAGATGACCGGCGGGCGCCGTGGCCAGGGTCCCCCAGTTCCCAAATCGGCAACTGACTGCCAGGCGGACCGTACCCGGTAGAAGGGAGGCGTTATCCGTGCTTCGCGTCCGCGGTGAGGTACCGGTTCCTTGTCTCGATGAGTTTCTGGAGGTAGCCGGCCAGCACCAGCTTCTCGACCACCCGCCCGACTGGACCGAACGGGGCCGCGAACTCGATCCGGTCCACCATCAGGGTCCCCTCGGAATCCTCGCGGAATTCATGGACGTGCCGGAAGCGCCGGAACGGGCCCCTGACCTGTTCATCGACGAAATAGTCCGGGGCGCGCATCTCGGTGATCCGGATCGGGACACCGAAGTGCCAGGCCCGCCAGGTGACCTCGTGCCCCAACGAGATCAGGCCGGTCCTGACCCCAGCGACGGCCTCCTCACGTGACCGCGCCATCGAGCCCTTGTGCGCGTCGATGCTGCGGGCAAGATCAAAAAACTCCGGCCTGGGTATGCGCGACCGGGTAGTGCATTCGAAGGAGACAGCCATCGTCAGAGTATGACAGCCGAGCGGGTCTTCACCGTCCCGAAAGTTGTTCTGAACGGTCTCCGCGGGACGCCCTAAGGGGAACAATTATGGAACGAAAATCGGCGGCGTGTCGCGCCTTCTCGAAGTGCAGCCCTGGGCGTCTACTTTCCTAGGATCTGGAAGGCGTTGGCGCCGTTGTTGGTATCCGACAAAACCGGGCGGAGCGAGCCTGTTCCCTCGGGCCGTAATCGCCTCCGCCTCCCGCGGTCGTGGGTCGGCAGCCCGGGACGCTCCGGGGTGCCTACCTGAGCACCACGGTTCTGTTCCCCTGCAGTATCACCCGTCCCTCGCAATGCCAACGCACGGCATTGCTGAGTGCCTTGCACTCGGTGTCCCGGCCTGCGGCGACGAGGTCTTCGGGGCCGTAGGTGTGGTCGACCTCCACTACCTGCTGCGAAATGATGGGCCCCTCGTCCAGCTCGCTGTTGACGTAGTGTGCGGTGGCGCCGACCGTTTTCACGCCGCGGGCATACGCCTGGTGGTATGGTTTTGCGCCTTTGAAACTGGGCAAAAATGAATGGTGGATGTTGATGGCACGACCATCCAGTCTCCGGGTCAGATTATCGCTGAGGACCTGCATGTAGCGCGCCAGGACCACGAGTTCGACGTCCAGGTCGTCCACGAGTTGGAGAAGTCTTGCCTCCGCGTTGGCCTTGGTGTCGGGGGTGACGGGGATGTGGAAGAACGGAATGCCGTGCCATTCGACCAGGGTCTGGTGGTCCGTGTGGTTGGACACGACGGCGACGACATCCACCGGGAGCTCGCCTATCCTGGCACGAAAGAGCAGATCGTTGAGGCAGTGGCCGAACTTGGAGACCATGATCAGCACCTTGCGCCGGGACCCGTGGCGCTCCAGCTGCCAGCTCATGCCGTACCGTTCCGCTAGGTGCGCGAACGCGGACCGTAATTCTTCCAAGGTGTCGACTCCGTTGGACGCGAAATGCATCCTCATGAAGAAATGGCCCTCCGATCCATCTCCGCGCTGTCCGTATTGGTGGTTGTCCACAATGTCGCAGCTGTGTTCCAGCAGGAAGCCGGAAACGGCGTGCACGATTCCCGGCTGTTCCGGGCAATCGAGAGTCAGAACGTATTCAGGGGTGCTGTTGTTCGTGGTTTCCACGGCTCAGCACTCGATCACGTTCACCGCGAGGCCTCCGCGGGAGGTTTCCTTGTATTTGGTTTTCATGTCGGCTCCTGTCTCACGCATGGTTTTGATGGCCTTGTCCAGGGATACTTTGTGGCTGCCGTCCCCGTGCAGCGCCAGCCTCGCGGCGTTGATGGCTTTGACGGCGGCGATGGCGTTGCGTTCGATGCAGGGGATCTGCACGAGCCCGCCGACGGGATCGCAGGTCAGGCCGAGGTTGTGCTCGATGCCGACTTCCGCGGCGTTCTCCACCTGCGCAGGGGTACCGCCCAGGACTTCGCAGAGCCCGGCGGCCGCCATGGAGCACGCCGAGCCGACCTCGCCCTGGCAGCCGACTTCGGCGCCGGAGATGGAGGCATTGGTCTTGAACAGGATCCCGACGGCTGCCGCGGCCAGGAGGAAGCGGATGACGCCGTCGTCGTTGGCTCCGGGGACGAACTTGAGGTAGTAGTGCAGCACGGCGGGAACGATCCCGGCCGCGCCGTTGGTGGGGGCGGTGACGATCCGGCCGCCTGCGGCGTTCTCTTCGTTGACTGCAAGGGCGAACAGGTTGACCCATTCCATGGCGAGCAGCGGGTCAGCGGACACCTGGGCGAGGGACGGGCTGCCGGCTGCGGCGTCCGCGCTGGCGGCGGACGCCGCCAGTGTCCGGAACAGAGACGGAGCGCGCCGTTTGACGTTCAGCCCGCCGGGCAGGATGCCTTCGGCATTGCAGCCGTTGTCCACGCATTGGCGCATGACCGCCCACAGTGCCAGGAGCTTTTCCCTGAGTTCGGCCTCACTGCGCCAGACCAGTTCGTTGGCGAGCATGACATCGGAAATGGACAGGTCCTCCCGGCGGCAGATGTCCAGGAGCTCATCGGCGGTGGTGAAAGGGTAGGGCAGTACGGTGTCGTCTGCCACCACCTGGTCCGCCCCTTGTGCGTCGCCGTCCACGACGAAGCCGCCGCCGATCGAGTAGTAGCTGCGTTCCCGGAGCACTGCCCCGGAATAGTCCAGTGCCCGGAAGGTCATGCCGTTGGGGTGCGCCGGCAGGGACTTGCGCCGGTGCAGCACCACGTCCTCGTCCCAGTTGAAGTCGACGCGGTGGTGGCCGGCGAGACGGAGTTCGGCGTCCAGGGCGGCTGCCGCCACCTGGTCATCGGCCGTGCCGGTGTCCACAGTCTCTGGGTCCTGGCCCTGGAGCCCGAGTACTACGGCCTTGTCCGATCCGTGGCCCCGGCCGGTGGCACCGAGGGAACCGAACAGCTCCGCCTGGACCCGGACGGTGGCCGGGAGTTGGCCCTCGTCGCTCAGCCCGTCGGCGAACCGTTTCGCTGCCCGCATCGGGCCGACCGTGTGGGAGGACGAGGGCCCGATGCCAACGGAGAAGAGGTCCAGGACGCTGAGTGCCATCAGGGGACCTCGGGAGAGGCATATTCGCGCATGGCATCGAGGAGCCAGCGGCCCAGGAACTCAGCGAAGGAAGCCCGGGGGAAGATTCGGTAGACCTCTTCTCCGGTCTTCCAGAGGATGGCGGGGATGTTGCCGATTTCAGTGGACAGCGCGGTCCCGGAGCTGAAGACCCGGGCGTGAAGGTCCAGGGAGCATCCCTTTTCCAGCACGGCGCGCGCCCGCGGGCCGCTGAGTTCGAACGTCGTGCGGTTGGCGGAGAGGTCAACCACCTGGCCTTCGCCGTCTGACAGCGCTGCACGCAGTGCCTGGAGCAGGTCGCCGCCGAGGGACTCGTGGGCATCTGTGGGCGCCACGACCAGGAATTCGGTGGGACCGAGCCACAGCACGGCGGTGTCGCCCGTGCTACGTACTTCACCTGAACGCGGCGGCAGGCCTCCTGTCACGGAGGCAACCCGCGTCCCGGCTTCGGTGTCTGGATCCACTCTGACGCCCGCCATGGTCAGAAACTGAAGCTCCTGCAGTTCCACGATGCCCGCAACAGACCCTGCTTCAAAGGCTTCTCTCAGGACTGACGCCGGGCTTTGTCGGATAGTCCGGATTTTTTTTGAATTTGCGATTGCTGCTGTATCAGCCATCTTTGCGGTTCCCTTCAGGGTCAAAAAGTACTGTTTCTGCTACGACGACGTCGACCAGCTGGTTTCCGGCGGCGGCCACCAGGGTTTCACCGATCCGGTTGCGTCCGTTCTTGATCAGTGCGAGGGCGAATGATCTTCCCAGGGCGGCGCTGTGGTAGCTGGAGGTCACGAACCCCTGCATCGGCACGGGGCCGTAGGCGGGGTTCACGGTGATGCCCTTTTCCACGAGCTGCGTGCCTTCGGGCAGCCGGAGCGTCCCGTCCACCGGCAGGACACTGACGAGGTGTCGGCGGTCATGGCGCTGGGCGTCCTCACGGGAGTAGGAGCGCTTGCCGATGAAGTCCTTGGCCTTCGAGACGATCCATTCCATGCCGGCATCCTGCGGGGTAACGGTCCCGTCGGTGTCTTGGCCGACGATCGGGTAGCCCTTCTCGGCCCGCAGCACGTGCATCGTTTCGGTGCCGTACGGGGTGATGTTGAATTCCGCACCGGCCGCTGCCACGGCTTCCCAGGTGTTGAGCCCGTACCAGGACGGAACGTTGATTTCGTAGGCGAGCTCGCCGGAGAACGAGATCCGGCAGATCCGCGCCCGCACGCCGGAGGCCAGGGTGGTTTCCCGGAAGGTCATGAACGGGAAAGCCTCAGCCTCCAACCCGCCGTTTGCCGCAAGCTGCGGGGCCAGCTTGGCCAGCACCGCACGGGATTTCGGTCCGACGACAGCGATGGTGGACCACTGTTCCGTCACCGAGGTGCAGTGCACGTCCAGTTCCGGCCACTCGGTCTGCAGCCATTCCTCCAGCCAGTCCAGGACCTTCGCGGCGCCACCGGTGGTGGTCGTCATGAAGTAGCGGTCCTCATCCAGGCGCAGGGTCACGCCGTCGTCGAAGATCATTCCGTCCGGCGTGCACATCACGCCGTAACGGGCCGAACCCGGCGCCAGTTTCTTGAACGCGTTGGTGTAGATGCGGTTCAGGAATTCGCCGGCGTCCTTGCCGCGGATCTCGATCTTGCCCAGCGTGGTGGCGTCCATGAACCCCACCGAATCCCGGACGGCGGCGCATTCACGCAGCACCGCGGAGTCCATGTCCTCGCCGGCCTGCGGGTAGTACCAGGGCCGCTTCCACTGGCCGACGTCCTCAAACAGGGCGCCCCGTGCCGCATGCCAGGGGTGGAGGGAGGTCACGCGTGCGGGATCGAAGAGTTCGCCGCGCTGGCGGCCGGCCAGGGCCGCGAACGCGACCGGCGTGAACGGGGCCCGGTAGGCGGTGGTGCCGATCTCCCCGATCCCGGCCGTTCCGCCGCCGCCGTGCTTGAGGGCCGCGGCGATGACGCCGATGGCGTTGACGCCGGAGGTCTTGCCCTGGTCGTTGGCGGTGCTGATCGAGGTGTAGCGCTTGATGTGCTCCACCGAGCGCATCCCGGCCCCGGTGGAGCGCAGGACGTCGGCGACGGACTGGTCGCGCTGGAAGTCCACGAAGTGGTGGTGCCAGTCCTCCGGTCCGCCGTTCTGCCCGGGCACCAGCCACAACTGGCGGATCGGGGCGGAAGGGCGCGGCGCCTCCGGCGTTGAGGGTTCGACGGCGGAGCTGAAGCCGGCGGCGATGGCTGCCGCGGCCCCGGCGGAGCTGCCTTCGGCCAGGCAGTCGTCGAGTTCGAAGCTTCCGCGGCCCGAGCCGGCCACGTGCTGGTTGGGAACCACGCTGCCGGGCACGAAGGCTGCCAGGTCCTCGTCCCAGCGCAGTTTGCCCTGGCGCTGGCTGTGCAGGTGCACCACCGGGCTCCAGCCACCGGAGACGGCCAGCAGGTCGCAGGAGAGCTGTTCGATGCCTGAGGTGAGTTCGCCGTCGTCGTTGATGCTGCGGACAGTGACGCCCAGGAGCCGTTCCTGGCCTGTGGTGTTGGCGACGGCGCTGCCGATCAGCACCCGGGTGCCGGTGGCTGCCGCTGCGGCGGCGGTTTCGCTGAGCTGCCCGCGTGCGTCCACGACTGCCTCGACGGTAATGCCCGCGGCCAGAAGGTCGGCGGCGAGGCTGTAGGCGCTGTCGTTGGTGGTGCTGATGACCACCCGGGACCCGGCCTTGACCGCGTAGCGGTTGAGGTAGCTGCGGACCGCGGAGGCGAGCATGATGCCGGGGCGGTCGTTGTTCTCGAAGACCAGCGGGCGTTCATGGGCGCCGGGGGCGAGGACCACCTGTGCGGCCCGGATGTGCCAGATCCGCTGGCGGGACACGCCGGGCGCGGCCGGGGTGGTGAGGTGGTCGGTGCGGTTCTGGGCGGCGATGACGTAGTTGGCGTCGTAGGAGCCGAAGGCTGTGGTGCGGTTCAGCACGGTGCATTCCGCCGCGGAGATCAGTTCGGCTTCAACGTCGGCCACCCAGTCCAGTGCCGGCCGGCCCTCGATCGTCTCACCACGTGCCGGATCGGTGGACCCGGAGAGCCCGGAACCTGACAGCAGGGACCCGCCGAGTTCGGGCTGGTCGTCGATCAGGATGACCCGGGCGCCGGTGCGGACGGCCTCCCGTGCTGCGGCCAGGCCGGCGGGTCCGCCGCCGACCACCAGGACGTCGGTGTGGACGTACTTCTTGTCGTACTCGGCACGGTCCTCGTTCGGGTCCAGCCGGCCCAGGCCGTTGAGCAGTTCGGCGTTGAGGCCGTCCACGAGCGACACGGTGGTGGCAGGCAGCATGGACTCCGCAACGTGACCGGGGAAGCGGGCGGCCACCTTGACCAGGGCGTTGGGTTCCTCCACCCCGGCTGCGATGATCCCGCGGGGCCTGTTCTCGTACAGCGAGTTGCCGGCCCGGAGGCGGCCGTTGGCCAGGAGCGCGGAGGCGAGGGTGTCCCCCGGGTGGGCGGTAAATTCGCGGCCGTCCAGGGTGAACCGCCAGGTGACGCTTCGGTCGATGCGGCCGCCGGTGCTAAGACGGGCGGGCTGCGGCTGAGCGGTCATTTGAGTGCTCCTTCCGGGGAAGCGGGGGTGGTGGTGCCGGTGTCGGGGCGGGGTTCGCCCATCCGGTAGACGGCCTGGATGTCGTAGCTGACGGTGTCGCGGAGCATGTTGAACCATTGCCGGCAGCCGGTGCTGTGCAGCCAGCGTTCGGCGAAGGCGCCTTTGGTGTTGGCCCGGTAGAACAGGTACTCGGCCCATTCGCGGTCGCTCAGGGCGGCCGGGTTGTCGGGGTAGGCCACGTGGGCCTGGCCGCCGTAGGAGAATTCGGTTTCGTCCCGGGGGCCGCAGTCGGGGCAGGGGATCAGCAGCATGGCCGGCCTTTCTAGTGGGCCACGGCGGCGGCGCCGTGTTCGTCGATCAGGGCACCGGTTTCGAAGCGTTCCAGCGCGAAGGGCTTGTTGAGCGTGTGCGGGGTTCCGGTGGCGATGGTGTGCGCGAACGTCAGTCCCGCCGCGGGGGTTCCCTTGAAGCCGCCGGTCCCCCAGCCGCAGTTCACGAACATGTTCTCCACCGGCGTGGTGCCCACGATCGGGGAGGCGTCCAGTGTGGTGTCCACGATCCCGCCCCAGGTCCGGAGCACATGGGCCCTGGCGAAGATCGGGAAGAGTTCGACGGCGGCGGCCATCTGGTGCTCGATGACGTGGAAGGAACCGCGCTGGCCGTAGCCGTTGTAGGAATCCACGCCGGCGCCCATCACCAGTTCGCCCTTGTGCGCCTGGGAGACGTAGACGTGGACGTGGTTGGACATCACCACCGTGGGGTGGACCGGCTCGTGCAGCTCCGAGACCAGGGCCTGGAGCGGGTGGGATTGGATCGGCAGCCGGAAGCCGGCCATTTCGGCCAGCACGGAGCTGTGGCCGGCCGCGCACAGGCCGACCTTTTCGGTGTGGATGGTGCCGCGGCTGGTCTTGACGCCCGTCACACGGTTGCCGTCCTTGAGGAAGCCGGTGACTTCGCAGTTCTGGATGATGTCCACGCCGAGCTCGTCGCATTTGCGGGCGAAGGCCCAGGCGACGTGGTCGTGCTTGGCGATCCCTGCCCGGGGCTGGTAGGTGGCGCCCATGACGGGGTAGCGGATGTTGTCGTTGATGTTCAGGATCGGGCAGAGTTCCTTGACCTGGGCCGGGTCCAGCCATTCGGCGTCGACGCCGTTGAGCTTGTTCGCCCCGACCCGGCGGATGCTCTCGCGCACATCGCCCAGGGTGTGGGCCAGGTTCATCACGCCGCGCTGGCTGAACAGGAAATCGTACTCGAGCTCCTCGGGCAGGATCTCCCACAGTTTGAGGGCGTGCTCGTAGATGGCGGCGCTCTCGTCCCAGAGGTAGTTGGAGCGGATGATGGTGGTGTTCCGGGCCATGTTCCCGCCGGCCAGCCAGCCCTTTTCCAGGACGGCGATGTTGGTCATGCCGTGGTTCTTGGCCAGGTAGTAGGCGGTGGCCAGGCCGTGCCCGCCGCCGCCGACAATCACGGCGTCGTAGGAGGATTTCGGCTCGGGGTTGTGCCAGAGGAAGTCCGGGTGTTCCGGAAGCTGGTCCGTGCTCATTGTGCTGCTCCAATCAGTTCTGCCTCAAGCCCTGTTGCCGCTGCGCCGCTGCCGGCGCCGTCAAGAGAAAGGTGCGGGTAGAGCGGGAATTGTGCCGCCAGGGCGCTGACGCGGCGGCGGAGGCCGGCCTCGGTCGCCTCGCCGGGCAGGTCATCCACCGCGGGGGATGTGAGCGCTGTCGCGATGATGTCCGCCACCTCGGTGAATTCCTGGGCGCCGAAGCCGCGCGTGGCCAGCGCCGGGGTACCGACCCGCAGGCCGGAAGAGACCATCGGCGGGCGCGGGTCGAACGGCACCGCGTTGCGGTTCACCGTGATGCCGATCCGGTGCAGCCGGTCTTCGGCCTGCTGGCCGTCCAGCTCCGAGTTGCGGAGATCCACCAGGACCAGATGCACATCGGTGCCGCCGCTCACCACCGAAATGCCGGCGGCTCCGACGTCGTCCTTCAACAGCCGGGCGGCCAGGATCCGGGCGCCTTCCAGGGTGCGCTCCTGGCGTTCCCTGAATTCTTCGGAGGCGGCGATTTTGAAGGCGACGGCCTTGGCCGCGATCACGTGTTCCAGCGGACCGCCCTGCTGTCCGGGGAAGACCGCGCTGTTGATCTTGCGCGCGTACTGTTCCTTGCTGAGGATCACTCCGCCGCGCGGGCCGCCCAGGGTCTTGTGCGTGGTGGTGGTGACGACGTCCGCGTACGGGACCGGGTTCGGGTGCAGTCCCGCGGCCACGAGGCCGGCGAAGTGCGCCATGTCCACCATCAGGTAGGCGCCCACCAGGTCGGCGATCCGGCGGAACCCGGCGAAGTCCAGCTGCCGGGAGTAGGCGGACCAGCCGGCCACAATCAGTTTGGGGCGGTGCTCCAGAGCCAGGGCCTCCACCTCTGCCATGTCCACCAGATGATCGTCTTTGCTCACGTGGTAAGGGACGACGTTGTAGAGCCTGCCGGAGAAGTTGATGCGCATGCCGTGGGTGAGGTGGCCGCCATGGGCCAGGGACAGTCCCATGATCGTGTCGCCCGGATCCAGGAGGGCGAACATGGCCGCGGCGTTGGCCTGCGCGCCCGAGTGCGGCTGGACGTTGGCGGCCTCTGCGCCGAACAGGGCCTTCACCCGGTCGATGGCGAGCTGTTCGATCACGTCCACGTGCTCACAGCCGCCGTAGTACCGCTTGCCCGGGTAACCCTCCGCGTACTTGTTCGTGAGGACCGAGCCCTGTGCCTCCATGACAGCGGACGGCGCGAAGTTCTCGGAGGCAATCATCTCCAGAGTTGACTGCTGGCGGATGAGTTCCTGTCCGATGGCCTGCGCAACCTCCGTGTCGACTCCGGCCAGGGATTCATTGACGGTGCCCGTCATGGTGACCTCTTTCAGTTCAAAGTGAAACAACCGGATGAAATTTGCAACCGTGTTGCGTTGAATGCAACTCTAGAGCCACCTGGAGTGTTGGGTCAATCACTTTCGGCAATTCATTCTTCACGGATAAATTAACGCAGCGTACAGAAAAATGTCTTGACTGTGGTCTGCGTCACGCCTAGTCTGATGCAACAGCGTTGCGTTGAATGCAACCCAAATCATTGGTGGACATATGAGTAACGAAACAACCTCAATGCCGGCGGGCCCGCCCTTGCCGGCGAACGGCCAGCCACTGCACGTCAACGGTGACGGGGTCAGCAAGGACACCCGCCGGCGGGTCATCATGGCAAGCTTCATCGGCAACTTCGTCGAGTGGTTCGATTACGCCGTCTACGGCTATCTGGCCGCGACAATTTCCGCGGTCTTCTTCCCCCAATCCAATCCTCAGACCGGGCTTCTGCTGACCTTCGCCCTGTTCGCCATTTCGTTCATGGTGAGGCCGCTGGGCGGCTTCGTCTGGGGCCGTATCGGCGACCGGGTCGGCCGGCGGAACGCACTCTCCGTGTCAATCCTGATCATGTCGGCGGCGACGTTCTGCATCGCACTGATCCCGGGCTATAACGCCATCGGCGTCTGGGCTCCGATCCTGCTCCTGATCGTCCGGGTGGCCCAGGGCTTCTCCGCCTCCGGTGAATACGCCGGCGCCTCTGCCTTCCTGGTGGAGTACGCGCCAGCCAACAAGCGCGGACTCTACGCCGCGGTCGTTCCCGCCAGCACCGCAGCAGGCCTGCTGCTCGGTTCACTGCTCGCTGGTCTGCTGACCGTTCTGCTCAGCTCCGAGGCCATGCAAAGCTGGGGCTGGCGCCTGCCGTTCCTCCTGGCCGCCCCGATGGGCCTGATCGGACGCTACATCCGGACCAGGCTCGAGGACACCCCCGTGTTCCGCGAACTGGAAGCCGAGGGCGAGGCCATCAAGGCTCCCATCTCCAGCCTGTTCCGGAACCACTGGCGGCAGCTGCTGCAGGCAGTCGGAGCCGTACTGCTCAACGCCGTCGGCTTCTACGTGATTCTCAGCTACATGCCGACCTATTTGTCCTCGGAGCTGGGCCTCGGCGCAACCGAATCCTATCTGGCGACCACCATCGCCCTGCTGACGTACATCGGGTTCATCTTCCTGACCGGAATGCTCTCCGACCGCTATGGGCGCAAAAAGGTCCTCATCGCCGCATCCATCACGTTCATCGTGCTGACGGTGCCCGCCTTCGCCCTGCTGGGAACCGGGAACTTCCTGGTGATCGTCCTCGTCCAGATCCTGCTGGGCGCCATGCTCACCCTCAATGACGGAACACTGCCCAGCTTCCTGGCGGAAATGTTCCCGACCCGCGTCCGCTACAGCGGCTTCGCGGTCAGCTTCAACCTCTCCAACGCTCTCTTCGGCGGCACCGCCCCGTTCATGGCCACCCTGCTGATCGCGGCCACGGCCAGCGATCTGGCTCCGGCCTGGTACCTGGTCGGCGCCGCAGTCATCTCCCTGGTCGCCGTCATCCTTTCCCGTGAAACCAGCAAAGAGCCGCTGCGCCACGAATAGTCCGGCCGGCACCAAAATCTTCATCTACAGAACCGCACCAAAGAAAGGCATCACCACAATGACCAGCACCGAAACCGAAGCCGTCAACGACGTCGCCAAGCTGGACCGCCTCAAAATCCTGAACAACGGCGAGAAAGTCAGCCTCACGTTTTCCGATGCCGAGTTTAAGCGGCGCCTGGCAGGGCTGCGCCGCATCATGGTCGAGAAGGACCTGGACGCTGTCGTCCTGACCAGCTACCACTCCATCAAGTACTACTCCGACTTCCTCTTCACCTACTTCGGCCGCTCCTACGCCATGGTGGTCACCAGGGACGACACCGTCACCGTGACGGCCAACATCGACGCCGGCATGCCATGGCGCCGCAGCTACGGCGCCAACCTCGTCTACACGGACTGGCGCCGGGACAACTACATCCACGCCATCCAGGAAGTGCTGCGGACCCGCGGCATCAACGCCCGCCGGATCGGCGTCGAGGACGACTCGCTGCCGCTGGAGAACCGCAACAAGATCCAGGCCGCCTTCGCCTCCGCGACCCTGGTGGACGTGGCCCAGGCGGCCATGCGCCAGCGGATGATCAAATCGGCCGAGGAAATCGAGGTCATCAAGCACGGAGCCCGAATCGGGGACCTCGGCGGTGAGGCCATCCGCAACGCCATCACCGCGGGCATCACCGAATACGAGGTGGCCCTGATCGGGACCGAGGCCATGGTCCACGAGATCGCCCGGACCTTCCCGGACTCCGAGATCCGCGACACCTGGGTCTGGTTCCAGTCCGGCATCAACACAGACGGCGCGCACAACTGGGCCACCACCCGCAAGATCCAGGAGCACGACATCCTGTCGCTGAACTGCTTCCCCATGACATCCGGCTACTACACCGCGCTGGAACGCACCCTGTTCTACGGCGAACCCGACGCCCGCTCCCTGAAACTGTGGAACATCAACGTCGAGGTCCACAGGCGCGGCCTGGAACTCATCAAGCCGGGCGCGGTCTGCAAGGACATCGCCGCCGAGCTCAACGAGATCTACGTGGGCCACGGCCTGCTGGCCAACCGCACCTTCGGCTACGGCCACTCCTTTGGCGTCCTGAGCCACTACTACGGCCGCGAAGCCGGACTGGAACTCCGCGAGGACATCGGCACCGTCCTGGAACCCGGGATGGTGGTCTCCATGGAGCCGATGATCACGGTCCTGGACGGCCAGCCCGGCGCAGGCGGCTACCGCGAGCACGACATCCTGGTGGTCGGTGAAGACGGGGCCGAGAACATCACCAAGTTCCCGTTCGGCCCGGAGTACAACATCGTGGGTGCCTGACCGTCCCATGACCTGCAAAGAAGCGGCGCCACGTCCAACGCGGCGCCGCTTTTCGGCCCTCATACGGAATGATGGTAAACACCATGACCCCAGCAGAATCTCCTGACACCAACGGAAACGGCGACACCAAGGGCACGTCCGTCATCGTCAACGCCATCGCCGTCCTGCGAACTTTCACCGCGGATGAACCGCTGCTCGGAGTCACCGAGATCGCCAACAGAGTCGGGCTGCACAAAAGCACCGTTTCGCGGATCCTTTCCACCTTCGAACAGGAGCACCTGGTGGAACGTGATCCGGAGACGCGGCGCTTCCGCCTGGGCCTGGGGCTGATCGCCGTCGCCGGACCGCTGCTGGCCGAACTGGAAGAACGCCGCGTTGCTTATCCTGTCCTGCGTGAACTCGCCGAACAGACCGGCGAAACAAGTGCACTGATGGTGTGGAACGGCACCGAATCGATGTGCGTGGAGCAGATCGCCAGCCACCATCAGATCAAACACACAACGCCGTTAGGTGCCCGCTACAACGATGCCATGAGCTCCTCCGTGCAGGTCTTCCTCGCGGCGGAACCCGCCGAACGGGTCGTGGCCCTGCTGCGCAGCGGCGCGATCACGTATCCGGGTCTGGATGACACCGGCGTCGAGGCCTACCTGATCCGGCTCAAAGATAACGCCCGACGGGGCTGGGCGATCAACTACGGCGAGTCCTCCATCGATGAAGTGGGCGTGGCCGCACCGGTATATGACCACCGCGGCGATATCGTTGCGGCCGTCCTCATCCCGGCCCCCCGATTCCGAGTCTCGCGGGACAGACTGCAAAGCCTGGGAGAATCGTGCGCAGCCGCGGCGCACCGAGTCACCGCGCGCCTGGGCGGACTGGCACCCGGGAGTTCTGAGATCCGGAACCAAAGCTAGGGTTGCCTCGCAACGGCCTACTGTCGCCGGAGTGCCTGCCAACCACGTTAAGGCTGAACAGCCTCGGGAAAACCAGCTGAAACCTGGCGCCGGAGCTCCAGTTAGCGCGGCGACAGATCCGGACAGATCAAGAATGCCGTAGCCGTTGCTGTCGACGGCTTTTCAATGGTTCGACATCCCTGGACCAACCACCTCACGGCTCGGTGACCGAGGAGGTGCTGTGGCCAAACAGCAGCCGCGGGATCGAGACGTTTGCCGGCGTCGGCTCTGGCATCGGGCAGCAGACGAGCGTAGCGTCGATTGAACCAACGAATACGGGGGTCGGCAGTCGGACCGGGGCCCGCGTTGCCGCACCGTGCCAACCCGTTGAAGGGACCGGACGTGGCGGGATGGAATGCCGATACAGCCGCAGGGCCGCTGGGGACCGGGGCGGTCACTTTGGTGGAGGGATCGTCCTTCTGTATCTCTTTGCCGAACGGGGACATCCGTCCAGGCCATCCGCATGGGGTTTTCGTTCAGGACACCCGCATCCTTTCCTGCTGGAGCCTGACTATCAACGGCCAGTCACTGGAGCCGCTGGCGGCGGAGACGAAGGAACCGTACCGGGCACTGTTTGTCGGCCGGGTTCCCCGCTCGGACGGCTATGCGGACAGCCCGCTGATTGTCGAGCGGCTGCGCGAAGTGGGAGCCGGCCTCGTGGAGCAGATCACGGTCCGGAATTATTCGCTGGATCCGGTCGAATGCGTGATCCGCCTCAGCGTCGAAGCGGATTTCGCCGATCTGTTCGAAGTGAAGGAGGCGCGGATCCAGCGGCACTGGGATGAAATCCGCCAGCCGGATGGTGATTCGCTCACCATCCGGGCCGCCTGGGAGGATGTCCGCAAGGGGGTCGTCATCGCGGCCGGTGGCGCCGACGTCGAGGCAGATTCTCTGACTTACCGGGCGGTGGTGGCGCCGCAGGCTCATTGGCAAACTGTGCTCACGGTGGTGCCGGCCGTTGAGGGGCCTGGTCCGGTGACACCGTTCATGCATCCGGATGCGGGTGGACTGTCGCCGCGCGATCGGCGCCGGCAGGAGTGGGTGGCCAGGATTCCGGTGCTGCGCATGGGCAACCACTCCATTGAGCGGACCCTGCAACGCAGCTACGACGACCTGGGCGCCCTAAGGATCGAGGATCCGGAACATCCGGAGCGCGTCGTTGTTGCCGCCGGGGCGCCGTGGTTTATGACCCTGTTCGGGCGGGACTCGCTGTGGGCGTCAGAAATGGCGCTGCCCGTGGACCCGTCCCTGGCCCTGGGCACCCTGCAGACGCTGGCGGACCGCCAGGGAAAAGTGGTGGACCCAATGAGCGAGGAGGAACCGGGCAAGATCCTGCACGAGGTCAGACTCGATGTCTCCAGCGGGTTGTCCCTGGGCGGCAAGTCCGCCTATTACGGCAGTGTCGACGCGACACCGCTGTTCGTGAGCGTGCTCGGGGCCGTCAGCCGCTGGGGCTTCGCCGCCGATACCATCGCCGCCCTGCTGCCCCATGCAGACCGTGCACTGGCCTGGATCCGGGACTACGGGGACAAAGACGGCGACGGGTTTGTTGAGTATGAGCGACTCAATGACCGCGGGCTGATCAACCAAGGCTGGAAGGATTCATGGGACGGCATCAACTTCGCGGACGGCACCCTGGCGGAACCGCCGATCGCTTTATGCGAGGTGCAGGCCTACGTCTACAGCGCGTACATGGCGCGCGCGTGGATGGCGTACGACGCCGGTGATGCGTCTCTGGCGGCCGAGCTCGCGGAACGCGCGGAACGGCTGAAGAAACAGTTCAACGAGCAGTTCTGGCTGCCCGAGCGCGGCTACTACGCCGTCGCACTGGATGCCAAGAAGCGTCCGGTCGACGCCTGCGCATCCAACATGGGGCACTGCCTGTGGTTCGGCCTCGTGGACACGGACAAGGCGCCGCTCGTAGCCGAACGCCTGATGTCCCCGGAAATGTTCAGCGGCTGGGGCGTGCGGACCCTGGCCAGCGACATGGGCGCCTACAACCCGGCGAGCTACCACAATGGGTCCGTCTGGCCACATGACAACGCGCTGATTGCGGCCGGCCTGATGCGCTACGGCTTCGTGGCGGAGGCGCAACGGATCGCCACAGCATTGCTGGAGGCGGCCGAGTACTCGAACGGACGGTTGCCGGAGCTATTCTGCGGTTTCAGCCGGGAACAGATCGCCCAGCCCGTGCCCTATCCGACGGCGTGTTCACCGCAGGCATGGGCGGCAACCGCCCCGATCCTGCTGGTAACGAGCTTGATGCAGTACGACGCGCATGTTTCCCAAGGCGGCTTGTGGATGGATCCGGTGCTGCCGGAGTCTTTCGGCCACCTGCACATCACCAACGCACCTATGGGCCGCGGCCGCATCACCATCGACGTCGCCGGTTCCACAGCCTCGGTCCAAGGCCTGCCCGAGGACATGACGTTTCATCGCGGGCACCGGCCATGGATGACCGACCTCGTGGAGCAAGCCAGGCCGCACCCGAAGCCAAGGCAGGATAGCTAGGCCCTCTGCCGGAACACTGGCTGTGCATACTTAGGCCTGCCGCTCCCCACATCCCGGCTTGGCCCTGCCGCTGCCCGTATGCTGTCCGCAGTCTTTCCTGAAGGGCCAAACCCGAGTGGAAGCCAACTTACAGACCTGAACGGCCCCAGAACCGTCAAACGAAGCTAACAGTCACAGGCAACTCGCTCCGTGTCGTACCATCGCGGCCAACTGTGACGATCGTCCGATAATCGTTCCCTTTGCGGCTAAGGAATTGCCGTGCAGACGACTTCGAAAAATGACATACTCCCCCGTCATTCCACCAAGCCGTCGTGTCTCGATAAGTCGTCTCCTAGCCCGGGAGTGTCTCAGGCGCATTTGTAGGGATTTATAGGGCAGACTGCCGTCATGGCACATCTTGGATACACCCGGATCAGCACCGTGGGCCAGGACCCCCTAGCCTGATCACCTTCTACTTTCGTATTAGTCCTTAACCCCGGTTGCGGCTGTGTCCAGGGCATCCTGAACATGGTCCAGGAGTTCGTTCCAGCTGGCGACGAACTTGTCCAGGCCCTCGGTTTCCAGCTGGGCGACGACGTCCTTGTAGGACACGCCGAGCTGTTTGAGGTCGTTCAGGACCGTGTTCGCCTCGTCGTAGCTGTCGGTGATTGTGTCGCCGGTGACCACGCCGTGATCGAAGGTGGCGTCCAGGGTCTTCTTCGGCATGGTGTTCACGACGCCGGGGGCGACGAGTTCGGTCACGTACATGGTGTCCGGGTAGGCCGGGTCTTTGACGCCGGTGGATGCCCAGAGCGGACGCTGCGGATGGGCGCCGGCGTGAGCCAGCTCGTTCCAGCGCTCGGAGGAGAACTGCTCTTCGTGCATCTGGTAGGCGAGGCGGGCATTCGCGAGGCCTGCCTTACCCTTGAGGGCCCTTGCCTCATCCGTTCCCAGAGCATCCAGGCGCTTGTCGATTTCGGTGTCCACGCGGGATACGAAGAAGGACGCGACCGAATGGATCCTGGACAGATTGTGGCCGTTGTCCTTGGCTTTCTCCAGGCCGTTCATGAACGCATTGATGACGGCGCGGTAGCGTTCCAGCGAGAAGATCAGGGTCACGTTGACGCTGATGCCTTCAGCCAGCGTCGCGGAGATGGCCTCGAGTCCCTCCACCGTGGCGGGGATCTTGACGTGGACGTTGTCCCGGTTGACCTTTGCGGCGAGCTTCTTGGCGTTTTTGATGGTGCCCGCGGTGTCTCTGGCAAGGTGCGGGTCAACCTCGATGGAGACCCGGCCATCAACGCCCTGGGTTGCTGCGGCGATGGGCGCGAACAGATCGCAGCCGTTGGTCACATCCTCGGTGGTTATTTCGAATACGGCCGTTGCGGCGTCGGCGCCGCGGCCGGCAAGTGCGGCCAGCTGCTCCTTGTAGGCCTCACCCTTAGCCTGAATCCACCGGTTGGGTTTGGGCCGGTCCGGCGTTTTAAACCGGAAATGCCCTTCTGATCAGGGAAAATAGGACTTGTCTAGAGTTCCGTTTTCGCCTTGCAGAGGAGCATTCCGTAGATGCAACTTTTCCATACCCAGTCGGCTATTTCCAGCGCTTTTGATGATCCGAATCTCGTGTCGGCCGCGGGGCTGGTCCCGGTCATGGGTCTGGCCGGGAAAACCGGGCTCGGGGAACTGGTCGATGAGCATCTGAAACTGCCGGACTATTTCGGTGCCAACGCGGGGTTGAAGATCACGGCCCTGGTCGCCGGGATGGTTGCCGGCGCCGATTCCATCGATGACATGGGACTGCTGCGCCACGGTGGGATGGGGAAACTGTTCAAGGGCACCTACGCGCCTTCGACGCTGGGATCGTTTCTGCGGACGTTCACTTTCGGCCATGTCCGCCAGCTCGACGCGGTCGCCTCCCGCTGGCTGCCCGCATTGGCCAGGGCCGCCCCGGTCACGGCCGGGATCGACGCTCTGGCACTGGTCGATATCGACGACACGGTCAAGGCGACCTACGGCTATCAGAAACAGGGCACCGGTTACGGGTACAACGGCGTCAAGGGCCTGAACGCGCTGATCGGGACCGTCACCACCAACGAGGCCGCACCGGTCATCACCGGGGCGCGGCTGCGCAAAGGCGCCACCAGTTCGGCGCGCGGGGCCGGCAAATTCGTGGCCGACACCCTCGCCAACGTGAATCGGCTGCGCCCGGCGGACGCGGACGGCATGGTGCTGCTGCGCGCGGACAGCGCGTTCTACAACCACGCGGTCGTCACCGCCGCGGCACGGGCCGGCGCGAAAGTCTCGATCACGGCCCGGATGGACCCGCACGTGAAGAAAGCCATCGCGAAGATCCCGGACTCCGCGTGGGAGAAGATCAAATACACCAATGCGATCTTCGACGAGGAATCCAACACCTGGATCTCCGATGCCGAGGTCGCCGAAATCGGGTTCACCGCGTTCATTTCCAAGAAAAAGGAAGACCGCGTTACCGGCAGGCTGGTGGTCCGCAGGGTTCCGGAACTGAACCCCAAGGCCGTCACGGGTCAGGAAACCCTGTTCGACACCCACCGGTTTCACGCGTTCTTCACCACCGTCGCCGCAGACGTCCTGGACACCGTCAAGGCGGATAAGACCCACCGCGCCCACGCGGTGATCGAGCAGGTCCATTCCGATCTGCGCGCCGGTCCGCTGGCCCACCTACCCTCAGGAAAGTTCAACGCCAACGCCGCCTGGCTCGCCGCCGCGGCCATGGCGTTCAACCTCACCCGCGCCGCGGGCACCCTCGCCGGAGGGCATTTCGCCAAAGCCACCACCGTGACGATCCGGACCAAAATCATCAACGTCGCCGCCCGGACCGCATCTTCGGCCCGGCGTATCAGACTGCATCTGCCCGAAAACTGGCCGTGGCAGGACGGTTGGGAAAAGCTCTTCGACACGATCTTCCCGCCGCCCAAACCGGCCTGAACCCTGTCAATCCAGCCGATACGGCGCAACCGAAAGAAACAGTGGAACACCACCGGACAGCGAGGTCCTGCCATCCACCCTGCCCCCGGCCCGAAAACAAGACTGAATCAGAATCCGGCCATCAGCGACAGCCGACCGGTGGATTCAGGCTTAGTGATGGCGGCTTCGAAGATGCTCGGGTTGGTGGTGACGCCGACGACGTTCTTTTCATCGATGAGCTTTTGCAGGCTGCCGGAGGTCAGCCGTTCCCGGGAGAGGTCGTCCAGCCAGATGGAGACCCCGGCCTGGGAAAGTCGGGAGGTGGGCGTTGAATTTGTCATGATGCTCTGTCCTTACTGTCGTTCCCGCTATGCGGTTGCTGCTGCGAGTGAGTCTTTGGCGGCGCCGACCACAGCGTCCGCGGTGATGCCGAATTCCTGGAACAGGCGTTTGTAGTCCGCGGAGGCGCCGAAGTGCTGCAAGGACACCGAGCGTCCGGCATCCCCGACACATTCCCGCCAGCCCTGGGCGATTCCGGCCTCGACCGAGACCCTGGCCTTGACCGCGGCGGGCAGGACCTGCTCGCGGTAGGCGGCGTCGTGGGCGTGGAACCGGGGGTCGGGGACCATTGGGCGGAAAAGTAGCGCTAAGGATCGTTGTGGCGGTAACAGTAGGCGGCGTTGTTCGTTGAGCGTGTGTATGGTGTCGCTTCCCGTGCAATGGGCCTCCTATTCAGGCGCCGAAGATGTTGCGGGCCAGGAAGTCATTGCGGAACTTGTGCTTCGGGTCCAGCCGCTCGGCCAGAGACTGGAAGTCCCCGAGCCTGGCGTATAGGGGTTCAAGGGCCGCGGCTTCGGCGTGGAACAGCTTTCCCCAGTGCGGGCGGGCAGCGAAGGGGGCCAGCTTGCCCTGAATCAGCGGTAGCAGCTTCTCCACAGCCTTTTGTTCCTGCTTCCAGGTCAAGTGCAGCCCGATCCCGGCCTGCTGGTAGTTGGGGCTGAGCCACAGGTCATCGGCGGCCATGGTTCGGATTTCAGCCACCTGCAGCAGCGGGGAGATCTGATCGGAGAGGGCGCGCATGCCCTCGATGGCCTCCACAGCATGTTGCCGGGGGACAATGTATTCGCTCTGCAGCTCCTCGCCGCTGCTAGGCGTGAACGCCATCCGGAAGTGCGCCAACCGGTCGGACCAGGGACCCGGAACCCCGAGTTGCTGGGTGCAGCTATCAGCAGAGACGCCGGGCAAGATGTGTCGGGCCTCGGTGGCTGGCGTTCCGCCGAAGAACTCCGACCGGCCTCTCAGAGGAACCTCGCCGTCGGCTATCCGGCTCTTCAACCAGGCCTGCCCGACGGTGTCGCCGCGCCAGTCCGTGAACAGGCTGACGCTGTAGGCGCTGGAGGTCACATCGTCGAAGTTTTCCAAAACCTGGGACCACGGCAGGTTTTCGAACACGTCCTGCCGCACGTCGAATGTTGGTTCAATGTCCAGTGTGACCCTGGTGACGATGCCCAGTGCACCGAGCCCGACCACCATCCCGGCAAAGTCCGGTGTGCTGCTGCGGGAGACTGTGAGAATTTCTCCGCTGGCAGTCACGATCTCCAGGGCGGATACCGCGGTGGCCAGGTTGCCGTTGCGGTCCCCGGAACCATGCGTGGCTGTGGCGATGGCGCCGGCGACGGAGATATGCGGAAGGGACGCCAAGTTGTGCAGGGCAAACCCCTGGCCCTGCAGTTCCGCCGCCAGGGTTCCGTACTTCATCCCGCCGTTCACGGTGACGGAGCTCGCTGCAGCGTCGACGGAGATGGCAGGGTTGAGGTTTTCCAGCGAGATTAGCGCCCCGGCGGAGTCGGCAATGTCGTTGAATGAGTGGCGTGAGCCCAGGGCGCGGATTTTCGCGGCCCCGGCCACCAGTTCCTGAACCTGTTCAACGGTGCCCGGGCGGTGGATAGTCTGAGCCCTGTAACTGTAATTGCCTGCCCAGTTACGTTCTTCACTCACGGTCCGCGTCCTTGCCTAGCTTGAAATGAAGGTATTTGGTGCAGAAATCTGCGCTTGCTTATTCACCGCCGCGAGCCGCTGACTGCTGACGGCCTCAGGGCTTCAGGGCAGAGCGGGGTCGTCTTCCGCGCGCGGCACGTCAACGGTTTTGAGGCTGATCTTGCCTTGCCGTTGGAGAAGCGAAGCGCGCACCGTTGCCGGCGGCGGCGCCGGTTGTTGCGTGAGAGTGCTCATGCGGGCAATCCTGTCCCGGGGAGGGTGGTGGCGGTGTTATTTGACGGCGCCGAGGGAGAGTCCCTGGACGAGTTTGTCCTGGGCCGCGAATCCCGCGATCAGCACGGGCAGGGAGATGGCGACGGATGCGGCACAGACTTTGGCGAGGAAGATGCCGATCTGTTGCACGTCACGCCGGCTTGGCCCTCACTGCTCTCGCCCATCGGCTGGGGCCAGCGGTCCCGGCCGTTTGTTACAGCCGACCCGATGCCCGTGCTGGCCCTGGTTGCCGCGGCAGCAATCCTGGGCGCGGGCGCGGTGCTGGTCCGCAACCGAAGGGATCTGGGCGCCAGCCTGCTGCCCCCGCGCGTGGGCAGGGCCCGGGCCGGGGTGGGCGGCATGTCGCTTCTGGGACTGGCCTTCCGTCTGCAGCGCTCAACGCTGACCGGTTGGTGCGTTGGGGCCGCGGCCATAGGTGCCGTAGCGGGAGGTCTGGGGCCGCTGGCCAGTGAGGCGGTGGCCGGCAACGCGTCGCTGCAGGAGCTGATCAGCCGGCTCGTGCCCGGCACGAGGGCGGTGGTGCTCGATCTGTTCATCACCGCCATGCTCGGTATCGCGGGCGTGCTCGCGGCGGCCGCGGGCATCCAGACGGTACTTCGGTTGCGCGCCGAGGAGGTGGAGGGCCGGGCCGAACTGCTCCTTGCCGCACCGAGGTCCCGGGCGCGGTGGCTGAACGCGACCCTGGTTGTGGCGGTTGCCTCCGTGCTGGCCGTGACGGCAACGGCCGGCGCTGCGGCCGCCATCGGCATCGGATTGTCCGGGGCAGGAAACGGACCGGCTGGATTGTTGGTGCCGGCGGCCCTGGCGCACGTCCCGGCCGCGGCAGTCTTCCTGGCCTTGACCGCGGTCGTGTTCGCCGCCACGCCACGCCTGTGCATTCCGCTGGGATGGGGATTCCTCGCCGCTGGCCTGATCCTGGGCGAGTTCGGCGATCTTCTTGGCCTGCCGGTGTGGCTGCAGGACCTGAGCCCGTTCCGCCACTCCTCCGCCATGCCCATAGAATCCTTCAACCCGGCCGGGGCTGTGGGCATGACCATCATCGCAGCCGCCGGGACCGGGTTGGCCGCTTATCTGATCCGGCAGCGGGACCTCACCGCCTAACACATGCGCTGCCGGCGCGACGCTTCGCCTCCCGTGCACCGGATGCAGGTGGGCCGGGAAGCCTGGCCGGCACCATTGTCCAGCTTGCTTCGGCCCTGCCGGCGGGCACACGCCGCCGTCGCACCCGAGAGGAGACTTACCAATGAAAGTCCTGATCATGACACTGGGGACGCGTGGTGACGT
This sequence comes from Pseudarthrobacter sp. S9, assembly GCF_050156545.1. NCBI lineage: Bacteria > Bacillati > Actinomycetota > Actinomycetes > Micrococcales > Micrococcaceae > Pseudarthrobacter > Pseudarthrobacter sp. S9. The sequence continues at coordinate 385,287 of NZ_CP189577.1, forward strand.
CCAACCGTTCATAGCGCTGGCACGGGGACTGCTCGCTGCGGGGCACGAAGTGGTGCTCGCGGCGCCGCACCGGTTCGCCGGGTTCGCCGCTGCGCATGGTGTGCCGTTCGCGGGCGTGGACGACGGCCCGATGCGGTTGATGGACGACCCGGCAGGTGCCGGTGCGCTGATCGAGGGCGGGATCCGGGTCCGGCTGCGGCAGGCACGGACTATGCCGGCGATGTTCACCCAAGTGCTGGCTGACTGCTGGGCCGTCGCTTCGTATGGCGCGGGCGCTGGTGCGGATGTCGTGGTGCACAACGGCCAGATCATCGCCGGGCAGCATGTGGCTGAGGCGCTTGGTGTGCCGGCGGTGCTGGCGGTGCCGATACCGATGTACGTGCCGACCCGGGAGTTTGCCTAGTTTGCCTGGCCAGGGGTGGGCTTGCCGACGTGGCTGCCTGCCGTGGTCAATCGGGCCACGTTCCTGGGGATGAAGGCCCCCGCTGCGATCTTCGGCCGGGTCGTCGACCGGTGGCGCGAGGACACCCTCGGTCTCCCGCGCCGCCGCGGGCGGCACGACCCCTTGCGCCGGCCGGACAACGGCCGGGCCCCGGTGCTGCACGCGTTCAGTCCCGCGGTGCTGCCCCGGCCGTCGGACTGGCCGGACGCGGTGCACACCACCGGTTACTGGATCCTCCCGTCCCCGGAAGAGCCGCTGCCGCCGCACGTCGCGGACTTCCTCGGTGCCGGCGACCCGCCGGTGTTCGTCGGGTTCGGCTCGATGTCCGGCCGTGACCCCGCGCGCAGCACCGCTCTGGTCCTGGAGGCCGCACGCCTGGCAGGGAAGCGCCTGGTGATCGGTGCAGGATGGGGCGGACTGAACAGCACGCGAGGTGATGGCGTTCTGTCCGTGGAGGAGGTGGACTACCGGCAGTTGTTCCCCCACATGGCTGCCGTGGTGCACCACGGCGGCGCTGGCACATGCGGTGCCGCATTCGCCTCCGGGCGCCCGCAAGTGGTGTGCCCGTTCGTCGCCGACCAGCCGTTCTGGGCCCGGCTGGCATTCCGCCGCGGTGTCGCTCCCGCGCCACAGCCGCAACGCCACCTCACGGCAGCCGGCCTCGCTGCCGCCATCACCGCCGCCACCACAGATACCGGCACGGCACGCGCCGCCGAACAGTTGGGCCTCCGGGTACGTGCCGAGGACGGCGTATCGGCAGCGGTGACTGCCCTGGAGCACATTGCCGCGGCACCCCAACGGGGTTGATCCGTCCCGTAACCGCCGGCCCGCCAACTGGCACCGGAAAAGAGGTTCCTTCCGTCCGGGAATGGGCCTCGTTTCGTCCCTGTCGGGAATGAATCAAGTGCGTTGGTCGGTCTCGTAGACATCCGGGATGCCGTCTTGGTCGGAGTCGACGGCACCCGCACCCGCGGGAACCCGAATTCAACGACGTCGCCGCCACCGGCATGAGCCTCGAGGTCTCCCGCGGTGTCCGGTAACGATCGATACCGGACGCCCTCTTACGGCTTTAGCGCCCAGTTTGCCGCGCCTTGGTCCCCGAACCCTGGTCGATCCGGCCGCCGTACGCCCATACGCCCCGGCACCCTGACTGCCGTATGTAATGGAGGCCGTTCGGGATATGTAAGGACTTTGATGTTGCGCGTCCCCGGCCGCGGGTCCTTAATGGGAGCCATGGGAACGGAGCCGGTCATGGCTGCTGCGACGGCCGCCCCCGTTGAGGCGGGCGGGGACTCACGGCTGGCCCGCAGCGGGATCTTCGTCGTCCGGGTCGGCGTGGCGTTGCTGTGGATTCAGAACGTCGCCTGGAAGGTGCCGCCGGACTTCGGCGAACGCGAGAACACCGGACTCTATCTTTTCACCCGCTTCGCCGTAGACCACCCGGTGTTTCCGCCTTTTACCTGGTTCATTGAACACACAGTTCTGCCGGCTTTCCCGTTGTTCGGGTGGATGACGCTGCTCATCGAAGCGGGTCTGGGTGCGTTCCTGCTGATCGGCCTTGCCACCCGGTTCTGGGCGGTCGTTGGAGTGATCCAGTCGCTGGCGATCACCATGTCCGTCCTCAACGCCCCGAATGAATGGCACTGGTCCTACTATCTGATGATCCTGGTCCACATAGCCATTTTTGCGACTGCGGCCGGGCGCTGTTACGGGGTCGACGGAGTCCTCCGGCCCCGCTGGGAGCAATCGACCCGACGCTTCGACAAGCTCCTCGCGAGGCTCTCGTGACCGGGCGCCACATCGATCTGCCCGTGCTCGCCCTGGGCGGCGCCGCCCTCCTGAGTTCCGTGTTTACCTTCTCCAGTGGCGGCCCGGCGCAGGTCGAATTCGTCCACATCCGGGGGACGGGACTCGTCCTGCTGCTCATCTGCGGAGTTGCCGCAGTGATCGCCGGAATCCTGCGCCTGCGCTGGCTCGCGATCGCGTCCGGTGCCGCTCTGCTGGCGGGCGCGCTGGTTCAACTGCTGCAGGCCGACCAGAGCATCAACTGGCTCGCCGGGGACGGTTCCACCGTCGCGCTGCTGGGTGGCCTGGGAATCGGTTTGCTGGCCGTGACGCTGACGCCGCGAACCTCATCTGCCGAACATCCCGGGTCTAGTGACCAGAAGAGGACCGCAAATGCTAAACCTGACTGAGCGGCTTGAACCGGTACTCGCCATTGCCGGCGCCAACGCCCACGACGTCGACGCCGCGGCCCGGTTCCCGGCCGAGGCCGTCGAGGCCCTGCGCCACTCCGGGTTACTCGGCCTGACCCTCCCGCCGGAATCCGGTGGCCTTGGGGGCGGACCGCACGAGCTGGTTGAGGTCCTGAGTGCCCTCGCCGGCGCCTGTGGTTCAACAGCAATGATCTACCTCATGCATATCAGCGCCGCGATGCCCGTGGCGGCCGCACCGCCGCCGGGTTCACCGGGCCTGGTGGCCGACATGGCGAGCGGCCGGGTCCTCGGATCGCTGGCATTTTCCGAAGCCGGGTCCCGGTCCCATTTCTGGGCCCCCGTCTCGCGGGCACGCCGGAACAGTGCCGGCATCGTCCTCGACGCGCGTAAGAGCTGGGTGACCTCGGCAGGATACGCCGATGTGTACATCGCCTCGACCCGGACGCCCGGCGCGGACACCGTGGACTTGTTCGCGGTCCCCGCCGATTGTCCCGGCGTCGAGGTGGCCGGCGCGTGGCGGGGCATGGGGCTGCGGGGCAATGCCTCGACGCCGATGCGTTTCGCGGCCGAAGTGCCCGAGGACACGCGGCTGGGCGGGGAAGGCGGCGGGATGGACCTGATGCTGCAGACTGTGCTGCCGTGGTTCAACCTTGGCAACGCATCCGTGTCGGTGGGGCTGGCACGCGCCGCCGTCGAAGCCGCAATCCGGCACACCAGCGCCGCCCGCTTCGAACACCTCGACGAAAGCTTGTCGTCGCTGCCGACGGTCCGGGCGCGGCTGGCAAAAATGTCGATTGAATTGGCCGTCACAACGGCCTACCTGCATCAGGCCGCCGGCCGGATGGCCGAGCCACAGGACGACACCATGCTGCACGTGCTGGGCGTCAAGGCCGCGGCCAACGACGCGGCCCTCGGTATCACGGACGCCGCGATGCGGGTCTGCGGGGGTGCGGCGTTCTCCGAGCATCTACAGATTGACCGTTACTTTCGCGATGCCCGGGCCGGACACGTGATGGCCCCGACGGCCGATGTGCTGTACGACTTCTACGGGAGGGCAATCACGGGCCAGCCGCTCTTCGACGCTCCCTCCGCAGCGAAGGAGCGGGCGTGAGCGCTCCGCTGATCGTGGGTTCGGTCGCCTACACCCCCACCGTCGTCACCATCTGGGAAGGAATCCGGGACTATTTCGCCGGGACACCGGCCGAGATGGACTTCATGCTGTTTTCCAATTACGGGCGCCAGGTGGACGCCTTGCTGGCGGGCACCATTGACATCGCCTGGAACACCAACCTGGCGTGGGTGCGTACTGTCGCGCAGACCCAAGGCCGGTGCCGTGCGCTGGCCATGCGGGACACGGATGCCGTCTTCCGGACCGTTTTCGTCACCCGTGCAGGTTCCGGGCTGTCAGGGCTGGCGGACCTGCGAGGACGCCGGCTGGCGCTGGGCTCACGGGACTCCGCCCAGGCCGCGATCCTGCCGGTCCACTTCCTTGCCCAGGCCGGGCTCGGCGACGGATCGGTGGACCTGCTGCGCCTGGACAGCGATGTCGGAAAGCACGGCGACACCGGCCGCAGCGAGCTCGATGCCCTGCGCGCGGTCCTCGATGACAGCGCCGACGCCGCCGCGATCGGCATCAACACCTGGGAGTCGATCGGGCGCGACGAGTTGATGCCCGGCGCCTTCGAAGCATTGTGGCTGTCGCCCGTTTACAGCCACTGCAACTTCACGGCGTTGCCCGCGCTCTCGGAGGAACGTGCCACGGCATGGGCCGAGCACCTGTTCGCGATGGACTGGGACATCCCCTCACACCGCACGATCCTGGAACTGGAAGGCCTCCGCCGCTGGGTGGCCCCCCGGCTGGAAGGATACGAGATCTTGTTCGACGCCGTCCAGGAGCAAAGGATCGGGTCCCGATGGTAGATCCCGCCGTCATACTGGAAATCCTGGAACGGATCGCCGCCGTGCCCGCCGGCTCCACCGTCACCGTACCCCTTGGCCCCGGCGGCCACGACGAGGCAACGCACACTCTGTCTGCCTGGTGCGCACGGACCGGCAACGAACTCGTTGGCATCCGCGACGGTGCGGTCACCGTCCGGCGCGGTCGCGCCCCCGACCCGCTCGCGGGAGTGGAGGACGGGCGGCTGCCCGGGACCCGGCTGTGGATGTACACGAACTTCGATTGCAACCTGGCCTGCGACTATTGTTGCGCCAGATCCTCACCACAGACCGCCCGGCGCGCCCTCGGAATCGACCGCATCCGCCGGCTGGCGGCGGAGGCCGTTGAATCGGGCGTGAGCGAACTCATCCTGACCGGCGGTGAGCCATTCCTGCTGCCGGACCTTGACGAACTCGTCGCCGTCTGCACCGCGGCGCTGCCGACCACCTTGCTGACGAACGGGATGCTCTTCCGCGGGCACCGGCTCGAACGGCTGCGCCGGATGGACCGCACCAGGCTGACGCTGCAAATCAGCCTTGACTCAACTACTCCGGAGGTTCATGACAGCCACCGCGGCAAAGGATCGTGGGAGCGCGCCGTCGCCGGGATCCGGATCGCCCAGGACGAGGGCTTCCGCGTCAGGGTGGCAGCGACGCTGCCCGCCGCCCAAACCCACGAACTCGAGCCGTTCCACAAGTACCTCGACTCACTCGGTATCGACCCCGTCGACCAGGTCATCCGGGCACTGGCCCACCGCGGCAACGCCGACACCGGCATCGAACTAACGGTTGAATCCCTGGTCCCGGAAGTCACGGTCACCGCCGAGGGCGTCTATTGGCACCCGATCGGAGCCGACGATACAGACCAGTTGGTAACTGCGGAGATCTTTCCCCTGGCCACGGCCATCGACGAGGTGCGCCGGCGGTTCGCAGACCAACGGGCCCGCGCCGACGCCGCCAGCCAATGGTTCCCCTGCGCCTGAACCCACCAGCCATGCGCCGGGCCACCCGGCGCCCCCCTCCCCGGGCCGGGGATGCCGCGGGCACCGCGCCCCCGCCGCGCCCTTCAGGGACCGGGGTTAAAACATGACCGAAAAAGGGGCGGGCATCGACGTTGTCCTGCCCTGCCTGAATGAGGCGGCCGCGCTGCCGCGTGTTTTGGCCGGGTTGCCTGCCACCTTCCGCCCCATCGTGGTGGATAACGGGTCCACCGACGGCTCCGCCGCCATTGCCCGCGCACTCGGGGCCACCGTGGTGTTCGAGCCGCGGACGGGCTTCGGGTGGGCAGCCCACGCCGGGTTGCTCGCCGCAACGTCGGATTATGTGGCATTCTGCGATTGCGACGGGTCGATGGGCGGGGAGGACCTGCTCCGCGTTGCCGCACCCGTGCTGGCGGGACGGACGGACCTGATGCTGGGACGACGACGGCCCGCCGGGGGCTCCTGGCCCTTTCACGCCCGGCTGGCGAACGCCGTCCTGGCCCGCCGGCTCCGCCGGCGCCTGGATATCAGCATTCATGACCTCGGCCCCATGCGCGTGGCCTCGCGCCAACGCCTGCTGGCCTTGGATCTGCAGGACCGGCGCAGCGGGTACCCACTGGAAATGGTCCTCAAGGCCGCGCGCGCCGGGTGGAGGATTGAGGAAATCCCGGTTGCTTACCGGCCACGCACCGGACGGTCCAAGGTCACCGGCACCGTGCGGGGCACCATCACGGCCGTGATCGACATGTCACGCCAGCTGCGGAGCAGGTAATGCACCCGGCCTCCCCGCTCACCCTCGTCGTCATGGCCAAGGAATGCATACCCGGACAGGTCAAGACACGGCTGACACCGCCCCTGAGCCATGCCCTGGCCGCGGACGTAGCCGCCGCGAGCCTGGATGACACACTGGCCACCGTCGCGGCCCTGCCCGTGGCACGCCGGGTCCTTGCCTACACCACCGACCGACGCCCGGCCCTGGCTGCAGGCTTTGAACTGCTTCGGCAACCCGACGGCGACCTCGACCAGCGCCTCGCCGCCGTCTTCGACGCCGCCCGCGGATACGGATGGGGCACCACGGTCCTGATCGGCATGGACACCCCCCAGCTTCGCCCCGATCACCTCGCGGCCTGCCTCAAACCGGCACCCGGCGTCGACAGCTGGATCGGCCTGGCCGGTGACGGCGGCTTCTGGGCACTGGCACTGCGCAACCCCGACGGGGACCTGACCCGCGGCGTGCCCATGTCCGCGCCGACCACCGGAGCCCGGCAGCTCGAACGCCTGCTCCAGGCCGGTCACAGGGTCCGTCTGCTCCCCCAACTGACCGACGTGGACACCATCGGCACCGCGGCTCAAGTCTCAGCACAAATCCCCCACAGCCGATTCACCCGGGCCCTGCAGGCAGCACTGGCACAACGCCCGGCCGGAAGACCCTGAGACCCCACTGAACTTCGGCATTGCGGGCTGCTTCGAAGGAGAAACCATATGAACAACGCACCGTCAGTCATTGTGTTTGATGTGAACGAGACGCTTTCGGACATGTCCCCGATGGGTGCCCGGTTCGCTGAGGTCGGTGCTCCGGCTCCGTTGGCCAGACTGTGGTTTGCCGCACTGCTGCGGGACGGATTCGCCCTTGCGGCGGCCGGGGACAGTGCCCGGTTCGCTGACATCGGCGCCGACGTCCTGCGCGGGTTGTTGGGACGTACGGCGTTGGACAGGGACCTGGATCAAGCGGTGGAACATGTCATGAGTGGCATGGCAGCGCTCGGACTGCATCCGGATGTCGCGGACGGGGTCCGGACACTGAAGTCGGCAGGCTACCGGCTGGTCACCCTGACCAACGGATCCCCGCAGGTCGCGGAAAAACTGTTTGCCACGGCGGGGATCCGGGAGGATTTTGACCTGCTGCTCTCCGTGGAAGACGCACAGGCATGGAAGCCGGCCCGCGCCTCCTATGAGCACGCGGCCTCGGCCTGCGGGGTCGCCCCGGATCAGATGCTGCTCGTGGCCGTGCATCCGTGGGATATCCACGGCGCGTCGCGGGCGGGACTTGGTACCGCCTGGCTGAACCGTTCCGGAGAAACGTACCCGGCCTACTTCAGGGCCCCGGACCACACCATCACGGGCCTCGGCGGCCTGGCCCGGGCGTTGGCTCCGGCCGGGCCGGCGTAGTCCACGTCAGGCAGCGTCCGCAGGGCCGGCAGCCCGAGCTGCGTTCTTTGGTCGTCGTCGGGAAGTGGACTCCGGAAGTCCTGCACGGGCTGCCTGCTCCCGCTGGAAGGGTGTATGCCGCGATGCTGTCTTGAACTGAACGGCAGGTGAGCTGCGGAACTCACCGAGATCTTTCTCCAATCCGCGGGCGCGTCAATTGCAGGCGCGTACGTGCCCGATGCTGTTTTCTTCAGCCCTGCACGCTGTGGTGGTGAAACCCGGGTCTCTTAGAACGTGTAGTACCGGATGAGCAGGTACGGGACGCAGAGCCCGATGGTGACGGCGGTGACCACCAGCCCGTACTTGGTGAAGGTCCAGAAGGAAATCGGGTGGTTATAGCGCCTGGCTATTCCGATGACGACGACGTTCGCGCTGGCTCCGACGGCGGTCGCGTTGCCGCCGAGGTCCGCACCAAGAGCCAGTGCCCACCAGAGGGGTTTGGCGGCGGCGCCGCCTGCCTGCACAAGGTCATGCGTAATGGGGGCGAGCGTGGCAACGTAGGGGATGTTGTCGATGACACCGGACACCACGGCCGAGCCGGCGAGCATCCCGACCGCGGCGAGGTCGTGCCTGTCCCCGATCAGCGAAGCCGCGGCCTCTCCGACGGCGTCAATGACTCCGAGGTTGACCAGGGAACCGACCATGATAAACAGGCCGGCAAAGAACAGCAGCGTCTCCCACTCGACGTCCCCGAATACCTTGCGCGGCTCGAGCCGGGCGAGCAGCACGAGCAGCCCCGCGCCGAGCATCGCGACGACGGACGGCGCCAAACCCAGCACCGGCCGGGCGATGAAACCGATCAGCACCAGGCCCACCACTATGAGTGACTTGATCAGCAAGGACTTTTCGCCGAGCGCCTCCTTCTCGTTCAGGGCCATCACGCGCGCTGCACGGTCCGGATGAAACCGGAAGGCCGACCGGAACATCCAGCGGCACAATCCGATGAAGACAACGAGAAGCACCGCGACTATCGGCGCAAGATTGATCATGAAGTCGTTAAAGGTAAGGTCCCCGCGGCTGGCGATGATGATGTTTGGCGGGTCACCGATCAGCGTCGCCGTGCCGCCGATGTTGCTGGCCATCACCTCTGCGATCAGGAACGGCACGGGCGGGGCCGCGAGCCGTTCACACACCAGGAGCGTGACCGGGGCAATCAGCAGCACCGTGGTGACGTTGTCCAGAAGCGAGGAGAGCAAGGCGGTGATGACCACCAGGATCACCATGATCCGGAACGGCTGCCCGCGCGCCCTTTTGGCAGCCCAGATCGCGAGGAACTCGAAGAGACCGGTCTGCCGGAGAATGCCGACAATAATCATCATGGCCAGCAGCAGGAAGATGACGTTCCAGTCGATGCCGGACGCGGGCGAAAAAAACATACCCGTGTCATTCGTGGCACCGATCAGAACCATTGCCGCTGCGCCGCCAAGCGCGGTGGTCATCCGCGGAAGCTTTTCAGTGGCAATCAGAACATAGGCGGCGAAAAAGACAGCCAGGGCAAGAATGACCTGGGCTGTCACTGTGGCGCACCCCGGGGTCCGGGGTCGCCGGCGCTGGCGAGGACGGCGCTGATGACGGCGGGAAGCGTGACAAACATAGGGGCATCCCGGGGTGAGTCCCGGATCAGGGCGATCTGGGTGCGGGCGTCAACCATCCGCGCCGCGACCTCAACCAGGGTCGCGTCAGATTCGATGGCCAAGATCTTGCTGACGGCAACACCCTGATCGTCGAGCAGATCGCCAACGGTCCGATCGGCCAGGTGCTCCCACAATTCGCCGGCCCCGGCCTCATCGAACACGGCCGCCAGCGACACGTCATCGAGAAGGTAGCCCGGCACCATGAGCCGCAGCACGTCCACGGCCGAGACTATGGCGGCGGGCACTCCCAGCTTGTTGGCAATAACGAGGCCCACCAGACCACTGTCCGCGATCAAGCGCCCGGCTTCCACCGCCGTGGTTTCACGGCGCACCACGGGTAAGGGAACCGCTAGGTCGACTGCGCGCACGGCCGCTCCTCACTGCCTGGCAAGACAGAACGTAGTCTCCATCCAACCACCGGCTCCCGCGGCCGGCCAGCCTTCCTGTCACTTCTCCAGCCCACGGCCTTGGTGCCCAGTAAAGCTCAGGAACGGCGGTTCTCTTCGTAGACGTCCGGGATGTCGTCCTGGTCGGAGTCGATTGATTCCTCGGCTTCGGCGATCCGGTATTGGCGGTTTCGGGTGCTCACAGGCGTCGCGTGTCGGTCGCGGCTCACGTTGCGATCCTGCCCACGATCTGGCGGGCCACGAGCCGGTCGATGCCTGGCAGATGGCTTTCCCGTATGATCCACCGACGCAGGAGGCGCTGGGTTCTGTTTGCGGGTAAAAACGACGACGCGGTGCGCCTCCCGGCCGCCTGCGCCTCCTCGACCACGGGTCGCCAGCGCCGCTCGAATTCGGCGAGGGCCGGGCCAACCCCTTCGGGCGAGCCCACGGGTCCGAGGACGTCCCCCAACAGCGCGGCACCGGCGATGGCGAGCGAGCCGCCCTGACCCGCGAGGAGCGACACGGCACCGCAGGCGTCCCCTACGAGAACGGTCCGCCCCTTCTGCCAGCCCGGCATGACAATCTGCGCGACGACATCGTCGTACGGATGCTCGGGGCACAGTTCCAGGAGCCGGTCAACCGCATCGCCGAGTCCGGTGAACTCGCGGCGCAGCCGCTCCCGTGGGCTCCCGGATGCCAGGTTCCCTGGCGCGGATGGGGCATCCCGGTAGACCATGAATGCCGCCACCTCGTCCGAGCGGAGGCTGTAGAGCCCGGCCATCCGGTCGATGCTGTCGGTAAGGACGAACCGGTTCCGGAAGCGGGCATTCAGCAGCGGTTCGGTCACGATGAATGCTGCAGCACGCATGCCCAGGGGGCGCAGGTATTCCTCTTCGGGGCCGAACACCTGGGCGCGCACTCCGGAATGGATGCCATCGGCGCCGACGAGGACGTCCGCGGTGAGCGTGCCGTCCGGCGGGTCACCGACGGCGACCCGCACGCCGTCGTCATCCCTCCACACCCGCGAAACCGGTGCCCCGTAGCGGACTCGCACTCGGCCGGAGGCGACGTCGTCGAGCGCAGCGAGGGCGGCACGCTCCATGTCCGGGCGCAGCAGGCTCAGGACCTTCCCGCCGGCAAGCCGGGCGAACTGGTCGTAATCGAGGGAGGAAGTGGGGCGTCCTGTTGCATCGACATACTCGGCAGCCTCGACGTGGTATGCCACCCCCGCGAGCCGCGGGTAGAGGCCGATCCTCTCCGCCGCCTCCACTCCCGGACCAAAGAAGTCCATCATGTAGCCATCGGGACGCGGAACGGCAGACTTCTCGAGGAGCTCGACGTCCCAGCCGGCCAAACCGAGCTGGCGGGCCGCGACGAGGCCCGCAATGCCCGCGCCGACAACCACAGCCTTCATGTCCCGCCTCCAACGATCGGATCAGCCCCCGGGCTGAAGAAGCGCGGCCGGATCGCTGGAGTCCCGCCGACACCCGCTGGCTCATTCTTGACTCTTCACTTGCAGGCTGTCCAGAGCGCAAGATTCACAAAGAGGCGTCATTGATCGGCCACATAGACAACACCCGCCCGGGTTCGACCTCGGGGTCGTGGAACGGGCCAGAAACCCAAGCCGGTGGCCATCCCGAGGGGCCATACCCCGGAAATCGTGAAGACAGACGGTGCCGCTTCAGCGTCTGCGGGGCCGGGAGCCGACTCAGTCAGGCAACCACTGGTGGCGCCGTTGCGGAGACCGGGGTGTAGGTGGTGCCGTCGCGGAGCATGGCCCAGAGGACGTTGAGTCGGCGTCGGGCGAGGGAGAGCATGGCCTGGATGTGGGTTTTTCCTTCGGCGCGTTTGCGGTCGTAGTAGGACCGGGAGGCGGGGCAGCTTTTCAGCGCCGAGAGGCCGGAGAGGTAGAAGACGCGGAGGAGCCGGCGGTCGTAGCGCCGGGGGCGGTGGTGGTTGCCGCTGATGCGGCCTGACTCCCGCGGTGCGGGGGCGAGACCGGCAACGCCGGCGAACCGGTCCGCGGTTTCAAAGACGGTGAGGTCTCCGCCGGTGGCGCCGAGGAATTCGGCGGCGAGGACCGGGCCGAAGCCGGGCATGCTGAGCAGGGTCCGGGTGTGCCGGTGTTCGGTAACTTTCTCGCTGATCAGGGCATCGAGTTCGGCGAGTTCCTCGTTCAGGGTCAGGATTTCCCGGGCGAGTGCGGCGACGATCGACTCCCCCATGTGCTGGGCCGGAACGATGGTGTGCTGGGACTTTGCAGCCTCGACTGCCGCCGTGGCGACGGCGGCGGAGGAGCGGGTGCCGTGTTTCTTCAGCCAGGCGTGGAGCCTGGCTTGCCCGGTGCGGCGGATCCCGTCCGGGGTGCGGTGTTTGATGAGCAGCGTCAGGGCTGCTTTGGAGCGGCTGTAGTCGAAGGCCCGTTCCAGCGCGGGGAAGTATTCGAGCAGCTGGGCCTGCAGGCGGTTGATCGCCCGGACCCGGTCCGCGGATTTGTCGGTCCGGCGGGCGGTGAGAATCCGCAGCCCGGTGCTGATCTCATCTCCTGCCCGCAGCGCGTGGCTCTGTCTCAATTTGGCCCCTTCGAGGGTGCCTTGCCGCTGACTTGCCCGCGGGGAGGGTCCGGCGCCAGTCTGGCCTGTTCCGATGGCTTGATAGAAGGTCGCCCGCACCCGGCGCCACTGGGTGCGTGGCTCGTTAGAGATGTGCCTCGCAACAGCTCCTTTTCCAGAACCGACGCCGCACGGCAGTATACCTCAGAACGGAAGGAGCGGCCGCGGTGACTATCGTGGCAGAGCAATACCGACATGTCATCGGCGTGGACACCCACGCCCGCACTCACACTTACGCAATCCTCGACGCCGGCACCGGACGCACCTCCGATTCCGCGACATTCCCCACGACCGCGGCCGGGCTGAGCCGGGCAGTGACCTGGCTGCGGCGGCGCACCACCGGGAAGGTGCTGGTCGCAATCGAGGGCACCGGCTCCTACGGGGCCAACCTCACCCGCACGCTCCAGACGGAAGGGATTGTGGTCTGCGACGTGCGCCCGCCCAAGCGTGCTTCCCGTGCCGGAAAGGGAAAGTCCGACGAGATCGACGCTGTCGCGGCCGCCCGGACAGCCCTCGCCTCCGCTGCGGGCACGCTGGCAGCACCCAGGGCAGACGGGATCCGCTCGGCCCTGCGGGTGCTCCTCGTTGCCCGCCGGGCGATTGACAGTCACCGAACCGCGGACCGGAACATGCTCACCGCGCTACTGCGCAGCTTCGACCTCGGCGTCGACGCCAGGAAACCCCTGACCGATGCACAGGTGCGCAGCGTGGCCGCATGGCGGGCCCCGGGAGGAACGACAGGGGCTAGACGGGCCGGAGCGGACACGTAGAATCCGAAGGAATCTCAATGATGTTGTCAACGGATTTTTCGTGCCGCTCCCCGTTGCCCCGGCCGGTTGTGGCCGGGCAACGAATTTGTGGTTAGTCGGTCCAGCCGGGGTAGGGCTTACGGTCCTCAGGAGGCAGGCCGGCGGCGGTGTCGGGGAGGTTGTCTGGTCCGTCGGACTGGCCGGAGGCCCAGTGGAAGAACACCTCGGCGGTGATCGCTTCGAAGGAGGCGGCCTGGGTCCGGAACCAGTACGTGGCCGTGTCGCCTTCGACGTAGGTGCCGTAGCCGAAGAGTTCCCCGTCCTTATCCCGGGTGCGGGCGACGGCGAGGATGATGTAGGGCCAGGATCCGGCGTCCCATCCCTCGCTGCCCCAGTTCGGCAGCACGGACCAGGGCGTGCCTGCGAGGGTGTCCATCCAGTCGTACCCGTCCCCTGCCCTGTTATCGGCGGGAAGAACCGGGGCGGTCACCGGTTCGGCCGTGTCGCCGGTGACGGTGCGGGTCATGGTTGGTGTGCTCATGAGGTGATGCTCCGTTTCGCTCGGGCGGGGCGGGTGCCTGAAGAACGGGCTTCCCCCTCCCCCACCATGTTTTTGCCTGCTGGCGGAGCATCGCGTAGCTGTGCCCGACGGAGCCGGGGCAACCCGCAGGGCAGGCAGCGGATGGATTGTGTGAGGAAATAAGCGAAGCGCCGAACACAGGCCATCGGCTGCGCGGCCGTCCGCAGGACGGTTGAGCCGGTGGAGCGGGCACGTAGGATCCAACGGACAGCAGCAAAAAAGGAAAAGAAGAGCTTGTAGTGCCCGAGCGCAGCGAGGCCCGTTTCGTTCTTGCTGACCAAGGCCCGCTCGGCGGCTGAGGAAGTTGGCCGTCCCGACTAGCGCGGCGGAATCGCGCCGCCGCAAGCTGGCCAACTCCGGCCGGCGCGGCCACGTCCTGGCCGCCGCGCTGCTCGTCCCCGCGACCCGAACCGGCCTTACCGCCCGCAACCTCACCGCCCACCTACTGCCTCACTGAGCACCGAAACCCCAGCCTCGACCGTCACCACCCGGAACCTGTCCTGTTCTGAACGGCAGTTGAGCTGCGGAAACTCACAGAAATCTCTCTCGAATCCCCGGCGCGAAACCGCTACAACAAGCGAGATCCTCACCATCCGAAACCGCGCCGTGGCGTCCGCTCCCAGGTCGTTATCCGGCCATGCGCCACCCATCTTGAGCAGGCGGCGCAGTCCCTGTTCGGCCTGCGAGCAGTTCTGGAAGGGCAGCGACAACACCACATCCAGGGCTGTGCCTACAGAACAAGGGAATGCGGCAGATGGCCGGATCGCTGAAAACGCCGACAAACCCCAACCACGCGCAGGAAACCGGTGGTTGGATGGGACTACGTTCTGTCCCCCGAGGCATGAGGAGCCGCTGTGCGCGCAGCCGACCTGCAAGTTGCTTTACCCGTTGTGCGCCGCGAGACCAATGCGGTGGAAGCCGGACGCCTGATCGCCGATAGCGGCCTGGTGGGGCTGGTTATTGCAAACAAGCTGGGAGTTCCCACAGCGATAGTCTCGGCCGTGGACGTTCTGCGGCTCATGGTGCCCGGTTACCTTCTGGATGACGTGTCGCTGGCGGCCGTGTTCGACGAGGCCGGGGCCGCCGAGTTGTGGGAATACCTCGCAGAACGGACCGTCGGGGAGATGCTTGACGATGAGGGCGTCGCCGTCCGCAAGATCCTTTCCATCGAGTCCGACGCGACCCTGGTCGAGATCGCGGCGCGCATGGTGGATGCCCGCACCCAGATTGCCTTGGTCCGCGACTCACCCCCGGACACCCCGATGTTTGTCACGCTTCCCGCCGTCATCAAGGCCGTCCTGGCCGGCGCCGGCGGCCCTGACTCACGGAGCGAGGAGCAGTGACGGTCCAGGTCATTCTTGCTCTCGGTGTCTTTCTCACAGCGTATGTTCTGATCGCTACCGAAAAACTGCCGCGGACGACCACCGCGCTGGGCGGCGCAGCTGCGATGGTTCTGATCGGTGCCACCAATGATACGGGGATGTTTTTTTCGCCGGAGAGCGGGATCGACTGGAATGTCATCTTCCTGCTGCTGGCCATGATGATTATTGTCGGCATCCTCCGGCAGACGGGACTCTTCGAGTTCCTCGCGATCTGGGCGGCGAAGAAGGCACGGGGCTACCCGTTCCGGATCATGGTGATCCTGGTGGTCATCACCGCCGTGCTCTCGGCACTACTGGACAACGTCACCACGGTGCTGCTCACCGCCCCCGTCACGCTCCTGGTGTGTGAACGGCTCGCGGCACCGCCCGTTCCCTTCCTGATCGCGGAAGTGATGGCCAGCAACATCGGAGGCACGGCGACGCTCATCGGCGACCCTCCCAACATCATCATCGCCAGCCGCGGGGGCCTGACCTTCAACGACTTCATCATCAACCTCGCGCCGATCGTCGCGGTGCTCCTCGTCGTCTTCATCGGACTGTGCCGCTGGATGTTCCGCTCAGCCTTCCGTTTCCATCCGGACCGTGCCGCGCGCGTCATGGCCCTGAACGAGAAGGAGGCGCTGGGGGAGAAGTCATTGTTGATCAAATCGCTCGTGGTGGTGGGCCTGGTGCTGATCGGTTTCGTTGCCCGGCCGGTGCTGGGGCTCGCACCGTCCCTGGTCGCGATGCTCGGCGCAGGCCTCCTCATCCTGCTCGCCCGGCTTGAACCGCGAAAAGTGTTCGGGGACGTCGAATGGGAGACGCTGCTGTTCTTTGCGGGCCTGTTCATCATGATCGGTTCCCTGGTCAACCTTGGAGTCATCGACGCGGTGGGCGAGGCCGTCGCTTCTCTCATCGGGGACAACTACGACGCCGCCGCCGTCGCAATGCTCACAGGCTCGGCTTTCGCGTCCGGCATCATTGACAACATCCCCTACGTGGCCACACTCGCTCCGATTACACATGACCTTGTGCAGGCAGGCGGCGCCGCCGCCAAGCCCCTCTGGTGGGCACTGGCCCTCGGTGCGGACCTCGGCGGCAACGCCACCGCAGTGGGAGCCAGTGCAAACGTCGTCGTCATCGGGATAGCGAAGCGCTACGACCACGCCATCTCGTTCTGGACGTTCACCAAATACGGGCTGGTGGTCACCGCCGTCACCATAGGGCTCTGCGTGCCCTACCTGCTCCTGCGGTACTACCTGTTCTGACGGCGCCGGGTTTCCTATGGTCTAGCGGATGACTATGGCCGCGGCCGCATAGCCAATGATTATCGCCAGCCCAATAAGGACAGGTCCGCCTGTCGCAGTGATGCGAGGTCGCGTCCCTCCTCCATGGTCCGGCAGCGGAAAAGAGAGAGCAAGAGCAAACGACCAGCTGTGCTTGCAACTATTCAGGCCATGGAACGCAGCCGCGTGCCCATCACGGTCGCGGAGGTTGCACGCCGCGCCAGCGTTAGCCCCTGGCTCGTCCGGCAGGAACCGCTCATGCGCGAAGTCAGGAACGCCAAAGCCCGACTGACCAGCGGAGTACATCCCAAGGCGACGGACTCAACCGGCGGCTCGCTCAGCGTCGAACGCGAGCTCCTGCGCCACGAAGACCAGCGGCTCCGCCACGAGATACGCAAGCATCGCCAACTCATTTCCGAACTGCTCGGGGACCAGATCGACGGGACGGACGCCCAATCCCAATTACTCCACGTCCAGGAACTGACAGACCAAACCGCCGCCCTGTCCCGGCAGGCTAGCGAAGCACTCCAACAGATGCATCAGTTGCAGCACCAGCTCACAGCCCTGTCCACGGACTTGGAGGCTGCCCACGCCGTTAATCGTTCCCTGATGGCAGAGCTGAACCGGAAGGAGCGGAACCAGACCGGCACCTGACCGGCACCGACGGGCCGGTGGTGTGACGGCAGACACCGATGAGGCCGGTGAACTAAAAGGAAGCTCACGACGAAGGGACCTTCCGGGTACCCGGAGAGTGCCTTCGCCTTGCGTTGGACGGATCAGTGGCCCGCGCCGAGCTTGCCTCCGAGGCGTTCGCGCATCAGGGTGCTGGCATCGTTCAGTCCGATGACCTTCACGTCCTTGCCGTGGTGGTGGTACTTCTCCGTGATGGCGTCCAGGGCAGCGATGGTGGAGGCATCCCAGAGGTGGGAGGCGTGCATGTCGATGACCACGTGCTGCGGGTCCAGGGCGTATTCGAACTGGGTGTAGAGGTCGTTGGAGGAGGCGAAGAACAGTTCGCCGTCCACGACGTAGGTGGCTGTTTCGTGGCCGACAATGGTCTTGACCGAACGTTCGACGGTGACGAAGTGGGCGACGCGGCGGGCGAACATCACCATGGCCGCGAGCACGCCGACGCCGACGCCGATGGCCAGGTTGTGGGTGGCCACGGTGACGATCACGGTGGCGACCATGACCATGGTTTCGCTCTTGGGCATTGCTTTCAGGGTCCGCGGGCGGATGCTGTGCCAGTCGAACGTGGCCACGGAGACAAAGATCATCACGGCGACCAGTGCGGCCATCGGGATTAGCGAGACGATGCCGCCCAGGGCCACCACCAGGATCAGCAGGAACACGCCGGCGAGGAAGGTGGAGATCCGGGTCCGGGCGCCGGAGGCTTTGACGTTGATCATGGTCTGGCCGATCATCGCGCAGCCGCCCATGCCGCCGAAGAACCCGGTCACGATGTTCGCGACACCCTGGCCCCAGGCCTCGCGGGTCTTGTGGGAGCGGGTGTCGGTGACATCATCGACAAGCTTCGCGGTCATCAGGGACTCCAGGAGCCCGACGAACGCCATCGCCAGGGCGAAGGGGAAGATGACCTGGAGGGTTTCGAGGCTGAACGGCACATTGGGGATGAACAGCGTCGGCAGGGAATCGGGCAGGTCCCCCTTGTCTCCCACGGTGGGGACAGCGACGGCGGCCAGGACAGTGATCAGCGTCAGGACCACGATGGCGACCAGCGGGGCCGGAACGGCCTTGGTCAGCTTCGGGAGGCCGAAGACGATCACCAGGCCCAGGGCCAGGAGCGGGTAGACGAGCCAGGGAACACTGATCAACTCAGGGACCTGGGACATAAAGATCAGGATGGCCAAGGCGTTGACAAAGCCGACCATGACTGATTGGGGAATGAACCGCATGAGCTTTGCGACCCCGGACAGGCCGAGGATGATCTGGAAGATGCCGGCGAGGATGACGGCGGCGACGAAATAGTCCACGCCGTGGGATTTGACCAGCGGGGCAATGACCAGGGCAATCGCGCCGGTGGCGGCGGAAATCATGGCCGGGCGGCCGCCGACGAAGGAAATCGTGACGGCCATCGTGAAGGACGCAAACAGACCGATCCGTGGGTCGACGCCGGCGATGATGGAGAAGGCGATGGCTTCCGGGATGAGGGCCAGCGCGACGACGAGTCCGGCGAGGACCTCGGTTTTGAGCCTCCGCGGGGACATCAGGGTTTCCCGCACGGATTGAAGCTGTTCAGGGGTGAATGCCGGGGTATTCATGGCTGGTTTTACGGCCATTGCTGGCTCCGTTCATGGTCAGCGCGCGTGAGCGGCTTCGTTTTGCTAATGAATGAGGGGCGCAACGCCGCGCCGGAAAGAGGGGGAATCAGTCTTGAAGGTCTCACCCACCAGCTAAACCCTACCCTAACGTGATGGTAGTGTTTAAATCAGAACAGGACGGAGGCGCTGATGACGGCGAAGACCAGCAGCACCAACACCATGCACATCGGTGAACTGGCCGAGAGGACCGGGCTGTCCCTGCGGACGATCCGGCACTACGACGAAGTCGGGCTGCTCCCGGCCACGTCCCGGACCGGCGGCGGCTTCAGGGTGTACACGGAGGACGATTTCGAACGCCTCATGGTCATTAAACAGATGAAGCCCCTGGGCTTCTCGCTGGAGGAAATGGCTGACATCCTTGGCATCCTGGCAACGCCGGACAGCGCGGTCTCCGAGGGATCCGGCACGCTGGCGAAATTCCTGGACAAGGCCGTGCATCAACGGGCCAAGATGGTCCGGAACCTGGCCCAGGCTGACGAGTTCATTCAAAGGCTTAGGGGCCGGACCTGAATAATCGTGCGTGCCGGGCTGTGATCGATTCCTCTTCGCGGCACGCACTCACCGTCGGGCTGGTCCTGGAGAGCGGTGGAAGAGCCGGATCAAGACTATACGGCCAAGGGTTTACTCCGAGTCCGGATCGGTGGACCACATGAGTGCGTGACGCCATCCCCGGAACTTTGCCCCCACCGGCCCGGATCCCTGCCGGGGCAGCCATGATCCCGGCGATGCCTGGCACCGTGAGGCTGCAGCGTTGTGGACGCCGGCTGAACGAGTCACTCGCACGGACCTCGGTCCGGCTGCTTCGAATGAGCGGCCTTCAGCCGCGGCCTGCAAGGGGCGGCCCAGAAGACAGCCTTGACCACTCGCCAACGACGGGCACAGACTGACACTGCCCAGGGCCGTCGGCTGCTGGGACGCGAAAGGACAGAAGAATGAACGGGACCGGTACATTCCTGATCGTGGTCGGTGTCGACGGTTCCGAACAGTCGCTGGCCGCACTTCACTGGGCCGTGGACGAAGCGCGCCTGCGCCACGGAAAGGTCCGGGTCATCACCGCCTGGCACTATCCTCCTGTGCCATCCACGGTAGAAGACAGCGGTATCGACGACTCCTTTCACGCCGCTGAACGTGTCCAAGCCGACGCACTGAAAGCCGTCGCCGCTGACGGCATGGACATCGCCGGAAAAGTAGTTCGGGATTCCCCCGCGATTGCGTTGCTGGATGCGGCGAAAGACGCGGACCTTCTCATCGTGGGATCCCGCGGCCACGGAGGTTTCGCCGGGCTCCTGATCGGATCAATCTCCGGCCAGGTCTCCCACCATGCGCCCTGCCCCGTCCTGATCGTCCGGCCCAGGAGCGCCACCTGATTCCTGGCGCCAAAGCAGTTTCGCTCCTGAATTCTGACGCACGCAAGCAGACGGGGGGATGCGGATGATCCCGATGCTCACGCTCGCTTTCGCGGTGCTGCTGGTACTCGGCGTTCTCATTTCCGAACGCGCCAGCCGAACGGTGCTTTCCACCGCGGTACTGTTTCTTCTCGGCGGCTTTGTCCTGGGCCAGGGCATGCTTGGCGTCGTTCCCATACAGCCCGGGGATCCGGTGGTGGGGGTTCTGGCCCAGCTGGCCCTGTTTTCCGTCCTGTTTACCGACGGAATGAAAGTGGGACTGTCGGACCTTCGAAGCGCCTGGCGTTTGCCTGGCCGGGCACTGCTGCTCGGGCTGCCACTGACACTTCTTGTCACCGCGCTGCTGGCCCATTACATTGCAGGTCTTCCCTGGCTTCCGTGCTTCTTGCTCGGTGCAGTGCTGGCACCGACCGATCCGGTGTTCGCGGCCGCCATTGTGGGGCGCAAGGAAGTTCCGGGGCGCTTACGCCACCTCCTCAACGTCGAGTCAGGACTCAATGACGGGCTGGCCCTGCCCGTAGTCCTTGTGCTGCTGGCCCTCGGTGGCGGAACGGACGTCGGGATCGGGGTCCTGGCCGAAGAAATCGCTCTGGGCCTGCTTATCGGAGTTCTCGTGCCGCTGATAGTCATTTGGCTGGAGCGGCTTCCCTTTTTGCTGGCAACGAAAGGACTGCAACCGCTGGTGGCGGTATCCATCGGCCTGCTCGTACTTGCCATCTGCCTGGTGACCGGAGCCAACCTCTTCCTCGCAGCGTTCTCGGCCGGCATCACCGTGGCCACCGCAGGCCCGGGTTTCCGGGAGGAATTCGAACAGTTCGGGGAACTGGTGTCGGAACTGCTTAAGCTGGCCGCGATCCTGGTCTTTGGGGCGCTGATCACTCCCACGTTCCTGTTCGGAGAGATCGCGTGGACCGGGTGGGTATTCGCAATCCTGGCCATCGTCGCGGCCCGCCCGCTGGCTCTGCTGGTTTCGTTCCTCGGCACACGGCTGCCGGCCAAAGAGCAACTGGCGGCGATGTGGTTCGGTCCCAAAGGGTTCGCCTCTGTGGTGTACGGGCTTCTCGTCCTCGAATCAGGTGTGGAGAGCTCCGATGAGCTCTTTCATCTCGTGGCGCTGGTCATTGTGCTGTCCATCCTCGCCCATTCCTCGACCGACGTCATCGTCGCCAGGCAATTCGAGAATCACCCTCCCCCAACACCGTAATGCTCCCCCGACTAGAACCGCAGCACGCCCGTTCAGTGGAGGTCAGGCAGTCATACTGTTGACGGGCCGCCACATGCCGTGCCGGGGTCTTGGCAACGTAGCAATCCGGGCCGATTGTCCACGATCACCCCTCACGGGGGCCTTCGGCCGGACGACCAGGACCGGACATGGTGCATGGTTGATGACCTGGGTCGAACCCGCGTCCTGGGCTGCGTCGAGTATCGCTGACGCCGGTGAATCACTGTGAACGACCTGCCCGGTGGCGGCCACGCCCTCACCGGCAGCGGACTTCAGCGCCTCAGCCTGCAGCATCCCAGCGATTTGTTGGGGGAATCTTCCGCCGCGATTTCGCCGGCGGCCGTTTCCAGTACCGCCGGGTACCACGCCATTGGAGGCTTGCTCCAGGCCCTGATCAGGCGGAGCTGGCCGTTGCGCCGGCGGGCCTCGTCCTTGGCCCACCTCAATGCGTTGTGAGAATGTTCGGAACCGTCAAAACCAACCACAATCGCGAACGAACCCGTACTGGTCATCTGTCTGTCCTTTCCCTGGCGAGCCTCCCTGAGAAGCCTGGACCCTTGGTGTCTGTGACCTTCCGGGTCAGTGTTAAGGTCGGCACAGACGCGGATACTCGCCGACGTTGTCATAAAGATGGGCGCGTGATGTGAATACGGGATCTGAAGGACCCAAGTCGGCTTTTCATCCCAGGACGGCCGCGCGCCGGGACAAGGGTCTGGGCAGGCTCCGCCTGCGTGATGCGGTGGCGATGGCGGTCGGGGGCATGATCGGCGGGGGGATCTTCAGCGTCCTGGGTGTGACCGTCGCACTTGCCGGCCACCTCGCCGTCGGAAGCTTCGTGATCGGCGGGGCCATCGCCATGGTGACCGCGCATTCCTTCGCGGCGCTCTCGGCTAGGGCCGGCCGCTCGGGCGGCCTCTTCGTTTACCTGCACAATGCCGGGTTCCCGCGCACCGGCTCCTACATCTCGTGGCTGCTGATGTTCGGTTATCTGATCGCTTTAGGGGTCTACGGGTTCACTTTCGGCCACTACGCGGCGCACGCTTTTGGTTTGCCGGGGGCATTCGCGAACGTTTTCGCTGTCCTGATCCTGCTGGTTTTTCTGGGGATCAACCTTCGCGGGGTGGGGGCATCGGCGCTGTCGGAGGACCTCGTGGTCCTGATCAAGGTCGGGGTTCTGGCCCTGATCTCCGCCATCGGGTTCGCGCACTTTTCCCCGGAACGGCTTGCCCCGTTGGATGACAAGGGTCTGGCGGGGGTCATCGTGGCATCGGCATCGATCTTCGTCGCCTACGAGGGGTTCGAGCTGCTTTCCTACGATTACGATGACCTCGTAAGGCCGCGCTGGACACTGCCACGGGCACTCTACCTCTCGGTCGCGATTGTCACGCTGGTGTATGTCACTGTGACGATCGGCTCTCAGATGCTTGTCAGCGACGAGGTCATCGTTGCCCAGAAGGAAGTCGCGTTCGCCGCGGCCGGCCAGGCGGCCCTGGGGCCGGCTGGGTACTGGATCGCGAGCCTGGGCGCGCTTCTGGCGGCGAGTTCTGCGATCAACGCCACCCTGTTCTCGACGGCACGCCAGATGCACGAGATCGCGTTGGCGAACGAGTTACCGGCAGCGTTCGCAAGAAGCCGGGCCGGTCTGCCCGTCACCGCGCTCGTGTTCTTGGCGGTGTTCGGTGCGGCCTTCGCCATGCTGCCGGACATCACTGCCCTGCTGACCTTCGGATCGGCGGTCTTCCTGGCCGTCTTCGGAGCCACGAACCTCCTCGCCTGCCGGGTCCTGGCGGGGTTCTGGCCACGGCTGGTCAGCGGTACGGGGTTTCTGGCCTGCCTTGGCGCTCTGGTCGTCCTGGTGATCCAGCTCATCATCCGCGACCAGGCCACGCTGCTGCTCATCGGCGTATCCCTCACATCCGTCACCATTCTGCGACTCGCCTTTGTCTGGCACCAGAAACGCGACCCGGCAAGCGGTGCAGTGTGAACCAAACCAGCGCCTGAGGAACGCCCGGCACTGTCCCGCACGGGTGGCCGGCTCGTGGAACGCTCACGCTGCCCGCCCCGGCAGGGGTCCGGCCATCACCGGGACGCCAGAGAAGTCCAGAACACGCGGGCTGTGACTGCCGATATAGGGGGCCGCAATGCCGGACGGTCAACCAGGGCAATCACTATCAAAGACGCTGTGACGGCACGGGCGTCGGCCAGGATTTCGGCCGACCACTCCCTGAACAGCAGGGCTGACAAGGGACCGATAGCGCGAAGAAGCCATGACGTCGTCGCGGACGACAAGGAGGAAAACGGCCTAGCCGGTCAGCTGAAAAGTGACGGAACAAAAGACGGCGGGACTGCCATCTGAAGACGTCCATATCCTGGAGACCGGCTTGAAAACGGTCACAACCGCATGCCCGGACTCCGCGTACCGTTGCGCCATACCGGGCAGGGGACGCAGGCTTCCAGTAGGAGAAGCCTGTGATATATCCGTCCTGCACGAGCGGACTGCTCCGGTGTTAGGGATGAAAAACGTGGCTGCTGATTCAGCGCCGGGTCCATCCCTCGGGCGCACCCCCACCCCCGCGCCCGGCCGCCGGTCCGCCGGGATCCGCGACCGCCGAACGGCCCGAACGCACGCCGGGCCCTGAGCCCGGCCGCGCTAGTCGTGGCGGGGCTGCAGGGTCCCGGCGCGGATCTGGAGATGCCCGCCCCGGGCAGACCGGCTGAGGACGCCCGCACAGTCCTCCTCCACGGCCTGGAAGGGGTGGGCAAGGATATCGGCTCCGCCAATCCTGCAGGCAAGGCGGGCGAGCGGCGCCAGCCAGCGTGCCCGTCCGGCCGGCGCCTGCATGTCCACGACGCAGACGCGTGCCTCCGCGCGGAGGAGGCCGGGGATATTTGTCCAGGCGCACCGCCAGGCCGGCATCAGGGAGAGGGAGTAGGTGGCGAGGGCGCCGTCCGAGGCGGCTGCCCCGCCCTGGTCCCGGATCCGGGCCGTGACGGTCCGGGCGTCGAGGCTGGTCATGTCGGCCTGGACGAGGATGACGTTGTCCCAGTCGTGGTGCGTGGCGCGGCGTTGTGCCTGGCGGAGCATTCCGGGGCTGCGGTCGATGCCGATGATTGTCCCAGCGGGGCCGATCCTGTCCTGCAGGAGCGGGAAGTTCAGGCCGGTCCCACAGCCGATGTCCAGGATCTGATCCCCGGGCTTGGGGTCGAGGGCGTCTATGCCCAGGATCCGTCCTGCCCGGTACACGGCGAACTCGCCGGAGAGCACATCGTAGACCGGCGCATAGATGTTGTACTTGTCTTTGACGGTGCCCTCCCGTTCCAGTTGGCCACGCACGCTGACGATGGTGGCAGGCTTGGGTGCCAACATACCCGACGACGGAGGGCACAGACATGGCGGACAGGGACGGGATCGTTGATTTGCTGGTCCTCGGCGGCGGCACCGCCGGGCTTGTCGGCGCGATGACGGCCGCCGGCGTCGGCGCCCGCACGGTGCTCGTTGAACGCGACCGGACAGGCGGTGATTGCCTGTGGACCGGCTGTGTGCCGTCCAAGGCACTCCTGGCCGCAGCCGCCACGACCCGCACCAGGGCAATGCTCACCGGACAGGACCCGGACTTTTCCCTCGTCCGCACCATGATCCGGGATGCCATCGCCGCCATCGAACCGGTGGATTCCCCGGAGGCCCTGGAGGCCGCCGGGGTGCGGTTCATCAGGGGCGCCGCCAGATTCGAGGCTCCCGGCGTGGCCACCGTTGACGGCCGGACAATCAGATTCCGGCAGGCTCTCATCGCCACCGGGGCGGCCCCGCACATCCCCGAGATTCCCGGGCTCGCGGCCGCCGGCGTGGTGACGTCCGAAACCGTCTGGGACCTCCCCGCGATCCCGGCCCGGCTGGTTGTTATCGGCGGCGGCCCGCTTGGCTGTGAGCTGGGCCAGGCGTTCGCCCGGCTCGGCTCCAAGGTGACGCTCATCATCCGGTCAACGATCCTGCCCAAAGAAGACCGGGAGGCGGCCGCACTCATCAAGAACAGCCTGGAAGCGGACGGCGTCCGGATACTGGAACACACCCTGGTGGAACGGATCAGCCCCGCTAAACCCGGTTCCCGCCTGGAACTGGGAGATGGCACGGTCGTCACCGCCGACACCGTGCTGCTGGCGGCCGGCCGCACGGCGCGCACAGCCGGGCTCGGACTCGAACATCTGGACATCTCCACCGACGCCCACGGCCAGATCATCACCGATCCCAGGATGCGGACCACGAACCCGTCCGTCTGGGCCGCCGGTGACGTCACCGCCCATCCCCGCTTCACCCACGTCGCCGGAGTACACGCCAGCATCGCCGCCCGTAACGCTGTTCTTGGCCTGGCCAGCAAAATCAGCCCGGTCGTGCCCCGGGTAACCTACACATCTCCCGAACTCGCCGCCGTCGGCACAACTGGCGTCACCGGGACGGACGCCCATGTCCGGACCATCCACCACACCCACGTGGACCGGGCCGTCACCGACAACACCACGGACGGCTTCACCCGGCTGATCGCGGACCAGCGCGGGCACATCCTGGGCGCCACCATCGTCGGGGCGCGGGCAGGGGAATCCTTGGCCGAGGTCGTCCTGGCCATGGAACACCGGCTTAGGACCTCCGACATCGCCGCAGCCACGCACCCCTACCCCACCTACTCGGACGGGGTATGGCACGCCGCGATCGCCGACACCCGGGCCCGCCTGCGCGCACCAGCCGCGGCAGCCCTTATCAAAACACTGCTGTTCCTACGCCGGTGGCGGACCGACCTGAACACCCGGCGCAAACGACGATAACCGGGAAGACCACGGGGAGACCCTATTTCACGTTAGAGGGGCCGGAGCGGACACGGACCAGGCGGTGCCTTCGAGGGTTTCCATCCAGTCATACCCGTCTCCTGCCCGGTTGTCGGCGGGGAGGACCGGTGCGGCCACCGGCTCTGCGGTGTCGCCGGTGACGGCGTGGGGCATGGTTGCTGTGCTCATGAGGTGATGCTCCGTTTCGCTCGGGCGGGGCGGGTGCCTGGCGTACCGGCTACCCCTCTTCCCCACCATGTTTTTTGCCAGCTGGCGGAGCATCGCGTAGCTGTGCCCGACGGAACCGGGGCAACCCGAAGGGCAAGCAGCGGGCGGGTTGTGTGAGCAAATAAGCGCAGCGCCGAACACGAAACGTCCGCTGCGCGGCCGGCCGCAGGACGGTTGAGCCGGTGGAGCGGACATGTACGATCCACGGGACACCAGCAAAAAAGGTCAAGAAATGCTTGTGCTGTCCGAGTGCAGCGAGGCCCTTTGCGTTCTTGCTGACCAAGGCCCGCTCGGCGGCTGAGGAAGTTGGGCGCCGTCCCGACTAGCGCCGCGGAATCACAGCCCGGGCGTTGGTTCGTGCCGGCCGGTGGTGGCGGGCCCCGGCGGTGTGCCGGTCGCCGAGGAGGCCGGAGGCCCGGCGGGCGGGTGGCGTCGTTGCTTCCTCAGCTGCAGGATCCGCGCTGCCCCGGCGATCGCGACCAGGATCCCGCCCGCCACTGCCGCGATGAACAGCGCCATACCCAGGGAAAGCTCCCCCGCGGCGCCAAAAAAGTTCACGGTCACGCGATCCTGGTTCTGCAGGATGAAGATGATCAGCAACACCAGAAGAACTAGACCCGCACTGACGGCAACCCAGATCATCCCCGCCCGCGTCACGTCCGTGGTCCCACCCCCGTGCTGGGACGGTTTCCCGGGTGGGCGTTTTGGCTTGGAAGGGGCAGATTTGTTGACCGGACGCGAGGCGGGGTGCGGCCCCGTTGATGGACCCGGCGCTGGATCAGCAGCCACGATTTTCATCCCCTAACACCGAAGGCGTCCGTCCGTGCCGGACGGATATTCACAGGGTACTCCTCCCGCAAGCCCGCGTCCTCTGTCGGGTAAGTCCCAGTGCTGGCGCCGCGCGGAAGGCTGTGGCTGGGTCACGTCCGGGCGACGAATTCAGTCCCGGATCGCCTCGGCACGGACAACTTTCTCATGCGGCCAGCCGGGGCGCCTTTGCGGGAGTTTCCAGTTGGCGGCGGCCCGCGCTGGTTTCGGTGCTCATTGAGGCAGTAGGTGGGCGGTGAGGTTGCGGGCAGTAAGACCGGTTCGGGTCGCGGGGACGAGCAGCGCGGCGGCCAGGACGTGGCCGCGCTGGCCGGAGTTGGCCAGCTTGCGGTGGCGTGATTCGTAACCGCGTAGCGCGGTGGTGGGGTCACCGGGGGTGCCGGCCAGGGCTCCGGCGAGGGTGGTGGCCCCAGTCATGGCGAGGCTGGACCCGTCGCCGAACAAAGCTACGCAGGACGCGGCGTCGCCGAGCAGGGTTACCCGTCCCCGGGACCAGCCCGGCAGCCGGACCTGGCTGACGGCGTCGAAGTACAGGTCCTCGGCGGCGCTCACCTGCTCCCACAGGTCGGGCAGTTCAGGCACCGGCCAGTCGTGCGCGGTGTAGGTCTCGAGAACGATCCGTTGCTGGGCCTGGATCTCGCGGTAGTCCAGGCCGGGCGGGCCTCGGAAGATGAAGCCGGCCCCGGCGGTTCCGCGGACGGGATGGATGGTCAGCGACCGGCCCGGCTGGTTGTACATGACCACCGTTCCGGGGTCGGCTGCGGGGCGGCCGAGCGATAGCGTGGCGACGTAAAGGCCGAGATGCCGGACGAAAACGGTTTCGGGGCCGAACACCAGAGCCCGCACCGTGGAGTGCAGTCCGTCGGCGCCGACCACCAGGTCGAACCGGCGCGGGGCCGCGCGCTCAAAGGTGACGTCGACACCGCCGTCATCCGCGTCCAGCGCGGTGACCGAGTCCCCGAACAGGAACTCGGCATCGTCTCCTACAGCCTCGCAAAGGATCGCCGCGAGGTCAGCCCGGGGTACCTCGAGGTCGTCGCCGCGGGGCCGGCCGAGCCGCAGCGGGCCGACCCGACGCCCGGATGGGGTCACGAAAGTCAGGCCCGGCGCCTGGGTGGCGGCATCGCGCAGGCGCGGCAGGATGCCCATCCGCCGGGCCACCTCGGTGGCCCCGCCATGCACGTCCACCGGGCTGCCGCTGGAGCGCAATCCCTGGGCGCGTTCGACCACCGTCGGCTGGAAGCCGTGGCGGGCAAGCCAGTACGCCAGGGTGGGGCCGGCGATCCCTGCCCCGCAGATCAGCACCGTGCGTTGTCCCATACCGCCAGCCTAGTGTCCGCGGCGCCACGGTGCCCGGAGCCCTCATCCTGATCCGCGACCCCCAGCCGCATGGACAAACCCTTCACTTGCAGCCTCAGCGTGAGAAAACTCCAGGACCACGGCATCTCGCCACAAAGCTCCCCTTCCGGTCAATTACCCACACGAAAAACCGCCTTAACTCCAGAATTTTCACATGCCCGGGCACCCACGGATGGAGGACCTTTGAACACGCCGGGAAGTTTGTCTCAGCCCCCGGCCTGCCGCCGATTTGCGGACGTCCGGTGTCAGTCCTGTCTCCGGTCGAAACTGAAACCGCAGGCGCACCGGTAGGTGAGGAGGCCGCCGTCGTTCTTCCCTTCCGGCAATCCAACGGAGGGCGTCTGCCCTGGGGCGACCAACTGCATCACCTCCCCGCAGTGAATGTGTGTGGCCAGCATTCGCCGCAGCAGCGGATCTGCTGGGAGCCGCTCTGGTGCTGCTCTCTTTAGCTGTGCCATGGCCGGCTCCCGTATTCAGCCCAGCGATGCGAGGAGGTCGGCACAGGCCTGCTCACAACGACGGCAGGCTTCAGCGCACACCTCGCAGTGGCGGTGCATCGAGGCGTGTTGCCCGCATTCATCGGCGCAGGCCCTGCATGCGGTGCGGCAGGCTTGGAGCACCGCACGGGTGATATCAGCGTTGTGGCCCGGATGGCGGGAGAGGATCTTTCCGGTGGCCACGCAGATGTCGACGCAGTCGAGGTTGGTGCGGATGCATTTGGTTAGCTCGGCGACCATCTCTTCACTAAGGCAGGCGTCGGCGCACGCAGTGCACGTTTGGGCGCACTCAAAGCATGCCTGGATGCATTCGACTAGTTTGGCCTTATCGACGCTCCCCGTGCCCAGAGGGTGGGCGTCCAGCATGGACTGTACATGTGTCATTGGTTTCTCTTTTCCAGGTCTATTCAGCCAGGTGGTGGTGCATTGCAACGGCGAGCCGTGTTACGTCCTGCTGATGGAAAGCTGAACCACCGTGAGCGCCGGAAGATCCGGCTCCGGGGGACAGCGCTGGAAAGAAGTCCTGCACCGGGCTGCCGCTGGAGCAAAGCGGGCGGGTCCACCGCCCCTGTCTTCAGCGGGGCCGGCTCGCCGCGCGGAGCCTGCCTCCGTTCGCAGCAGTCCCGCTCCATCGACTCGGGGTCACCACAGGGGCCTGCCTGATGGACCACGCGGACAGTCTGAGAAGCCGACGACCGCATCTCACCCGGGCCGGGTGAAGTTGCCGACGGAAGAGCCCCTGCCTCAACTCCTTCAGGGCCGGGTGATGGGGCCCCCACTGACTGAAAGGGGCTGTGTCCAACGATGGCGTACCGGCTGCCGTGGGTGTACGAGGCGGCCCCCGTGAGGAGAAGAGCCGCGAGGAAACACACGAAAGCGCTTCGCAGCGAAACGAGGCAGCGAAGCATCCCAAGCGAAGGCCAACTCAGCGCGGCCATCCCCACTTCCTGCTGGACACGTCTACGAGCCTTTCTTCGGATCTCCATCCGGTTGGTCACACGTGTATTACTTTTGCCACGGAAGAACCCCGTTGGGTTGCCGGTTCTATGGCTGCCGGGTTCCGATGGAGTCGGCCTTGTCCAGCAGGCTCTTTCGTTCGGGTGCCGAGTAATCCGCGGCGCCGATGGCGTTGCGCATGCGGCCCAGGTGGTCCAGGATTTCCGTCCGGTACTGGCCCTTCGGGTCGCACCATGCAAGTTCGTGAAGGAGCCCCAGGAGGCGGTCCGCGACGGCCGCGTCCCCGGCGCCGTATTGCCGGGGCTGGTTCATCGCCATGTCGAGCAGGTCCCGGAGCGTGGGAAGTGACAGCACCACCCTGACGCGCCCGTCGTCGTCGGTCACGTGCTCCGGGCCGGGGTTCCTTCCCGCCAGCCGGCACAGCAGGGCCGAGAGGTGCCCGATGACGTGCACTGCCGTGGTGGGGTCGTTGATGCCCGGCGAGAGTGCCCGCGCGGCGACATCAACGAGTTGCCGGAACCCGAACCCGACGTCCTGGACGTTGGTGCGTTCATACCCTGTTGCCACAGCGGCATTGACATCTTTGGTCAGCTTCTCGCGGGCCTCGTGTCCTAATATTCCTCCCGGATCGGCCGGCCAGGCGGTAGCGAAGGGAACGCCCTCCACCAGGGAGATGCCCGGTTCCCGGTCTATCCGTACCACGGCACCGGAATCTTCCGCGGCCTGCAGGAGTGCGCCTTTATCCAGCGAGGTCAGGAAGCCTGAGGAGCTGGATTTGATGAGGAAGGCGCCGGACGCCGGGACGGGTTCGGGCCCGCGTCCTGGGCGGTCCTCGGGAAAGACCCGGTCGATGGTCTCCCGGGTTTCCCCGTTGACCTTGCGCATCATGGTTTCCACACGGATTTCCCGGGTGAGATGCGCCAGGAAAAGCACCAGCCCGACGACGCTGGCTATGGCAAGGGCGAACGCGAGGGTGACCGAAATTTCCGGTACGAAGGCGGTGTTTCCGTTGCTTTCGTCCCGGACGCTGCGCAGGACGGTCAGCGCGAAGGCGAAGGATGCCAGAAAGAGGGCCAGCGTTCCGTGCACGAACCGGTCCGAAGTGAAAGTCCGCAGCAGCCGCGGCGAGAACTGGCTGCTGGCCAGCTGCAGCGTGACCACGGTGAGCGAGAAGGTCAGCGACGTCACCGTGATCAGGGACCCCGAGATGGCTTGCAGGACCGATCTGGCCGCTTCCGGGCCTCCGCTGAAGAGAAATACACCGACATTCCCGGGCAGCTGGCCATCGACAGCGGAATCCAAAGCAGGCAACGCCACACCCAGCGCCACGGCGAGGGCAACCGCCAACGCCGGGAGAGGCCATAACTGGCTCCGCAGCGCATCCAGCAAGTGCGCGGCCCGCCCGTTCATCAGCAGCGGTCCGCCTGTAGTGAAGGCGCTTCAGTCATAAGCTCCTGCTCTTCCTGGACAAAAACGACCTATCGACGGGCGAGTCAATTCCCCTCCTACCGTCCTTAGGCTTGCAGCTAACCGAACCGGAAATACCCAGCGTACTGTCAACGACGTTGCCCTGTCCCTGCTATCAGCCGGACTCCCTTATCGAAGGAGCATGAAACGTACGTGGTTTGATTCCTGGGCGGATATTCTCCGTGCCCTGATCATCGGGTCAGTTTCGCATGCTGCCCTGGTGGTGGTCCTGCGGGTTTCGGGCAAGAGGACGTTGGGCAGTTGGACGCGTTCGATTTCATTGTGACGGTCGTCTGGGGATCCTCGCTCGCGACGATCCTGCTCAGTTCTGACGTTGCCTTTTTGAGGGTCTGACGGCGTTGGCGCTGCTCGCGGGCCTGCAGTTCGTCGTCGCGTGGGCGTCCTCGCATGTGCCCGGGGACAGGTCTGCTGTGACATCCAAGCCCGTGGCACTCGTTGTTTTTGGAGAACTGCAGCATGCCCAACTGCGCAGAAACCGCCTCAGCGAATCTGAGGTGCTGCAAGCGGAGGCCCAGTGCCGAGGCCTCGGGTGCATCTGCGGGAAGCGGCAGGCTTCGCCGAGCTGAAGTACTGGCCCGGCGGCTGGACGGGCCGACGAAGGTCCTGGCTGTCATCATTTTCTTCGTGGTGCTCGGCCATCTGGTAGCAACAGAACCGGCAATGGTCAGCGCCTTCACCATCGGCGGGCTCCGGCGTGGTGTCCGGGATTGGTGCTCGAACGCCGAACGGGGCGGTTAGCCTTCGCATTCCAGGCAATATTGGTGACCGTCGTGTTCCCGGGCCATTTGGGAGCGGTGCCGGACCAGGAAGCAGGAGTGGCACGTAAACTCGTCCGTGGCTTGGGGGACGACCTGAACGGTGAGTTCCTCAGCTACGATTTCGCCGCCCGGAACGCCGAGAGCGTCAGCATCATCGGGTGCGTCGAGTTCCCGGACCACGCTGAGCGCGTCAGGGGCGTTGGCGGACTTTAGTGCCTCAAGGGACTTATCCTGCGTTTCCTTAACGTCGGTGCGCAGTTCATCATAATCAGCGGTCATGATCCGTTCCTCGTTCCCTGGTTGTCGTCCCGAGTGCAACGACTCCGCAGTGGCGCTTGTTCCCCACCTTAGTTCCGGTGCAGTAACGGCAGGGCGGGTTGTGCTGAGGCACGATGCTGGCCACCACCGCGACGCGGAGCATTCCAAGGCAGCTCTCGGCCGATTCCCGACGCTCTTCTGGACGACCGATGCCGGTCGCGGCCTATTTGGCGATTCTGCCCACGATCTGGCGGGCCACCAGCCGGTCGATTCCCGGCAGATGGGTGGCCCGTATGATCCACCGACGCAGGAGGCGCTGGGTCCTGTTTGCGGGTAAGAACGATGACGCGGTGCGCCTCCCGGCCGCCTGTGCCTCCTCGACCACGGGTCGCCAGCGACGCTCGAATTCGGCGAGGGCCGGGCCGATCCCCTCAGGTGAGTCGACCGGTCCCAGGACGTCCCCCAGCAACGCGGCACCGGCGATGGCGAGCGAGCCGCCCTGACCCGCGAGAAGCGACACGGCCCCGCAGGCGTCCCCCACGAGAACGGTCCGCCCCCGCTGCCAGCCCGGCATGACAATCTGCGCGACGACATCGTCGTACGGATGCTCGGGGCACAGCTCCAGCAGCCGGTCGACCGCATCGCCGAGCCCGGCGAACTCGCGGCGCAGCCGCTCCCGCGGACTCTCGGAGCGCTGGTGCCCTGGCGCGGCTGTGGCATCCCGGTAGACCATGAATGCCGCCACCTCGTCCGAGCGGAGGCTGTAGAGCCCGGCCATCCGGTCGATGCTGTCGGTGAGGACGAACCGGTCCCGGAAGCGGGCATTCAGGACCGGTTCGGTCACAATGAACGCGGCAGCCCGCATGCCCAGGGGGCGCAGGTACTCCTCTTCGGGGCCGAAGACCTGGGCGCGCACTCCGGAATGGATACCATCGGCGCCGACGAGGACGTCCGCGGCGACCGTCACGTCCGGCGGGCCATCGACGGCGACCCGCACGCCGTCGACGTCCGTCCATACCTGGGATACCGGCGCCCCGTAACGGATTCGCACCCGGCCGGAGGCGACGTCGTCGAGCGCAGCGAGGGCGGCGCGCTCCATGTCGGGACGCAGCAGGCTCAGGACCTTGCCGCCGGCAAGCCGGGCGAACTGGTCGTAATCGAGGCTGGAGGTGGGGTGTCCTGTTGCATCGACATATTCGGCGGCCTCGACGTGGTAGGCCACCGCGGCGAGCCGCGGGTAGAGGCCGATCCTCTCCGCCGCCTCCACGCCCGGACCAAAGAAGTCCATCATGTAGCCATCGGGGCGCGGAGCTGCTGACTTCTCGAGGATGTCGACGTTCCACCCGGCCAAACCGAGCTGGCGGGCCGCGACGAGGCCCGCAATGCCCGCCCCGACAACCACAGCCTTCATATCCTGCCTCCAACGATCGGATCCGCCGGGCTGGACGAGCCCGGCCGGGAGCACAGGGAGTTTCGCCGACACCCGCCGGCTCATTCTTGACTCATTCCTCGCGGGATGTCCAGCGCGCAGTATTCCGCAGGGGTGTCATTTATCGGTCACATAGATAACGCTCCGCCACGGGTCCGATCCCGGGTTTGTCGGACGGGATAGCAACCCAGGCCGGCAATACCGCCTCGAGGGGGCCATACCTCGGAAATCGTGGAGAAAAACGGTGCCGCTTGAGTCTGCGGCGCTGATTTCGGGGCGGGACCGACTCGGTCAGACGGCCAATGGTGGCGCCGATGCGGGGAGCCGGGTGTAGGTGGTGCCGTCTCGGAGCATCGCCCACAGGACGTTGAGGCGGCGCCGGGCGAGGGAGAGCATGGCCTGGATGTGGGTTTTTCCTTCGGCGCGTTTGCGGTCGTAGTAGGTCCGGGAGGCGGGGCAGGATTTCAGGGCCGAGAGGCCGGAGAGGTAGAAGACGCGCAGCAGCCGTCTGTCGTAGCGGCGGGGGCGGTGGTGGTTGCCGCTGATGCGGCCGGAGTCCCTGGGAACGGGCGCCAGTCCGGCGACGCCGGCGAACCGGTCGGCGGTTTCAAAGACGGTGAGGTCTCCGCCGGTGGCGCCGTGGAATTCGGCGGCGAGGACGGGGCCGAAGCCGGGCATGCTGAGCAGGGTCCGTGTGTGCCGGTGTTCGGTGACCTTCTGACTGATCAGCGCGTCGAGGTCGGCGAGTTCTTTGTTCAGGGTGATGATTTCCTGTGCGAGGGCGGCGACGATCACCTCCCCCATGTGTTGGGCGGGGACGGTGGTGTGCTGGGATTTCGCGGCCTCGACCGCTGCTACGGCGACGGCGGCGGAGGAGCGGGTGCCGTGTTTCTTCAGCCACGCGTGCAGCCTGGCCTGGCCGGTGCGGCGAATCCCGTCCGGGGTGCGGTGTTTGGTTAGCAGCAGCAGGGCGGCTTTGGAGCGGCTGTAGTCAAAGGCCCGTTCCAGGGCCGGGAAGTATTCGAGCAGCTGGGCCTGGAGCCGGTTGATCGCCCGGACCCGGTCCGCGGATTTGTCGGCCCGGCGGGCGGTGAGGATCCGCAGCCCGGTGCTGATCTCGTCCCCGGCCCGCAGCGGCTGCAGGTCCCGGCGCATCCGGGCCTGGTCAGCGATCACAGCCGCGTCTTTAGCGTCCGTTTTGCCTTCGCCGCGGTAGAGCTTGGAAGCGTGGTGGACGACCCGGCCCGGGATGTAGAGGACGTTCTGGCCGTCGGCGACGAGGATGGCGATCAGCAGCGCCGGTCCGCCGTGATTCAGGTCCGTTGCCCAGATGACCTCGTCCCCGTCGCCGAGTTTCAGGACGTCGGCGATGAGCTCCAGCAGGGCTGGTTCGTCGTTGGGGATTTTTTGCGAGAACAGCCGGTTTCCGTCGGTGTCGATCACGACGCAGTGATGGTGGGCTTTGCCGGCATCGATACCGGCCCACAATTTCGCCAAAACAGCCTCCAGTCTCTCGGATGGGTGGAACCCGGCAGATAACCGCGCCGTCGTGTCCTTATCCGGCGATCATGTCGCGTCTCTCAATCAGCGGTCGGGTCATCGCGGGGTGGCGGGCGGCCAATCCTACGAAGCCGTCACGCGCGAGTCGTCCGGCCACAGCAACAAAGCCATACCCGCCTCCCCCGGGTAGCCACGACCCTACAACGGCCACGGAACCACCCGACAACACCATAAGGACAGCAGCAAAAAACAGAAAAACGCTTTTACAGCCCGAGCGCAGCGAGGACCGTTCACCCAACTCAGGGCGCTACTTAGGCGAGGCCAGGAAACGAGGGCCCCGTCACCCGCCGTTCAAGAGCACCTACAGGGTGCTGTCCTGGCGTGCAGCGAGGGCTTGCTGGTGTCGGTAGAGCGTTGCGCGGCTCCAGCCCACGAGCCGGGCGGCGTCTTCGGCGGTGCGCCCCTTCGCGCGGGCGTCCTGGGCAATTGCCAGCTTGTCCGCGATGACGGCCGGGTCGGACACCGGCCGGCCAAAGCGTGTCCCGTTCTGCCTGGCGGCGGCGATGCCGGCGTTGACCCGCTCGATGATCAGCTCACGCTCATACTCGGCGAGGGTGGCAAGCATATTCAGCATCAGCCGGCCCGTCGAAGTCGCCGGATCGATGCCGTCCGAGATGGATCTGACGTGGACGCCGCTGTTGCGCAGCAGGGTCACGGTGTTGAGCACGTCGAGCAGGGACCGGCCTAACCGGTCGACACGCCACACAACAACGGTGTCGCCCTCTTCGGCGTACTCTAGGAGCCTCTTCATTCCGGGCCGCTCGATGGCGGTCTTGCTTCCCGAAGTCACGTCGGCGAAGACGTCGCGTTTCTGCACGCCGGCATCAACCAGGGCGTCCAGCTGCCGCTGAGCATCCTGGCTGAAAGTACTGACGCGCGTGTAGCCCAGTTGTCTCACCAGGCCATTCTGACTCGAAAAGTCCACGATGTACCGCCGGTGAGACGTTTCATGGTGAGATGCGTTTCCGAGACATAAGAAGTCCGGCTTTTCCGCCAACTCGACCGGCTCATCTGGGCCAGGGAGGGGTGTCTTGAAAAGCTGTTGTATTTCAAGACGTGATCGATGCCGAACTCGAGGGTGGCTCTAATCGACCAGTGCGGCCGGTCTGAGCATCCGGAAAGCGTCGTCGAGTAGCACCCCAGTTTCCACGGCACCCCCGCGGTGGACTAGTTCGGCAGAGGCCACGTCGAAGCACGTGAGAGCACACAATGTGATTGCCCGTGCGTGATACTGCCGTTCGTCTTCTGTGCCCGTCAAGGCGTCGGCGACGGGGGGCACGAGAACGGTCATCCAAGCCAAGTGCTTCTCTGTGTTTCGAGCACGCAGAGACGGGGTGGAGATCATCACGCGCGTCGCGCGCAAGGCCCACTCGGGGTTCGATTCGCTGATCTCAACGGCCGCTTGGAATGCCGCTCGGAGGGCATTCCAGACCGGCATCGATTCCAGGGCCTGAGTAAGACGCTGTCTAACTGGTTCGCCGTAGACCATCGGGTCTCCCAGCACGACGTCCTCCTTGGAGGCGAAGTACCGGAAGAAACTCCGCGGTGAGATGTCGACCGCTGCCGCTATCTGGTCGACAGTGGTCTCATCGAAGCCCTGCTCGTCAAACATCACGAGAGCCACCTCCGCGATCTGCTGCCGCACCGCGTCTCGCGTCCGCTGCCTCAGCCCTCGCCCCGGGCTCATAGTCTCACTCACATTCACATCATACAACGCCCTACTTGACAGTGACTGACACAAAGCACATATACTGACAGTGCCGAAAGGTAATCAATGAGGTCGGGTGCCACATCACGATCAACACATCGGGGCACCTCATGCACAGCGGCCGTGGGCGCCCGGCCCACCTAAAAAGGGAGTAGCTATGCCAACCACTGATCAGATCGACTTTTTCTTCACCTACCGTGTGCTCGATCAGGACCTCTTCGAGAAGTACCTCGCTGCAGTGCTGCCCGTCACTGAGAAGGAGGAGCCCTACGTCCTCGAGTACACCCTCGCGCGCGGCGCTGACGGGACGATCCTGCAGCATGAGCGTTACGAGAACGAGGAAGCCGTCGCCCGGCACCTCGCCCTGACCGCCGATGGCCAGAAGATGTGGGGCAACTCCACCGAACTCACCGATATCCGCTTCGTCGGTCCGCTGAGCGAGAAGTTCCGGACCGAGAACGCGCTGGGACCCATCGCCTCCTGGTGGGAGCGTTACCAGTCCATCGCCCGATAACAGAAAGTCATTTCAAGCATACACGCACACTGGGTCAGCAGGGCCTCACCACCTCCGCCATCGGCTACGGCTCCATGGGAATCTCGGTCGCCTACGGCGCGGCCGACCCCGAAGGTGGAACCTCCGCCATCCAGCGCGCCTATGACCTGGGCGTCACGTTCTTCGACACCGCTGAGGTCTACGGCTGGGGCGAGAACGAGAAGGTCGTCGGCCGCGCCGTGAAGGACTTCCGCGACGACGTCGTGATCGCCACGAAGTTCGGCTGGACCCGCGACTACGGCTTCGACAGCCGCCCGGATCACATCCGTGAGGTCGTCGAGAACAGCCTCCGCTACCTCGGCATGGACCACATCGACGTCCTCTACCAGCACCGCCCCGACCCCAACGTCCCCATCGAGGACGTCGCCGGGGCCGTGAAGGAACTCATCGAATCGGGGAAGGTCAAGTACTTCGGCCTCAGCGAAGTTGGCCCGCAGACCATGCGCCGTGCCCACGCCGTGCAGCCGGTCTCGGTGCTCCAGACCGAGTACTCCCTCTTCGAGCGCGAGGTCGAGGTACTGTTCCCCGCCCTGAACGAGCTCGGCATCGGCTTCGTCCCTTACTCGCCCCTCGGACGCGGGTTCCTCACCGGCACCGCGAAGCCGGCCGCCGAGTACGACGTTACCGACATGCGCAGTGGCGACGCCCGCTGGCAGCCCGGCAACTTCGAGAAGAACGTCAAAGCCACCCGTCAGCTGACCGAGCTGGCCGCCTCCAAAGACGCCACCGTCGCGCAGCTCGCCCTCGCCTGGCTGCTCGCCCAGTGCGAGCACATCGTCCCGATCCCCGGCACCCGCAGCGCCAAGCGCGTCGAGGAGAACGTCGGCGCCACCGACCTCACCCTCACCGAGACGGACCTCGAACGCATCAAGGAGATCCTCCCCACCGGCGGCTTCGGCTCCCGCTACCCCGAGGGCATGACCTCCGAGTGGGAGTAACACCCCAATGACGGTGAAGGCGCGAGACGGCGGCCGCCTCGCGCCCTCACGCTTTCGACACACCACCACGCGCATGAAGAAAGCACACCATCACCAAATGGACACACGTGGACATCCCCGACCAGGCCGGGCGCACCGCGATCGTCACCGGCAGCAACACCGGGCTGGGAGTCGCAACGGCTAAAGGCCTCGCTGACGCCGGAGCACACGTCGTCCTCGCGTCCGCAACACGGCAAAGGGCCGCGAAGCCGCCGCCAGGATAGGAGGCGACGTCTCTGTCCGGAAGTCGACCTGTTGTGACCTCCACCGAGCAGTCCTACGACCTCGCCGCCCAACGACGACTCTGGGCGATATCCGAGGAACTCACCTGCGTCACCTTTCCCACCACACCCTCGACCACCCCCGCCGCTCACACAGAAAGCTGATCCCCATGCCGATCTGTGTTGTCGGTGCAGCCGAAGTTGAGGATCAAACGTCGGCAGCGTCGACGACGGTGTACTCTGAGTAGCTGCCGTCGATTGAGCGGCCGAGGCCGCCAATCATCGTTACGACCTGTTGTCCTACCGCAAGGTCCACACCATCACCCGCGACGTCGACGACGCCGACGGCTTCGATGCCCAGGATGCGCGGGAAGGAGAAGTCTGGACCGGATTTCCCTTCGCGGCTGGTGACTTCTGACTCGTTCACCCCGAACGCCATCACCCGGATGCGCACCTCCCCTGGGTGCACGTCAGAAATCGGCACGTCGCTCGTCGTCAATCCTTCAGGTGCGACGGGGCCGGTGAGTCGGATCGCGCGCATTGTGTCAGACCCGGTGATGCTCCTTCTATGGTTCTCGTTCGGTGGCGGGCATGGTGACGAGGGCCCGGTACGCACCGTGCACGCTGCGCTCGTCAAGTGGGTCGTCATCGTTAAGGGCGCGGTAGCTCCACC
The DNA here is from genome assembly GCF_050156545.1 of Pseudarthrobacter sp. S9. Taxonomy (NCBI): domain Bacteria; kingdom Bacillati; phylum Actinomycetota; class Actinomycetes; order Micrococcales; family Micrococcaceae; genus Pseudarthrobacter; species Pseudarthrobacter sp. S9. The sequence continues at coordinate 424,955 of NZ_CP189577.1, forward strand.
ACCCCCACATGAGTGCGTCGACAGCTCGGGCTGCGCCGTCCGATAGAGAGCGGCGGAGGATCACGAGGGACTCCTCCTGGAAGTCGCGGAGGAGGTCGGCAACCCGTGGACTGCGTGCACCGTAGCGGTGCATTTCCTCGTACAACCGGATGTCGTCGAGTGTTGGGGCCGTTGAGCCGCACGTGGCAGCCACGAGTGCGTCAACGATGTCGGCGTCGGTTCGCGCGTCGCGCACTGGGGCCGCGTATCGCGGTTCGAGTCCGTCTCGCAGGGTCTCGAACGCGCTGACGATCAACGTTTCCAGGTCGGAGAAGTAGTACGTCGTGGACCCGAGCGGCACGCCGGCCTGCGCGGCGATGCGTCGATACGACGCCGCGTGCACGCCTTCAGACGCGATGACTTCCAGTGCTGCACGGAGGATCCGGGTTCGGCGTTCCGGGTCATTCGGTTTGCCCTTCCGCATGCGCTCCTCCTCAATGTCAGACCAAGTATGTACCATCGTACGCATATTCGGTAGGCTTGTTCCTGCTAGCGACCTCAGGAGATGAACATGCAGGGCGACACGCTGCAGCAGCATGCGCGGAACCGCGTCGAGGAGCTTCCGGGTGCTGGGTTGGAGCATCCTTTCGGGCCGGACTGGGAGGTGTTCAAGGTCCACGGCAAGGTCTTCATGCTGATCACCGACATCACTGGTGAGCCGATCGTGATCGTCAAGGCGGATCCGGAGGACGGCAAAGCGCTCCGCGAGCAGCACGAGGACATCACGCCGGGGTACCACATGAACAAGCAGCACTGGATCACCCTGCATCCCGGAGGGGACCTGCAGAAGCGGCTTGTCGATGACCTCGTCACCGAGTCTTACCTGCTCGTGGTCGAGAACCTGCCGCACGCGAAGCGTCCGGTCGACCCCAAAACATTCGGCCGGAGGGACCAGTGACGCTCTCGGGCGAGCAGCTCCAGCAGCACGCCCGTGACATCGCGGCATCGCTCGAGGACGTCACCAATGGGCGCCCCTTCACGCCGCACCTTGATGTGTGGAAAGTGCACGACAGAGTGTTCCTCATCGTCACCGACGATGATCCGGACCTGCAGATCGTTACCCTGAAGGTCGACCCGCACCACGGGGATGCGCTCCGTCGAGACTTCGACACCATCACGATGGGGCACTACCTCGACAAGAACCACTGGATCTCCATCGGGCCCGGCGCCGGGATCACTAAGCAGCTGATCGGGGACCTGGTGCACGATTCCCACGACCTCGCCGACGACCACCGGAAGCACCGGTCGTGAGCGAGGAGGCGTCACTGTTCAACGTCGATGATGCCTCGCGGCCACTGGCTGACCGGCTCCGTCCGCGCATCCTGCAGGACGTCGTCGGACAAGACCATCTGCTCGCAGCGGACGCGCCGATCGGGCGGATGGTCGACGCGCAGCGGCTTGCGTCGATGGTGCTGTGGGGGCCGCCAGGGTGCGGGAAGACCACGATCGCGCGGCTCCTCGCCAAGCAGACCGACTTCGCGTTCGAACCCCTTTCCGCCACCTTCTCCGGCGTCGCCGACCTGCGAAAAGTGTTCCAAGCAGCCCGGCGCCGCCGCGAGGTCGGTCAGGGCACGCTGCTGTTCGTCGACGAGGTTCACCGCTTCAACCGCGCCCAGCAGGACTCGTTCCTGCCCTACGTGGAAGACGGCACCATCGTGCTCGTCGGCGCGACCACGGAGAACCCCAGCTTCGAACTCAACGGCGCACTCCTGTCCCGCAGCCAGGTCTTCGTGCTGAAGCGCCTGGACGACGCCGCACTCAGCACCCTCATCACCCGCGCCGAAGCGCTCCTCGGTCGGCCGCTGCCACTGACTGACGATGCCCGGCAGGCGCTGATCGCGATGGCGGACGGTGACGGCCGGTACCTGCTGAACATGATTGAGCAGGTGCAAGCCCTGCCCGCACCCGTCGACCCGGCCGCCCTCGCCGCCGCCGTGCAGAAACGGGCACCGCTGTACGACAAAGCGCAGGAAGGCCACTACAACCTCATCTCCGCGCTCCACAAGTCGATGCGCGGCTCCGACCCGGACGCAGCCCTGTACTGGTTGGCCCGGATGCTCGACGGCGGCGAAGACCCCCTCTTCATCGCCCGCCGCATCACCCGTTTCGCCACCGAAGACATCGGCATGGCCGACCCGAACGCCGTCCAACAGGCCCTCGCCGCCTGGGACGTCTACGAACGCCTCGGCTCCCCCGAGGGAGAACTCGCAATCGCCCAAGCTGTCACCTACCTAGCGACCGCGCCGAAATCCATCGGCGTGTACCGCGGATTCGACAAGGCGCGCGCCGCCGCGAAACGCACCGGATCGCTGATGCCGCCTGCGCACATTCTCAATGCCCCGACCCGGCTGATGAGAGACCTCGGCTACGGCGAGGGGTACCAGTACGACCCCGACACCGACACCGGGTTCTCCGGCGCCGACTACTTCCCCGACGGCATGCCCCGGCAGACCTTCTACGAACCCACCGCCAACGGGTACGAACGCGCCATCACCGAACGCCTCCAGCTCTGGGCGCAACAACGCACCGCCAGTCCAGGTGCTTCTACCGGCAACAACTCCACAACCCCAGAACCCGACTGAGCTCTGGGAAAGGACTCACCAATGACCGACACCATCGGCACCCTTACGAATGAACACGCAGTTCGCTCTTGGCTGGGTATTCCCTACGCCACCGCCGAACGATTTCGCCGGCCCACCCTGGTGCCCTTCAACCCCGATCTGCCCTACGACCAGAAAGGACCTGCACCGCTTCAAGCTGGAGACACCAGCTGGCTCGAAGCCGACAACGGCTTCAGCGAGGACTGCCTGAACCTCAACGTCTGGGCCCCCGACGATGCAGCCGACGAGCCCCTCCCTGTGGTCGTCTACATCTTCGGCGGCGGGTACGAGCTCGGCGCGAACACGCAGACTACCTCGAACGCGTCCGGACTCGCCGCGACCGGTCGCGCCGTTGGCGTGTCGCTGAACTATCGGCTCGGCCCGTTCGGGTGGCTCTCCCTCTCCCAATATGGCGGTGCACTCGAAGAGGCCACGAACCTTGGCCTGCAGGACGTCATCGCCGCATTGCAGTGGGTGCGGGAGAACATCGCCCGATTCGGCGGCGACCCGGAACCTGCGGCGTAGATGCTCTCCGGCGTCCACACCGCAGGATCGATGCTGCCCACAGTGGCCGGCGGCGGGCGCCGCCAGCGCTAGAACGTCGCCTCCGAAGCCGCCACATAGCGCCGCAAAAAGAGCGCCATTGAGCGCTGGAGTCCACAGACCCGTCCAACGCAGAGCGCCGGCCAGTCCCATTTGAGGATCGGCTTAGGGACACTTATGCGCCATATAGCGATCACAGAACGCCGCCACATAGCGATCAAATCCACAGACCGGAACGGCGGGCTTTTGGAACAGCGCACTGGATGGCGCTGTCGCGGGCGGTGGAGGACCGGCTTACGGGACAGGTTGAATATCTCTGTGTGGGACGCCCCTATTTGCGCGCCGGGCACCATATGAGGGTGCCCGTTTTTGCCCCTTCGGATCCGGGGCTGGGGGAAACTAGGCGGAGACCGCTGAGCGCACAGCTTCGGTCAGCGTCGTGGTCGGTCGTCCGATAAGCGTCCGGAGGTCTTCGCCGGCGACCAGGAGGTCACCGCGGGCGAGTCCCAGATCCGAGTCCGCAAGGATCTCGGCGAATGCTTCCGGCACTCCGACTCCGACCAGCATGGCCACGTACTCCGGAGCAGGGAGATCCCGGTAGACGATGGTCTTGCCGGCGGCGGCACTTATCTCTGCCGCCAAATCTGTCACCGTGAATGCCACGTCACCACCGAGCTCGTAGACCTTTCCCGCCTGATCGTCGGCGAGAAGTACCGTCGCGGCAGCCTCTGCGTAGTCAGCGCGGGTAGCGGCATTGACCCGACCGTCGCCGGCGCTGCCCACCAGTGCACCCTGCACGAGCGTCCCTTCGATCTGGTCGGTCCAGTTCTCGAAGTAATACCCGTTCCGCAGAAGAGTGAAGGGGACACCGGCCTCCGCGAGAATCGCCTCGGTAGCCTTGTGGTCTTTCCCAAGCAATGTTTTGTTGGCGTCCGCATTCGCGTTGCTCGTGTACGCGAGGAGATCAACACCCTCAGCCTTGGCGGCCTCGATCACGGTGCGGTGCTGGGCCGGCCGATTCTTCCCCACCTCGGAGCTAGAGATCAACAGCACCTTGCGGGCACCTGTGAGGGCAGCGGCCACGGAGGCAGGGTCGTCGTAATCCATCGACTTGACCTGGACTCCCCGGGCGGCGAAGTCGGCCAGTTTTTCGATGGAGCGGCCAGTGGCCACAATTTCTTCTGCCGGGACGTTGCGCTCCAGCAATGCTTCAACAACGTGTCGGCCGAGCTGACCGGTTGCGCCTGTGATGACGATGCTCATGGGTTTCCTCTCACCATTTCGTACTCTGTCACCGGTCATAACCTCATCCCCTGACAATTGCTTCCCAAACGTTAGTACGCACTTTAAAGTAAGGTACAGGCATGAAAGTAAGTAGCAATGCCACAAGTCTTTCCGTGAGCTTTCCTGAGGGCATCTTTCCGGCAGGATGCCCCAGCCGGACGGTGCTGGACCATATCACCAGCAAATGGGGAGTACTCATCCTGATAGCCCTGTCCGAAGGCGAGCAACGCTGGAGCGACCTTCGCCGGAGGGCCGATGGCATCAGCGAGAAAATGCTGGCCCAGACCCTAAAGACCCTGGAGCGGGACGGGCTGGTCCACCGTAACGCCCAGGCGACCATCCCGCCGAGGGTGGACTACAGCCTGACCAGCCGTGGCCACGAGCTGAGCGCCTTGTTGGTTCCGCTCGCCACGTGGGCATTCCAGAACGCCGATGACATCATCAACGGCCAGCGCTGAACCGGGAATTGGCCCCTCCCGGAAGGACACCCCTACCAAGTGATTACCTGCCCCCCAAAGTACCAAGCGCGCCTTTCAAAAATAAGTACCTCTATGACCGGCACCAACAGCGCTTCACGTTTGTATACATGCAGGCGTCGATCAGCCGTTTAGCTGTCCGCGGGGGCGCGCCTTTCTCGGCTTCCGCAAATTCCCCCATCTGATCGCCCGTTCAGGGATCCCCTTACGGGACAGCTCAATCCGTCTCCTAATCGGAACGACGTGTCCGGTAGCCGAGTCACAACGGTCTGAACACACTGTCGGAGCCCATCGAACTTTTGGGCATACGCGATCCCGACAATGAATTACAGAAGTCATCACCCAGTGCTAGATGAGGCAGGCAGCTGACGGCATGCCCCCTCATGCTGTTATGGAGCAGTAGGTGCTGCGATAGGTGTGTAGGTGGTGCCGTCGCGGAGCATGGCCCAGCGGACATTGAGCCGGCGCCGGGCAAGAGACAGCATCGCCTGAATATGTGACTTTCCCTCTACCCGTTTGCGGTCATAATAGCGGCGCGAGGCCGGGCAGGACTTCAACGCCGAAAGCCCTGAGAGGTAAAAGACTCGCAGCAAGCGGCGGTCGTAGCGTCTGGGCCGGTGGTGGTTTCCGCTGACTCTTCCGGAATCCCGGGGTGCCGGCGCGAGTCCGACGACGCCTGCGAACCGGTCAGCCGACTGGAAGACAGTCAGATCGCCACCTGTCGCGCCGAGGAATTCGGCGGCGAGAACGGGCCCGAAGCCAGGCATGCTCAGCAGCACCTGCGTGTGCTGGTGTTCAGTGACTTTCTCGCTGATCAGAGCATCGAGTTCCGCCAGTTCCTCGTTCAGCGTGAGGATCTCCCGGGCGAGTGCAGCGACGATCGACTCCCCCATATGCTGGGCGGGAACGATGGTGTGCTGGGCCTTCGCGGCCTCGACCGCGGCTGCGGCAACGGCTGCCGAAGAGCGGGCGCCGTGCTTCTTTAGCCATGCGTGGATCCTGGCTTGGCCGGCGCGGCGGATCCCGTCCGGCGTCCGGTGTTTAGTCAACAGGGTCAGGGCGGCCTTGGAACGGCTGTAGTCGAAGGCCCGTTCCAGCGCGGGGAAGTATTCGAGCAGCTGGGCCTGCAGGCGATTGATCGCCCGGACCCGGTCTGCGGACTTGTCGGCCCGACGGGCCGTGAGAATCCGCAGCCCAGTGCTGATCTCGTCACCGGCGCGCAGGGCTTGCAGGTCATTTCGCATCCGGGCCTGGTCGGCGATGACGGCGGCGTCCTTGGCGTCTTCTCCGAACTAAGAAATTGCGGGGGAATCGTCCAAATTACTGGCCGTTTCTGGGGTCGGGGGGACTGATGTTGGTGCGGCCGGCGGCTTGGGTGAAGGTGGGCATGCCGAGTTGGGTCGTGTTGCGGCGCTCGGTGATTTGATCCATTTCGGCCAGTTTGGCCCGGGCCCCTGCGAGGCTGACTTTCAGGCCTTCGGCTTCGCCGAGCCAGCGGTGGGATTCGGCTTCGGCGATGCGCTCGATGAGGTTGTCGCGGATCTGTGCCAGGCGGGGTCTGGCTGTGGGATCGGGACGCAGTAGCGGGCAGCGCAGGCAGCTGTGCTCGTGGATGCAGGGCGTGTCGTAGGAGCGGCCGCAGTCACCGACGGAGACCTTGCGGTGTTCGAAGTGGCCGATGAACTCGGCCCATTCCTCATCGGTCGGAGTGCGGTATTCCTGGCTGGGACGTAGCGCGCGGCGGCGGGCGATGAATTCACGGTGGCCGTTGATGACTTCTTCGGGGTAGACGGCCTTGAATCCCATGGTGGTGTTGATGTCTCGGTGTCCGGCGACGAGCTGGGCTATGTGCGGTGGCATGCCGTGCATGATCGCATCGGTGATGAAGATCCGGCGGAAGTCGTGGAAGGTGTAGCGCATCGGGTTGCCGCCGCCGTCGTTGATACCGAGTTCTTGCAGCGCGTGATCGAGGTATTTGCGGAGCGCCCGTTCGGAAACCGCCCGGTTGTCCAGGCGCCGGCGCCATTGGAACAACAGTGGCAGGGGCGGGTTGTGGACGCGTTCGTTTTTGTCGTAGGACACTACCGGTGGGACGTGGGGTTGCCCGGCTCGGATCCGGGAGACGATCTGGGAGAGCACGTCAGCGAGTTCGGGTGAGATGACCAGTATTCGCTCGGCGTCGGTCTTGGAAGGGGCGATCTGCAGAAGAGGAACCAGTTCCCCCGTGTCGGGCAGCCGGTATTGGATCAGGCTGTGGTGTGAGAGTTCACCGAGCTCTTCGATGCGGATGCCCGTGTGGCGCAGCACCTCGACCATGGCCCAGGTCCAGAAACCACGATGCTCTCCGAAGGTCAGATCGCGGCGTGGTCCGCCCTCCGGGTCCTCGGCCCAGACCCGGCCTGTGGCTTCGGTCTTCATGGCCGTGCGGCGCAACGTTTGGCCTGCAGCGGTGAAAAGTTCACCGGCAGTGGTGCGTTCGCCGGCGGCGAGCAGGTCACTGGTGCGTGCCCGTTCGGCCTGCACCCACGAGATCAGTGCCGGCAGCACCGGCAGTCGTTCGCGGGTGCGTTGGTCCGTGCGTGATTTACGGGCCAACCGGTCTTTTTTGTGGGAGACATCCGTGGCGCTGACCGGGCAACGCACCGCCCACGGGCCCCACCGTGCAGGGTCGTCATCGGCCCATTCGGCCAGGTCGAGGTAGAAGGCGCGCACGGCAGAAAGGACGCTGCGCCCGTCCAGCCGTGCCGATGTCCTTTCGATCCGCTCACCGTTGGCAGAGATGCTGGTGCGGGAACGGGTCATGACCCGCTTTTTCCATGACGCGGCGACCTCGCGGGAGAACTTCAGTGAATCGATCCCCGGATGGTGGGCTTCCAGGTCGGCCCAGAACAA
>NZ_CP189578.1:0-83034 GCF_050156545.1 Pseudarthrobacter sp. S9
CACGCTCATGCCCGTGGCTCCTTCCAGACGCAGGAACTCCCAGGCACGCCAGAGAGCTTCCAGCCGGCTAATCGCTTCGGCGTGCTTCCACCACTGAGGGCACCAGGTGATCCCGCCGCCAGGGTTGATGTGCCGGCGGTACGTGGGGGCCAGCTTCTCCCCCACGAACTCAGCCACGGTGGCATAGAACAGTTCGGGAGCGTCCTCGTCGGCTTCCGCCGGCTCAGCGGCGTCCGGAGCCGTGCCGTCCAGCTCGTCGTCCCACTCCCCCAGGCTGTCACTCATCCGAGGCTCCCGCAGCAACCCAGCGGTTGCCGGCAGCGGCCGGCGGCCGGTTCGCCGGATCATGGGCAGCAATGGAGGCCCTGACCGCTTCGGCGTGCGGGCCACTCATCCAGGGCACCGTTTCCAGCAGCGCCGCAGGGACACCGGAAGCGAACATGATTGCGCGGCCGCGAGGGAACGCGGCGAGGTCCGAGACGTCCAGAGTGCGTTCCTTGCGGTCGTCGTCGTGGTTGTAGGACGTGCCCTGTTTAGAACGGCTCTTGGTCATGTTGGAATAGCGGTACTCCCCCACCAGCTGCGCGAGCTCGTTCAGGAACTCCGCTTCGGCGACACCGCCGCCGTACACCTTGATATTGGCCGCCGACCAGAGCTTGCGCATCCCTTCGCGTCCCCAGACCTCCACGCCCTGCGACCAGGATTGAAGGATGGTCATCAGAACGATGCCACGGGAACCGTAGTGGCTGTAGAGGTTCGGCAGTTCCCGCCAGCGGCACACGTTGGCCGCCTCATCCAGGACGCCGATCATGGGCGTGGCCAGGCGCCCGCCAGGGGAATGGACGGCCAGTTCTTCGGCCGCTTCCACCGTGGCCACGGTCAGGGCCGTCACCAGGGGGCCGGCGGTTCCCTTGCCCTCCTTGGACAGGCTGTACAGCGTGCCCTTGGACCGCACGAACTCGGCCGGATCGAACTGCGGCCGCGTGTCCGTCGAACCCTGCGGAGTTACCCACTGGGCCACCTGGCGGTTGGTCAGGCAGGATGCCATTTGCAGCGCCGTGCCGTAGACACCGCCGCGCTGCTTGTCGGGAGCGTTGACGACGCCGGCCACGGCGTTGGAAGTTTGGGTGAATCCGTGGGTTTTGAGAATGTCCACGGCCTCATCGTCCGTCGGCCGCGTCAACCAGGTGTGCACCTGCGTGATGGGCCGGCCGTCGAGGGCGGCAGCCAGCAGCAGACCGGCGAGAAGATCCTGCCCGGCAGGGTCGAAATAGGCATCCGTTTTTGCGTCGGGACCGCGAGAGCCGGCGGCAAAGTGGTCCGCGAGCCGTGCGGCCCGCACTTCGTCCGTGACGTAGCTCAGCGGATTCCACCACCAGGCCGGTTCCTCCAAGGCCACCGACTGCGGATCGAAGACCCACACCGGCCCCTCGCCGGCCCGGACGTCACGGGTGCCGTCCACAATGTCGCGTTTGTTGGAGGTGACCAGGGCCGCGCCCGGAGCGGCGAGAATTGCCGGGATCGCCCTCGAGGTGGTCTTACCCGTTCGCGGCCCCCAAATGTCGATGTGCATGTCTTCCCACGAGCCAAAGACCAGCTGGCCGCCCAGGACCGTCTTACCGACAGGAACACCAGGTGAGCCCTTCACGCCCAGGCGCTCGGCGGTGGCCGTCGCCCCGCGCAGGCTCAGCGCCCGCAAGTCCCGGCCCTTGGCCATGTGCTGGGCGGCGACGTCCACGCGGGACCGCTTGGACTTCCTGCGCAGCACCGCCCGCAGCACCAGCACGCCCAGGGCAACGACAACGACGCCAAACCCGATCAACACCCAGGTGGCGGCCGCCGGCCAGGTCACGGTGCCCTTGAAGAGGCCGACCACCAGGGCGAACGGATTGCCCGGGAGCTGCTGGCCGTCGCCGGCCAGCAGTGATCCCAGGTGCACGGCCCCGGTCACGGAGCCGACGCCCAGCACCACGGCGGTAATGATCACCCAGAGAATGATCGTTTCGCCGGTCAGCTGGGAGCGCTTGTTGCTACTCGGTGCACCCACTTACTCTTCCCCCTCATCGTGCCAGCGCTTATTTGTATCGTGCAGCGATTTTTCAACACTGGTTAGCTTCAAGGCCACGGGAATGCCGGGGCGGCCGCCGACTTTGAAGAGGAACTTCCCCAGCCCTGGTCGCACCCTCTTGCGGGAGCCGCCCACGTCCGTCCACGACCCGGGGTCAGCCCATGAAGTGAGGCGGGCCTGTTCGGCGCGGGAGAGTGTGACGGCCTTGTTTAGCTTCTCCATTTCGCCGCTGGGCAGCGCCCCGCAGACCACCATGCCGGAGCGCTCGACAAAGCCGCGGGCCTTCATCCGTTCGGATTCGGTAGGCAGCGCCTCCAGGTCGCTCATGGTGTGGGTGATCATGGCCTGGCCCACGCCTTCGGTGCGGTTCAGGCGGGTCAGGGAGTCCACCCGGTCCACCATGCCTTCACCGGAGCGCAGTGCCCGCCACAGCTCATCCATCACGACAAAGTAGTTACGGCGCGGTTCCAGCCCGGCGTCGGCCAGGGCGTGGGCGACCTGCACGGTGGCGAAGCCGGTGGACCAGCAGGCCAGCAGTGAGGCTGCCTGAATGTCCCGCTGGGTATCGGAGATCCCGGAGAGGTCGAAGACCACCGGTTTTGACAGGTTCATCGGCTGATCCGTCGGCCGGGAGAACATGTCACCGAACCTGCCCGAGCCGTTGAGGGAGTAGAGCGAGGTGCGCAGCTGGTCCGTTGCGTCCAGGTAGCGGGACATATCGCCACGGTCCAGGGCAATGTCGCGCAGCTCGTCGGGAGCGTCCTTAATGACCTCGATCAGATCGCCGATCAACGGCACCCGGTCCAGGCGGTCGTCCAGGATGTGCAGCGCACGGTCGATCATGGATTCTTCGTGAGCACTGGGCTTCTGGTTCCGCACAATCGTAATCAGCGCTGTCACCATGTTCAGCCGGCGGTTGTGGGCGTCAGCCATGAGTTCTTCGGCCAGCTTCTCCGCTTTCGCCGCCGTGCCCAGCAGACTCTTTTTCTCGTTCTCATCCGTGGCCCGATTGGCCTTGGCCCGGTTCTCTTCGGCGGCGGTGAGCAGCCGGGCGGCCGCGCCTGTGGCTTCGCCGGGATCAAGGACGTTCAGGTGGCCACGGCCAGGCCCCAGGCTAATGACCTGGCCGCCCATTGCCTTGATCAGGTCGACGTAGTCCGGCTTCAAGTCGCCCAGGATCAGGGGGTTTATGCTTCGGCCGGCGAGGCCCAGGACGATGTGCCGCACCAGCGTGGACTTGCCGTAGTGCGGCAGGCCCAGGACGAACATGGACGGGTTGTTGATCATCCCGTGCATGAACCAGCTGATGGGGTCTCCGCCGAACGGTGCCCCCGTGTCCGTATGGACACCAATGGGCACACCGAGAATTGGCGTACCGCTGCCGCCGACAAAGGGCCACAGCCCACAGACCTGCACGGAGGTGCCGCGCCATTCGTCGGCGGCCGTCACGTAGGCCGCTTCACCCTGGCCGCGTCCGCGCCAGCCGCGGAAACCCGGACGGCGGACTACAGCACGGGGCAATGTTGGTGTGCCCGCAGTTGTCTTCTTGTGCTTGGTCTTGTTGCCGAACATCACAGTGCCTCCCGGATCTCTTCGGGAACCTTCAGATGCTTCGGCAAGACCAGACCGAGCGGGAGCGAGGCCGCAAAGGCCGAATCCTGGGAGCCGTAGGCGCGGCGCAGGAGCAACCGTGCTGACGGGCCGAGGTTTCCTTCCACCGTGGCCACGGCGTCGTCAAAGCTGTCAGCCGACAGCACCGTGGCGGTGACGACCATGCCGAAGTTGACCAGCCCGGCGCCCTTGGCCTCTTCGGCCGCGGTTGCCTGTGCTGCGCGGGCATCAACGAGGGAACGGGCGGTGGGCCGGTTCGTTGATGATGCCCTGGTGAGCGCGTTCGTCTGGTCGGACTCGACGATGGCGGCGGCCCGGCCGGAATCAATGGGCCGGTACAGCAGCGTCACGCGCTTGCGGTCAATCTCCCCATGCGGGGCAACCAGACGTCCCAGCACCGAGGACAGGATGTGGCCGCGCGGTGCGCCGGTCATGTGCCAGGACACGGAGTGTCCGGAGTCGTGCCGGTAGCTGTCCCAGTTCGCCTGATGCGCCGACGGGCCGACTTCTCCCCAGGTGAGGTCCACGGGAGTTCCCTGGTAGTGGGCTTCGTCAATCAGGCGGGCGGCTGCCGGATCGTAGGCAATGCGTATGACCTCGCACAGCTCCCGCGCGTTCAGTGGGGCACAGGCCCCGGCTCCGGTGGATTCCAGACGTTCCGTGAGCCCCGGGAGCCGGGATGCAAGATCGCGTGCGATTTCTTCGGCTGTGCGGCGCTTGCCGCCCGAACGGGCAGCGGCGCTGAACGTCAGTGCCACCCAGGCGCGGATTGTTGCCGAACCCTGCGGGTACGTTTCCAAGGCTTCGCGCAGCATGGCCTTGGCAATGTCCGGGGCATCATCATGGATGTTCGATTCGACTTCCCGTCTGAGCCGTGCGCCCGAGTCCGGGGCTGTTTCAACAGTCACGGACGCGGCCACCACGGCCGGTTCGTTGGACAGGCTGGCGAGCCAGCCGCCCCAGTTCGCCACCCAGGAGTCCACCTGTTCCGGATCGACCAGCGACGCGCCGTCAGGGTGGGTGCCGAAAACGACGGTGTAATGGCCCATGGAGGGAAGGTGAATCAGGGCAAAGGGACGCCCGTAGGAGTCGTGGAACTCATAGAGCCTTGAACCCGCCGCGATGCCCGGTAGCTGAAACTCTCCCCATGGCGTTAGGCCGAGCGGGCCGGATCGGTAGAGGTTCGTCTTCTTCCTTCGGCCCGCGCGGAACGCCAGGCGACCAAACGCCCGTTCTCCCAGGGATTTGTTGTGTTTATCCGTGACCGAAACGACGGCCAGCGCCAGCCCGAGCACAACCATGGCGATCACCCCGGCCAGCCAGCCCCCAATGAAGAAGCAAACGACAGTAACGATCAGGCCCAGGAACAGCCCGGCCGTGGCCAATCCGCCCAGTGTGCCGATCCCAGCCTTGCGCGGCCGCCGCCAGTTACCGTAAGTCGGTTCCCTGTACGTGTTTTCTATAGCCGCCATATCAGGCACCCCCTGTTGATTCTTCGGTCACGGTCTTGGCCGCACCAGCGGCGGCCTGTCCTGCTTCGATGCCCTTTTGCGCGGCCATGACGCCAACCCCGGCCGGCCCTGCTGCTGCGGCTGCTCCACCGCCAGCTGCAGCGGCTCCGCCTCCCCCTGCAGCACCACCGCCAGACGATCCAGCACCCGACGCAGCGGGCGTACCGCCGCTGGTTCCTGAACCGGCAGTCTTGCCGGCGGTGCCGGAAGAACCGGCATCCCCCTGGCTCCCGGTGCCGGACGGCCCCTGAGAACCGGAAGAAATATCCGAACCAGCCGAGGACACGTTGCCGGCAGAACCGCCTCCACCCCGGCCGGCACTGCCCATGTTGATCGCCCCTGAAGCCAACCCGGCCACGGTTCCGGCTGCCATCGTGCCACCGCCGGCGGCAACGGCACCGACCATCGGGGTTACGAACCGCATCAGAGCAGGCATGGCGAACAAGGCAACAACCATCAGCGCCAGCCCCGTGACCGTGGCCAGGAACGCAGACCCGAAGTCCTTCCCGTCGCCTCCGTTGCCGAAGATCCTGGCACCGGAAAGCCTGAAGGCCGTCGCGTAAACGATGGCAGCTGCTGGCTTGTACAGAATGAATGCGATCAGCCAGGCCGTGCACTTCTGGAACCAGCCCTTGCCCGCCTCGGTGTTCGTAAAAGCCGCCGCTGTAGGAAAGATACCCGTGAGAATAACGAGCAGGCCCCCACGGATGATCATCAGGACGACCTGGATGGTGGAGGCGATAATCGCGATCAGGCCGAGCAAGATAATCATGATCGACCCGATCGGGCTCGTGGCAGAGAGAGCGATCATGGCGCTGATCTTCTCGTTGAAGGACGTTCCCTCCGTGGATTTTTCGATGATCCACACTGAGAACTGGTCCGCCGCGACTGTCAGCAGCCCGACCGCGGCGACGCCCGCACCGGAGACGACAACCAGTGTCGCCAACGACCGGCCGAGATCCCGCAGCGGGGCGCCCCTGCGCTCGATGATCATTTTGGCCGCCCCCACCAGGACAGACAAAACGGCCAGCGCTGCTGTCCAAAACCACAAACTGCTCTGCAGAAAAAGAACAGGATCACTTGGCGCGCTCCCGCCAGGAGCCGCCGTGAGGTTGGGGGTGCCGACGTTGACCCAGAACGTTCCGAGGGTTTTCACTGTCTGTCCGACCGCATCAGCGATCGCCTTGGCCATGTTCTTGATGGAGTCGTTGGCAACATCCTGGAATGCCTGGCTCGCCTGACAGCCGAGATTAATGGCATCCCATCCATCACAAGCCATTACACGCCCGCCCAAGGGATGTAGCCGCTTAGGTCAGCAATTTGGCGGGCGCCGGTGCTACCGGTGGCCGGAACCAGGAATTTCCAGTCTCCGCTGTCCCACTGGAGCGGGACAGGGATGGACAAATATGTTCCGTTGCTGCCCTTGAAAGCCAAGTCGGCTACTGCCCGGTCCCCGTTGTATGAGCGAAACGCGAAACCAGCCAGCTGGGCCGTCTGAGTGTACGTTTCGGAGGGTTCGGGCTGCTGCAGGAGGGTGTCTCTTTCGGGACCCGGGAAAGCCAGGTTTTCAAACACGAGGCGAGCTTTTCCGGCGCTAGAGAGGGCCGTCACGTTCACGGCTGCGTAGAGAGCCCCCGTGGGAGAGTGCGCGAAGCATGACCGAAGGCCATTCGGGTCAGTCTTGCCAGGTCCGTATTTCGTCGGCGATGTCGGCGCAGCAACCTTGCCGATTAGCTCCCACTTGGTGTTGGCTGGTTCCGTTGCGGGCTTGCTCTGGTCACCGTCAGGAAGTCCGCAGAAGCTTGCGCCCGCTGACGGGCCGGGCTGGCCGCTGGCGGTTGTGGTGCTGCTGGGAGCTGGTGCCGGCTCAGCGTTTCCGCTGCCTTTCGGCAGCAGAGCCAGGACAATGCCGAGGGCCACGATGATGGCCACGACAACGGCCGAGATGATGAACTTAGGCTTCGTCAGTGGATTCTGGTCTTCGTTCGTTTCTGCCGGTGCTGTCATGGCTTTACTCCTTAGACCAGGGCGCCTACAACGCCGGATGCGACGCTGGCGAGGATGCAGCCGCCCAGGACCCAGGCCAGGCGGCCCACGTGTTCCCCGCCTTCACCGCGGCGGTTGTTGACCATCATGGTTCCGGCGCAGGCAAGAATGCCGACGACGGCAAGGGCGAAGACAATCCAGGCGATCCACTTGAGGATGGTCAGCAGGCCGGCGGCCCCGGGAGGGGCCTCACCCGTTCCGGGGTTCGGAACCTCGGCAATAACGTAGCTTGACCAGTACATGGCTTTTGAGAGCAGCATTGGTTTCCTCTTTCTATTTGACCGGGAGACCGGAGGTAGTTGATGTTGCGGCGATATGGACTTGCTCGAGCACCGTGCGCGCGTCCTTCGGCAGCAGCTCAAGTGCCAGGTCGCGGCCGAAGCGCCAGCCGTCAATCCAGGGGAAGTTCCATATGTGCGGCACTCCCCCGCCAACGATGCGGGCGAAGTCCCGGAGTTCTTTGGGGATCCGGCCGGGGGCATCGGACATGATCACGAGGCCGGCCACTCGTATGCCAGGCAATGAGCCTGATGCCCATTCCGTTGCTGCCCGTTGGGCGGCGCGGAGGCCGGATATGTTGGACCGGGCCACGAGCACGACGGTGGTTCCCGCTTCTGACCGCGGCCAGTGATGCCCGGCCGCCCTAGTGCTCTTGTCCAGGCCTGCGAGCGATGTCTCGCCGGCCCCGCCGTGGACGCCGAGCCACCAGTACCGGGCTGCGCTGCCGGAGACGTCCTGGCGTGGAAGGCGGTCCGCATGATCCGGCTGAGGGACACTGAGCTGGGGCCTCGTCGGTCCTGTAGGAACGAGCATTGGTGGTTCCGGAATCGCCGGAGTCGTGTCTTCGATATTTTCCGATACGGCGCTGACCCAGCGGTTTATTGAGATTGGCATTTAACATCCCCCTGTTATGTCCGCAATGATCGTATCCATAGCCGCCGTCAGTGAAGGACATCGAATGTACTCAATCATACGCAATTATACGCGATCATGCTGTATCGTGTTGCTATGTGGTGGGGAGTGTCGTTGATGGACCGTAAGTACATCGACGCCCTGTTTAGCGGCTTTCCGGAGCGATTGACAGTCACACAGCTGTCGGAGGCGCTCAACCAGTCGAAGCAGACGACCTACAAGTGGCTGCAGGCCGGCATCATTCCTGCCTACCAGCTGGATAAGACGTGGCTGATCTCACGTGATGAGGTCGCTGATTGGGTGTGGGAAAACCGGAACTCGCTGCGTGAGGGCCGAACCCCGGCGCCGAACGAGGAACCGGGCTAAAGCCCACCAAATGTGAGGGGGACACATTTTGCAGCAACGTAAGCCGGGACTGGCCCTGGCGGTAGGCGCCGGCGCTGCGCCGGTCCTCCTTGTGCTGTCGATCGTTCTGTTCGGCGGAGGCCAAGCAGCCGCCGACATCTGCTCCCCGACATCGGGCAGCGTCAGCGTTGACGTGAAGCAGTTGCCCAAGGTGCCCGTTTCCGGATACCAGGGCGAGCAATTGAAAAACGCGGCCTTGATCATCAACGCCGGAAAAACCCTGAAGCTTTCGGCCCGCGGCCAGACCATCGCTGTCATGACCGCCATGGGGGAATCAGGCTTGAAGGTGCTGGACCATGGCGACGGTCCCGGGCCCGACTCCCGGGGGCTGTTCCAGCAGCGCGACAACGGCGTGTGGGGCAGTTTCACGGACCGCATGGACCCGACCATTTCAGCTACGAACTTTTTCAAGGGGTTGCAGAAGGTCGAGGGGTGGGAAAAGCTCGATCCCACCATGGCAGCCCACCGGGTCCAGCGGAACGCGGACCCGTACCACTACCAAAGCTATTGGCCGGCTGCGGTGGGCGTCGTGGCGGCTCTTGCAGACGTCAAGGCCAGCGACAACGGGGGCGAAAGTTCTTGCGGGATGCCGGGCGATTCCGGCAAGGGAGACGACCTGCCGTGGCCCGACGCTTCGATCTACCAGTCAAGCCCGCTGGGCATGTACAACCGGGAGTGCGTTGACTTCGCGCTCTGGCGGATCAACCAACAGCTGGGCAGCACCACCGCGCCGTACAAGGTGCTCAACGGCTCCTTCCGGCCCGACGGTGCCGTGCTCGGCTCAGCACTGACCTGGAAAGACGGCTGGGATGCTAAAGGCTGGCCAACCGGCAATACGCCCCGCGTCGGCGCAATCGCCTGGTACGCCCCCGGTGCCGGCGGAGCCGACGCCACATACGGCCACGTGGCCGTGGTCAAGGCCGTCAACGGCGACGGGACTTATCTGGAAGAGGGCTACAACGGCAACCTGGCCCCTAACGATCACGTCTACTACACCCGAACAAACAAGAACAGCGTGCCCAGCGCTTTCCTGTACCTGCCCGGCAGCAAGTAACGGAGGAACCATGAAACGAACACTGACACTCCTGGCAGCAATACTCCTGTGCACGGCCTGCGCTCCCACAGCGAACACTGGTGGAGGTCCGGAAAAGCAACCCATCTCCACCTCCCCCGCAGTGGTAACAGTGTCTCCCTCGCTGAGCGCCGGCGGTAAGTCCCAGGCCCCGGGCGGAACGGCCCCGGCCACACTGGGCATCGTGTGGGACGACGCGAGTAAGAAAGCGGCGCTGGACACGGCCACTCAGGCCATGGCCCTCTATGCCCGCCCCAGCGTCCCGGACAAGGTATGGATTCAAGAACTCGGACAGCTCCTGACCTCCCAGGCCGTTGCTGACTACCAGTACGTCGACCCAGCCAACATCCCCGTCACGAAAATCACGGGCCCCGGCCAGTTGACGATCGATCCAAGTAATGGCTTCGGCTGCCATGTCGTATTCACCACAGACGCCGGAAACTACGACGTTCAACTGTTGCGCGGCACTGCTGACAAAGCATGGCAGGTCAACCGATTCACGCCCCCGAACGGCTCCAAGTAAAGGAATGATGATGAAAACCCAAGCACTGGACTTCCCCCGGATTGACGCCGTTCTACGGGCCAACGGAACCGGCGAAGTCACGATCAACGGCACCTCCCACCCCATCCAGGCCGCAGACGAGGCAGCCGTGCTGCGCGAAGCGCTGCGCCTCATTTCCGATACGGCTGCCCAGCTCGGCCGCCCTGTGAAAGTCACCACCATCGACCCTGACGGCCAGGGCCATATCGTAGTGTCCCCCGCGGGCACCGTGAGCGAAGCGGCTCCCGTAAAGCCTGCCCCGCGGCGGCAAAAGGAGCCCGTGTCCGCGCCGGCATCTCCCATCCCCTCTGTACAGGAACTGACCCCGGCCCCCGTCGAACCAACGCCGGCCCCGGCGGCCGCCGCGCACGTGCAGCCAGCCACGGCACCTGAACCGGCGGAGACGGCTCAGCCCGTCACGTTCGCTTCCGTTGTCGACCAGGCACCGGCCGCCGCACCGGAGACAGTCACCAGGCGGAGCCTCAAAGAGACGTCATTCCTCGTCAGCGCCCCAGTTCTGGAACCGGCCACACGAGGCTGGCGCGGCACTCTCACGCGGCTTGGATTCCGCATGGAACCATCCCCCGAAGAGATGGCCGAACGCGAAGATATTCGGACCGTAAGCCAACACTGGCCCGGCCCCCGCATAGTGGCCGTCGTCAACCGCAAGGGCGGAGCCAATAAGACACCTACCGTCGTCATGCTCTCGGCGGTCCTGGCCCGTTACAGCGGAGCCGCCACGGTCGCCTGGGACAACAACGAATCCCAGGGGACGCTGGGCTGGCGCACGGAAAAGGGAGTTCACGACAACAGCGTTTTGGACCTCATTGACTCCTCCCAAACGCTGCTCTCCCCCAGCACGAACGCGGCCGAGATCGCCCGATTCGTCCACCACCAGACGTCGGATAAGTTCGACGTCCTGCGCTCGGACGAAAACGAAGAGGGCGACCACGAAGTGACCGCCGAAGAAGTGGACATTGCCCACCAGGTACTGACCCGTTATTACCGGCTGATTGTCATGGACTCGGGCAACACCGCAAGATCCGCGAATTGGCGGCAGATGATTCACCACACCAACCAGCTCGTGGTGCCCGTGACGGCCAT
This sequence comes from Pseudarthrobacter sp. S9, assembly GCF_050156545.1. Classification (NCBI taxonomy): domain Bacteria; kingdom Bacillati; phylum Actinomycetota; class Actinomycetes; order Micrococcales; family Micrococcaceae; genus Pseudarthrobacter; species Pseudarthrobacter sp. S9. The sequence goes on from NZ_CP189578.1 coordinate 11,271, forward strand.
TGAAGACCGGGCGGAAGCGGCGCGCCTGACGTTGCAGACGCTTGAATCCCGTGGCGGCCACGACGCGGAGCTGGCCCGGAATGCCGTCGTGATCGTCTCGGAGTCCACCGACGCCAAGCGCAGCATGGGTGGAGACGCCCTCAAACGCGCCAAGGCAGAGGCCCAGCGCATTGCCGACGGCTTCGCGCCCCATGTCCGGGCCGTCGTCCGCATCCCCTACGACCCGGCCCTGGTCAACGGCCCCATCCGCTATGACGCCCTACAGCCAGCCACGCAGCGGGCATGGCTGGCGGCGTCCGCCGCCGTCGCCAGAGGTTTCTAGACGACACGCGTCAACGCTCCCACATAATTCTTAGCCCTAAGGTTAGTTTCGATCCATGACTACTGCACTGCGACGCAAGCGTGGCACGGCGCTGGACAATGTCCAGCTAGTTACTTCGGTGCCACGGGAACACAAGGATCTCGTCTTTCTCATGGCTAAGCACGCGGGCGTCTCAGCGAGCGAAGCTATGGAACTCATTCTCGGGCAGCTACGCGCCGAGATGCAGGCAGACGGCCTGCCGTCATGGTTCGCCCGAGACCAGCTAATTGAGGCCCTGCCTATCGCTAAGGCCAGTTAAAGGAAGAAGGCCCGCACTAGGCGGGCCTTCAAAAAGTTTCTCGTTCAGATCCGAAATCTTGGCGGACCAAGATCTGAACAGTTCCAAAAGCTCCCTCAAACGAGGTGGCTCCCTTTCGTACATCCTTTTCAGAAAGTAACTGATGTCTATGGTACCGGCACATGCGCCGTCGTCAACACATTCCCCGCCGAGTGTCGGCTGTCAAGTCACGCCTGCTGAGGCATGGATTCTTGCGCCTTTGATTGCGGGAGCGCCGTCCTACCGGACGGGCCGGTGGATCGGCGGACGGTTCCAATACCCGCGGCCGCAGAACCCGCCCAGCATTACCGGGGCGCTTCCTTCCCTGCCCGCGGCTGTCATGGTTCACGGCGTCGATGGCTCCGTGGCCACCCTCTGCCTGGACCTGGACACCTCCAAAGCACTCCAGGGCGTGGTGGACGCCGACGCTGCGCGCCTTGGCCTTTTGCTGGATTCGTGCGGTCTCCGCTACGTCGAGGACCACTCTCCCAGCGGCGGCCGGCACCTCTACATACCCCTGGTGGAGCGGCTGGACGGATCAGTCGCACGGGAACTGGTAGAAGCCATGGCGCTCCTGGCTCCGAGTCTTGACCCGAGTCCGCACCAGAACATCACGGATGGCTGTATCCGTGTTCCAGGGTCCGTGCATAAGTCCGGTGGCCATCAGATCCTGACCACACCCCTGACCAGCGCCTACGAGGTCCTGCGCCGGCGGAACCCCGCCCAGGCTGTCGCCAAGCTCCGGCGGACCTTGGCACCGGAACTGCGCCGCGCCCGCGAGCTCAAGACGCGCACAGCAAACATGGCCGTCCGCGCAACAACGCTTCCCTCAGTCTCTGCCGCCACGCTCACCGGGAGCCAGTCCCCGCTGCGGGTGCTGGCCAGTACCGGCCTGTACGACACCGCCAGGTACAAGAGCCCGTCCGAGGCCCGCATGGCCGTGCTGAACCACTTCGCCGCCTGCGGCTGGACCCTCGAACAGGTACAGCGCGAACTCACCGGGCAGTTCCCCGGCCTCGCTGCCCTCTACGGCCCCCAGGCAAAGCAGGACCGGCTGCTCCACACGGAATGGGCAAAGGCCTCCGCATGGGTCCAGAAACCAGGGCCCCCGTCACGGGGGACGAAGACTGCGTTTATTAACAACACAAGCCCCACTCAACCCACAGGGGGGGCAGTAATCCTCCGCAGCAAAGCTGGAATCCACCAGCTCGTAAACGATCTGGAAAACGTTCTCTACGCTGTCCTCGATCACCGGCTCAAAGAACATGGCCGTGAAGGCATCAGCCTTCGGCTGATGCTCCGATCCCTTTTGGGTTACATGCGTGCAAAGGAAACCGATCTGCTGGACGTTGGCTGTCGCACTCTGGCAGTGGCACTGGGCAAGCACCACGTAACGATTGCCCGGCTGTTGCCCGTGCTGGCACAGGCTTCCGACGGTATCCTGACCAAAGTCGCAGACGCCCGGGGCAAGTCCGCCGATGCCTATCTGATCCAACTCCCTGAGCACTACCGCCAGTTGGCGCGGGACCTTACCTGGCGCAAGGGAAAAATCCACGGCATCCGGCCCGTCTTCCGTGCCCTCGGAGACCCCGCAGCCCTCGTCTACGAAGCCATCGAACGGGCCCGGCACTCCCTCACCGGTGCAGAAATCATCCGGAACACCGGCATCAGCCGGTCCGGCGTCGAAACAGCCCTGACCGACATGACAGGTCTTGGCATGATCCACCGCGACGGCCGCCACTGGAAAATCACCGCGACCGCAAACCTCACCGCGATCGCCACACGCCTGGGCGTCATGGACGATGTCGCCGCGCACATCACCCGCAACAGAAAAGAACGTGCAGCCTGGCACGCCTGGCTGGACCGCCACACGACGCACGCTCTCGCCACGCACGAGATCTACGACCACGACACCGAACACCATTGGATTCCCCCTACCGACGAGGAAACCGAGACCCAGGGCATGCTCTGGCACGCAGCCTGAACGCCCCGACGAACTGGCAGCAGCCTCTGACGGGATCCCGACGAAGGTTGCCCAGTGCCGGGGCCGGCAGCGCCGACACATACCTGGTCCGGCTCCCCCGGAACAGCACCAGAGGCTGGCTCGGGAACTGACCTTGCGGAAAGGGAAAATCCACGGGCATCCACCCACCGGTATTCCGGGCACTGGGCACCCATAGGCGAAGCAATGTTCCTTATGGCTTGAGCTAGTGCCATAACTCATGTTGTAACGCAAGCCATAAGGATGGTTGGTGTTCCCGTAGGAAAGTAGGCCATAGAGCAGTACTCACGTAATGCGGGGAGCACCCATAGGTGAAGCAATGTACCTTATGGCTTGAGCTAGTGCCATAACTCATGTTATAACGCAAGCCATAAGGATGGTTGGTGTTCCCGTAGGAAAGCAGGCCAGAAGACACGCCTTACGTAATGCGGGTTTAACTCTAGGAATGCCAATAGGTTTAGAGGCGGGATAGTAAGCGTTGAAACAACTAGGAAGTCAGATAGGGACCACAATGGCTCGCTCCTTAGAGGCACCGGCTAAGCAAAAAATTCACCAAACGAAGGCAATAGAGAGGCTCGTTAGCTTTGCGAACGGCAAAGGTGGTGTCGGTAAGACGACTACGGCTGCTAACGTCGGCGGCTACGCGGCGCTGGCGGGAGCGAGAGTGCTCTTGGTCGATCTTGACCCCCAGGGCGACCTCGCGCGTGATCTTGGCTATGAACGCCAAAGTGGGCAGGAGCTTTTCAACGCATTGATTGCCGGAACGGCCCCTGCAATTCTCAAGAACATCCGCGAGAATTTGGATGTCATACCGGGAGGCCAGGCGCTAGAAGACATCCAGGGGCTAATGGTGTCCAGGGCCAATAGAAGCGATGCTGGCGACTTCGGTGACCTTCTCTACGCGGTCCTTGAACCGCTTGCAGACGACTACGACCTCATCTTGGTGGATACGCCGCCGGGGGAGAGGACTCTCGTCGAAGGTGCGTTCGCCATATCCAGTGCAGTCGTAATCCCGACTAGATCTGATGAGGCAAGCATTGACGGGGTAGAGAGAGTTGCCCGCCGGTTTCTGGCTGTTAGGGACAGGAACCCAGCCCTGCAGCTTGCCGGGGTGGTCTTGTTCGGTGTCGGACCTCGGTCCATGCGGCTTGAACGGAGTGTGAGGGAGAGCTTGAAGGAAATGCTGGGATCAGTCGCTCCCGTTTTCGACACCAGGATCCGTAATTTGGAGAGCGCCAGCGCTGACGCGCGCAAGAAGGGACTCCTTTTCCACGAACTCGAGGGCGCGGTCACGGAGGCTCAAAAGGACCGGCTTCGGGCCCTGCGATCAGGTCAGAAGCCTTCCGACGGTTTCTTTTCACGCAACGCTGCCGGGCTGGCTGAGGAATTCGAGCAGCTGACCGGAGAAATCCTCACGCGGCTCAACGAGATTGAAGGCGGTGATCGCCGATGAACGCCGACCGTCCGAGTCTTGAGGCGGCCTTCGCTCCTGCTTCAGGCCGGGGTTCAGGGCTGCAGGGTCTCCTTCCCCCCAAACGCAGCAAGGTCCAGGACCTTCAGCCTGAGGTCAGGAAGGTCAGCGACCCCCGGCAGCCGGCTGTGGAGACGGCGTCGAGTGACAAGCCTGCCGGTGACAAGACCAAAGCCTCCGACACGGTGCCGGGTGCGGCCCGGAATATCGGAGTGTATTTGCCACCGGAACTGCTGAAAAGGGTGAAGGCCAGCGTCCGGGAGCGGGATACGACATATACCGACCTCCTGGTTGAGGCTTTTGATACGATCGCGGACTCAACCATCTCAGCGAGATTTTCGCCTGTGGCGGTCAGCGCGGGTTCGGGTATGCCGCGGCGCATGAGGCGGATCCGCGGATCCGCCGGTATCCAGATTCAGTTGCGGCTGGACGATCGTCAGGTCGAATGGCTGGATGAGAAGGTCGTCTCTCTTAGGGCGCCGTCGCGCAGCGGGTTGGTTTCAGCGGTTTTCGATCTGTACCTGCAGGGTTCAGCTGGCTGAGGTCAATCGTCCGGGAGACCGGCCGGCAGATGACAGGAAGCCAGGTCAGTCGGATGGACACAAGGTTGTGGGCAGGTGGGGCCCGGAGGCTGAGCTCAAAGCTTTCCACACCCCGTGCGCTGCCATCGTGCACAGCCAATGGGGAGTGACTCCATTCCTCTCCGCCCTGCCGTCGGCTGGGCCAGAACGCTGACCAACGGCAGGGTCGAACACCCGCGGTCCATCTGAACCGCAACCTCGTCATATCGTTAGCGTTTCTCAAGAAGCGGGACTACAGAACCGCCAACCCAAGACGCGATTTAACCGCCATTCCTCGCTGACAGTCACACGACGCGCCGGCACCAAACCGTCCACAACCCGTCTCACTACAGGTCGGCGGCGGTGCACAACTCGTAAAGCCCCTCGTTCCTCCGCGAACACTCAACCCGTTTTTCAGCCCCTCCCGAGGGGCGCTACACATGGTTTGGGGACTCGGCGCAGCCCGGGAGGCCTACCACTCTCATCCACTCGATAGCTATACAAGAGCGTTGTAGCGTTTAGTTGCGAAGGCCCGCCTGTCCCCCATAGGCGGGCTTTCGTTGTACCCCGGGGCTGCCGGGAGCCATCATCCAGTCAGGCCGGCCTTGCCGGAACGGGGCAAACTGTCATATTCACCGCGGCGGCGCGCCAGCACCCACCGGCTCCTATCGGTCGCACCGGTTCCTCCCTCCGATGCCGGGTTCGCCTGGACGGCGCCCTCAGTGCCAGTCGGAGATCTTGAGGTCGTACGGCTCGGGTGCGCCGGTGCCCGTCTCGACGAGTTGCTTTAGGCTCACCAGGAACGTCGCCCACTTTGTGCTGCAGTGGTACATGAACTCGACGGGCTCCCTCCAACCCCTGTGGGCGAACAGGACGATCGCGTAGTCGCCTTCCTGTTTGAGGTCCCACCGCACCGTCGTACCGATCCATTCGGCGGGCCCGTCGGTGACTTCCCAGAGCACGCTCTCGGCGGGATTCAACTCGAGCACCTTCATGTCGAAGCCGCCAGGCTCGAACCGGAACTCCAGGGCCCCTCCGACCTCGGCCCGGCCCTTTGTGTCGGTCGCCCACCAGCCCGACAGGCCTTCGAGCGTGGTCAGGGCCGCGTACACGTCATCCACTGACGCCGACTTCATCCCGACTCTATGGAGTATGTCCACCATGTCGATTCCTCGTCTCCTATATTGCTTGTTTTTGGAATGGTTTACTTTTCCTGGCCGCGCTGAATCGCTTCGGCGATCCGCTTGATGCGCCGCAGGCGGGCGTCCCAGGTCGCCCCGACGTCCGCTAGTTGGGCGGCCGCGCGGGCGAGCTGGGCCTCGTCAACCTGGTAGCGCTTCTCGCGCCCGGAAGGCGTGACATGAACCAGGCCGACGCGATCCAGGACCACCAAGTGCTTCGAGACGGCCTGACGCGTCACCGGCAATCGCTCACTGAGAGTAGTGGCCGTGCCGGCGCCCTCGGCGAGCAAGAGGTCGAGCATCCGGCGTCGGGTGGGGTCCCCGATCGCGGACCACAGGTCGTCGTCGACGGCGACGCTCATGGCGTCGACACCAACCTGTTGATGTAGTTGCCGAGGCTGGGCACGAAGATGTCCCAGCCCCTCACGTGGTCGGCGTATGCCGCTTCGAGAACCGCGATCTCCCATCCCTTCTCTCGGAAGCCGGTCTCTTTCAGTCGGACCACCGTGCCCGTGCCGGACGGCACGAGCTCGAAGGTCACCAGCAACGAGTTCGTAGGGGTCGCCACGGCTGCGCCCTCGTAGACCCACTGGAACGAGAACAAGCGAGGCGGTTCTGCGTCGACAACCGTGAGCGGCTGGATATGCGGCTCCGCTGTATCCCTCCCCCACGCGATCTCGGCGACTGCGCCCGGGGTCGCCGATAAATCGGTCTCCGCACCGTTCCACCACTCCCTGATGTGCTCTGGACTGCTGATTACCTCGAAGACGATCTCAGGCGACGCGTCGACGTAGATCTCTCGCTCGATGCTTCCGAATTCCATGAGCTTCCCGCTTTCTGCAACGTTTGGTTGCAGATCAACATATCTCAGGATTCCTCCCTACGCAACCATTGGTTGCTTATATCGTTTGAAGCCTGAAGCCAGTGTCACACCGACCCATCCGAGAGCCGGCCGGGTAACGAACCGCCGGCGGCCTGCCCCAAGAAGCGTGCCCGTATGCCGGTCCCCCACAGGCGCAAGCGCAACCAAAATTCTCCGGACTAAAAATCTGTCATTTTCCGAAGGCGGCTGCACGAATGTCAGAAGTCGTGTGCACAGACCGTTTTCTTCAGCAGTGGTCAGGACGGAACCGCTAGCAGAAAAAGACTTAGGAGACCCGACGATGAGCGTCCAGTGCGTGAACCATCAGTGCGCGGTTCGAGCGACTATAAGTCCTGACAACATGGTTTCCCGTCTGCCGGTGCTGCAGGACGGATTCGTCGAGGTGGGCGAGCGGCGCGAGGAAGGGCTGGAGACGATCTTCGAAGTGGCCGCGGGTCCGACCCACCCGGTGAACCGGGGCCGCTGGGCTGTCCTCTGAAGCGGACGGTCCAGCCTTCAAAACGCGGTGGGCCGGGGAGCGGGCGGTAGGCCGGAATCAGAATCGGGTCGCTCAGTTGAGCCCAAATATCCCGCTCACATGATATTCTCGGTAAAAATCCCTTAGACCTGAGGATGAATTCATGCAACCGCTCAATGACGAAACATTGCATTCCTTCGAGGCCCCGCTGCAGGTTCCAGGCTATGACCGCTCGGCCCTGAGCGCCGGAATCGTCCATTTCGGTGTCGGCGGGTTCCACCGCGCCCATCAGGCGATGTATCTGGACCGTCTGATGAATGAAGGCCTGGCGCAGGACTGGGCGATTTGCGGCGTCGGTGTGCTGCCCTCCGACGCACGGATGAAGCAGGTCATGAAAGACCAGGACTGCCTTTACACGCTGGTGATCAAAAATCCCGACGGCAGCCGCCAGGGCCGCGTCATCGGTTCCATCGTCGATTATCTGTTTGCGCCCGATGACCCCGATGCCGTCATCGAACGGATGGCCTCGGAACAGATCCGGATCGTTTCGTTGACTGTCACGGAGGGCGGTTACAACTTCCACCACGTCACGGGGGAGTTTGATGCGGAAAATCCGGACGTTGTGCACGATCTGGCCCATCCCCGGGAACCCGTGACAACTTTCGGCCTTATTACCGAGGCGCTGGCCCGGCGCCGGGAACGCGGACTGCAGCCCTTTACGATCATGTCGTGTGACAACATCCAGGGCAACGGCGATGTTGCACGGAAGATGTTCACTTCGTTTGCTGCTCTTCGTGACCCGGAGCTGGGACAGTGGGTGGCGTCCCGCGTTGCCTTCCCGAATTGCATGGTGGACCGGATCACGCCCGTCACCACCGATGAGGACCGTGAATCCATCGCGGAACAGTTCGGTGTCGTCGACGCGTGGCCGGTGGTCTGCGAGCCGTTCGAACAGTGGGTGCTTGAGGATCACTTTGTGCTGGGGCGCCCGCCCTACGAGAGTGCCGGTGTTCAGCTTGTCGAGGACGTGGAACCCTACGAGCTGATGAAGCTGCGCCTGCTGAATGCCAGCCACCAGGGCCAGTGCTATTTCGGGTACCTGGCCGGGTACCGGTACGCCCATGAGGTGTGTCAGGACGAACGCTACACACGCTTCTTGCTCGCCTATATGGACAAGGAGGCGACGCCGACGCTGTCCCCGGTGCCCGGTATCGACCTGGACAGTTACAAGCATCAGTTGATTGAGCGCTTCGCCAACGAATATGTGCGCGACACCCTGGCCCGGCTCTGCGCGGAGAGCTCGGACCGGATCCCGAAGTGGTTGCTGCCCGTTGTCAGGGAAAACCTGCTTAGCGGCGGGGAAATTGCGCGGTCGGCTGCCATTGTGGCCAGCTGGGCGCGCTACGCGGAGGGCCGGGACGAAGCGGGAGAGCCGATCACCATTGTGGACCGGCTCAGCGAACCGCTCCGTGCCGCGGCGGCCCGGCATCCCGAGGACAAACTCGCGTTCATCGCGGACCGGGAATTGTTCGGAGACCTCATTGACGAGCCAAGGTTCGTCGAGGCGTACGTCAGCGCCCTTGACTCGCTCCACGAGCGGGGCGCCACGGCCACGGTTGAAGCCCTTATCTGAGCTTATGCGCCGGAGCCCGGGAGGCTCAACACAGGCAGGGACACCGTTCACCATGAACGGTGTCCCTGCCTGTGTTGGCCTTCATCCGGTCGTGGGATTGTCCCGTCGGGCTCCCCGGCCAGGCTGGAGGCTAGACGCCGTAGATGGATTTCCGGGCGTCGATGTGGCGACCGCGGACCTCTGCGCCCCATCCTTCCTCGGGTTCGTAGCAGGCGTCGATGCTGCGTTTCCAGTCCGGGTTTTCGCCCAGGAGCGTCCAGGCCGCCTGGCGGGCCGCGCCGAGCGCGACGTACTCACCGGTTGCGGGGACTTCGACCGGCACCCCGAAGACGGACGCTGCGGCCTTCCGGAGGGAACGGGACTTGGCGCCTCCGCCGACCAGCACCACAGTCCGGATATCAACGCCGAGTGCACGGAGGGCTTCGAGGCCGTCCGCCAGTGAATTCAGGACCCCCAGGACCGAGGCCCGGGCAATATTCTCCGGATTCATGTTGCCCCGGGTCAGGCCGGTGAGTGTGCCGCGTGCCTCCGGCAGGTTGGGCGTGCGTTCGCCGTCGAGGTAGGGCAGCAGGGTCAGCCCGGCTGCGCCGGCGTCTCCGGCCGAGGCCAGATTGTCCAGGCCCGGTAAATCCACCTGCAGCATGCCGGCCGTGGCCGCCAGGACCCTGGCGGCGTTCAATGTGGCCAGGAGCGGCAGGTGTCCGCCCGCGGCGTCGGCGAAACCCGCGACGGCGCCGCTGGGATCGCGCGTCGGCTGCGCGCTGGAGGCAAAAACGGTGCCGGATGTGCCGATGGACACAACGACTTCCCCCGGCCTGATTCCCAGTCCCAGGGCCGCGGCGGCGTTGTCGCCGGCGCCGGGTGCCAGCAGAGCGTCCGGCAGGCCCCAGCCCGGCAGGATGCGACCGGCCTGTTCGTGGGGCCCGAGCACCGGAGGCAGTTCGGGGACGCGGCCGAAGTATCGTTCCACAAGGTCGGTCCGGTACTCGTTCGTGACGGCGGAGAAGTAAGCGGTCCCGGACGCGTCGCTGCGGTCGGTGCTGAATTGTCCGCTCAGTGCATGGTTCAGCCAGTCGTGCGGCAGCACGACACGGTGGACCTGTTCTGCGGCGGCCCGTTCGTGCCGGGCGAGCCAGGCCAGTTTGGTCAGCGTGAAGGACGCGACGGGCACGACATTGACTGCGTCGACCCAGGCGGCCCCGCCCAGATCCTCCCGCATCTCCCGGGCTTCCGGGGCGCTGCGCACATCGTTCCATAAGAGGGCATCGTAAACGGGCTCGTCGGCACTGTTCAGCGCGACCATCCCGTGTTGCTGGCCCCCCACGCCGACGGCGCGCACATCCTGAAACTCCGCTGCACGGGCACCGGCCCAGGCAGTCCGCAGCGCATCGACCCAGAGGTGCGGGTCGACGGCGGTGCCATCCGGGTGCCCGGCGGCCGAGGCGGAGACGATGTCCCCGGTCTCGGCCTCGACGACCAGGACCTTGCAGGACTGGGTCGAGGAATCAATGCCGATGGTTTTCGTCATTTCCTGTACTTTCCGGTCGGTTCTTTGACAAGTTCGGCTGCCAGGGCATCATCGATGATCATCGTGGTGACGAACCCGGCCCTGGCCGCGGCGCGGACAGCAGGGGCGAGCTGGGCGGTTCGGGCCACCGCGATGACCTCCGGAGTTCTTTTGAGCTGCTCCAGCGTCACCGCAATGACCCGGCTGTCCAGATCCGTTTTCACTGCGTTGCCGTCGCCGTCAAAGAGGCGGCCGGAGCATTCGGCGATGGCTCCTGCTTCGGCGGCGGCAGCCCGGTCCAGGTTGCCGACGCGGTTCCAGACCGTCGAGGAGTTCGAATTCCATCTGCCGAGGGCCACCAGGGCGATATCCAGGGTGTCGGCCTTCGCCAGGGCACCCGCGATCTCCGGGGTGCGTCTTAATCCCGCGGCCGTGGCGGCGTCTTCGACGACGAGCGGCGCCCACACGGGCCAGGTCCGCCCGCCGGACAGCCTGCCCAGTTTATGGATCAGTTCAAACGAGTTGCCGCTTCCGGCGACGGGCAGGGCGCCGGCGAGCTGGACGATGTCGCATCGGGGCAGCCGGTCGACAAGTGTGGCCATCGCGTCAAGGGTCCGGGACCAGGAAATGCCGACCGTCGCACCCTCGCGCACGATGCTGCTGAGCACATCAGCGGCGGCCTGGGCCTGCACCTCCCGCCCGATGAGCGGGTCGTGATCGCTGCGGGTGATGACAACGCGGCGTAGGCCCAGCAGGTCCTGCAGTGCTTCAGCGCTGACGCCGTTCCGGGACTCCGGAGCCATGATTTCTATTCTGACGATCCCGGATTCCCGGGCCTCATCGAGCATACGTGCTACCTGGAAACGGGAGAGCCCGTGTTCTTCCGCTATTTCAACCTTGGACTTTCCCTCGAGGTAATGGGCCCGCCCGATGGCCGCCAGCAGCTCATCTCGGTGGGGAACTGCCATGTCTGAACCTCTCGGTGTATAACGAATGAGAATTACTACTTGCTCAATTGAGTATATATGACTAGAGTCACTTAACACATGAGCATGAAGATGTCGCTCATATGTGCACCTTGGTGCAGGGAACCGGATCTCTCCGGGGTCACCCTCACGGGAAACCAGATATGTATCATCCATGGAGGAAATGGTGTTGACGCGAAGAGGCGTGAATCGTCTGACGATGGCCGCTGCGGCGGGACTCGCAGGTGTGCTGGTATTGAGTGCGTGCGGCGGGGCCGGAGGATCGGGCGCGTCCGCGAAGGAAGTCAACGTGCTGATGGTGAATAATCCGCAGATGGTCGATCTGCAGAAGCTGACGGCGGATAATTTCACCAAACAGACCGGGATCAAGGTCAATTACACGGTCCTGCCCGAGAACGACGTCCGGGCCAAGATCAGCCAGGAATTTTCCAGCCAGGCCGGCCAGTACGATGTGGCCACGATCAGTAACTACGAGGTCCCCACGTTCGCGAAGAACGGCTGGCTGTCTGCCCTGGATAACACGGTGGCGAAGTCCGCTGATTTCAACCAGTCCGACATTCTTCCCGCGATGACCAAGGCCCTGACAGCGGCTGACGGCAAACTGTATGCCGAACCGTTCTATGGGGAGTCTTCCTTCCTGATGTACCGCAAGGACGTGTTTGCCCAGAAGGGCCTGACGATGCCCGCGCAGCCGACCTGGCAGCAGGTTGCCGATCTCGCGGCCCAGGCGGATGGCGCCCAGCCGGGCATGAAGGGGATCTGCCTGCGCGGCCAGCCCGGGTGGGGGCAGGTGTTCGCCCCGTTGACCACGGTGGTCAACACCTTCGGCGGCACCTGGTTCGATAAGGACTGGAACGCGAAGGTCAATGCTCCCGAATTCGTCAAGGCCACCCAGTTCTACGTTGACCTGGTGAACGCCCACGGCGAGGCCGGGGCCCCGCAGGCAGGGTTCACGGAATGCCTGAACAACCTTTCCCAGGGCAAGGCGGCCATGTGGTACGACGCCACGTCGGCGGCCGGGTCCCTGGAGGCCAAGGACTCGCCGGTGGCAGGCAAGATCGGCTACGTGGCAGCACCGGTGGACCAGACCAAGAGCTCCGGTTGGCTGTATACCTGGGCGTGGGCCATCGAAAGGGCCGGCAAACACCAGGACGAGGCCGGCAAATTCATCGAGTGGGCCTCGGGCAAACAATACGAGGAGCTCGTTGGCCAGCAGCTGGGCTGGTCCCGGGTACCGGCGGGCAAGCGGGCCTCCACCTACCAGAACGCCGATTACCAAAAGAGCGCGGAGCCGTTCTACAAGCAGACCGAAGACGCGATCAAGAGCGTGGATCCGACCAACCCCGGGGTCCAGCCCCGACCCGCTCCGGGCATCCAGTTCGTGGCCATCGCCGAATTCGCGGACATGGCAACCCAGGTCTCCCAGGAGGTTACCAGCGCCATTGCCGGTAAGCAGACGGTCCAGCAGGCCCTGGACAAAGGGCAGCAACTGGCCCAAAAGGTAGCGGACAAGTACAAGAAGTAACCGGACCGGGGCCGCGGAGCACGCTCCGCGGCCCCGGCCATCTACCGCAAACCCTTCGGCACAGGTGCATCATGGCACCCGAACCGGAACTAAGGAGACCAGTCATGACCGCAGCCACGGGCTTTGCCCGCCGCCGCCCGCTTCAAAGCCAGGCGCCGAAACAAAAACCGTCCGCCCGGGAGAAGGCAAGCGCCTGGGCCCACCGGATCCCCCTGCTTCCTGCCCTGCTCTTCCTGATCGTGGTAACACAACTTCCCTTCGTGATCACGATCATCATTTCCTTCATTAACTGGAATGCCCTCTTCCCCGACGACGTCCGATTCGGCGGGCTGGACAATTACGTCAACGTGTTCACGAACGAATCACTTCGCAATGCCGTGCTGACCACGATTATCCTCACGGTCGCCGTGGTTCTGGTCAGTCTCGTTCTCGGGCTGTGCATTGCGCTGCTTCTGGACCGCAGTTTCTGGGGGCGGGGGTTCGTGCGGACCATCATGATCACACCGTTCCTGATTGTCCCCGTCGCGGCCGCGCTGGTATGGAAACATGCCCTGTTCAACCCGGAATTCGGGTTGCTCAACGGGATCCTCAACGGGATCTGGGGGGTCTTCGGGGGTCAGGCGCCGCAGCCGGACTGGATTACCATGCAACCGCTGGTCGCCGTCGAGATAGACCTGATCTGGCAGTGGACACCGTTCATGATGCTCATTCTTCTGGCGGGTCTGCAGAGCCGGCCCCTGGATATCATCGAAGCCGCACGCATCGACGGTGCCAGTACCTGGCAGATTTTCAAATTCATGACGCTTCCGCACATGCGCCGGTACCTGGAACTGGCCGCGCTGCTGGGGTCCATCTATATCGTGCAGAACTTCGATGCGGTCTTCACCATCACTTCCGGAGGGCTTGGGACCGCCAACCTGCCTTACACCATTTACCAGCTGTTTTTCCAGGCGCACGACTACGGGGAGGCTTCCGCCGCCGGTGTCATCATCGTCATCGGGTCCCTGTTGCTGGCAACTTATGCCCTCAGGACCGTTTCCAGCCTGCTGAAGGAGGAAAACAAATGAGTACCGTTTCCACGAGCAAACCCCGCGGGGTAACGCCGGCGTCTTCGGGAGCCGGCAAACGCCGGCGGTCCGCCGCGACCGGCCTGCTGGGCCTGCTGGCCTGGGTCACCGGGCTGTTATTCGTCGCCCCGGCCGCCTGGATGGTTCTGACCTCCTTCCACGGCGAAACAGATGCGGCGACCAACCCCCCATCGCTCTTCGCGCCCCTGACCCTGGCCGGCTACGAAAACTTCCTGGGTGCCGGCAGCGGCGCCTCACCGTTGGCGCCCATGCTCAACTCGGTCATGGCGAGCGTGATATCCACGGTTCTGGTGCTGGCCCTGGCAATGCCGGCTGCGTACGCCCTGTCGATCCGGCCCGTCAAAAAATGGTCCGACGTGATGTTCTTCTTCCTGTCGACCAAAATGCTTCCCGTCGTGGCCGGCCTGCTCCCGATCTACCTCATCGCACAGGCCACAGGACTGCTGGACAGCATTCTTCTGCTCGTCATCCTTTACACGTCCATGAACCTGCCCATCGCGGTGTGGATGATGCGCTCGTTCCTCAGCGAAGTCCCCAAAGAGATCCTGGAGGCCGCTGCGATCGACGGGGCCGGCCTGCCAACCATCTTCCGCACGGTCATCATCCCCATCTCGGGACCGGGCATCGCCGCCACCGCGCTGATCTGCTTCATCTTCAGCTGGAACGAACTGCTCTTCGCCAACGTCCTGACCAGCACCGCCGCCACCACGGCACCGGTATTTCTGACCAGCTTCATCACCAGCCAGGGACTCTTCCTCGCCAAAGTCTGCGCCGCATCCGTCGCCATCTCCCTGCCCGTGCTGATCGCGGGATTCGCGGCCCAGGACAAACTCGTCCAGGGACTCTCCCTCGGCGCCGTCAAATAACATCGCCACCACCCTCCCCGGGACAGGATTGCCCGCATGAGCACTCTCACGCAACAACCGGCGCCGCCGCCGACAACGGTGCGCGCTTCGCTTCTCCAACGGCAAGGCAAGACCAGCCTCAAAACCGTTGACGTGCCGCGCGCGGAAGACGACCCCGCTCTGCCCTGAAGCCCTGAGGCCGTCAGCAGCCAGCGGCTCGCGGCGGTGAATAAGCAAGCGCAGATTTCTGCACCAAATACCTTCATTTCAAGCTAGGCAAGGACGCGGACCGTGAGTGAAGAACGTAACTGGGCAGGCAATTACAGTTACAGGGCTCAGACTATCCACCGCCCGGGCACCGTTGAACAGGTTCAGGAACTGGTGGCCGGGGCCGCGAAAATCCGCGCCCTCGGCTCACGCCACTCATTCAACGACATTGCCGACTCCGCCGGGGCGCTAATCTCGCTGGAAAACCTCAACCCTGCCATCTCCGTCGACGCTGCAGCGAGCTCCGTCACCGTGAACGGCGGGATGAAGTACGGAACCCTGGCGGCGGAACTGCAGGGCCAGGGGTTTGCCCTGCACAACTTGGCGTCCCTTCCGCATATCTCCGTCGCCGGCGCCATCGCCACAGCCACGCATGGTTCCGGGGACCGCAACGGCAACCTGGCCACCGCGGTATCCGCCCTGGAGATCGTGACTGCCAGCGGAGAAATTCTCACAGTCTCCCGCAGCAGCACACCGGACTTTGCCGGGATGGTGGTCGGGCTCGGTGCACTGGGCATCGTCACCAGGGTCACACTGGACATTGAACCAACATTCGACGTGCGGCAGGACGTGTTCGAAAACCTGCCGTGGTCCCAGGTTTTGGAAAACTTCGACGATGTGACCTCCAGCGCCTACAGCGTCAGCCTGTTCACGGACTGGCGCGGCGACACCGTCGGGCAGGCCTGGTTGAAGAGCCGGATAGCCGACGGCGAGGTTCCTCTGAGAGGCCGGTCGGAGTTCTTCGGCGGAACGCCAGCCACCGAGGCCCGACACATCTTGCCCGGCGTCTCTGCTGATAGCTGCACCCAGCAACTCGGGGTTCCGGGTCCCTGGTCCGACCGGTTGGCGCACTTCCGGATGGCGTTCACGCCTAGCAGCGGCGAGGAGCTGCAGAGCGAATACATTGTCCCCCGGCAACATGCTGTGGAGGCCATCGAGGGCATGCGCGCCCTCTCCGATCAGATCTCCCCGCTGCTGCAGGTGGCTGAAATCCGAACCATGGCCGCCGATGACCTGTGGCTCAGCCCCAACTACCAGCAGGCCGGGATCGGGCTGCACTTGACCTGGAAGCAGGAACAAAAGGCTGTGGAGAAGCTGCTACCGCTGATTCAGGGCAAGCTGGCCCCCTTCGCTGCCCGCCCGCACTGGGGAAAGCTGTTCCACGCCGAAGCCGCGGCCCTTGAACCCCTATACGCCAGGCTCGGGGACTTCCAGTCTCTGGCCGAGCGGCTGGACCCGAAGCACAAGTTCCGCAATGACTTCCTGGCCCGCAACATCTTCGGCGCCTGAATAAGAGGCCCATTGCACGGGAAGCGACACCATACACGCTCAACGAACAACGCCGCCTACCGCGAGCAGGTCCTGCCCGCCGCGGTCAAGGCCAGGGTCTCGGTCGAGGCCGGAATCGCCCAGGGCTGGCGGGAATGTGTCGGGGATGCCGGACGCTCGGTGTCCTTGCAGCACTTCGGCGCCTCCGCGGACTACAAACGCCTGTTCCAGGAATTCGGCATCACCGCGGACGCTGTGGTCGGCGCCGCCAAAGACTCACTCGCAGCAGCAACCGCATAGCGGGAACGACAGTAAGGACAGAGCATCATGACAAATTCAACGCCCACCTCCCGACTTTCCCAGGCCGGGGTCTCCATCTGGCTGGACGACCTCTCCCGGGAACGGCTGACCTCCGGCAGCCTGCAAAAGCTCATCGATGAAAAGAACGTCGTCGGCGTCACCACCAACCCGAGCATCTTCGAAGCGGCCATCACTAAGGGTGAGGCCTACAAGGAGCAGCTGGCCGCACTTGCCGGCCGCGGCGCCGACGCCGCAACGGCCGTATTCGAAATAACCACCGAGGATGTGACCAACGGCTGCGATCTGTTCGCGCCCATCGCCGCAGCAACCCAGGGCGTTGATGGCCGGGTCTCCATCGAGGTTGACCCGCACCTTGCCAGAGACACCGCGGGCACCATCGAAAACGCCAAGAAGCTCGCCGCAAAGGTCAACCGGGACAACGTCCACGTCAAAATCCCCGCCACGGTGGAGGGACTCGAGGCCATCTCCGCGACGCTGGCTGAAGGCATCAGCGTCAACGTGACCCTGATCTTCTCGCTGGAACGCTACCGCGCCGTCATCAATGCGTTCATGAACGGCCTGGAGAAAGCCAAGGACAACGGCCACAATCTGTCCAGGATCCATTCGGTCGCGTCCTTCTTCGTATCCCGCGTGGACACCGAAATCGACAAGCGCCTGGATGCTCTGGGAACGGATGAGGCAAAGGCCCTCAAGGGTAAGGCAGGCCTCGCGAATGCCCGCCTCGCCTACCAGATGTACGAAGAGCAGTTCTCCTCCGAGCGCTGGTACGAGCTGGCTCACGCCGGCGCCCATCCGCAGCGTCCGCTCTGGGCATCCACCGGCGTCAAAGACCCGGCCTACCCGGACACCATGTACGTGACCGAACTCGTCGCCCCCGGCGTCGTGAACACCATGCCGAAGAAGACCCTGGACGCCACCTTCGATCACGGCGTGGTCTCCGGCGACACAATCACCGACAGCTACGACGAGGCGAACACGGTCCTGAACGACCTCAAACAGCTCGGCGTGTCCTACAAGGACGTCGTCGCCCAGCTGGAAACCGAGGGCCTGGACAAGTTCGTCGCCAGCTGGAACGAACTCCTGGACCACGTTCAGGAAGCCCTGAATGCAGCGGCAGCCGGGATTAAGGCCTAACGTGAAAGTAGAAGGTGATCAGGCTAGGGTCAGCTGCGCATGATGGGGGCATCAGCCGCTTCAGATTCGTTTCCTCCCGGCGCTCCGTCGCCGATTCGGTGCACTCCTTTACTCAAAGGTCGTCCTGGATCAAGCCGTCACGGTGGTCCTGAATGAGATTGACATCGACACCAGGTGGAGGTTCGGCTTACCTGGCGGCGTGTGAGAGTACTTTGGACCCGTCCGGACGTAGTTCACCCGTGGGTGATACGTGGCGGTACAGGGTCTGCCTGGTAATTCCCAATTCTTTGCAGAGATCGCCGACCTTGGTGCCGGGTTGTCCCATGGATGCCTTGGCCAGGCGGACTTTGAATGTACGCGCGCGCTCAGCGAAATGGTGGCTGAATGAACACTATGGCCAGGATTGGACGCCCCTGCCCGAATTCAATGTTGATAATCCTCGGGATGAGTTCCACCCGTACGGAATGACAATTGGGCACCTGTTTGAGTGGAGCCGACTCCTTCTCGAACTTGAGTCGACGTTTGAACAGCCCCCGTTAAGGCTAAGGGAAGCCGCTTCGGGCCTTTACGAAACGGCCGTGAAGTATGGATGGGCCATAGACGGTGCCGACGGCTTCCTGTACACAGTTGCGTGGGACGGCCGGCCGGTCATTCGTGATCGCCCGCATTGGGTCACGGCAGAAGCGATTTCCGCTGCCGCAACATGGGCCAACCTTACCGGTGAGGCTCGGTATGCGAATCAACTACAATCCTGGACGACGTACGCACAATCCCATTTCGTCGACAAGGAGCACGGCAGTTGGCATCACCTTCTCGACCATGACAACCGCCCGAGCTACACAATGTGGTCCGGAAAGCCAGATATATACCACGCCCTGCAAGCCGTCCTCCTCCCCGATCTACCGATTGCTGAGAGCACAGTGCGCGCCGTCATCAACCTCCAGACAGAACGGAATGAAAGCCGCTGATGAGTCACGACATTAACTCCCTCGCACAAAGGATCCAGCAGCTCTCCTCCGGATCCCAGGGCCGAACCGTGGTCGGCATCGTTGGTCCGCCCGGAGCAGGGAAGTCAACACTGGCTGAAGCTCTCGCTATCCGGACAGGTGCCGTATGGCTCCCGATGGACGGGTACCACCTCTCCAACGAACAGCTGCATGCCTTGGGTCGCCGCGAACGAAAGGGAGCTCCCGATACCTTTGATGCCAAGGGATTCACACACCTGCTCGAACGCATTAGGGCCCGTCCAGACGAAGAAATCTTCGCTCCGCGGTTCGATCGAACGATTGAGGAGTCTATAGCAGCCGAGATCCGGATCGGGCCCGAAGACCGAATCGTGATAGTTGAGGGAAATTATCTCCTCCTGGATACCTCAGGCTGGGAGGGCATCCGCCCGCTGCTTCACGAATGCTGGTATGTAGATCCTCCCTCCTTGCTGAGGTCGTCCCGGTTGGTCTCACGCCACCGCGAATTTGGAAAAACATTGGAAGGGGCTACGGCATGGGTCAGCGCAGTCGATTCAGGTAACGCGGCAATTGTGGAGGCGACCAAGTACAAAGCCGACCTGGTCATCTCCGACTGGGGCAGCGCTCAAGTTGATCGTCCGTAATCGGCTCAACAAGCGATCCAAGGATACCCAAGGCAGGAAACTGCCAAGCCGTCGGCCGATCCAAACACGGAACGCATGTAGGCGTAAGTGACCCGACCTGTCGGGCTAAAGAATGCCATCCACTGACCGGGGTACCCGCGGACGCCAAGACATTCACTTGGGGGCGCTTGAGAAAACGGAGCTCAGAGTACGGTAGGGCTGATTTTCTGGGTCCGTTGGCGTACTTTGTGCTCCGTTTTCCTTTCGCTAGTGGTGTGTCTCAGTTTTGCTTAACGGCTTCGAGTGCGACACGGCCGCGGGCTACTTTTTCGAGGATTGAGTCCGCGGTCGCGGTCCAGACCAGGGGCTTGGGCTCGTTGTTGTGGGAGGCGAGGTAGTCCTCGATCGCTGCGATCAGATCCGGTACGGAGTGGAAGGCGCCGCGCCGCAGGGCCTTGTCGGTCAGCTCGCGGAACCACCGTGTAACTTTTAGTTGGAAATGGCGGTTTTCTTTCAGTCTCAAATGGCGGGTCCGGACCGCCACCCGCAAAGCCATCTGCCGTGCCATACGGGAATACCTGCCTCGACGTCAGCAAAAACCGCCATGCTCAACTGTGAATTAACCGCCAAACGAAGTTAACAGTCACAACCAGCATGGGCTTGATCCTCCATCATTTATACGGCCGATTACGTGACAACTAGATTCGGACCAGTAGCGATTCACAACCTGTCACTTAACCCGTAACTTATAGTAGGTCACGCAAAGGGCGCCCAGTCGGTGTTACCTGACACATGTTCACTTGGCGTGCCCGGTCGATGAGATTCTTCGTGACACCCTCCGCAGTGTCAGCCTGGTATAGGTCAAACCAGCCAAGCTACTTGTCACCTAGGGTCAGCTATAGGAGTACTGGGCCTGACTGGCCTCAGTGCCCTTCCGCGTTTCGGTCGTTGCGTTGAGCTGAATTGAATAGTGAGATGACGTTGGAGGTTTTTTGGTTTGCCGGCTGCTCAGCTGGTTCGTCTTCCTCCCTGGCCCCTGGGGCCCATTGTCTGAGGAATTGTGGTGGAACCCCGAGGGCATGGGAAGCCTTCATATAGGGACTGCGCCCGAAGCTTTTGGTGATCATCTGACGGAGGAGAAGAGGAGCTTCGGGGGCCACCTCGACTGGCTCAACCTTGCGCCAGCCCTTATATGAGACTTGCACCATGAGCGACTTGCGACGGCTGTCAGATATCAGTCCCAAGTTGTGTGCACGAGTTATGAGAGCTGCGATCGACAATCCCCACTGAGCTTTTAGGACCAAATAGCCGTTCAACGCGAGATGTTCCGACACAGACTGTCGCATCTCCTCAGCTGGAATCAGTAGTGCTCCCGCGAAGCGATGGGCTTCGCGTTCCTTGATCTTGTCGAGCACAAAGGGCCGATGCGCGTGCAGGACCAGATGGCCCAGCTCATGGGCTTTGGTGAAACGCTCCCGGTCTCCGGTTTTACCGGCCACGTAGGCTATTACGGGCCGCCGGGGCACCTGTGTCGGCCGAGATGCGCCATCATGCCCGCCGAGGAGGTCCTCTTCGGCGTCGGTGATTGGTGCAACGGCGATGCCGTGACGCTCCATGGATCTGGTCAAATTCAGGATTGGGTCGTGTGGCTCCAGACCAAGGGCAGAACGCGTTTCTCCTGCCAGCCGCTCGATGTCATCACCGGAGATATCTCCCTCTGCGACCGGGAGCTTCGGGACGGGGAATTGAACGAGCTCGCCGAGCCGGAGGGCTAGCCGTTCGACTTCGTTGAATCGCGCAATGGCGCCGTCCCGGCTGGCAGCCGATGTGGTTGCCAGTTTTCGGAAGGTGATTTCCTCGAAAGGCGTCGTTGCCGGCACCTCGAAAAAGGCTGTAGGTGTCTTTGTAGCTTGAGCTACAGTTTCGACTGCGGCGTCGGTAACAGCACGCTCGCCGCGTTCCATTAGGGATATGTGCGACTGGCTGATGCCGGTCAGAGTTGAAAGGGCGGTCTGATTCAGGCCGAGTAGATGCCGGAGGGCGATGAGGCGGTTACCCCGTTGCTCCTTCTCCATCGTTTGTCCTCTCATCTTTGTGGATCGTCATGAACAAGTCTTCTTCGTGGTCCTCGCCGACGAATCGCAGTTCTTCGAACGCTGTACGCGTGGGGGCCAGCTCCAAGCAGAAGTCGGTGGCAACCTGGCCACCGTACTTCCCCTCCGCAATCGGACGTACCACGCGGAGGTCGAAGACGCCGTCTTCTCCGGGGGACCACAAGAGCAACAGCGTATGGACCGGCGGCCCAAAAAGGGGATCCTGGGGGAAGTCCAGCATGGGAGCATTTCGCCAATACGCCCGGCGTTGGCGGTTATGTCCCGCATTGGGGACCGAGCGCTTAGGTGGTCGGCCGTCCTTGAGGACGCGGAGCACAACGTCCTCTGCCTGGTTGGTGAGACTGAGCTGCCCGGTCATGTTGGGATTACCCGTGACTTTCCACTCAGTCAGCCCTTCCGAGCTCAGATGCTCTCTGACGCCGAGGCGCATATATCCGGACTTGAGCCAGGACATATGGCCAACATTCTTGTAAGGCGGGAGGTGACGGGTGGCGTCTTCCTCGGCCCTAAAAAAGGCTTCGTGGAGCGGTTCTGTCAGGGGAAGCAGCTCCCCGTGGAGATAGGTTGCGAGTGCATGGTCTCCGGATGTCATATACGAACCCCTTTCAGTTCCATGCAATATTATGACATAGAAAATTAACAGCGCGTTCCGGCTCATTTACAGTGAGTTCCTCTGCTTGAACGCGCTCGGCATCTATGCCGGGGGGGGATCTCCCATTTCCTTAGATGTTCGCGGGAGGGCCTCGATAGGCCGCGCTGGACGGAAGGCGAACGGCGGTGCGGCAAGATGTTCTCATGGGTTCTAACACTTTCGAGCAGCTGCTCGACCGTCTTTACTTCTCGGCCAAGAATGAGCGGGACAAGGGCACGAAATTCGAGCGGTTGTTCAGGCGGTATCTGCAGTTGGAGCCCAAGTACGCCGATCAGTTCTCCCAGGTGTGGTTGTGGGATGAGTGGCCCGACCGTAATGGTCAGGTTGATACGGGCATCGATCTGGTGGCGAAGGACCGCTACACCGGGGAACTGACCGCGATCCAGTGCAAGTTCTATGACCCGCAACGGACACTGGATAAGAAGCAGATCGATTCGTTTTTCACGGCCGCCGGCAAGGTCGACTTCTCTTATGGCCTTGTTGTTTCCACCACGGACAAGTGGTCCAAGCACGCCGAGTCCGCGTTGGAGGGCCAGTCGAAGCCGATGACCCGGCTGCGGTTGCAGGATCTTGCGGATTCGACGATTGACTGGGCCGAGTTTGATCTGGACCGCCCCGAAGACATGCGGCAGATCGATCGGAAGGAACCGCGCAAGTACCAGCGCGAGGCGATCAATGATGTGATCACCGGCTTCCAGGGTTCTGACCGCGGGAAGCTGATCATGGCCTGCGGCACCGGCAAGACCTACACCTCGTTGAAGATCGTCGAGGAAATGGTCCCGGCCGGTGGGACCGCCCTGTTCCTGGTGCCCTCCATCGCTTTGCTGCAGCAGACGCTGAACGAGTGGACGGCCCAGGCCACGGTGGCTTTGCGTCCGCTGGCGGTATGTTCGGATACGAAGGTCGGCCGACGCGAACACGAGGACGTGTCCGTGCACGATCTGGCGTTCCCTGCCACCACGGATCCACAGAAGCTCTTCTACCGGGCGAGCATCAGCACCGGGCAGGAAGCGGTCACGGTGGTGTTCTCCACCTACCAGTCCATCGACGTCATCGCCCAGGCTCAGGCCCTCGGCCTGCCGGACTTTGATGTGATCCTCTGCGATGAAGCCCATCGGACCACCGGGATCACCGAGGCCGAACATGATGACTCGGCGTTCGTACGCGTCCACGACCAGGCATACCTGCGCGCCAACAAGCGCCTGTATATGACCGCGACCCCGCGCATTTATGTGCAGGATTCCAAGGTCAAGGCCGCGGAGAACGACGTGGCCGTCTACTCCATGGATGATGTGGCAGTCTACGGACCGGAATTCCACCACCTCGGCTTCGGCAAGGCCGTGGAGATGGGCCACCTCGCCGACTACAAGGTCCTGGTCCTGGCGGTAAATGAGGAAGCGGTATCCCGCTCCTTCCAAGGATTGTTCCAAGAAAACGGGGACCTGTCCCTGGATGATGCTGCCCGGATCGTGGGTTGCTGGAACGGCCTATCCAAGCGCGGCGTCAACGGCGAGCGTCTCTCCATCGGGGATACGACGCCGATGAACCGGGCGGTCGCGTTCGCCCGGAACATCAAGGAATCCAAGAAACTGGCCGAACAGTTTGAACTCATTGGCCGGCAACTGCTGGTCGAGGATGAGGATGCGTTGAAGCTCGAAGCCGGGCATGTCGATGGCACGTTCAACGTGCTCGAACGCTCCGCGAAACTGGACTGGCTGCAGGATGAGACCAAGGGCAACGTGTGTCGGATCCTGTCCAACGCCAAATGCCTCACCGAAGGCGTGGACGTCCCGTCCCTGGATGCGGTGTTGTTCCTGAACCCCCGGAATTCCCAGGTGGACGTGGTGCAGGCTGTTGGTCGTGTCATGCGTCGCTCCGAAGGCAAAGAGTACGGCTACATCATCCTGCCGATCGCGGTTCCGGCCTCCGAAGACCCGGAAACCGCGTTGAACGACAACAAGAAGTACAAGGTCGTCTGGGACGTGCTCCAGGCATTGCGGGCGCACGATGACCGGTTCGAAGCAATGATCAACAAGCTGGACCTGAACGGCAACACGAACGGGAAGATCGACGTCATTACCGTCGCCGACCCCTTTGGCCAAGGAGACAACCAGGGCGAAGGGACCGCCTCCTCAGACGGTCCGAGCACTGAAGCGCTATTCCATATGGCTAACGCGGATGAATGGCGCAACGCGATCTTCGCCCGCATGGTCCGCAAGGTCGGGGACCGGCGCTACTGGGAACAGTGGGCCGAAGACGTCAAGGGCATTGCCGACCGGCACATCATCAGGATCCGCACCATCCTCGACGGCCCCGATGCCAGGGTCCGCGACGAGTTCGCCGTGTTCCTCGATGGCCTGCGCGGGAACCTGAACGCCTCCATCAGCGAGGCTGACGCGATCGACATGCTCTCCCAACACCTGATCACCAAGCCCGTGTTCGAGGCTCTCTTCGAGGACTATTCGTTCGCCGCCCACAACCCGGTCTCCCAGGTCATGGACTCCATGGTTCTGGTGCTCGAGCAGTACAACCTGGACTCCGAGGTCCAAAACCTCGAGGACTTTTACCGGTCCGTGCGGGTGCGGGCCGAAGGCATCGACACCGCCGAAGGCAAGCAGAAAATCATCACTGAGCTCTACGAGAAGTTCTTCAAGCTCGCCTTCCCCCGCACTGCCGAATCCCTGGGCATCGTCTACACCCCGGTCGAGGTCGTCGACTTCATCCTCCGCGCCGTCGATGACGTCCTGAAAAAAGAGTTCGGGGTGTCCGTCTCGGATGAAGGCGTCCATGTGCTCGACCCGTTCACCGGTACTGGTACCTTCATCGTGCGCTTGTTGCAGTCAGGGCTGATCGCACCCGAAGACCTGCTACGGAAATACACCCAGGAGCTGCACGCCAACGAGCTGCTGCTCATGGCCTACTACATTGCGGCCATCAACATTGAAGCCACCTTCCACGGCATCCTCACCGAACATGCCATCGAACAGGGACATGACCCTAATACGGTCGGCTATGAATCATTTGACGGGATCGTGCTCACCGATACGTTCCAGATGACTGAAGATGGCGACACCCTCGACGAGCACGTTTTCACCAACAACAGCGACCGCGTGGTCAAGCAGAACGCGCTCGATATTCGGGTCATCATCGGCAACCCGCCCTACTCCGTCGGCCAGTCCAGCGGCAACGATAACAACGCGAACCTCAAGTACCCGACCCTGGACGAGTCCATCCGATCCACCTATGTGGAGCGGTCCACGGCGACGAACAAGAACTCGCTCTACGATTCCTACATCCGCGCCATCCGCTGGGCCTCCAACCGCGTACTGAACTCCGAACACGGCGGAGTGGTCTGCTACGTCTCCAACGGCGGGTACATCGACGGCAACACCGCGGACGGACTCCGCAAGACCCTCACCAGCGAGTTCCACGAGATCTACATCTACAACCTCCGCGGGAACCAGCGCACGGCCGGCGAGCAGAGCCGTAAGGAGGGCGGCAAGATTTTCGATGCGGGAAGCCGTGCCACTGTTGCCGTCCTGCTCCTCGTTAAGCGCCCCGGCCCCGTAACCGAATGCCGGCTGAATTACCGGGACATCGGGGACTACCTCGACCGCAAACAAAAACTCGCCATCGTAGACGAAGCCGCCCTCAACACCATTCCCTGGGAACAGCTGACCCCCAACGCAGAGGGCGACTGGATCAACCAACGCAACGACCTCTTCGAAACCTTCACCCCGATCGGCGACCGGGCCAAGGGTGGCAATCGAATCTTCAGCGTCTTCTCGCGTGGGCTCGAAACTGGGCGGGACGCCTGGGTTTATAACAGCAGCCGGACGGCCCTGGCCCAGAACGTTGAGCGACATGTTGTCGCCTATGAGGTAGACAGGCAAAAGACCCAACCCGGTTTGGCGAAGGGCACCATAACGGCACGAGTTGACCAATTGATACCCCAATTGAACTCGAACCAGGCGGAGATCAGTTGGACTAGGAGCCTGCGGCAGTCGCTCGCTAGGGACGAGGAAGTCCTATATACCGAGTCCGCGATTCGAACGGCGGCTTACCGCCCATTCATCAAGCAGTCCGTCTACTACGACCGCAAGATGAACCATGAATGGTCCCAGTTGGAAACGATCTTTCCAACTACGGGTGAGCAAAACTTTGGCTTCTATATTGTGGGGAACGGTTCAGCGGTGCCGTTCAGCGTGCTGATGACTGATCTCGTGCCGGACCTGCACGTCACTGGGGCCGGAAGCGGAGGCCAGTTCTTCCCCCGTTACACTTACGCCACACCAGCGCATGGCGAAGATTTGTTTGCCGAAATGGCAGCTTCGTCGCCGGACGCTGGAGCCCAGCGTATCGACAATGTGACGGACGACGCTCTGGCCGAGTACCGGGCGGTGTACGGGACCGAGGTGAGCACGGACGATATCTTCTACTACGTCTATGGCCTCTTACACTCGCCCGAATACCGTGAGCGCTTCGCCGCTGACCTCAAGAAGATGCTCCCACGCATCCCCAAGGTGCCGGGCGCGGACCGCTTCCGCGCCTTCGCGGATGCCGGCCGGCAGCTCGCCGCCCTGCATGTCGGCTACGACGACATCGAGCCCTTCCCTCTGACCGAACACCAGGCCGGCTTGGGCCCGGACCGCGACGAGTGCACCAAATACGCCGTGGCCAAGATGAAGTACGGCGGTAAGGCAGGATCCTGGGATAAGACTCGCATCATCTACAACGGACACATCACCCTCGAAGGCATCCCTGCCGAGGCCCACGAGTACATGCTCGGTTCGCGCTCCGCCCTGGACTGGATCCTAGATAGGTACCAGGTCAAGACCGACAAGGCCTCCGGCATCGTCAACGACCCCAACGACTGGTCCCGCGAGCACCAGCAGCCGCGCTACATTATCGATCTAGTGCGTATCCGGTTAGCTCAGGTTGTGTCAGCGACACTCAAAAGAGAGCCCCAAACAGACCTGTTCGTCGCCGAACCCTTCCTGGTACTCCAAAATAGTCCGCGATTAGCTCAAGTCCGAGCGTGCACCCAGCCAACCTGAGCAGACCGGATACCCACTATCGATCTAATTGCCAAGATCGTGACATTGAGCCTTGAAACCAACCTGATCATAGGAGCCCTTCCCGAGATCGCGCTGCGAGGATGTTGACGAGCTAACCCGAGGGCTGTGAGGGCACCAGTCCGTTGAAACGTGGATGGGGAAGGGCTCCCCTTTCGCTCGCCTGAATGGCGCAGCGTGCACGACACCGGTGGCAGTCGCAGATTGATGGCGTACTGTTCGCAGGTCTCAAGAGGATAGAACCGGCCTGATTCAAGAACCAGGGTTTGTAAGCCGATCCTCTGGAGGAAAGCAGGAGTGGCCGGGAATCCGGGTGTAAAGATGGTCCCGTGGAGGAACAACTGAGCGCAGATGAAGCGGCGGAACTGGTGGACAAATCGGGCCGGTGGTTTCGCACAAATTGCAGCTGCTTCGGGACAAAGGGGACCTTGGATCGACGTGGTGCTTGGCAGGATCCATCCGAAGCGAACGGCGCCTGGACGATCAGGGCCAAGGCATCCCCAGTCTCACTGGTCATCATTATTGTCGGACCCCGGAACTAGGCTGTGAGCAACTACGGACGGGAATGGGCAGCCTTTGGAACTTGATCAGCTATTAGATTCGGTGTATCAGCGGACAGCTGACAGATTTGAGCGGATGCCCAAAGTGGAGTACAAAACCTCCCTCGACTTGGAGAATCTGCCTGTAGATGCGAAGACTTGGCACCGTTTGGATGATTTGGTGGCCGTTTTCTTTGATCTGAAGTCCTCAACCAATCTGGAAAAGGGCCGCCGTCCAGCCAGCACAGCCAGCATTTACGACGCTGGAGTGGGAGGTGTGGTCAAGATCCTGGAAGCGTTCGACGCGGACTTTGTCGATATCCAAGGAGATGGCGGGTTCGGGCTTTTCTGGGGGGAAACGCGCTATGAGCGGGCTATGTGTGCAGGTATTTCCATACGGACCTTCAGCACAGACTTCACGCAAAAGCTGGAGCACAAGTGGCCGGAGGCGCCGTCTACTGGATTCAAAGTTGGAATCGCAAGTGGCTCCATCTTGGTGAAAAAGGTGGGTTTGCCGCGGCACTTAGACCTGCAAGAGCCCGTTTGGGCAGGCAGACCGGTCAACTATGCGGCAAAAGCGGCGCAGCAAACTGATCCAGAGCACCTCCTGGTTACTGGAAGCGTGTGGGACGAGATAGAGGACAATGACTTTCTCGCGTTCTCGTGCGGCTGTTCGGATGGCAAGCCAGATGCAGTATCGCCCAGTCTTCTGTGGGAGGAACGAACTCTAGACAAAATTCCTGACGACGACCGGTTTGGGCAGGCGTTGAAAAGTGGGTGGTGCACGATTCATGGTGAAGAGTTCTGCACCGCAATTCTTGCCGGCGAAACGAAGAGAGCGGGCGTTATGGAGAAAGCACTCCATAGCCGAAACCTGCTGGCTTCTGGCTCGGTTGAAAAGAACGAGGCCAGCAAGCGACGCAGGCGAGCACGGGAAGAATTCAGGACGGAGTTCACGCAGGAACGCTTCCGACAGCTGCGAGCCTTGCTCGACGAGCTGTCCCGCTGACATTCAAACGTACCCAGGGGCGCCCGCAGAACAAGTCAGGCGAAGGCCGGTTACCACGTTCGCTGTGCGACGCCGCATATGATCAGGCATGCGCCCCCGATGCCGCCACAGAACAGCGAACGTTGGACCCACTCATGTTTCTGCCAGGCTATGTCTCCCATGACTGTTATTTGACGAGTCAGGACAGGAAGAATGTCGCCTTCGCGGAGGGCCTTCGCGAGCTCTTCAGCCTCCCAGTGGCGGACATGCCCGAAGTAGATGTAGTTGTCCGGGTACGACTTTCTCGTGGCTTCGGATTTTAGCCGCGGCGTTACGACGATGATGGCGAAGAATGCCGCTATACCGAGCAGAGCCAGCCCAATCCAATAGAGTCCAGCCACGGTCGGGCCTTGAAGTGCAGAGTACAGCCGGCCCGGTGCACTGAGGGCCACGACGGTGGCTATCGCTGCTGTCTCAAGGGTGAGGGCGAACGATGCTTTAACGTCGACTTTGGCTGTCCAGTCAGCTTGGGCGGCATGTATTTTCCAGGCGCTATCGACGGCACCTTTATCGTTAGCGTCGTCCACGTTCACGGCGTGCGCCTCCAGCCGCTCTGTCGAACGGAGACTAGGTGCGGGCCGGCTTCGACGTTTTTTGCGTCCCCCCACATGTGCCGTGTGGGCTTTCCGCCATTCTTTTGTGCATCATTGAGCATGCTGTAAACATTGGCCGTGATCGTGATGGGTCCAGCCTCAGCGCCTCGGAGTCCACTGAGTTTTGCAGCGATATTGGGTGCAGCCCCGATTGAAACAAGGTCATTGTGGTTGTGTTCGCCCGACCTGTTATGAACGCCAGCGCGAGTTATGAAGGCAGGGCCGGAGTCAATGCCAATGCCGTGAGTGACGGTCCAGACGGTACTGTTCGACGACTCCAACCGCTTCTTTATCTGGGGATTCAGAATTTGATTCACGTACCAGTTGATTTTGAGCGCCGTGTCCACTGCGTCGTTCCTCATGGAGTCGCCAACGAAGATACCCATCACCCTGTCACCGTCGAAGCTCTTGATGCTCCCGCCTTTGGCGCGAATGAGCTCGCAGGCGCCGGCTAGGTACATCCCAACAACGCGTGCGGCGAACTCGGGCTTGTACCTCTTCTGTAGAAGCGTCGATTGAGCCAGATCGGCATAAAGATACGCAGCGTCGATCTTGACCGCTCCGTTCTTGAGCGCAACATGTTGCGTCTTGGGCACTCCAGCGCCGTCCGTCGTCTGCCATGCCTCCTCGAGCAGCGTGGCGGCCCTGAGTGCGATTCTGTCGGATAGCGCGGACAATTTTCCCCTTTATTGAATGTTGGATCAACAATACTGACCTAGTCCGACAGGGTGGCGTCCTCCCGCTCTGAGGTAAGACGCGATGGGTCGCGACCGTTACTGACGTGCTCCGCTACGCCATCCTGGACGGTAGCGGCTCGCTAGCCAGGGCCGACGGCAAATGCACCGCAGTGGCTGGCAGTCAGGCGCCCAGCATGCCGAACGCTGGCGGGGGAGGAAACCGGCGAAGACGGTCAGAACTCGATTTCGATATCAAAGGTGGTCAATAGGGGTAGGGAGCGTTTCTGACCGTCTGGCTGGGGTATGCCCCAATCGGATGTCAGGACCGCGACAGGAAGTCATGTCAGGCTAGGGTCGCTTTCCTGGTTCCTTGACACCCGAGGGTAGGGGTCTTGGGGTTCAACCTGACCCTCTTCGTCAGGAAGGCATCATGGCCGGGCAGCCCATCGGATACATCAGGGTCAGCAGCCTGGACCAGAACACCCAGCGCCAGCTCGAGGGCATCGAGCTGGACCGGATCTTCACGGACAAGGCCTCGGGGAAGGACATTAAGCATCCAGAGCTCGATGAGCTGCTGCGCTTCCTCCGGAACGGTGACGCCCTCGTCGTGCACAGCATGGACCGGCTCGCCCGGAACCTCGATGACCTCCGGTTCCTGGTGCAGAAGCTCACCAGGAAAGGTGTAAGGATTGAGTTCTTCAAGGAGCATCTGGTCTTCACCGGGGAGGATTCCCCGGTGGCGAACCTGATGCTTATGCTTTCGGTCATGCGCGCCTTTGCCGAGTTCGAGCGTGCCCTGATCGGTGAACGCCAGCGGGAAGGGACCACCCTGACCAAGGCCCGCGGCGCATACCGGGGGCGCAGGAAAGCGCTCTTGCCGGAGCAGGCAGGGGAGTTGGGGAAGCGGGCCGCCGCGGGCGAGTAGAAGACCGGCCTGGCCCGCGAATTCGGCATCAGTCGCGAGACCCTCTACCAGTACCTCAAGACAGACAGCACTGCGCAGCCGAAGTAACCGCATTCCGCCGTTAAACAAAGTGAGGCCAGAACTCGAACAAGTTCTGACCTCATTGGTGTATCGTGAGCGGTGCACAAATGGATTGGCGCGCCTGACCCAGCCAGTATCAGCCGGCTGAACTCCAGATCCGGGTTGAACGGCCCTTAGTGTGCGGCTTCGTACTTTTCCACGATGTCAGCCTGGATACGGCCGCGGGTATTGACCTGCAGGCCTTGGCCGGCCGCCCACAAGCGGACTTCGCGGGCATTGGAGGAACCGGGACGGGTCGCCCGGGTCCGCCCGCCGGTCTTCCGGGCTGCTTTGGTAAAGCGGCTGAATACTTCACGCAGTTCGCCTGCATGCGCATCGTTGAGATCGATTGCATATTCGACGCCGTCAAGGGCAAACAAAATTGTCTCACTTGCCTTGGAGCCGTCGAAGTCATCTTCTAAAAGGGTTACTACTCTTTGTGTCATAAGAAAAGCATAGGCCTTCGTAATCACGTCGCTTGGCCATTATTTTCTTACCGAGCTCAGGCGGCAATCCCCGGCGTTCAGAGTGTCCAATGAAGACTTCGCCGTGCCACGCGGAGAGGCCATGTCAAAGTTCGCAGTTGGTGTTTTCCTCCACGTCCTCTCCTCAAACATTGGGTTCGGCATCACCTGATGCAGCGGGGCTTATTCTGCTTCGCGCTGTGGGAGCACAGACCGCATCGAATGCACCGCTGCTGCCATCCCGTAGCGGCTGACCAGCACGTCCAGTATCTCGTCTACTGTTTCCTTCGGCCCGTTGCGGCCGGATCGAGATGCCATCTCCTCCACCGCATGTAGGGCCGTTGTGGGGCTCAGGTTCACAGTTTCCCAGGCAAAATCAGCGGGACTTATGACGGTAATGCGTTGGGGCAGTAGATCCTGAGGAAAGTCCTTCATGTTCAAAGTGACGATCGATCCGGCCCCTGCAATTACGGCTGCGGCAACAACATGCTCGTCATCAGCGTCCGGGAGGCCGTAGGCACCCTCCAAGGCTTCCCAGCCCACGACTTCTGAATCGATGAAGGCGCGACGCATATTTTGAATCAGCGAACTAGCTAGCGTTGCTGCGTCGTCTGGAGCCGTGCCGCGCTCGATTAGTTTTCGGGCCTCGTGAAACTCGAGCTCCTCGAGTACCGCGCTGCTCCACACGGGTCGATACAGCCCTTCGACTGCTAATGAGAGCAAAAAGTCGCGCTGCTTGCTAGGCCACAGCACACATGTATCGAGAAGTGAGGTAAACACAGCCCAATCATGTCAAACAGATTTAGCCGCCCGGCGGCGCGCCGCGACTACCCGCCGGGCTTCCCGAAGATCAGCGAGAGTTTTATCCATGTCGTCTTCTGAGTCAATCGCCACCGATGTTGCTTCGAGCGCTTCATATTGAGCCGCTCGACGCTTTTCTCGGTAGTCAAGGACATCGCGAAGCAAGACGCGGCGGTGGGTGCTTACTTTTTCAAAAGGGATATCGCCGGCGTCTAACAACTTCACGAGTGTTGGCCGGCTGATTCCGAGCAGGTCCGCTGCCTGCTGTGTTGTCAGTGTGCGGCTCTGCGGCGAGACGGTTACCGCCAGACCTTGGCTCATTGCATTGATGACCTGTCGCAGCACTGCATGGACCTCAGAGGGGATCTCTACCTGATCGCCAGGCTCAGATCCTGCCAGAAAGTACCGCGGCTCAATGGGTGAACGGCCAGAGGCAGCGTGGGCCGAAAGAAAATCATAGATTTCCGCCATGCTGCGCGAGTTTTCAGCGGGGACGAAGGTCTCGGATTGAAGTGCGTGCTGGGTGCTCATATGATTCTCCTGTTGCTAGCTGATACAAAAGTAACTTGTTTCGTTTCTTTCGTCTAGCTGCACCTTACTGAATGCTCCGTCTCGCCTTAGACGGCTCGGCTTCCTCGATGAACGCTTCCGGATGGCGGATGCGCAAGTCGCCACTGAGGAACGTCCAGTCCGGGACCGGA
The DNA here is from genome assembly GCF_050156545.1 of Pseudarthrobacter sp. S9. Taxonomy (NCBI): domain Bacteria; kingdom Bacillati; phylum Actinomycetota; class Actinomycetes; order Micrococcales; family Micrococcaceae; genus Pseudarthrobacter; species Pseudarthrobacter sp. S9. The sequence continues at coordinate 44,314 of NZ_CP189578.1, forward strand.
CCGCCGCCGTACGTCTGCCCGCCGTGCGTGGTCCCCCGTTGTATGCATCTCACCGGCTCGCGCCAGAGGCTAAGTGCGCCTCTTGGAAGCCGGAAATGCGGGCGGGTTCGCCACATCCTTCGATTCAGAATCATCGCGATTACTTCTTTATTTTTCTACCACGAAGCCGGACTGTCGGCCTCCGTGCTGACGGCGGGATGGCCCGGCTCCGCCCATCGGCTCGCCGCAAGCCTAGAAGGCTAACAGCATCGTCCAGGAGCTGGTCGTCATCAGGCATCGGTTGGGAATTCTGGTAGAGAACAGCGACAGTATTGCCGGCCTCATCGAGATGGATACCAAGCGCCCTGTCCGCCTGCATCTGATGCTTCTTTGCCCGCATATAGATCTCCAACATATCCACGGAATCATCGAGGTCTCTCGGCGATGCAGTCACGAAGAGTAGGGCATAACCCCAAGGCCCAGTGAATTCTTGAAGCGCGGAATGGAACTTTCCGCTCGACCGTGCCCGACTCACTACGGTTCGAATGTCCGCTGCCAACTTAGACTGCCCGGCTCGGGAGAGATTTAGCAGATCGGCTCCGAAGCGCAGCCAGCCCGGTTTGTGATCCTCTTCCAGAAACTCAACGAAGCGGTGGATTTCAGGATCGTCCCGGCGTTGAGGTTTGTCGGCGGGGGCACTCGATGTCCCGTCCATGTAATAGACCCAAGCGTCAAGAGGATCCGTGAACGTTCCGACTCGCACAGGTGCTTGGCTGCGGTATCGGGCACGGTCCTTGCCCGACGGTCGTCTCGACAAGGGAAAACGGGCATGAAGCTCATCCGGATCCGACTCAAAATAGAAGCCGCCGTCCAAGAACCACATGACTAGGTCCAGCTCATCGGAGGCGACGAACAAACGCGCTGCCGCCGGGTCTGTCCGGCGTCGCAGGTAAAGCAGGAATTCGGCAGGCGAACGCAGGAGTTCTCCGACGAGGAGCAAGTCGTGCACAGAGACGATCCACGGCATGGTCGTTCCTGTCAGTATTCCGCCACGCACGAGCGTGTCGGCGGCTATGGCCAAAGGCCCGAAGTCCTCTAGCGAGACAACGACGGTGTGAACTTCTCTTATGGATGCGAGGTCCAACCACTTGCCGTTGTCGCGCCACAGACCGCCGTTAGCGAGGATCAGTTCCTCGAGCCGTTGAGCCTGCTTCGTGGCGGCCCCAATCGTTTTCTCCAGGTCCTGAGTTACGCGTTGAACGTTTCCACTGCGCGCTTTCGCAGACAATGCTCCCGCCTTGACTTCCAGGCAAACGGCGACGTCATCAACGACTATCAGCCCGTCGCTCTCCACCAGCTGCCCTAGAAGTTTCGGTTCTTCAGCATCCTTGGATAATTTTCTGATTTCGGATCCAACACGAGGGGCAAGATATTTCAGGGCCTCATGCGTGGGACCCGATACCCCGAGCAACTGTGACAACTGCCGTGCAGCCATCTTTTCCACCAGCCTGTCTCGCTGTCGGCTGTAGCTCTGCCACGCCTTCGGGGAAGCTCGGAGAGAGGCTTCGAGCCGGGGTCGCACCATCTCGGCCTTGATTCCCGATTGAAGAATCGTGTAGTTCCCTTCAGAATCCCGAAGGGCCGCAACGGCACGCAGACTGTCCACACCATGTACAAATTTCGTGATGTCCTTCCGAGCATCGGCAGAGCGAAGTGGTTTGCTGAAAAGAGCAAGAATCTTCTCTATCTGGTCAGGGTCGACGCCGCAGTATTGGACGAGCCCACCGGATGTGAACGGCGCTTGAGCTACTGATTCCCGTGTGGCCTCCTCGAAAGCTCTGGAGCGATTGGCGGGAACTTCGTCACCCTCGGCCTTTGGAGACCCGCTGTCGTCCCCAACGGCCCCCAACACCTTCCAGATGGGGTCCAGTGAATCCTGATAGCGCAAACTAATCGCTTCTGCGACCTCTTCGATGTCGTCCATAGTGAAGCCAAATTCACGAAGGAGGATAGACCGGATGCCGGTTGCCCCCAAAATTTCACGATTGACTAGGCTGTATGTCCTCTCGTAATTCTGGCCCCGAACAACTAGATCGTGGGAAACAAGTTGTCCGGCCAGTTCCCGCAAGGGCCCGAGCTCTACATTCTCGCGTACCGCCATGGTCAAAAACATTCCTGCCCGAACGACGGTACGAGCGTGGCGGGCTATCTGAGGAATCAGTTCCGGGTACGGTGGGGATTCAATCGGACACGCCCCAGGGGTCCTCAAGTCTCCCTGGCTCAAAGCCAAAATCGCCACTACATCGATGGCTGCTGGCACCTGCTCCGAGGCGCTCTCGCGATATCCATCCAGCACCATTGGGAATTCGTGACGGCGGATAAGCTCCACAATTTGGAACGGGTCATGTCCAGTCATCAGCCGCAGCATCGCGTCGACCGACTCTTCAACCAACGTTGGGGCCTGAGCAAGCATGTCCTCCAGGCAGCCCCCTGCGGGAAAATGTCCGGCAAGGTCGTCGAGCCGGGCCAGGAACGATTCCTCACCGCCTGGCCCGGGGACGACTACGCCTCTTATGGGCCCAAAGCTGTCCGTCGCCATTAAGTGAAGGATGGCTGCGGTCGGGTGGCGCAGGTCTTGTTCACATAGTTAGATTAGCCAGTGCAACGCAAATGCCCGCCCAGGTTGCAAGAGCCGGGCGGCTGCATGCCATGGCTGGCCGTGCCGTTTCGATGAGTGGTGGAGAGACGCAGACGATCCGGGTCACGAAGAACGGGTACAACCCCAGCCCCCGTGGACGCATCAGTCGGGTCATCAAACAGGCCTACGACGCCCAGGGATAGCCAGAGCGCCCAGCGAAAATGGTGCCTGGATCTGATATTGGCCCTGTCGGCGTCACCACAAGTGGTTGGTGAGTTCGGGTTGTTTGTACGCCTCAGTGAGTCTGGGAGGTGATCCATTGCCGGGCGTCGAGCTCGCCGATGCGCCGGTACAGGGTTGCCCGGGACATGCCGAGGTCACGGGCGACCTGGGTGGCCGGCTGGCCGGCGTCAATCAGGCGGCGGGCATTGTTAATCTGGCTGTCGGTGAACCGTTCCCGGCGCCCGCCCAGGTCCCTGCCTGCGGCCCGGCGCTTGGATACCGAATCGGTAATCCGTTCCCGCTTGATCTCCAGTTCCATCTGCGCCAGGGCTGCCATGACGGTGAAGACCATACCGCCCATGGGCGTGCCGGTGTCCACGTCCCCGCCGCCGAGGTTCAGCACGCGAAGACCGCTGCCTCGCTTTCGCAGTCCTGTGGCCAGCTCCAGCATGTTGGCGGTGGATCGTCCCAACCGGTCCAGTGTGGTGATCACCAGGGTGTCGCCCTCATGCAGGGCATCAAATGCCAGGCCGAACGCCGGGCGCGCTGCTCTGGCGCCGCTGACCCCATGGTCCATATAGAGGTCATCCCTGCGTACTCCGGCAGCCAGCAGGTCCGCGATCTGCCGGTCGGTGTCCTGTGCCCGGGTCGACACCCGGGCGTATCCGATCAGCCTGCCCATTTTCAGCTCCAAAGTGTCCCGCAACAGTGGTTGACCATCGCAATTTGGCTTTCTACTTACAGGACATAGTAGCAAGACAACACAGTCGTTGAAGCGTCAAGGGCATTGACATGTCTCGATTAACAGTCTTGCAACCCAAGAGTTTCGAGACTTCCAGGAACGTTGCAACCGGGCCGCCTCCATTCGGGAGTATGCGGGCCCGTCAGCTCTAGCATCGCCGGGGGAGTCTTCAGGGTGCTGGGGCTCACCATGATTGACCCCGCTTACGAACGCGGGCACACGCGCCTTGGCACCAGGTATCCGGGGCGGTCGACCGTTCTCCGAATCTGGCTCGGCGCTAACTCACAGGGTTGACAGATGCTGCTCCCCCGTGGAGCCACGTCTACGGGACGGTGTTGCTATGAGGTACTTTTGGCCTCACCCAACGCTGACACGTAGGGGCCAACGGCGGGCCCTACTTAACCACCATTTACTTCATGTAGAGAGCTAAAAACACCAAGGCTAAATTAATAATGATGCCTATCAGCAGAACGAGAGATATTCCGCCTTGATTAAAGCGGGCATATGTTGTGGGAGGAGTGAAAAAAAGAACCAAGATAACGCTGAGTGGTAGACCAGTCAGGATGACGACAATTATCGCAAACATAGCACTGGAATTATCAAATAAGACAAGTATGCCTGGCGCGGTTACAAGGGAAACGCTGGCGACGGCCACCCCATCCGAGTCACGGTTGAATCGGGCTTGCAAAGCCTCGGCACCCAAATTGGGTAGGGGGTCGTACTCGCCATCTTTATTCGAGCTCATCCACTCCTTTTTCACATATTCAAATAGTAACCTAGAAAATGCCCATTGAACAAATTGACAAAAAATCAATGCAAAAATTGCTAGAAGAAATGGCAGCCACGCCGCGCTGATCGATGTTTTCATTTCACCACACTAAAAAGCTCGGCCCTGCCTTAAAGCGATTTCTACGACTGTTCGCAAGTCTAGCTGCGACCCTTACCTCCACATCCCCGTTCGGTGGACATGACGGTATAAAGGGTACAAAATCAACTGCTTCAACGACACCCTCACAGTCTCGAGGGCGAGTTCGCACTCGGCGGTCCTGAATTATCCACCTCTTGTCGTCAGAATCTGACAAGTGAAAGTATATCCTCTCCCTTGGACCGCGAATTTCGCTTTTAACCGTCACCTCAACGGTTAGTGGATAGTCATTAATCAGTCTATTGACATGACGTTCAGCGCTGGTCGCGTCGATGACGACGCCTGATTTCACGTAGAGGCCGGCTATGCCATCAACCTTAAGCGTTATGAAGCCATCCTCATCATCCGGAAGAAAAGGAAATCTCATAATCTACCAATCACGTGCTATTAGAGTGAATTCATGAGTTTAATTTTTGTCGCGATGGCGCCAGGATTTGCACTAATCGACTTACTCCCCGTTTCAGACAGCAAGGCGGTAATTGTTCGTCTATCTACGGAGGGTCCAATAACTGCAACCTCCGTCATGGACTCGGAGTCTTCCAAGATTCCATTCGCATGAGAGGACCAGAATATATCAAAGTTTTGAAATGGAATCCTGAAAAATTCAACATTAGATGTCTCGGAGTGTACATACTCCAGGATGTCAGCGGGTGTACCTCTCCCGGTTCGGGTTTCCCCGTCTTCGTGAACCCCAATCAATCCGACCTCGTTCAGCAAAGGAGCACCAGCCCGCGAGGCCATGAGATCGACCGCAATATCGGCTGACAAGCCTGATGTCCACAATGCCGATACGCCGCCGTCAACTGTTTCGACACTTAAGTATTCGTTTCGGTTAATGAACGATATTTCAGATTTGCCGTTCGCATCGCCGCTGTTTTCATTTAACATTGTCATGCCCCCTTGGCGAATGGTGAGCCTGTATTTCCCCTTCGGGACGAACCCTGGGAGTTCGACGATTTTGAGAAGATGCTGCACCTTCCTAATTCGCCCAAACGCTGCTGCGTCATCGCGACTAATGACAGCCGACGAGTTGATACCGCGCAATCCAAGGTGTCGAATATTTGCCTTCTGACATCGTGTCGATCCGATGGTGGAGCGTTTCTGGACAAGACACACATCGCCCCCGAAGCTGGTGAGTCGAGACCCACTGACCTTTGTTTGATCGATATCACAAAGCGCGGCAATGGGGATCTGGAGTTTGACACGAAGTTCCTTGCGGCGTTCCGCCATGGTTTCCCGGATGGTAGTGGGCTCCCAAGTTGTAGTGGACAAGTATCCTCCTCCGAAGAGTAGGCGTCCTCAGGGCTATCCTTCCCTGAGATTCGCCCTACATGAAGACAGGGATATTGCAGCCCTGTAAACAATTTCGAACTTTCCCGTACTAGTGGGTTTGAACACCAGTCGGGGCATGGTGGGGCTGTCAATGGATCAGGCTTTGGTCTAGTGACTCGGGTGCATCCTTCTGGATTTGGACACACGGAGGTTCGATTGGAACTCGCACGGAGACGGCTCATGGCACTCAATTCGGTCAAGTAGGAAGATGCCATCCTTACGAGGATTATGCTCCGGCGCTGGCGCGTCGTCTACAACCAAGCACATAAGGAACGCGTGTCGAGCGACGTACGATTTCCACGTCATGTGTTCTACTCGGTCGTCAGCGTCCGTACGAGCGAACCTCAGGCCGGACACCTTTTGCCCGGGTTGCGCCGATTGTCATTCATGCGGCGCTAGTGCCCCGCAAGGATCAGATCCTAGCCAGTCCAAAATGTCAATCAAACTCAGCAGTCCCGCCTCCCGACAAACCACCGAAGGGACCACCCCATCGGGAAACGGCCACCACCCCGAGCACCAGATAGTTCCCCAGAGCCTATGGGTTAAGGTGGCTCTGCAGTACAGTCGTTGGCCCAGTGCTGCAGTTACGGGGCCGTCACCGTGCATTCAGTCGGGCGGGGCAATGGGCGCATCGAGCCCAGCAGCAACGGCGCGGGCGATCAAGAGCATTTGGGTGCGCGTTGGACGACGACCGCCATACGCCCGTGTGCTTGAACCGTTCAGTCACACGTGGGCAAGCCTCTGTCTAGGCGTGAGCGCTTCGCGCTCAGGAGCGGGATAGCCACACTGCGGCGCGGTGAAGGCCCGGCCAACACGACGGTATATTGCAGCGGGACAGTGACCCTGCCGGCGGTCTGAGTTTCGATTATCGATATCAATCGTGAGCGATAAGCAATGATTGGGATCGTGCTAATCAACGGATTCATCTTTCGCGGCTATAGAAGCTTCTCATCAGCCCAGCCAGCAGTGCTCTTCCCTCTACGCAGGGTCAATCTCATCGCCGGCCAGAACAACACCGGAAAATCCAACATCCTGCGGGTGATTGCTGACACGTTCACCGAGGAGAAGGGGAAAAGGCCCGTTTCAAAGTGGGATCGCCCGCTTGGAGATGCCGAGCATACCTTCGCTCGGCTGGAACTTCATGACATTGCCCAGGTCCTCACCTGGGGAGAGATGGGAAGACAGTCCGCTGAGCGGTTGGAGAGTCTTCGGAGTTTCCTCCGTCTTCCGGGGATAGCTTCAACCCTGGGTGCCGACCTCGTGGCTTTCGGAGTTTCAGATAAAGGTTTCATCGAGGGTGAAGCCTTGAAACAAATGGCTCGCGAAGCAGGCGGTGGCGAGCTGGCACGCGTACTGTCCAGCGAACTGACAAGTACCACAGGCGGAGGCGCAGGAGAAGATGCTTACCGGGTTCTTGATTGGATTGCCAGGCAACGCGCGCTTCCTCCGTCCGCATATACCGTGGGCGGCGTGAGGTCAATCTCTGACGACAGTGGAGAGGATCCCGATTTGAACGGGCGGAGCATCAAGCGCCGCCTCTTGGAATTGCAGAATCCATCGACCGATCGTTTGAAAGACAAGGAAGTCTTTCTGAAAGTGCAGGACTTCGTCCGCGCTGTTCTAGACGACGTGACCATCACAATAGACCTACCTCATGATCTGTCGACTATCCACGTCACCCAAGGAGGACGCACCCTTCCCATTGAAAACGTTGGAACCGGCGTTCATGAAGTAGTGATCATTGCGGCGGCAGCGACGGTCACTCAGAACTCAATTTTGTGCGTTGAGGAACCCGAGGTCCACCTGCACCCGATCCTCCAGCGCAAGCTGCTTCGATATCTTGCTTTGAGCACAACGAACCAGTACTTCATCGCCACTCACTCTGCCCACATGCTCGACTCAGAGATCGGTAGCATTTTTCACGTTACCCGCGAGGATGGCGTTTCAAGCCTCAGGTACGCCGGTGCCGCGCGAGAGAGGGCTGCGGTGTGCGCAGACCTCGGATACCGTCCATCGGACCTCGTGCAGACAAATGCTGTCCTGTGGGTTGAAGGACCCTCTGACCGCATCTATCTCAAGCACTGGATCGAGAAGCTCGCTCCAGGCAAATTCGTTGAAGGAACGCACTACTCCATCATGTTCTATGGCGGAGCCTTGCTCAGTGCACTATCGCCGCTTGACGCCGAAGAAGTTGAGGAGTTCATCTCCCTTCGCAACCTTAACCGGTACATGATGGTCTTGATTGACTCCGACAAGAAGAGCAGCCGCACGGGTCTCAATAGCAGTAAGCAACGGGTCATAGACGATCTCAACAACGACCCATCGACGGGCATGGCGTGGGTAACCGCAGGCTACACGGTCGAGAACTATGTACCGGAACATGTGCTTACCGATGCGATACACGTTGCCCACCCCTCCACCAAAGCACGCACCCTTCCCAGCCAAAAACGTTGGTCGAGTCCCCTGACGACCGACCGCCTCGGTATCAAGCAGCCGAGCAAAGTCGCGATCTCGAAAGTTGCAGCGCAGAACTGGGGCAACGAGTGGCCCTTCGACCTGAAAAAGAAAGTGCAGGAGGTCATTTCGCTTGTCGAGGCTGCCAATAGCCATACCTAAATCGTGTCCGGAGAAGCCCGCCCTCGGACGGGCCGACTCCTTCTCCCAGTCCGATTCTGTGTCTCGAAACGTCTGCGTCTCGAAACGCATGCCATACAAGACGACTCAAACACCGGGAATGCGACACCGAGCGATCAACGAATACCGAGAGCAAGGGTAGGTAACGACAAGGAGAAGGCAGCAAATGCCGCGGCGGCTGTGGCTCAATGGCAGGCACGAGCGTGGGTAGTATGGCCAGCCCGGCTCCCCGGGCCATGGCCGCGGCTGAGGCACCCGACGACCTCTCCCTGTAATCTCGTTCCATTACTACCAAGACATCAGGAGGCGTCAGTGGTTCGGGCAGAAAACGGAACGCTGGCGGGTGTTCTGGAGGGCAAAAAGCAGTACCAGGTCCCGCTCTACCAACGCGTGTATTCGTGGGGCAAGAAGCAGCTCGGCCAACTGTGGTTGGACGTCGTCGAGTTGGAGCGCACTCTTGGTGACGACCCGAAAGCCTCGCACTTCATCGGCTCTTTGGTGCTGGCGAGCAGTCCTGACTTCGGCGCCATCGGCGTCAACAAGTTTCTTGTCGTCGACGGCCAGCAGCGCCTGACCACGCTGACTCTCCTCCTGGCTGCGCTCCGCGACCACCTGCATGAGACCGGGGAGACCGCGCGAGCGAACGGCATCGACGCGCAGTACCTAATTAACGTCTTTGACAGCGGCAAGCCGCTTAAAGTTATGCCGACCCAGACGGATCGGCCCGCTTACATGGCGGTGCTCAATCGTGCGCCGCAGGCTGGGGGGGGAGGACGCCATCGGCGACGCGTACCGGTTCTTCCGCTCGAAGATCGCCGCGGCCGGCGACCCGGATGATCCGCATGACCTGGAGCTGCTCGAAGCCGCCGTCGTCCGCGGTCTCGCCCTCGTCGTCGTCACGGCGGAGCCATCCGACAACGCACACCGCATTTTTGAGTCGCTGAACAACACTGGCCTCCGGCTGACGCAAAGTGACCTGCTCAAGAACTATTTGTTCATGCGGCTCGGTGATCGCGCAGAGATGGTCCATGAGAACATTTGGCTTCCGCTGGAGAGGAAGCTCGACTCCGAGAATCTCGAGCTGTTGTTCTGGCTCGACCTCGCTCAGCGCGACGAACGGGCGAAGCAGTCGGACACCTACGTTGGGCAGCAACATCGGCTCGAGAGACTAAAGACCATCGACGAGGTCGAGGCTGAGGTGATCCGTATCGCCAAGCTGGGTGACGTGCTCGCGACGATTCTCAAGCCTGCGGGGGAGAAGCACGCCGAGATTAGCCGTCGCCTCACTAGGATCAGAGCTTGGGGATCGACGACCGCATATCCGGTGGTGATGCAGATCCTCGCCCGACGTGCTGCCGGCACCGCGGCCGACGATGAAGTTGTGCGCGCGCTGACGTACCTGGAGTCGTACTTCGTGCGGCGCATCGTGATCGGGCGCGCCACCGCAAATCTGAACCGGACGCTGCTTCAGGCTGTAGGTGCGATCAGCGATGCGGACCGCATCGACGTGGCGCTGCGTGAGTACCTGTCCCGCGGCCGCAAGCATTTTGCGACCGACCTCCAGGTTCGCGAGGCTGCCAAGACGATCGCGTTCTACTGGCAGGGCCGCGGACCGCAAAAAAAGCTCATCCTGCAGTGGCTCGAAGAGGCGTACCGCCCGAAGGAGATCGTCGACCTGGACCCCAGGCATCTGACGATTGAGCATGTGTTGCCGCAGACGATGACTGATTCCGTGCGCAAGACGTTCGCGGTGGGTTTCGGCGCCGATGCGGACGTTGACTACGAACACGAGCGGGTCGTGCATACGCTCGGCAACCTCACTCTGAGCGGGTACAACAGCGAGCTCAGCAACAAGCCGTTCGAAGAGAAGCGCGAAATGCTGGCCAAGAGCGGGGTATCGATGAACCAGGCAATCGCCGCGCACGCCACATGGGGCGTCGACGAGATCAATACCCGTAGCGCTGAATTGGCTGAGAAGATCATTGAGCTGTGGCCGGGCCCGGACGAGAGCATTATCGCAGTCGGCGACGAACCGTCAGCGCTGCGCAGCCAAATTGCCGCGATCGTCGCCGAGATCCCTGCAGGGCGCTGGACATCGTACGGCGACGTCGCGATCGTGGCCGGCACCTGGGCCCAGCCTCTGGCTGGGATGATCGCGAACTACTCAATGGCCAACGCTTGGAGAGTCCTGCAGAGCGGCGGGACGATCTCGCCTGGTTTCCGCTGGACCGAACCCGGCCGCAACGATGACCCACGCGCGGCGCTTGAGGAAGAGGGGCTCCGGTTCGATGCACAAGGCCACGCGGATCCCGAGCAGTTCATCGGCGCTGAAGAACTCGCGGAAGCGGCCGGCCTCGACGTCGACGAGGACGCGATCGCCGCACGCCGCAAGAAGATCAAGCCTCAAGCCCGGGCCGTGATCGGGATATCGGTGAGGGACGCCCAGTTTGCATTCTTCGAGCGGGTACGGGACCACGGCCTTGCAAACGCGACCAACATCGATACGTGGCGCAATCCCTACCCGCAGAATTGGTACGAAGTCCGCATCGGAGACCCCCGTGGGCAGATTCTGCTGCAGGTCAACTCGCAGACAAAACTCGTTGCCACGCAATTCTGGATCGGCGACGACAAGGACCTCTACGCGAAGTTGCTGGCCCGGCGCGATGCCATCGAAGCCGACCTCGGTTTCGTCCTCGAGTGGGACGACAGGCCCGACCGCAAGGCATCCAAGCTCACCATCAGCCGTCCCGGCGACTTCCAGGACGAGACTCAGTCGCAAGAACTGGTCGAGTGGCTCGTGGCTATGGGGGATACGTTCGTGCGCGTCTTGTCGAAGTACCTGGGGACTGCTGAAGGTTCACTCGAGATACTGATGCCGCAGGTCTACGGGCAGGAACTGGCCGAAGCCAAGTCTGCGCCGGTTAGACCGGACCTAACTGTGTGGGATGAAGAAACTATCCACTCCTGGATGCAAGAGCACGACCCGGATAATGTCGACCGACTCGACCTTTTCTTGGCGGCAGCACGTTCGGCAGGATTGACGTTCGCCGGATCCAGGACGATCGACCCCGCGGGGAGCCTGCCGATCTTTGACCACGGAAACACGCGCCTGGGAATCGTGTCCCTCTTCTACTTCAGCGGCCAGGGAACATCGGTGGAGTTCAACTTAGGGCGAATGTCGAAGATGTCTGAGGAACAATTGCCTGACGCCGCGGTGCTGGATTCGTTTCTCCGTCAGCTGGCCGGTACCCCGGGACTCCAGGATGTCGCGGCGAACCTCCGTTCCAGCCGGTTTGCCAGCCGAAAGCCGAATGTACCGCTGTCGGTTCTCTCGATGGATTCCATCGGGAAGGCCGTCGACGCCCTGGCCACCCTTGCCGGCACACAATAACGGGCCCCGACGCCCTGAACCCGGTTGCGAGGAAGCTCCCCGGGTCACCGGGTCCGACGACGGTGCCCCGACGAGGGGACTCATGGTGGCCCTCTTCGCGAGGGTACTGGCTGGGGCTCGACGGATGCGACTGTGCCCCGCGGTGCCGTAACGCTTCTGCCTAGTGGATATCGCTAGGGACAGCTGAGGCTTTGATTCGACACCGCGCTACTTCACTACAACCTGCCACTCCGAACACTGCTAACTGTTCAAAACCAAACTGGCAGGGCGTCTAGGCTGGGATGAGCCAGTCATTTCAAGGTCCGGGAGTTATTCGTGGGGGCATTGTCGGAAATTACCCAGTCATCGGCTGTTGCCAAGGCTGTCGAGGAGTTCCGGGCGCTGGGGCGCGACGCATTCCTTGAACGGCACGGGCAGCATCGGTCTTCCAGGTACTTCGCTGACATCGACGGCCTGCACATCGATTCGAAGCCCCTGCTGTCGGTCGCATACAGATATCAGTATCCGGATCGGGGGCCGCTGGCGGTGCGTGACTTTTCCGGTGGCGAAGAGACCAGACGGGCGTTGCGCCGTTTCGGCTACGAGCTCGTCGAAGTGCCGGCCCCGGCAGCCGCCTCGGGCATCCAGTACGGGGAGGTTCAGGAGTGTCCGGCCGGGACCCTCTTCAAGGACCGCAGGGAAGCCTACGACGCAGGCGTCCACCGGACCACCCAGGCAGGCATCGCCGGGCAGGCGGAAGGGACCCAGTCCATCTGCCTGTCCGATGGTTACTCCGACGATAAGGTCCAAGGCGACCTGATCACCTACACCGGTTTTGGCGGCAGGGACGCGAACACGGGCCGGCACATCGCCGATCAGAAACTTGAGAAGGGAAACCTCGGGCTCGTCGAGAACTACAAGCTCGGCCGGCCGGTCCGGGTCCTCGTCAAGGAGTCCGTACTCACCGGCAATAGATCCGACACGGCCTACCTTTATCTGGGGCTTTTCACCGTTGCCGGCTGGAGCTGGGGCGAACGGGACGACTACAGAGTCCTGATCTACCAGCTGCGGGCCGTGGCCGGCGACAGTCTTGTCCCGGGAGACGTCACAGATGCCCTGGTCCGGGGGGAAGATCTTCCGACGCAACGCCGAAGCTCAAACGTCAACCGAATTGTGCGGAACTTTGATGTGGCAGCTTCCGTCAAACGGCTCTACGACAACACCTGCCAGATCTGCGGGATTCGCCTGCTGACGGCTGCAGGACCATACTCCGAAGGCGCCCACATCCGTCCCCTGGGTGTCCCGCATAAAGGGCCTGACACCCTGGAGAACATCCTGTGCCTGTGTCCGAACTGCCACGCACTCTTTGACGGCCACGCATTGACAGTGCAGCCCGACCGCACCGTCCTGAAGCTGGGCGAACCTATCGGCAAACTGACGATCGCGGCAGAACATCGCCTGAACTTCGAGCACCTGGCTTATCAGCTTGAAATATCCCGAGCGAAGTCGAATCACGCCAACACGCCGACGACAGCTCGGTGTGAAAGGTGATCCTTGGCGGGGACACGCTGCCCACAGAACTCTGCGCGACTGAAGCACGTCTCGTGGACGTGCGGCCACTCAACTGTTCAGATGCAATAATTTGCCCGTGACATCGCTGCTGGAGACCATGGCCCCCTATGAGATGACCGGGTCGTGGGCGGTCTGGCCGCCGTCCGAATCGTACGACCGGACGAGCGACATCTCATTCCCTGTCGGAGATCTTGACGGGGTACTTCACGCCCGCTCGATCATTCTTGGGCTGAACCCCGGAGAGTCCTCTGTCGAGCGCACGCCGTGGCAGAACTTTCATACCGCCCCGCGGCACAACGACCACTTCCTCGCTGAGGCGTTCCGCGACACCCCGCACTGGGGCGCCTACATGACAGACCTTCTCACCGAGGTCAACTCAAAGTCGAACACGCTCGATCTGAGCGATAAGACCATTCACCGCGACGTCGTGGTGCTGGTGGAGCAGTTCCAGGCCCTGGGATCCGCGGATCCGCTTGTCATCGTGATCGGCAAGAAGACCGCGAAGGCCTTTAAGGAGCATGAGCCCGTCCTCGCGGCCGCGCTGGGCCTGGCCAGCGTTCGATGGGTTGCGGTGCCTCACTACTCGGCAGCGAACGGTGCGCTCCACGGGAACAGCCCCGATAAGTACCGGCGGCTTGTCCTTGAAGCGCTGCAGGATACCGACTGCCTCCTGTAGATGAGCGCCATGGGCCTTCGCTACTCACATGGCCGACATGGTCAAGAGCCAGTTCAGCGCGAGCGGTACGACTCCAGCGCGCGCAGCAGAGGGGCGGGGTCGTCTTTGAGGTGGTCGACGGGGCGGGCTTCGGCCAGGTCCCTGGATGGGGTGACCATCCAGAGGGTGAAGTAGTTGTGTGGGATCTGCAGTTCCAGCGCACGCTGAAAGAGTCTCATGACGGTCGGGTGGAGTTGTCCGCCGGGGAGGAACTGGAATCCCGGGCAGAAGGTGCCGTCGTCGATGAAGACGCGGACGAGCTGCTGCATGACAGATTCGGGGTCTTCCATGAGCTCGGAGAGCCGGCGGCGCACCTGCTCCAAGGCCGGAAGCGTAAATTCCCTCCGGATCCCTTCCCAGGTCTGATCGCTGATCGGTTGGCTGTTTGGTGTCACTGTTGCCTAGTCGCCGTCGCTGATATCGTCCAGAAGCCACTGGGTAGCGAGCGGTTTTCGGCGCAGCGTGAAAGTCCGAAGGGCTGAGTTCGACCCGAGGCGGACCTGGATGCGCCAGTATTCGATGCTCACCAGGTCGCCGCTGCCGACGGCCGCGGAGCGCCGGGTGTCCCACCAGGCGTCTCGGGTGAACCAGCGCACCGGGTGTGCGGCCACGGCCCAGATGCGGCCCTCGTGCCGGACGGCCAGGGGAGTGCCGGCCGGTGTGAACCGGACGTCCACGGCAACGTCCAGGGTTGTTTCATTCGCTACTGCTGTCACGGGTTACGCGCTCTCCCAAGTTTCTGGTCATCATTTCTTCCCGGCGGGTGACCGCCGAACTCCACACCCAGGTCCGGTAGGTCACCGGACCGTCTTTCCATGTCACTTCGACGGCTTTGGCCGTCCAGGCGTAGACCTCGCCGTCGACCAGCTCGGCGCAGTTCGGAAACCGGATCCACGCCTTCACCGGGATCCCGGGGAAGCCGTTCTTGGCGGGGAAGTGCCCGAAGTCGAGCTCTTCCACCGTCAGCCCGATCGGGCCGGCCCGCCGCGCATACTGCGCCTGCCCGCCCGCCTGCTCCGGTCCCATACCACCACTTTCGAATATATATTCGAATCGACACGCCAAAGAAAAGCGGGACCATGCGGTATTGCGCCTGACGCCTGATCCACGCAGATCTAAGTATGGAGGGCGGCTACGACAATCCGCGATCCCCGCTCCTGGCTGACCTCCGATGGGACGGGTTGCACGCCAGTGGGGACAGCTTTGAGCTGTGCGGAGGGCTCCACCTGCCCCCAATGGGCACAACCCGAATTCGGTCACCGGCGGGGTGGGCGGCCCGGGTGCGCCCGGTCTGCCAGCCGGGAACCGCTGCGTCCAGAAGCTTGATCCTGGCCATGCCGAGGTCGCCGCGGCGGTGCTTGTACCGCTGGGTGTGGATCCACACCCCGAGGGTGTGTTCCTCATCCGAGGCGTAGTCGTGGTGGCGGGGCCAGTCGTTGCCTTCGTGCCGGAATTCCACGAGCTGGGCGAGGCGCTCATGCGACACGGGCTTCATCCGCTGCTGACCTGTGGTTCCCGGCCCACCCGGGAACCCGAGCAAGGCCGTCACGGTAGGCCGGGTCCAGGGTGCCTTCGGCTGCTTCGCGCCGGCGCGACGAGAGCCACCGGGCCGTCGACCGTTCGCCCTTGTGCTCGGAGTGGTCGCGGGGGAGCCGGCCCTCGGCCGTGATCCAGGCGGTGATCTCTTCCACGCGGGAAAGGTCCGTGGGGGAGCGGCCGGGCTTGGCGGCGGCGGCGGCGTAGTGGGCGGCGTCGAGTCCCGGCTCCTGGCGGCGGGCGATGACCAGGTGATACCCGACGGTGGCCGGCTCGGCACGCACCAGGGCGGCGATGCGTCTCCGGTTCAGCCCGAGCCGGTACATCAACACCCATTCCGCGTCCGGAGCGCGCCGTAACCGCCTGTCCATGATGGACCCCATCCTGCCACGACCGCCTCACAAGGCGGGGCGACAAGGTGCGGCCAGCGAGGCGCGCTCCCGTGCCCCGCCGTCGGCCCCCGAGCTCCCTGTGGCGGAAAGGGCCGACGGGGCAGGCGAATTCGGCGGCGGTATTGCCAACGCGTAGTAGGAGTAGTAGTTTCATTACTACTCCTACTACTTTTGAGGTTGTCGCCGTGGCGTTGAGTGTGAAAGACCGTGTGTTTGCTGCTGCGGAGCAGATCAGTGCCGAGCGCCGGCCTACTGTCTCGACGGTGCGGGCAGCGGCGGGTGTGAGCAACGCCGATGCCACCCGTTACCTGAAGGAGTGGGTCGAGGAGAAGCAGGCCGCGGGAGGCCAGGTCGCCGCGACGCCGGCAACGGTGCTGGAACAGGCGGCGCGTCTGGCCGGGGCCTGCTGGGCCGAAGCGTCCGCCCTGGCGAATGAGCGGCACGCCGCCGCGGAAGCGGTCTGGGCGCAGGAGAAGAAGGATCAGGCGCTGGAGATCTCCGAACTCGTCGCTGACCTGGACAAAGTAAGCGCCGAGAAAGACGCCACCGTCACCGAACTCACCGCCCGGATCACCGCCCTCGATGCCCAGGCCGCGGCGATGGAGGCGCAACTGGAGCAGGCACGCACGGCCGAACAGCAGGCCAGCAACACCGCAGCCGACGCAGCGGCCAGGCTGGCCGCTGCCGAGGCCCGGGCAGAGACCCTGCAAAAGGCCCACGACGCTCTCCTGCAGCGCATCGTGCCGGAAACCCCGGACAAGGGATGACCGGGGCCAAACGAACCAGTAGCGGAACCCCCGGGCGTTGAGCTGCGCCGAGGGACCCTACCTGACCTCCCGGACCGTTCGAGGCCCCTCATCACCACCTACCGCGCCGTCTCCAAGACCCGGCGCAGCCAAAACACCTAAGCCGGTCCGGCTGGGCCTGCCCACCAGGTAGGGCCGGGCACGTGCCGGCCCCTTTCTCATGTCCGCGCTTGTTCGGAAAACTTGCGCCACAACACGAAAGCCGCCAGGCCATTCAGGACCGTGATGAAGACATCGCCCGCCGCCGGCCGGCCGATGGCGCGATCGAGGACCACCAGCACCAGCGATCCTGCTGCAGCGACCGTGAACACCACGGCCAGGAACCTCAGGACCCGCGGAGACTCCAACCCGGCACCGTGCGGCGCACGGTGTGGGCGGCCGGAACGCGGTGGTCGATCACTCACAGCCTCACCCTAAGAGGCGACGTGGCCGGCGCTGGCGAAGTTCTTGCCCACGACGTCGGTGAGGATCCGTGCGGCTGTCCTGACGCCCACCGCCGGCATGGAGGTCAGGACGGGGTGAAGAGGGTGTGCCTCCACGAGGGCCTCGACCCGGGTCAGGACTTTCGTCCTGGCAAACGCCCGATGATCTAACAGCATCCAATGGCCGGGACGGATCACCTTCAACGATCCGGGCCGGCCATTGGGGCGCGGCGGCCTCCCCCGGCTGGCGCTCCTCCGGCCGTCGATGACGCGCGAAAGGGTGGGACGAGACCGCGTACCGCGGCGGAGGCCGGGCGTGGAGAATAAGTTCATGAGAATTGAACTGCTGCATATCGATGATTGCCCTAACTCGGCTCAAGCACGGGAGCGTCTGGAAGCAGCCCTGCTCGCCTTGGGACACAACGACATGGAAGTACATATGCGGCTTCTGAGGTCCCCGGCCGACACAAAAGACACCGGATTCGCCGGATCCCCGACGATCACCGTCAACGGGGCTGACATCTTCCCCACCGGGGCACCCGCGGGTGATCTGGCATGCCGGATCTACATGACTCCCGGCGGTCTTTCGGGCCTGCCCACCGTTGATCAATTAACGGAAGCACTGAAGAACAATGGACTCTGACGGCGAGCACACCTGCTCCTGTTGCGGCAGAACGGTGCAGCGCCGCAAGTTTGCATGCCCTCGGAGCCGGGCCCGCGTATATCTGCCGGCGGTGCGGGCTGTGGGTTGCCCTCAGAATCCGATCGGACAAACCTGAACCGGGGTGACCCCGTCGGCCACGGAACGCGCGTCGAATCGGGTATGACCGACAGGGCTCGCCATAGGGACATCTCCACCGGCCGCCGATCACACGGGCCGGGCCGGGCCCGCCACATCCAGAAGACCGTAGTCATCACCGCGTTCAACCCGGCGATGAACACATCGCCGCCGGCCGGCCTGCCGACAGCCAGGTCAACGCCGACCAGCACCAGTGCCGTGCCCAGGTGGGCGAGGGGCAGCGCTACTGATCCGTGTGGCTTTTGTCCTCCGCAGCCGCTGCTGCATTCTCACCAGTGGGACGGGTGGATGTCTTGCGGCGGCGTGCCGCGGCCCCTGATTCGAGACCGAGCTTCTTGAGCTCGTCGGGGCTCCATCCGTCTTTGGTGGCGCGGACGTAGGCGCGCTTGTCTTCGCGTTCGGCGTCGGTCAGCTGTTCCTTCAGGTCCGTGATCCGCTGGCGGGTTTTGACCAGCGCGGTGACGGATTCGATGCGCGAGTCGAGGAGTGCCCGGGCCTGGTTGCGTGTCTGTTCAATGTCGATGGTTTCCATGCACCCAGCCTAGCCCGCCCGCATGACGTTCCCACGGTAGCCCGGAGCGCAGCGACGGAGACGGCCCGACGGGACCACAGGCACAAGGGGGAAAACGGCGAAAACCCAACCCGACGGAGCAAGCTATACACTTATGTGCCATAAGTGAGCTTGAACCTCGACTTCGTATCGCGGATGCGTCACACTGGAGGTGTGATCCCGGACATTCCGGGGCGCTGCGCTGGGCATGGAAAGGCGGTACGGCAATGGCTGAGGAACAGGGTTCCAGCCCTCGTTTGAACCGTCGTCGCCGTGCCAACATCGACGGTCAGACCCAGTTCGTGCGCGTGTCCATGTCGGAGCCGGAGCGGACCCGCCTTTACGTTCTGGAAGAACGGACGGGACGCAGCCCCTCAGAGATCCTGGTCAGCGCCGCCCTTTACTCGCAGTCCTCCGACTCGCTGGCCGAGCGCCGCGCCCTGGCTACCGAGTTCATGGCCGCCCGCCGCTTACTGGCCGCACTGTCCAACAACGTGAACCAGTTGGCCAGGCACGCCAACGCCACCGACGAGCTCCCGGAGGAAGCCCGCGTTGCCCTAGGGCGTGTGCGTGCCGTTGCCGAACGCATCAACGGCATCGTTGACGGGCTGGCGGGCTGATGATCCCGAACATCACCAAGGGCGACCGCATGGCCGGGCTGCTGGTGTACCTGGCAGGCCCGGGCCGCGCCAACGAGCACACAGACCCGCACCTGGTGGCCGGCTCCGCGCCGATCATGGCATGGCACAACGACGACGGGCTGGGCCGCGACTCGGCGCTGTCGATTGCGCACGAGTTGGACCAGGCTAAGAACGTTCTCGGCGTCGAGGTCAGAGGCGGCCACGTCTGGCATTGCTCACTGAGCCTGCGCGCAGAGGAAGGCGACCTTACCGACCAGAAGTGGACAGAGATTGCCAACGACTTCATGGGCGACATGGGATTCACCGATGCCAGCGGCAAGGCACCCGTTTCGTGGGTTGCAATGCGCCACGGCCACAGCAAGGCCGGCAACGACCACATTCACATTGCTGCATCCATGGTGCGCGAGGACGGCACCAAGTGGAGCAGCCACCTTGACTTCAAGAGAGCGCAGGACACGGCGCGTTCCTTGGAGAAGAAGTACGGACTGGAAGAGCTATCGCCGGTCTACGCGATGCGCGGATTGCGCCCCGGCGAACGCGAGGCGGCCGAGCGCCGAGGCGCACCGGAACCGGAGCGCCGTTCACTGGCCCGCAAGGTGCGCGCCTGCGCCACTTCGGCACAGGATGAGGCGGAGTTCGTACGCCGCTTCCGCCGCACTGGTGCCATGATCAAACCCCGCTACGCCGCTGGCCGTGACGACGTAGTTGCGGGCTACTCCGTGGCCGAACGCCCACCCAAGGGCGCGCGTCCCGTCTGGTACGGCGGCGGCCACCTGGCCAAAGACTTGACGCTGCCACGGCTGCGCAGCGAATGGAACGACAGCCCGCAGCTGGCCGCCGAGGCCGTAGCCGAATGGGGAGCCGCCGCACGCTGCCGCCGGCCCGTCAACGTCGGCAAGGAAACGAACGAACCAGACCCGCAAATGTGGGAGCGGTACAGCGAGGAGATTGGACAGCTGCGCGAGACGCTGCGCAACGTGCCGCTGGACGACCACGACACCTGGGCACACGTCGCCCGTGAAACGTCAGGTGCTTTCGCAGCCTGGTCAACGGCCACCGAATCCACTCCCGGGCCACTGGCCGCTGCCGCCGACGAACTGTCCAAGACGGCCCAGCTGCGCCGCTACCCGGTGCGTCCCATCAAGAGCGTTGGACCTTCCGCGCGCGGAGCCTCCATGGTGCTCATGGCGGCGACCATGGGCGGCACCGGAACGGCGGCCCAGGCAATCATGCTGCGCCAGCTGCTGAACGTTTCCAAGGCCGTCCACGACATGCACAAGGCATCCAACGACCTGCGCCGTGCACGCCAGATCAGTGATCTGGTGCGCAACCAGCTCAGCCAGGTTGCTGCCGCACTTCCGAGTGTTCCCGGGCCAGTGCCGGCAGTGGACAGTGAAGCGGCGGACGCTGTGCGGATGAGCGCCGCCGGGCAAGCCCCAGCCCGTGCCGCCGGCTCAGTACTGCCGCCCAAGTACGAGCAGGCACGCACCCACGCAACCACCCGTGGCGGGACCATCCGCCCGGACATTGAGAGATAGCACCAGGAGGGAAAACCATGAGCGAATCAGACGGCATTGAGGAAGCTATCGAAGGGATGTCCCGCGTCGGGCTGACCGTCGCCGGCCGACTCGGTGAGCAGCTGGCCAGGGCACAGGAAACGGCCCTGCGTCGCGCTCAGGCGGCCGAGGAACAGCAGGGGCAGGAACTGCAGGCCCGGTTCGATGCCGAGCGTGCAGGAGCGCGTGCACAGCTCGCCCCGGCCATGGACAACCGGTGGTGGGACACCGCCAGCGGCCGCGATATTGAGCGCGTCCACGAGACGGCCACCGCGTGGAAGGACCACGACCCGGCGGCACGCAACGCGGCCAACACTATCAAGGACCAGGTGCAGCGCCGGTACGGCCTGGACGTGAACAATCTGGGCGCTGATGAATCGTCCGTGGCGGCCGCCCTGGCCAAAGCCGAACGTGACCGGGAACAGGCAGACCAGGAACGCGGCACCGGGAGCGAAGAGAACGCACAGGCAGCTCAGCTGCTGGCAGAGGCAGACCGCGAAGACCGGGACCGCCAGCAAGCCACAGCCGACGAGAACGAACGCCCCGAGGCACTGCGCGAAGAGGCCGGCCTCAAATACGACTCCGCCGAGCGGCGCGAGGGACTGGCAGCCAGCCTTGAAGGGTTTGCAGACCGGGAAGCCGTGCAGGCACGATTGAGCGCCGACCAGGACCAGGGCACGCCGCCAAGTGCGGCCGTGGCCAAGGCGTTCGGCAAGGCACCCAAGGCGCGCAAGACACATGGAACCACCGGGCCGGTCAAGATCCTGCAGAAGGGCATGAGCCGGTAGGCGGGCGGAGCCAACGGGCCAACAGGGGGCGCTTCAGAAAACGGAAAAAAATACCACGCTAAGCCTTGGAAGGTGATCGTAGGGGCCTGAATTTGCCCGTGCCGATCCTGGCGCTGCTGCGCCAGGTGTAGTCGCCGGTGAGGTTGATGTGTTCCCAACCCAGTGGTGAGAGGTATTGCAGGAGCGCGTCATGGGTTTCCGGGTCCTGGTCGCGTCGCGCGTTTGCGGCTCGTTCGAGGTAGACGGTGTCTCCAGAGCACGATGGCGGCGGTGAGGAGATTGAGGCCACTGGCGCGATAGCGTTGCTGCTCGAATCCACGGTCCCGGATTTCGCTGAGCCGGTTGAAGAACACGGCCCTGGCGAGGGCGTTACGTGCCTGCTCGATGAAGTCCTCGCTTGGGGGCGGTGCCGAAACCACAGTTACAGCAGAGTCCAGTGGTGACATCGCCGTCGTCGTGGCAGGCGGCGCCGACGAGGGAACCGTTGCTACCTGCCGAACGCATCCCGCCGGCGAATGCTCCGGGAGGTTCCTGCCGTGTTGACGTACTCGTAAGTGCTTCCAGCCGGGCCGCGGCCTGGAAACCGACGGCGATGGCGAAACCGCCCGTGAACACATCGGTGTCCTGCTCCACCGCGGGGCAGCCCCGGACCGACTGCCATTCCGCCTCAAGAACACACTTACGTGGACAAGAGATTGTCGGCCGGATTTGTCCGGCCTCTGCCCCACCCTTGAATCGGCGCCCGGAAGGGGCCTCACAGCCGCGGTCGCCCCGCCGGTGTCGGAATCGATCGATTACGGCACGCGGAAGCCAGCGGATGACGAAGGCATCGGATGCGCTGCTTGGGCCCACTGCATCTTAAGAGTCGACGCTGGAACCGATTCGCTGCGGTTCCGCATTGGTGCGCGCACACTACAGGAGGTGTCATTGCGGCGGAGGTCACTTGCTGTGGCTCGCCAGATAGCGGTGTGAAAGCCTGCCCCTTACCCGGGAAGGTCACATGAATCTGGCTCTGTAATATCCTGCCTGCCGCGAACACCCCAAGGGGGCCTGAGGCGACGTAGCATCAAGGTAGGCGGCAGCCAGGAGTGTGGCGAAATGTTTGAGCGATTTACGGACCGTGCCCGTCGCGTAGTTGTGCTTGCCCAGGAAGAGGCACGCATGCTGAACCACGGTTACATTGGTACCGAACACATCCTCCTGGGTCTGATCCATGAGGGTGAAGGTGTTGCCGCCAAAGCCCTCGAGTCGTTGGGCATCTCGCTCGACGGCGTCCGCGAGCAGGTGCAGGAGATCATCGGTCCGGGCCAGCAGTCCCCGTCCGGCCACAT
This sequence comes from Pseudarthrobacter sp. S9, assembly GCF_050156545.1. Classification (NCBI taxonomy): domain Bacteria; kingdom Bacillati; phylum Actinomycetota; class Actinomycetes; order Micrococcales; family Micrococcaceae; genus Pseudarthrobacter; species Pseudarthrobacter sp. S9. The sequence continues at coordinate 67,264 of NZ_CP189578.1, forward strand.
CCCCTTCACGCCGCGCGCCAAGAAGGTGCTGGAGCTCTCGCTGCGCGAGGCACTGCAGCTGGGACACAACTACATCGGCACCGAGCACATCCTGCTCGGCCTCATCCGCGAGGGCGAAGGCGTTGCCACGCAGGTGCTGGTGAAGCTGGGTGCGGACCTGGACCAGGTCCGCCAGCAGGTCATCCAGCTGCTCGCGGGCAGCCAAGGCAAGGAGCCTGTGGCCGGCGGGGGCAGGCAGCTAGAGCGAATCCCGGCCGGCTCCGTGGTGCTGGATCAGTTCGGCCGGAACCTGACCCAGGCCGCGCGGGAGAACAAGCTGGACCCCGTGATCGGCCGCGAGCTTGAAATGGAACGCGTCATGCAGGTCCTGTCCCGCCGTACCAAGAACAACCCGGTGCTGATCGGTGAGCCCGGCGTCGGCAAGACCGCCGTCGTCGAGGGCCTGGCCCAGGCGATCGTCCGCGGTGACGTGCCGGAGAACCTCAAAGACAAGCAGCTGTACACACTGGACCTTGGCTCCGTGATCGCAGGCTCCCGCTACCGCGGCGACTTCGAAGAGCGGCTGAAGAAGGTCCTCAAGGAAATCCGCACCCGCGGCGACATCATCCTGTTCATCGATGAGATCCACACCCTCGTCGGTGCCGGCGCCGCCGAGGGGGCGATCGATGCGGCTTCGATCCTGAAGCCGTTGCTGGCCCGGGGCGAGCTCCAGACCATCGGTGCGACCACCTTGGATGAGTACCGCAAGCACATCGAGAAGGACGCCGCACTGGAACGCCGCTTCCAGCCGATCCAGGTCCAGGAACCCTCCGTGGCTGACACCATCGAGATCCTCAAGGGCCTGCGCGACCGCTACGAGGCGCACCACCGCGTCACCATCACCGACGGCGCTCTGGTCGCCGCGGCGAACCTCTCGGAGCGCTACGTCTCGGACCGCTTCCTGCCGGACAAGGCGATCGACCTGATCGACGAGGCCGGTGCACGGCTGCGCATCCGCCGGATGACCGCCCCGCCGGAGCTCAAGGTCATGGACGAGAAGATCGCCGCGATGAAGACGGCGAAGGAATCCGCGATCGACGCGCAGGACTATGAGGGGGCCGCGGCGCTGCGCGACGAGGAGCAGAAGCTCGTCACCGTGCGCAAAGAGAGGGAGCGCCGATGGAAGGCGGGCGGCCTTGACGACATCTCCGAAGTTGATGAGGAGCTTATTGCCGAGGTGCTGGCGAACGCCACCGGCATTCCGGTCTTCAAGCTCACCGAGGAGGAATCCAGCCGTCTGCTGAGGATGGAAGAGGAGCTGCACCAACGCGTTGTGGGCCAGGAGGAGGCGATCAAGTCGGTCTCGCGGGCCATCCGCCGCACCCGTGCGGGCCTGAAGGACCCGAAGCGTCCGGGCGGGTCGTTCATCTTCGCCGGCCCCACGGGCGTCGGCAAGACCGAGCTCGCCAAGGCGCTTGCCGAGTTCCTGTTCGGCGAGGAGGACGCGCTGATCACCCTGGACATGTCCGAGTACTCGGAGAAGCACACGGTCTCGCGTCTCTTCGGTGCCCCTCCGGGCTACGTCGGGTACGACGAGGGCGGGCAGCTGACCGAGAAGGTCCGGCGCCGTCCGTTCTCCGTGGTTCTCTTCGACGAAGTCGAGAAGGCCCACGCGGACCTCTTCAACTCGCTGCTGCAGATCATGGAAGACGGCCGCTTGACCGACAGCCATGGCCGGGTGGTGGATTTCAAGAACACCGTGATCATCATGACCACCAACCTCGGCACCCGCGACATCTCCAAGAGCGTTGCCACCGGCTTCCAGTCCGGCACGGATACGCAGACCGGCTACAACCGGATGCGCGCCCGCGTCACGGAGGAGCTCAAGGCCCACTTCCGCCCCGAGTTCCTGAACCGGGTTGACGACGTCATCGTCTTCCCCCAGCTGACCCAGGACGAGATCATCCAGATCGTGGACATGTTCGTGGGCCGGCTGGAGCAGCGCCTTGCGGACAAGGACATGGGCATCGAGCTCACCACCGCGGCCAAGGTGCTCCTGGCAACCCGCGGCTACGATCCCGCGATGGGTGCCCGGCCGCTGCGCCGCACCATCCAGCGCGAAATCGAGGACCAGCTCTCCGAGAAGATCCTCTTCGGCGAGCTGCACGCAGGCGACATCGTGGTGGTGGACGTGGACGGCGAAGGCGACGACGCCAGGTTCACCTTCGCAGGAAACACCAAGCCGCGGATCCCGGACGCACTGCCCGCCGCGAGCTAAACGGAAAACCGCCGCTGGCCACCGCCGAGGCGGGCTGAAATCCGGTGTCTCACCTCATTGTCCTGCAGGCCGCACAGGATCGGCACGGGCAAACTCAGGCCCCTACGATCACCTTCCAAGGCTTAGCGTGGTATTTTTTCCGTTTTCTGAAGCGCCCCGTAAGGCGAATCGCCGGCCTAACGGCGTCGGCGGGCCAGCCAGATGACGAGCGCCAGCACAGCGACGACACCGAGCGCGACGGGACCGAAACGGCGCACCAGTATCGGCCACATGGTTGAGCCAAGGTCCAATTCGGCCGCCGGCGCGGACTGGGGTTTGAACGGAGTCTCTCCCGATGAAGGCCGGGTTACCGGTGACGCGGCTGCGGCCCGCGGGCCCGTGGAGGCGGGCTGGGCCGGTTCCACGGTGTCCTGTGCTGTCGCCGAGGGTCCCGTGGTCGTCCCGGCTGCCGGTTCCGCGGTCTGCCCGGCCTCCCCGCCGGCCGCTTTCCCGACCACGCACTGGATAAATTGGGCCAGCAATTTGTCCGAGATGTCCTGGATGACACCCCGGCCGAATTGGGCCGGTTTGCCGGTGACGTTCATGTCGGTGGTCACGTCCACGGCGGTGCCGTCGCCGTCCCGCGTCAGCACCGCTGTCACCGTGGCACCGGCCGTGCCATTGCCGCGCTTGTCCTTCCCGGTCGCGGCAATGACCACGGTGTGCGAATCCTCGTTGCGTTCAAGGAATTCACCGGTGCCGGCATACACCATGGCGATTGGTCCGAGCTTGACCTTGACCGTTCCGGTGAACCGGTCCCCGCTCACGGAGGTGAGAGCCGCTCCCGGGAAACAGGGCGCGATATCTTCCAATTGGTTGAAGGAATGCCAGGTGTCCTCCAGCGAACCGGGAACCACGAAGTGATGTTTGAGTTCCACGTCTTCCTCTCGCCGTGTTCCGCTAGAGCCCCGCGGCCGTGGCGACCGCCCGCCTGGTCAGAACCTCCGCCAGATGGCGCCGGTAGGCTGCGTCGCCATTGAGATCGCTGGCCGGATCTGTCCCCTCGGCGGCGTGCGAGCTGGCGGCGGCGATCGCGTCCCGGGTCAGCGGAACCCCCGCCAGCGCCTGCTCGACCGCCGTGGCCCGCACAGGAGTGCTGGCCATATTGGTCAACCCGATCCGGGCCTCGGCGATGGTGCCGCCCTCCACCCGGACCATCGCGGCGACCGCGACGATGGACCACTGCTGGGCCACCCGGGTGAACTTCTCGTAGTGCGCGCCCCAGCCGGTGTACTTCGGCACCCGCACGTGGGTCAGTATCTCGTCCTCGGCGATTGCGGTGGTGAAGTAGCCCTGGAAGAAGTCCGCGGCGGCCACCCGGCGTTCACCGCCGGGGCCGGCCAGGATGAACGTCGCCTCTGCGGCCAGCACCGGTGCGGGCAGGTCGCCCGCCGGGTCGGCATGCACCAGGGCGCCGCCGAACGTGCCGCGGTGGCGGACCTGCGGATCCGCCACCGTTGCCGCGGCCTTTGCCAGCAAAGGCACATATGTAGTCACCAGCGGGTCGGTGGCGACCTGGTGGTGCGGTGTCATGGCGCCGATCAGCAGGGCATCCCCGTCCTCGCGCACCCCGGCCAGCCCTTCAATCCGGCCCAGATCGATCACCATCTGCGGGTCGGCAAGACGCAGCTTCATTACCGGGATCAGGCTTTGCCCGCCGGCCAGCAGCTTCCCCGAGTCGCCGGCCACGGCCAGCAGGCTCAGCGCCTCCGCGACGGTATTGGGCGCGGCGTAGTCGAATGCGCTCGGAATCATCGGACACCTCCGGTCATCTTGGCTTCTTCAAGTGCGGCCCACACACGGGACGGCGAACAGGGCATCCTGATGTCCTTCACGCCCAGATGCCGCACCGCGTCCAGCACGCCGTTGACGATGGCGGGCGTCGAGGCGATGGTACCCGCCTCCCCGACCCCCTTGGCCCCTAGCTGGTTGGTGGTCGAGGGCGTCTCGGTGCGTGCCGTGGTGTAGTGCGGCAGGTCGGGTGCGCCGGGGACCAGATAGTCCACAAACGAGCCCGTGACCAGGGTGCCGGCGTCGTCGTACACAGCCTCTTCATAGAGTGCCTGCGCGATTCCCTGTGCCAGACCGCCGTGCACCTGGCCCTCCACAATCAGCGGATTGACCACAACCCCGACGTCGTCCACGCAGACGTACTTGCGGATCGAGACCCGTCCGGTCTCGGTGTCCACCTCGATGGCCGCCAGATGGGTGCCGTGCGGGAAGGAGAAATTCTGGGGGTCGAAGGTCGCGTCGGAATCCAGGTTCGGCTCAAACCCGTCCGGCAGGTTGTGTGCCGAAAAAGTCGCCAGCGCGATTTCACCCAGCGCCGTCGACTGATCGGTGCCTTTCACGCTGAACCTGCCATCGGCGAACTCGATGTCGTCTTCGCTGGCCTCCATGAGGTGAGCGGCCACGACCTTGGCCTTCTCGATCACCTTGTCCGCAGCGGCCAGCACAGCCATGCCGCCGACTGTCAGCGACCTGGATCCGTAGGTATCCAGCCCCCGTTGGGAGATCTGCGTGTCGCCGTGCAGCACTTCGACGTTCTCGAACGGCACGCCGAGCTTATCCGCCACGAGCTGGCTCCACGCGGTTTCGTGGCCCTGGCCGTGGGAGGAGGACCCGGTGACCACCTCGATGTTGCCGGTGGGGAGCACGCGCACCTGGGCGTGCTCCCAGCCGCCGGCGCCGTAATTGAGCGCACCGAGCACCCGGGACGGGGCCAGTCCGCACATTTCGGTGAAGGTGGAGATGCCGATGCCAAGCTGGACTGGGTCCTTCGTTTCGCGGCGACGGGCCTGCTCAGCCCGGAGCGCATCGTAGCCGAAGAGCTCCAGCGCCTTCGCAGTGGCCGCCTCGTAGTTGCCGCTGTCGTATTCGAGCCCGGCAACGGTGGTGAACGGGAATTCCTCGTGTTTGATCCAGTTCTTTTCCCGGACCTGAAGCGGGTCCAGACCCAGTTCGGCGGCGAGTTCGTCCATCATCCGCTCGATCGCAAAGGTGGCTTCCGGACGTCCGGCACCGCGATATGCGTCGGTCCACGCCTTGTTGGTGAACAGATTCGTGCATTCGAACCGGTAGGCCGGGAACTTGTAGATCGAGTTGTACATGAAGGCGCCCAGGATCGGGATACCGGAGGTGACCAGGCCCAGATAGGCGCCCATGTCCGCCAGCAGGTTAACGTCCAGTCCTGTGACGATCCCCTCCTTGGTGGCCGAGAGCTTCAGCCGCTGTACCTGGGCCCGGCCGTGGTGGGCCGCCATCAGGGATTCGCTGCGGGTCTCGGTGTATTTGCACGGCTTGCCGGTGTGCCGGGCCGCCAGTACGGTAATGGCCTCTTCGGGGGTCACCTGCAATTTTCCGCCGAAGCCGCCGCCAACGTCGGGGGCGATCACGCGCACCTTGCTTTCCGGGATGGCCAGTGTCAGCGCCAGCATCAATCGCAGAATGTGCGGTATCTGGGTGGCGGACCACACAATGATCTGCTCACCGGTGGGGTCCACTACGGTCGAGCGGGGCTCCATGAAGGACGGGATGAGCCGCTGCTGGTAGAACGTACGCTCAATGAGGACCTCGGCGCCCTCCAGTGCCTCACGGATCGGTTTGCCGGTGCCGGCCTCGCCCGAGTCAAAGACCCAGGTGGCCGATTTGTTGGTGCCCAGGCCCGGGTGGGCCAGCACCTGGTCCTTCGCCGCTTCCTCCAGATCCAGGACGACGGGCAGCTCCTCGTAGTTGACGTCGACCAGCTCGACGGCGTCGCGGGCGGCGGCGGCGCTGCGGGCGATGATGCAGGCAACCACCTCGCCGGCGAAAGCAACCTCATCCACGGCGATCGCCGGGTGCGGGGGGGCCTTTTGGTCGGGCGTAATCGGCCAGGCGTTGGGCAGGCTGCCCTGCTCGGCGGCCACGTCGGCTCCGGTGAGCACCGCAACGACGCCGGGGGAAGACTTCGCGGCGGCGACGTCGACCGAGGTGATCTTCGCGTGGGCGAATGGACTGCGCACCATCGCCAGATGCAGCATGCCGGGCAGCGTGATGTTGTCGGTGTACCTGGAGCGCCCGGTGATCAGATGGGCATCTTCCTTGCGGAGGCGGGCCCTGCCGACTTCTGCGGTGGTCATGCCACACCTGCCGTTTCCGTTTCGTCGCTGTCCGAGGACACGGTGCCCTCGGCGACGGCCCGGACCGCGGCAACAATGTTCTGGTACCCGGTGCACCGGCACAGGTTCCCCTCCAGACCGTCCCGGATTTCCTGTTCGGACGGGTGAGGGTTTTCTTCCAGCAGGGACGCCGACTGCATGATCATGCCCGGCGTGCAGAAGCCGCATTGCAGCGCGTGGAATTGGTGGAAGGCCTGCTGCATCGGGGCGAGTTTCCCGTCCCGGGCCAGGCCTTCGATGGTGGTGACCCGGTGGCCATCGGCCTGGACCGCGAACATGGTGCAGGACTTCACGCTGACGCCGTCCAGATGGACGGTGCAGGCGCCGCAGTTGGTGGTGTCGCAGCCAATCAATGTGCCGGTCTTCCCTAGCCGTTCGCGCAGGTATTGAACCAGCAGCAGCCGCGGCTCGACGTCGTCGGTATAGCTCACATTGTCGACTTCGACGGTGATCGTTTTGGAACTCGCCATTGAGATCTCCTCTCGCTGGGAGGACGGGCCCGGCTGCCCGGCTTCCAGTCTTGATGTGTCACAGGTTACATCAAGCCGAAGGGTTGCGGGTCAGGGATTCCTGCGTTCGTGCGCTGCGTCCTCATGGCCGGCGTCGGCCATGGGCTCGTGGTGGATCCGCGCGTCCATGCTGCTCAATCGTCCGCCTTCCCCGCCCCAGTGCAGCGCAATGATTTCGGCGGCGATGGAGACGGCCGTCTCTTCGGGCGTCCGGGACCCCAGGTCCAGACCGATGGGGCTGGAAAGTTTGGACAATTCGGCCTCGGTCAGGCCGGCCTCGCGCAGCCGCTCCAGCCGGTCGTGGTGGGTGCGCCGGGACCCCATCGCCCCCACGTAGGCCACGTTGTGGCGCAGCGCCACCTCAAGCAGCGGCACGTCGAATTTCGGATCATGGGTGAGCACGCAGATCACCGTGCGGTCATCCACCTGGCCGGCGCCGATCTGCGCCTGCAGGTAGCGGTGCGGCCATTCCACCACCACCTCGTCCGCCTGAGGGAAACGCGACGCCGTTGCGAATAACGGACGCGCGTCACAGACCGTGACCCGGTAGCCGAGGAAGCTGCCCTGTTTGGCGACGGCGGCGGCAAAGTCGATCGCGCCGAACACCAGCATCCGCGGCTGCGGGGCGAAACTGACCGCGAACACGCGCATCCCCTCGCCTCGCCGCTGGCCGTCCGGCCCATAGCTAAGGGTGGCATTGCTGCCGGCGGCCAGCAGGCCCTGCACGTCGTCGCAGACCGCGTGGTCGGCGCGGTCGCTGCCCAGGGAGCCGCTGAATCCGTCCGGGCGGACCACCAGGTGGCGCCCGACCCAGGCCGGATCCGGGTGTTCGATCACGGTGACCATGGCCACCGGCCGGCCGGCGCCGACGTCGTCGGCCACCTGCGGCAACTGCGGGAAGGTCTCGGTGGAGACCGGTTCGACGAAGACGTCCAGGATCCCCCCGCAGGTCAGGCCGACCTCGAACGCATCGTCGTCGGTGATGCCGTACCGCTGCAGCACCGGCCGACCGTCGTGGGCGACCTGGGTGGCCAATTCGTAGAGCGCACCTTCGACACAGCCGCCGGACACCGACCCGACCGCGCGGCCGTCGGCGTCGACCATCATTGCTGCCCCCGCCGGCCGCGGCGCCGACCGGAAGGTGCGCACCACCGTACCCAGTCCCACGGTGTGGCCGGCCCGTATCGCGGCAACCAGATCATCCAAGACCTCACGCATTGGCAAGCACGTCCAACAATTCCTCGAAACTTTGCATTGAGTGCCCCCCTATAAAGAAGTCAACGTGCGGCAGCACAGCCGTGATCCCCCGCTGTATGGGCTCGTATCCCACTTTGCCCCGATGCGGGTTGGACCAAACAATGCGCCTCGCCAGGTGATGCAGCCGCTCGGTCTGGCGGCCCAGTAGAGCGGGGTCGCCCCGCTCCCAACCGTCGCTGGCAATGACGACGACGGCGCCGCGTGCCACCACGCGCTGGCCCCAGCGGTCGTTGAATACCCGCAACACTTCCCCCAGCCGGGTTCCGCCCGACCAGTCGGGTACGGCGCGGCCCGCGAGGGCAAGGGCTTTTTCGGTGTCCGGCACCCGCAGAGCGCCGGTCACCCGGGTCAGCCGCGTGCCCAGGGTGAAGACCTCCACCTGATGCGGGGCGGCCTCGACTACCCGGTGGGCGAGCCGCAGCAGGCTGTCCGCATAGGGTGCCATCGAGCCCGAAACATCGATCAGCCAGACAACCCGGCGTGGTTTGCGCGGCGCCCGGGCACGGCGCAGCGGACCCGGTTCCCCGCCGCGGCGCAGCTGGTCGCGCAGGGTCCGCACCCGATCGACGTCGCCGTGCCGGTCCGGGTGTTTGCGCCGGGTCTGCCGGGTCGGCAACCGCACCGGCAGCTCCTTGAACATCCGGTGCAGCAGCGCCCGGTCGGCGTCATCCAGCGTCGCCACGTCCCGGTGCCTCAGCCGCTCCCGGCGGCTGGCGAGCGCCCTCAGTTGGTTCCGGCCGTCCTCCCGGCCGCCGTCGTCGTCCAAAGAGGCCCCGCTGACGGACGTTGCAGACGGTGAGACGCGGGTGGCGGAGGAATGCTCCACCGAGAACCAGGCCTCAAAGGTCCGCTGATAGGTCGGCAAGTCGTCCGGCGAGGCGCACAGAGTTGCCCGGCCGGCCCAGAAAACGCTGGCGCGGCGGTCCAGGGCGAGCCTGCTTACGGCATCGACGAAGCTGCGCGCCCGGTCCGCGGTCACCATCACCCCGGCCGACCGCACCGCAGCGGCAAATGCCAGGAGGATCTCCTCGGCGCTGTGCTCCACGGCCGCCATCAGTCAGCCGAGCATCCGGGCCAGGGCTGCCGATACCCGCTCGGTGTCTTCACGGTACTTGCAAAGCGCGCCGATGCTCGCCGCGGCCGAGGCCAGGTCGAGCTCGGCCCGGCCGAGCTGGTGCAGAGCCCGGGCCCAGTCCAGAGTTTCGGCCACGCCGGGAGGCTTGAGTATGTCGTCGGAAGCGCGGATCTGCTGGACCACGCGTACCACCTGTTCGGCCAGCAGCGGGGGGACTTCTGGCAGCCGCGTGCGCACGATTTCCACCTCGCGGGCCAGCCCCGGGTGGTCGATCCAGTGGTAGAGGCATCGCCGTTTGAGTGCATCGTGGACGTCACGGGTCCGGTTGGAGGTGAGCACGACAATCGGCGCGGTGTCTGCCTTGACCGTGCCGAACTCGGGGATTGAGACCTGGTAGGTGGAGAGCACTTCCAAGAGGAATGCCTCGAACTCGTCGTCGGCACGGTCGATTTCGTCGATCAGCAGCACGGCAGGGCTCTGCTGCAGCGCCTTCAGGATCGGCCGCGCAAGCAGGAATCGTTTGTCGTAGAGCGAGTGCTCCAGTTCGGCCACGCTCAACCCCGCGCCACCGCCGGCCTCCACGCTGCGCAGATGCAGAATTTGAGCGGTGAAGTCCCAGTCGTACAGCGCCTGCGTGGCATCGATTCCCTCGTAGCACTGCAGCCGGATCAGTGGCAGCCCAAGGGCTTGCGCGAGGGCCTCGGCCAGGGAGGTCTTGCCGGTACCGGGTTCCCCCTCGAGCAGCAGCGGGCGTTCCATGCCCAGGGCGAGGTAGCCGATCGTGGCCAGGCCTTCATCGGCGAGGTAGCCGGTGGAGGCCAGCATTTCGGCCAGTGCTGCGGCGGAGCTGATCGACGGGGGCGTCATGGCACCAGCATAGGGCCACTGATCGGCGGGGTCCGGGGATTCGAGGCAAGTCGCCAGTGGGGAAACACATCATGCAGCTGCCGCGTTGTCACGGAGACGAGGCCGATCACGACGAAGATCATCAGGGGCCAAGCTGACACATGTTTGCGCCGTGGGGTACGCAGCCGCTCCTGGATACGGGGAGGTGGCGCACGACGGGGGAGCGGTGCCATTCAGCCTTCGCAGTCGATGCAGTAGGCGTGGCCGTCCATTCCGCGACGCGATCGCCCTGAAAGACCGGCGCGAATAGCGCCCGGCCATCCGGGTATGGCCCAGCCGGGCTGCTTCAGGTTGTCGGAGGACCAGCCATACTTGAAACCCACACCACCACACGAACCCTGCAAGGGAAGGATACTGATCCCAGTGCTCCCGATGAACCAACGTCCCAGCGCCGTCGTCCGCGACGAATCCGGCGTCGTAGTACCGTCGGAACGTTGGAGCGACGAGCAGCGCCGCCAGGCGCGTGAATCCATCACCGACCAGTTCCGCCGCGGCGCCCAACGGCAGACACTGCCCGAACTCCGCGATGAAATAGCTGGCCGCTGGAAGTACGTCGAGTCCTGGGAGGAAGAACAGGCCGTGAGGGAATGGATCCTGCGCCAGATAGACGGCCTGATCGACCTCAACAAGAACGGACCGGCCAGCCAAAACGCCGCCGGTTCGGGAACACCTCAGTTCCTGGACCCGATAGCCGCCCGCAACATGCAGGCAGGCACCGGGTAGATTTCCTGCCTGACCCGTCCTTCGCAGCTGACCTCAGAAGAACAAGACGCGGCGGGAAAGTCTGCACGATAACGGTCGTGTTTCCTTGAAAAGCTCTAGGTGCCGGCATAAGGACTGGCTCTCGGGCCGATCCTAAGGATCGGACCGATGCAAACGTCCGATGCATTCCAAACTGTCCAGGTTCTGTTCGGCTCGTCGGTTGGCCCGGGTGGGCGTGTTACCAGACGCAAAGGCGGTCACCGCGTGATCATTGGAAATGACAGTCTGAATCGCCTCCGTCCGGCGGCAGCTCTGGCGGCGGCCGCCCGAAGCTGCCGTTCTCCCGAGGGCCGTGTCGGCCGCCGTGGTGTCCTCATAGAGTGGAGTTTCATCCAGGTGCGCCGAGGGATACGCAAAGGTGATCCCGGGTTCCCAGTGTCGCCTGGACGGTGTCATTGGGGCCGGGGACTGTTCATCGGGGCGCAGTCCCCGGTCGTCATCCTCGTTGCCGCCGCCTGTGACAAGCGGCCGGAGGAGCGGGCACGGTCACGGCTGTCCCGGTTGTACTGCGTCGAAGAATTGGTGGCCGGTTGGGTTTGCGGTTGTTCCGGAGTCGTGGGATTTTGCCTGGATGAAAGCCCTGTCCTCCTCGGAGAGGATGGTTTCTCCGTGCGCGTCGGTCTCGGCGTTCTCGCCGGTTTCGGTGTTGATGGCGGCCGTGATGGTGCGCGGCACGATCACGCATCCGGGATTGTCGATGAACCATTGCCGGGTGGCCGGAGAGAGCCGGTCCCACTGTTCCTTGATGTGCATTTCAGTCATTTCCGCCTCTTAGAGTTCGGTTCGGGTCAGGAGTCTGCGCCGCAGGAGTGTGCGCGTGACGGTACGGGTGTGGATCAACCATTCCAGGTCACCGTGATGGCCTCACCGGAAGGCAGGGCCGTGACGTGGAGCGACAGATCCAGGCCCGCCGGGGCACGGGATGGATCAGAGCCTGTGGTGTCGGTGATTTGCCCGATCAGCAGGCTCACCGCACGGGCCATGGCCCGGCCCCAGTCTCCGGGATGTGTGCTGGAGGCATGCACGGTCACCGTCAGCCCGGCCTCCCCGTCGCCGCCACGTGTGAGGGTTCCTGCCACCGGTTCCATCTCAGGGACTGTCTGCATGGGGAATCTCCATCCGGAATCCGCAGCGGCAATGCAGGGCCTGGGTACGCAGGTACGATTCCAGGCGGTTCCTTCGGGTCCGTCCGGCCGGGATGGCCGTGGTCAGGGAGCGCACGGCGGTGGTGCCGGTTCCCATGGGCTCACCGCAGTGCAGGTACGGTCCGTGCTCCTTGTCGGGGGCTTCCGGCGGGAACTGGCGCAGAATCGACGGGTCGATGCAGCCGGAAAGGACATCGTGGGCGTAGAACCCGTCGCATTCCAGGCAGGTGTAGCTGACCTCGATGGATGTGCCCGGCCGCTTCGCGGAGCCTCCCACGGTCTCGATGAACAGATATGCATCCGTCCCGCACGCGCTGCACCACGGACGGGTGCTGCTGCCGGGGGGTGCATTTTGGCGGGACGGAAACCGGGAAGCTGGCGCCATTGCCTTCTCCTTGATCAGGGACTGCGGGCCGGCGGCCGACAGGTAGCCCTAATTGTAGGAGGCGCTCTCACCGCCGTCCACGGGCACGTCCGGCGTCCCGCTTCCAACGATGTGAGAGACACCAGTCTCATGGACCGGCGTCGGCCGGGTACCTCAGCCGGCGCAGCAGCGCCCGGACGGCGTAGGTCAGGAGCCGGCCGGTCGCGGCGAGGGCCAGCAGGGCTGTGAAGGCGATGAGCTGGCCAAGGAACATCAGCAAGGCCACTGCGAGGGTGCCGACATAGGTCAGGCTGAAGACCAATGTTGTTGCGTCGGGCATTTAGCCCTGGCCTGCGGATTGTTCAAGCACAGGTGCCCGCCCCGCCGGCGGGGCGGGCACAGGTTCTTGTGGGCAGAGCTGTTGGATGAGTTCTGCCAGCCGGGCAGTGCGGAAGGGTTTGGTCAGATAGGCGTCGGCACCGGCGGCCAGGGCATCCATCTGGTCACCGGGCCCGGTCCACGAGGTGATTACCAGGATCGGGGCGTCTGATTCTTTTCGGAGTCGGCCGGCCACATCGTGGCCGTTCAGGTCCGGCAGGCCCAGGTCCAGCGTGATGAGGTCCAGATCCAATCCCAGGGCCGCCCGGAGCCCGGCCGTGCCGGTGGCCTCGGCGTGCACGTCAAAGCCGGCCCGGGACAGGATAAGGCACAGCAAGCCCAAAATATCCGGGTCATCTTCGATGACCAGGCAAATACCGCGTGAATTCATATGGTCCCCCCGGCCAATTCCGTCCCCCACTCTATCGCGGCGGCCGTCTGCATTCTGCCCTGGCCGGCCCGGCAGCAGGGGACGGAGAAGACCGTTGCCGGGGCAGCTGGCTGCCACCGCCGCCCGCTGCCCCGGCCGAAAGGGCGGCACGGTTCCCCATGGTTCAAGGCTCCCGCCGCCCGGAAACCTGCCAGTTGTCCGGGGACCGCGCCAGCGACGCTCGGAGCCTGGGCCGGAACCTTCCGACTTGCCATAAATCCGGGCAGCCGCCGACGTGTCCGTGCTCCGATCCGGACCACTACCGCTGCGATTCGGAACGGGGGGTCTCTTACGAATATTTCTCGCAAGCCGCGGCTTGGAAGACACATGGCCGGGTTGCTCGGCGCCACGTACCGAAAATCGAATGGTGCCCTGGGGGCCGCCCGCGCCCGGGGACGAACTGGAGGAAGACGCCCCAAACTCACCCCCGACCAGGCCCACCACGCCCAACATCTCTACGACGCCGGGGACCACACCGTTCAGCGCATCGCCGATCTGCTTCAGGTCCCGCGCTCCACGATCTACGGCCACCTCAACAAAACAAGCATCGGACGACGCCCCACCGGCTTAGCGTGACTTTCCCGAGCATTGGTCCTCAAGCCCCAATGCCCGCCAACATATCCCGCTGGGGGTTCCCTCAGCGAACGCCCGCCCTCAGACCAGATACGGCCGGGGGGCAGCTCTGGACTCGCTGCTTCTGGCGCGATAGGGCCGATCAGCCCGTCAAAAAATGCGTCCGTTCATCGTGAGCCTGCCCATGTCGCTTGTGTAGATCGTCTCGGGAACCGTTCGGTCCGTCCCAAGCCACATCAGTACGCGGTCACGGTGCTCGGCGACCATTCCTGTCGCGCCGTTCGCGAGCAGCGCCCAGCCGAGGACCGGGTGACCATCGACGCGCACGCTGTGCGCGGTGCCTTGGGCCATGCTGATAGACCTAGCGGTGTCGGCGAAACCTGAGAGCATCCGTGTTCTGGCGAACTCGGTCAATTCGTCGGCAAGGGCTGTGATGAGGAATGAGGCGTGATAGGGGCCGGGCCGGTCGGGCTTGAAGGTCGCTAGGCACTCGGGTGCCGTAGCTCCGGCGCCCGGTCCTGAGGCGATGACGAAGCGGGCGATGACCCTCTCGCCGCCTGCCGCTCGCGGCATGGGGGCGGATACATTGTTCGGCTCGATTCCCTGGGTCCGTGTGCGGGCGGCATAGAAGCCGAAGGCTTCGAGTTCGGCTAAGAGACGCTCACGCAAGGAGAGGTGCTGCGGGATGTTGTCCCGGCGCTCGTACATCGATCCGCCCATGGCGCTATTTTCCAACGGACTGCCGTGCGATGGCCATCCCTCCGCGTTCCCCGCCAGGAATCGTCCGGCAAGGGTTCCCCAAACGGACGGACTTTGGCCAGCTTCCATCGACAGGCTGCGGACCAGTGGTTACCTGCCTCGACGCGGCCTTAGCGTACGATTTTTTCCGTTTTCTGAAGCGCCCCCAACAAAGCTCGTTTAAAAAGGGATGAGCCGCCGGCTGCCTCTCTGTTAGGCCAAGGCAAGGTCACTTAGTCATGGACAGCACGCGAAGGAGCCACGGCTTTCTCATGGCCTCATCGAGTGTCTCAATCTCATGCCAAAGCAATCGATAGTCATGGATCGACGGTTGTACTCGTGGGCGCCAACTACGCTTCCCTGGCGCAGCTTTCTGGGCCGCTTCCCTCTCCGGAATCGAGCCAACAAAGGCGGCCAGCAGGGCAGAAACTCCTATGGCAGAGAACAACTGCTCACGCAGCGCATCGAAAAATGGACCCTCCATGTCGAATGCCGGTGCAGAGAAGCTGATGGCAGCCGCCGAGAACCACACAACGGAGAGGTTGACGGCACGAGCTGTGCGTAGACCTTTGCGATACGTGGCTGGACTTTCATCCCTAAGCAGGTAGGCCTGACGAGCCATGATTAGTACAGCAGCAGCAAACAAGGCGTGGGTTATGACGGCGGTGAACGCCTTCGGCTGTTGCTGGCTGAGGTTGGAATACAGATTTCCCCAAACCAATTGCAAGGCCATCGCTTCCGCCAACATCAGGTTGAGTAGGTACCTGGTCCACGGCCTCTTGCCGGGAGGTTTTGGCAGTTTGACCCATGAGAATTTAGTTGGTGACTGCCAGCGGCAAAGCCGCAGGAGATAGTAGAGGCCGACAGCATCAAAGAAAGTAAGGCCAGCTGGCTTCCAGCCATCCTCCCTGAAAAGAGCGTAGAAGGCCGGAATGAAGCAGGCTCTGAGTGCTAGCCAAGGGAGAGCTCCCCAGATCCATCGCGAAGCTCCAACAATTGATTGCCGCTGACGGTTCGCAATTCTTTTGAGTAGTCGGCTGTTCACGAGAACAACCCCTGAGGCGGTTCCTCGCACGGCAGCGGAGACAGCTTGGCCTTGTGCCCATCGTCCGGGCTACACCCCTTGAAAGGGCCGTCGACCGACAGCAGGACAGACATGTGGTGGTCCGCGTGGTCAC
>NZ_CP189579.1:0-75095 GCF_050156545.1 Pseudarthrobacter sp. S9
CTCGTGAACTACGACCTGCCGTGGAATCCGATGCGCATAGAGCAGCGAATCGGCCGCATTGATCGCCGCGGGCAGCGGAGCGAGTCGATTGCGATCAAGAACCTTGTTGTCAGCGGTACCGTCGATGCAGTCATTTTCGAGCGATGCCTACTGAGGATCGGCGTATTCCAGCGGGCCCTCGGTGGCAGCGAAGCGATCCTCGGCGAGCTCACTCGGGAGATTCGGAAGATCGGCGAAGATCTCACTCTCTCTGAGCCTGAGCGCGAGGCTCGCCTGCAGCAGCTCGCGGACAACAAAATCGGCCGAATTCAGGAGCAGGAGGAGCTTGAGGAGCGCGAGAGTGCCCTCTTCGGTCTCCCGTTGAAGAAGCTCGACGCCGAGGGTGTAGAGCAGGCTGCCAGCCCGTGGCTCGCACCTGGCCAGCTGGCCCACCTGGTGCAGCGCTACCTACTTGACCGCGGCTACGACCGAGCGGACGCGCTGTTCGAGCGTCCGGTAGCACTGCTCCGCCCAAACAAGGACATCCGCTCAACCCTGTACGACGATGCCCGGGCGATCGCACCCGAGAGTGGATCGCAGTGGCAGCGATGGCTGAGCCGGGGGGCGGATCAATCGCGGAGACTCACCTTCGATCCAAGTCTGGCCGATTGCGACGACGTTGAACTCTTGTCGCCAGTTCACGAGTTGGTACGTGCGGCCGCAGCTCAGCAAGAGGGCTTCGCCCCCGAGACAACCGTGGCTCTGCGCGTACCCTCGACGGATGTGCCTGCTGGTCTCTACCCGCTTGCTGTTCACGCCTGGACCTACCTGGGTGCGCGCGATGACTTCGAGGTGGTTGTCACAACCTCCGATCCGGCCCTCTCTGAGGAGATGGGTCGTCTCTTGGTCGAGGCCGCGGACTCATCTTCACCAGCTGTATCGCATGCTGCTACCGATGTCGATGAACGGCACTACCAGGCGTGGACCGATTCACGAGCGACGCATATGGATCGAACACGGGGACATGTCGAGAACCAGTTGGCATCGCTCACTACGACGCACCATGCCCGAGTCCAACTCCTTGAGGACCAGATCGGGAACGCATCTCACGAGAACATACGCCGTATGCGCGAGTCCGAACTACGCTCGCTTGAGGATGACTTTGAGACCCGCAGCAAGAAGCTCGAGATGAGCATCCAACGCAGCGACGTCACGACCACACTCCTCTGCTCTGGGATCGTCGAGGTCGTCAGTGCCGGCTGAACATTCATTTGAGAGCATTGCGGCTGCCGGGCGCGGAATAGTTGAGGCCCACAAGAAGAAGAAGGGCTTCGAGGAGGGCATTCGCCGACTGCTCTCCGAGTTATACCCCGACAGCGCCCACTTCATCTACGAGCTGCTTCAGAACGCCGAGGATGCGAAGGCGGCCGTTGTCGAGTTCGAGTTGCATGACTCATGTCTTGAAGTGCGACACGACGGCTCACGGGCGTTCTCACTGAACGACATAGACTCGATTACGAACATCGGTGACTCCACGAAGAAGGATGACCCAACCCAGATAGGCAAGTTCGGAGTCGGCTTTAAGGCGGTCTACTCGTACACCAGCCGGCCCGAAATCAGATCGGGTACGTACTCGTTTGCCATCGAAGACCTTTTCGTAAATGAACGAATCGGCGGCGAGGCGCCGTTGGGTTGGACCAGCTTCCGATTTCCGTTCGACCGCCAAGAGAAGCCAGCCGCTGTTGCCATTGAAGAGATAGCACGGGGGCTTGCAGAGCTTGACGAGAAAACGTTGCTGTTCCTCAGTCACGTTCGGACAGTAACTTACAGCCTTCCCGATGGAACAGTCGGAATCATCGAACGCCAGGACCTCGACGACCAGGTCATCAAGATTCAGAAGAGCGAGGGCGACGACTTCGTCGAGTCCCACTGGTTACGCCTGGTCGGCGGGGCGAGTGTCGAACACAGCGGCTCCAACCCACTCTCCGTAGCAGCGGCGTTCCGACTTGAATTCGGCGAGCCGGCGAAGCCTAAGCGTGGGAAGCAAAAGAACGGGAAGGTCGCCCAAGGCACTCCGCCTCGGTCAATCGTTCCCCTCGACCAGGGCGACGTGTCAATCTACTTCCCAGCTGTAAAGGAGTCGTCCGGCCTGAAGTTCCACATTCATGCGCCCTTCGCCTCCACGGTGGCCCGCGACAGCGTTCGCGATGACCCAGACAACGTCCGGCTGGTCGAGGACATCGGAGCGCTAATCGTCGACGCGTTGCCTTGGTTGTGTAATCAGGGCCTGATTGACGACACCTTTCTTGCGACTCTTCCAAACCATGACGATCCAGTCGGTCGCCCTTACAACCTCATCCGGGATGCCGTCATTCAGGCGTTCAACGAACTTGAGATCACCCCGGCGCGCGGTAGTGGACACGCGCCCGCTAGGTCGCTCGTCTCCAGTCCTAGCGAGTTCAGAAACTGGCTGACCGAGCGTGACCTGCCATTCCTATTCAGCATGTCTGAGATCGAGACCGATCGGACCCCGTACTGGATACGCGACCGTGACGGTCGAGCCGGCAAGTTCCTTGGAGCGCTTGACACGATCGAGTTCGGCTGGTCGGAGATGGGGGACGTGCTGGGTAGCGCCCGCGACATGGATAACCACGACGTTCTCTACATACCGGCATGGCTCGACTGGCTGGCAGCCAAGAGCGACGGCGCGATCACCGATCTATACCAACTGCTGGGGCGAGGACGCTCCACGTATCAGTTAAGGCAATCCCTAGAGTCAATCCCGCTTGTCCGACTGACTCGAGGTGGCAAGAACAAGCATGTGAAGGGTCCCGACACGTACCTCCCATCCGGCCGAAGCGACAATGTCCAGACTCGAGTTCGAATCGAACTCGCGTACTTCGACGACGATGAGGACCAAGCACGCGCGATCAACCTGAAGGCGTTTTACAACGCAGCCGGCGTCCGTCGCTGGAACGAATCGGCGCGGATCGAGGCTCGACTGAACGCGTACAAGGCACCGAACCGCCCCGTCCCGGACGGTGACAAGATCTCAAAGCATCTTGACGAGGTCAGCGCCTTCGCCCGATTCGCCCTCTCAAACCGCGAATCCGCGCGACGTCTCTTCGGAAAAGTGCCGTTCCTCGCCTCACCGCTGCCCGACGGCTCAGTGACGTGGATCTCCCCGGGCGAGAGCTACCTAGACCTTCCGTATCGGGCAACGGGACTCTCGTCTCTCTACCCTTGGGTCCCGCTCCACTACCAGTCCACCGGGCAATTTGCCTATTACCGTAAGCCCTATCCAGTGGCCAGCTATTATCTTGAGATCGACGGCTTCGAGGATTTCCTCAATCTCGCAGGTTCCACCGTGGGCATCGCGATCACCAGTAGCGACGTGTTCCAAAACCCACAGCTGAAACGAGAGTGGTGGATCAATAACCGCCACAGTGCCTACACCGAAAAGGTCGACTGGGACATTGAGAGGCTCGACGAGATCATCAAGTCAGGCGACCACGACCTGATCCGTACTCTCTGGCACACCATCCGAGACGCGAAAGCAGAGAAAGCCGGAGCGGGTTACCGAGCGAACAACAGCGCGCGCCGCTATGCCTTCGACTCCCAGCTAGCGCAGAAACTCAAGTCGAAAGCCTGGGTGCTCGATAGGAACGGCGACTTACGGCGCCCCAGAGAGGTGACGGCCGATGACCTTGCTGAAGATTGGCAATGGCCCAGCGCAAGTTCGCTCGTGCACAAGCTCGGCTTCGGTGCGGATGTGGCCCAACGCCGCCAGAAGGCTGAGGGCGTCAGCGACTTCCTCCGGGACGAAGGCCTCGGCGACGACGGCATCGACGTCCTACGCGCTGCCAAAGAGGCAGGGCTGACGACCGCCGACCTCCGGGACCTCATCCGTGACAGGGCGAAGTCCCCCCGCTTCCCCGAGTTGGCCTCCGACGACCCGGGACGGCGATCCGCGGTGGCCGCGCAAGACGCACTCGGTGCTCCGGACTACCAGACCGAGTCACGGCCGCGAAGCGTCGTCGACGGACAGAGTGAGGCCGCTGCCGAGTCCAAGGGCTATCTCCGGGGGCAGTACATGATGAATGAAGGTGAGATGTTTTGCCAGGCGTGCCACAAGCCGCTCCCATTCAAGGTGGGCGGCCAGTGGTACTTCGAATCCGTCCGCTTCGTAAGCGCCCGCAAGCAGGTGCACACGGCCAATGCTGTTGCGCTGTGCCCACTCTGCGCAGCCCTCTACAAATATGCACGCGAAACGAGGAATGGCCCACTTCTCGAGACTCTGTCGAACATTGAGGTCAAGGAAGGCCAGGGCGGCGTCGAGATTCCCATGGTTCTGAATGGCAAGCCCGTCAAAATCCGCTTTACTGGCAAGCATGCGATCGATCTTCAAGCGGCTCTCGGTGCGGCTGGCGACGAGCGTGCGTGACGGCGACATCGAACCGATCAGAGAGAGGTGCGGAAGAATCCACAACCACTCACTGCGACGGAGGGTCTGGCGATGAAATCGCTGCAGTGTGCGGACAAAGAAGCCCTCGTGAGTGAGGACAACTGATTAGCGAGACGGACCGCTTTTAGCCCTTTCAACGCCCGCCGCTGCCCCCGTGCGGGTCTTTTTCGCCTTGGCTGTGCCATTACCCATGGTCACGGCTGCGCGGGGGTGTGTGCCCTCGCTGCGCTCCGCAGCGGCGCGCCCACGGACCTGGGTTTCGTTAGCTCCGGTTGTTGCCAGGGAGGCGGCGAAAGCTTCCTGGCGTTCGGCGGAGCCGTAGTCGGCTGCTGACGTGCTTTCCGTTTTGAGGCCCTGGGCTTTTAGCCGGCTGCTGTCGTTACCGGTGACGCGGTTCTCGATCTCGTGGCCGACGCTTTCCATGCGGGCGAAGAGTTCCTTTGCGGCTCGTTCGTACCGCTGTTCCACGGGCGTTCGTTCGGAGCCTGTGAAGCCTCCTTCCGCCAGGAGTTTGGTCTCGTGCATGTCCTTGGCGGCTTGGACGAATGCGGGATCCTCGAAGTGTGAATCTCCGGCGCCGTTGATGTTCGCGGTGGTTTCTTTGCGCAGCTGGTCGATGTCGGGACCGTTGATGCCGTCCTTGCCGATGAGGAACATGCGTTCCTGCACGGTGGCGTCCGCGGCCGCCACTGCTGCGGGTGTCTTGGCGGCGTGTGCGGTCTGCAATGCCTCGGCCAGTTCGGGGTTGGCAAGGTACTCAACGGGTACTTCGTGGCGTTCCATTTCCGGGGCCAGTGTCGCTGCTTGGGCGCGGAGTTCTTCGGCGCGGGCCGCGGCGAGCAGGCTTATGGCCTTCTCGTGTTCGGCGGCAGCCTTGCGCGTCTCTTCCTGGCTGCGGTCCCGTGCGTCCTGGCGCGCCTTTTCCGCGGTGATGGTCTGGATCCCTGCTTCCAGGTAGGCGGCGTCCGCGCCGACGTCGTGGGTGTCGATGCCGTAGCGGGTGAGCACTTCCTGCCGGATCTTTTCGGATGAGGCCAGGGCGGTGGGGTCGTGGTCTTTCCAGCTTTCAGCGACGGTGTGTGCCGTGGCGATGTCATGGGGTTGGGCTTTGTCCCACCACTGGTCCTTCTCTATGGGTGCCAGCGCCGCGTGGGCAGCGCTGCGGTCAGCAGTGAGGCGGGTCTGGGCTTCGTGCGCGGCCTGGGCGTCCTGGTGTTCCAGCTGCCGCTGGGATTCCTGCCGGCGGCGGGCCAGGGTCTCGGCAATACGTGAGGCGATCATCAGCGACTGCCGCAGACCGCCGTCCAGAACATCATCCATTCCATCTGATTCACTCATCGTGTTCCCCTTGCAGTTGGTGGTGGTCTTTATCGGTCCAGCGCGGGACCGGAGTCACGGCCCGTGTGCTGGTGGGCCTTGGCCGGCGTTGGTGTGCTCGGCACCGCTGAACCTGGACGGATGGGCGCCATGCCGCGGAGTCCAATTTCTACGGAATTCGGTACCGCTGCCTGTTCCGGTGCACCGACGGTGACCGGTCGGGGCATGGTCGCAGCGAACGGTTTCAGCTGATCAGTGACGACGGCACGCAGCCGCTGCGCTTCCCTCGTTCGTCCGGACTGTTGGTGCATCTCGTGGATAGCGAAGGCAGTGTTGACCAGCTGCAGCATGAGCGCCGACTGGGCCACCGTCTTGTTCTTACTGGAGGCAGCCATGAACAACATGGCAGTCCCGGCAATCGACGGCAGGGCCACGGGCTTACTGTGCTCCCGTGGTGTGCGCAGCTGCGCGGTGCGGGATAGCTCAGCGGCGGTGGCCGCCAGCGGGCCGGGTGTGGGTTCGAGCCGGTGGGACCATGCCGCGAACGCCCCCGATACTTCCCTCGCTGCTTTCGCCCAGGTTGCATGATCGTCCCGCGGCAGTGCCCGTAGCTGTTCGACCAGTGCGGTCGCGTTGCGGGTGTAATCGACCCACATTTCCGCCGGCGGTGTTCCGTTCTCGGGGCCGGTCTTGGACACGGTGCGCCTGTTGCGGGCAGCTG
The DNA here is from genome assembly GCF_050156545.1 of Pseudarthrobacter sp. S9. Lineage (NCBI taxonomy): Bacteria > Bacillati > Actinomycetota > Actinomycetes > Micrococcales > Micrococcaceae > Pseudarthrobacter > Pseudarthrobacter sp. S9. The sequence continues at coordinate 6,483 of NZ_CP189579.1, forward strand.
CGTTCCATTCCGCTGCGGCTTCGGTTGCCAGGTGCGGTGAGTCCATCCATTCTTCACGCAAAGCACCGAGCTTCAGGTCGGAGGCGAGGGTGCCGCCGCCGAACCAGATAGGACGTTCGCCCTGCTTGGGGCGTTCGGCCACGGAGTACCCGACGATGACGTCGGTGGTGTTCTTCGCGTAGCGCGGACGGACCAGCATGCCGGTGTCGCGGGCGCGCCGAACGAACTCACCTTCGGTGGCCGAGGCGCTGGCGCTGGCGCGGACTTTCCGGGCCAAGGATGAGCGGTGCATTTCCCTCTCGTCCCGGACAGCGGTGGCTTTCTCTGCCCGGTCGTAGCCGCGGGTGGAGTGCACGGTGGAGAGTTCTTCCAGGCCGTACTTAACCTCCAGCTCACGGCACGATTCCTGCGCCCTCTTGTAGTCCCCGTGGGTGGATGCCTTGGTGCCGTCTTCGCGCACGAGTGACACGGCCAGGTGGATGTGGTGGTTGCCGTTCTCACTCGTGCCGTGGTTGACCGCGGCCCACCGGCAGCGGGCCTTTCCGCTGGTTTCGGTGAAGCCCATGGAGTCCACAAAGTCGTTGGCGATATCGCCCCACTGCTGATCCGTCAGGGCGCCCTCTTCGGCGCGCAGACTCAGCGAGCAGTGCCACACGCTGGCGTCCTTGTAGCCGACGTGGACGCGCTCCTTCTTGGCCGCGTCCCACTGCATGTCCTTGATCTGAACCGATACGTCATATGCCCTGCGCGGCTGGTCAAGATGCTTGGCAATAGCAAGCGCATCGTCACGGTCCAGGACACCGTCGTCGTACCACGCCATGATCGCAGCGTCGCCGGCCACCAGGTGCGGATCGCTGTGTGCGTTCTTCGTCTTGTTGGCGTCGGTCGAGGCCAGGTAAACCATGAGCCCGCCCATGCGCGAACCGCGGGTGATGTTCGGAATCATCCCCTACATCAGCCCTTCAATGGTGCGGTCGATCCGCATGGCAACGGAGCGTATGTGCTTCAACGCTTCGTGCGCCTCGGCGGGGAACTCGCTCGTGGCATTCGCCTGCCGCGCGAGCTGGTTGATGTTGTTCGAAGAACGCGCCAGCAGATTGTGCAGCGACATCAATTCCGCGATGGCGGCACGCCGTTCCGTAGTCGTCTCTTGCGTCTCGGACAATGCCGATGTAATCAGCAGGTTCGGGACAGTGACTTTCTCCCGCTCAGCCCTCGCGACAAGCGCGGCTTCCTCTTCAACAGTGACCCACAGGTCACGGCGCTTCTTGCTGCCGGCGGGAGTGTTCTCCCGACGTCGACGCGACAGATTGAAACGGTGAGTGAATCCCTCATCCGACATTCAATCCATCCCTTCAAAGGCCCAGCGCAGCGACCCCGAAACCGGGGACCACACTGACCAGTGTGCCGCACCCGACCGCCAGTGTCGAGCGCGACAAGCCAATTACACCCGTGTAAGTGTATAGCTTGCTCCGCACGGTGGTCTTTGGGAGTTTTTCGGCTTCTGCGCACGGTCGCCGAAAACCTGCTTTCGGGTGTCAGCCGCGGCCGGTAGGCTTCTGGTATAGATATAAACGACATCGCCGTAAAAGCCGCTGCCAAGATCGACGCCGCCCGGGACGCCAAAGTAAATGCCGTCAAGCAGGCCGCTGCCAGCGGTGTCGAGGTCCAGGAAGCTTCTCAGCTGCTCGCCGCAGCGGAACAGAAATACGCCAAGGACTACCAGGCCGCCCTGCGCGCAGACTGGACCGAATCCGACCTGCGCGGCTTCGGTCTGGACGCGCCGACCAAGAAGGCCGGCGGGCGTCCGCGGGGCCGGAAGGCCACGCAGGAATCAGCTCCCGTGGCTGGCGGCTCGGAGTAGTAACCCCTCGCCCACATGGGCACGGCAAAAGCTATTTCCTACGGGCTTTTCCCGCACACATCTGGACGACGGGACCCACCTGACCGTCTGCACACAACCACCACGTCACCCTCCCCAGCGCACGTCACCCTGAGTAAGCGGTGGCTGTGCACAGTCTCCGTAAGGAGCGGGCCGGGTCGGAGAGATTTGAAGATCGGAAGTTCGCGTTGCCATTCGAGTGTGTGCGGTTAAACAGAAAAGGACCGGCCTGGTGGCCGGTCCTTTTCTGTTCCTCGGACAAAGGAAAACTGTGATCCAGCTTAGTTGAATGTTGCGCCGAGCCTGAACGGCTGACGGGTCATCGAATTGTGCGCGTGGTGCCACGTTGCGTTGCGCGTGGTCTGCCGGCAGGAGCCGCGGCACCTGGATGGTTCCTTGGTGGTCGCGTCAAACGGCGGTCCGCCGCTGATGACCGCCCTTTTTGGTTCGCACCGGGCGGCGGACCGCCCGACCTCTGGAAGGTTTCTGGCCATCATGTGGTGAGCGGCCGGACGGCTGCATTGGGGGATTCAGCCGTCCGGCACACGTTCAGATTAGTTTGTTCCGGCGGTGCCCTTGTCCAGGATGATCTGCTCGACCGGGCTCGCCGTGTACCCCCAGGCAATGAGCCGGGTCAGGTAGTCAATGTGGCGGATGCTCGGTGACCGCCATGAGTCCTTGGCGATGGTCTTCTCATACCCTGCGCAGACCAGCGCGATCAGGGACACCTCGGGCCGGGCCGCGGACCTGGCCACGTGGTCCCGCAACGGGTTCCAGCCCCACCGGTCGGAGGTCTCCCCCGTCTTGGCACCGGCCATCTCGACGGCAACGGTTCCCTCGTAGCCGCTGGCAGTTTCGGGGTAGTGGGTGATGGCGTGAACGGTGAAGTGCTGCCAGCCTTTGGGCGGCTGCTTCTTCGCCAGCAGCGACTTCACAAAGTCGCGGCGGACCACCGTAGCCGACTGCATCAGCTTGTTATTTTCGATCAGGATTTTCCGCTCTGCCTTCTGCTCCTCCGTCATCGGACCCTTGGTCGCCGGTGACGCGCCGTAGCCGCTGTACCGGAGCGTGAAACCCAGCTCTTTCCATCCGGCCACGACCGGGACGGTGGAGTGATGGCCGTTGTAGGAGGAGACGATGTGGACGGCGTTGGCGTCCTCCTCGGTGGCCGGTTCCCCGTCTGCCCGGTTCAGCGAGGACACCCGGACGTTCTCACTGTCCCCGTCGTATCCGGCCCGTTCCACCACGGTGGTCCCGGCGGCTTCCAGCTCGGCGGTCATCGCCGCGAGGGCGGCCGCGCGGTCGCGGCGGTCCCGCAACTGTTGGGTGACGTGTGCCAGCATGTCCGGTTCGTCGGCGATGACCGATTCCAACTCCTCCACCGCGTCCTCGTCAGAGCCAAACTCAGCCAGAATAAGGGCCGCTTCAATCGTGTACCCCTTGCCCAGGGCGGCGGATCCGGCGCTCGAGGATTTGGCTTTCAGCGCCCCTTCCACGGTGGTCTTGGTGCGCCCGGTCTTCTTCGCGATCGCGGCAGCTGAAACGCCGATCAGCGACAACTGGTGGTAAGCGTCGGCCTCGTCCGCTTCGGTCAGTTCGGTCCGCTGGATGTTCTCCACCACCTGCGTCACGATCCGCTCGGCTTCCTCCGGGCTGTCAATGATCATCACCGGGATGGCATCCCGTCCGGCTTCGACGGCGGCACGGGTGCGGCGCTGTCCCATCAGGACGTGCACCACGCCGTCGTCCTTGCGGTGGGCGATGACCGGTTCCATCACGCCGTGTTCGGCAATGCTGGCAACAAAGTCAGCTGTCAGGGCCGCATCTTTGCGGACGTTGACGTCCACGGTCAGGGTGGCCGGATCAAGCATTTCGAGGGTGGGTGTGGTCTTCATGGTGTTGCTCCTTCTTGTCCGAGAAGTTGGGGTTAACGGGGCGGCCTTCGTGACCGGCCAACGTCCCCTGCTCCCCCGTTGTTTTTTTGTTGCTGGCAAGCTCGCTTGCTCGGCGGCCGACGGAGGCCTGTCTACCGCAGGCAAGGGGAAGGAAATTCCTGGAGGAAAACAGCGACGAAGGAGCGCCGGAGGGACATTTCCTGCACCGCAGGCCCCGACGAAGGAGGGGCTATACGGGCTGGAGCGGACGCCTAGAATCCGCAGGACAGCAACACAAAAACGTCGCAGACGTAGACAGGGCCAGGGTCACCGGAGCCCTGCGACGGCGAACCTGGACCCAACAGCCGGCCGCGCCAGCGGACGCCTCTATTGTGGGTGAGCCCTGCGAGCCATTGGTCAGCACCCCGGGATCGGCACCTGGTGTGCTGCGGCCGGCTGGCCGCGCCGCCCTGCCTCCCGCTCATGAGCCTGCGGTTGGCGGTCCGCCGCCGGTAACCAGAAGCGGTACATGGCCACGACGGCGGACCGCCAGCGGTGACCGGCTATGAAGGGCCGGCCACCGTCTGTGGTGTCAGCTCACCGGCTGGCGCAGTCCGAACAGCTGCTGTGCCAGGTCGATCAGCTCTTCGGGTACGTCGGCCTCGCCGCCGTCGTCCGTCTCGCCCAGGAACACGGCGTTCCCGCAGTAGACATCGCTCAGGACGCCGGTTTCTTCGAGAACCAGGAGCGCGGCGCGACGGTTGCGGGCGAGGTTCAGGATTTTGCCTTCCTCGTTCACGTAGAAGTGCCAGTCGTAGCTGCTCACGGCTTCGATGTTTCCGGCCACGAGGGTTTGCAGGTTCTCAAGTGAGGCGTCGATGGTTTCGATCCGTGCCGGTTCGCGTCCGTCAGCGGGGATGATCAGGGCCGTGCAGGTGCTCATCAGGTGTCGTCCTCTCTAGTGGTTTTGGTGGGGTGCGATGCCCCGCCGCTGTGGGCGGGGCACCGTCTGGTGCTGGTTAGGCAGCGTTGACCGTGTAGGGGATCCGGTAGCGGCTGGGCAGCTCGGCGGCGGCTTCGGGCAGGTCATCCGGGCCGTGGGCCTGTCCGTTCTTCCAGTGGAAGAACGCCTGTTCGGTGATCGCTTCGAACTGCCGGGCCTTGGTCCGGTAGAACATGCAGCTCACGTCGCCCTCGCAGTAGGTGGCGACGCCGAACAGGTTCCCGATGCTGTCAGCGGTCCGCGTGGCCGCGACCATGACATAGGGCCACTGGCCCAGGTCCCACCCGTCACAGCCCCAGCTGGGAATGACGGCCCAGCCTTCTGCTTCGATGAGTTCCATCCAGTCATAGCCGCCGTTCTCGTGGTAGTCGCCCAGCACGGTGACGCCGTCGATGGCCTCCCCGGTGTCCTTGGTGGTTACCGTCTTGGTTGCGATTGCGTTCATGGTGTTGCTCCTTCTTGTCCGAGAAGTTGGGTGAGTGGGGCGGCCTTCGTGACCGGCCAGCTCCCCTGCTCCCCCCGTTGTTTTTTTGTTGCTGGCAAGCTCGCTTGCTCGGCGGCCGACGGAGGCCTGTCTACCGCAGGCAAGGGGAAGGAAATTCCTGGAGGAAAACAGCGACGAAGGAGCGCCGGAGGGACATTTCCTGCACCGCAGGCCCCGACGAAGGAGGGGCTATACGGGCTGGAGCGGACGCCTAGAATCCGCAGGACAGCAACACAAAAACGTCGCAGACGTAGACAGGGCCAGGGTCACCGGAGCCCTGCGACGGCGAACCTGGACCCAACAGCCGGCCGCGCCAGCGGACGCCCACTTCGGGTCATTGGCCTGAAGCGTAACGGAAACCTGTGCGAGCCCTGCTGGCATGCTCGTGGTTCAACGGGGGCGTTGCTATTGCCTCGGCGGCTCCGGGACAGCCGTTTGGCTTGGCATCGCCCGGGATAGCGTTCGGTATAACCGTCATGGCTGGCGGCTATCCTAGCGCTGACAGGCATCACCTGTGCGGCGGGTTCGTCGGCACTGGAAGACGGGACGACGACATGCCACGCACAAGGGTTTTCGCCGGCAATAGCTGCGAGATTTGCGGGCGAACTATCCCCGCGAATGGCACAAGCGTCGCGCAGCAGCGTAAGGCCCGATTTTGTTCGATGACCTGCCGTCGCGCCGCATCGACCTCCCGCGAGCTGACCTGTGAACAGTGCAGCAAGGCCTTCAGCGCGGCCGCCACTCGGGAACGTGCCCGTTTCTGCTCAGTTGCATGCCGCGCCGCGGCCGGGCGCAGGGACGTCACCTGCGAGCACTGCGGCAAATCGACCAGCTTCAAAGCCAACCGGGCGAAGCGTCAACGCTTCTGCAACCGAACCTGTATGTTCGCCGCGTTGGGCTGCTCCATTTGCTCCAAAATCCGCCCCGTGGATAGGCAGGCGGCCGGAGACAAGTTTTGTTCGGACGATTGCGCGGTGACGGCTCACCTTGAGGAACAGGCGGCCCAAACCGGGCAAATCTTCGCCGTGTGCAGCGGATGCAAGAGGATACGCCCAGGCGATGACTTCACGAAAGAAAAAACCAACCGCAACGGTCTCGCCAACGAGTGCAAAGACTGCGCCCGCGGCTATTACGAGCAAAACAAGGACAGGTACCGGCTGCGGCGCTACGTCTCCCGAGCAGCGCCGGGAGGCATCGTCGTTGAGTTCACGCCGGCCCAGAAGGCGGCACGCTTCTCGCTTTGGGGCAGACGCTGCTGGATGTGCGGAATCGAAGGCGCCACACAGGAAGACCACGTCAAGCCCATAGTCAAAGGAGGTTCCCACTGTTTGTCCAACCTGAGACCCATCTGTCGTTCCTGTAACTCATCAAAGGGCGGCCGCTGGCCTCTGGCCCCGGACAAGCTCCGCGCAAAATTCCGTCACCCCAACCCACGGACCGGAAAGGACCAGGAGATTCCTCGCAAGCCTCGCGTCGAATGGACCTGCCCCCAGTGCAACTCCACATTGATGATCAGGGCTCACCAGGCAGATTCCATAAAACACTGCTCCAAGAAGTGCAGCACTGAAGCCCGCCGGACACGCTACGTGGTCAAGAAGTGCCTCAACCCGCTGTGTCGAAAACGCTTTGAGCTCCCCGATCGCAAAGGGCCGAGCGAACGGAAATTCTGTTCTATCGAGTGTGCCTGGATTGCTCGGGACCGGCCGGCCCACTGGGGCGGCATAGCCGACGGCCAGCTCCGGCTGTTCTAGCCGCCGAGTCTCGGTGGATGAATGAGGTTAGTCCGTCCCGAATCAAGATGCACGCTGCGGTGTCTGGCGGGAAGGTGCTGTCCCAGGGGGTTCTGCTGGTACTGGCCGTGCTCTTTTCGCGGTTGCTTTGGGTTCGCTGGTGCTGGTCGGCGTTGATCTTGCCATCCGACAGGCCAGCCCCTCGGCGATATATTCATGGTGGGGTCCCCTGCGCGTTAAGGCGAAAAGCCGGCACGATGTGCCGGCTCTTTCTGTTTACCTCGGAAAAAGGAAATCCGGGGTGCAGCTTCGATGCTGCAGGGGCGCTGCGGGAGTTCCCCGCGGCGGAAGCGCAGCCGCCACGGTAGCAGCGGCAGGCCGGCCGACGGCTGGCGGGCCTGCCCGGCACCGGTCTACGAGTCCTGCCCGAACAGTGCCGTGAAAACGGGCCCGGTAAGAGGTCGTCGAGGCCGCCAGGGCTGTCAGGTAGAACCCTTCCGCGCCAGTTTAGAGCTGGGGGCCGCCGCCACTGGTTCGCTTCGCCCGGTCATTCTTGTCCGGGGTCTCCGGCACGATGCGCTGCAGGAGCGCGTCGTGCGCCTTTTGGAGCGTCTCTGCCCGGGCCTCGGCCGCGGCCACCCTGGCCGCCGCTTCGGCTGCGGTGTTGCTGGCCTGCTGTTCGGCTGTACGTGCCTGCTCCAGCTGCGCCTTCATCGCCGCGGCCTGGGTATCGAGCGCGGTGACCCGGGCAGTGAGCTCGGTGACGGCCGCGTCCTTTTCGGCGCCTACTTTGTCCAGGTCAATGACGAGTTCGGAGATCTCCAGTCCCAGGTCCTTCTTCTCCTGCGCCCAGACCGCTTCCGCGGCAGCGTGCCGCTCATCCGCCACAGTGGACGCTTCGGCCCAGCATGCCCCGGCCAGGCGCGCGGCCTGTTCCAGCACCGTTGCCGGCGTCGCGGCGAGACGGCCTCCCGCGGCGTGCTTCTCCTCGACCCACTCCTTCAGGTATCGGGTGGCGTCGGCGTTGCTCACACCCGCCGCTGCCCGCACCGTCGAGACGGTAGGCCGGCGCTCCGCGCTGATCTGCTCCGCAGCAGCAAACACACGGTCTTTCACACTCAACGCCACGGCGACAACCTCAGTAGTAGTAGTAGTAGTAGTAGTAGTAGTAAGAAAACTACTACTCCTACTACTTTATGGCAATACCGCCGCCGAATTCGCTGTATGCATCGGCTCTCTCCGCTCCGCCGGGAGCTCCGGGGCCGGCGGCCGCCCGGGCTGCGATGCGGCGGTGGCCGCCACGTCGCTGGCCTGCCTGGCGGGGTGGTCGTGGCAGGATGGGCTCCATCATGGACAGGCGGGTACGGCGCGCTCCGGACGCGGAATGGGTGTTGATGTACCGGCTCGGACTGAGCCGGCAACGCATCGCTGACCTCGTACGCGCCGAACCGGCCACCGTCGGGTATCACCTGGTCATCGCCCGCCGCCAGGACCCGGGACTCGAACCCGCGCACCGGGCCGCCACGGTCACCAGAACCGGCCCCTCCCCCGCGGACGTTGCCCGCATGGGCGAGATCATCGCCTGGATTACGGCCGAGGGCCGGCTCCTCCGCGACCGCTCCGAGGACAAGAGCGAACGGTCGATGGCCCGGTGGCTGTCCGATCGCCGGCGCGAAGCAGCCGACGGCACCTTGTCCCCGGCCTACCGGGACGGCCTCGCCCGCGTCCCCGATTGGGCCGGGAACCACAGGGCCGCAGCGGACGAGGCCCGGTGGCATGACCGCCTCGCCCAGCTCGTTGACTACCGGGCCGAGGGCAACGACTGGCCCCGCCACCACCACTACGCCTCAGAACGGGAACACACCCTCGGGGTGTGGATCCACACCCAGCGATACAAACACCGCCGAGGCGACCTCGCCCCCGAGAAGGTCAGGCTCCTGGACGATGCCGTCCCCGGGTGGCAGACCGGCAGGACGCGGGGCCGCCCGCCCCGCACGTAAACGAGGGTTTTGCGCCGTGCCGGCAGACGCACCCCCTGAATGTTCTGCCCGGCCCCGATAGACTCGTTAAGGCTCTCCAGTCCCCCCAGCTTGGAGAGCCGGGAGCCTCCACGCTTGAGTCCATGATTCGCGCGGAGGCTTCCTCATACCCCCCACAAAGGCCCGCGGCTGGACATCCGGTCACCACAGCGGCGCCGTTTCGCCGGGTTGTGCCCATTGGGGTCAGGTGGAGCCCTCCGCACAGCTCAAAGCTGTCCCCACTGGCGTGCAACCCGGCCCCTGCCGGAGGCCGATCCCACCGGTCGATAGGTCTTCTGTCGGTGCTTAGCAGTATGCTTATTCGAAGATATATTCGAATAAAAGGTGTGTTGTGGGCGTTCTTGTTGGTCCCCGCGTGATAGATGCGGGTGCATCGTTGTTGTCGGTGCTGATCTCTCCGGTCGCTGTCGCGGCCGGGTATCCCTCGCCCGCGCAGGACTACTTCGACGGGCGGATCGATTTGAATGAGCACCTGATCAAGGACGTCACGTCCACCTACGTGGTGCGGGTGTCCGGGGACTCCATGACCGGCGCCGGGATCAGCGACGGCGATGAACTGATCGTCAACCGCGCCCTGGAACCGGTGGACGGGTCCGTGGTCATCGCCGTCCTGGACGGTGAACTGACCATCAAACGGCTCCGGATCACGGCCACCGGGGTCGTGCTGCAGGCAGAGAACCCCGCGTACCCGGACATCCGGGTACCGTCCTTATCCGATCTGGTGGTGTGGGGCATTGCCACCCGATGCCTGCACCACCTTTAAGGCCCGGGCTGTGTCTAAGACGGGTCTCATGCGGCAGCTGCCGCAGATCGCGCACGTGGATGTGAACTGCTTCTACGCCTCGGCCGAGCGGGCCTTCGACCCGGCCCTGGAGGGCCGTCCCGTCATCGTGCTCTCGAATAACGACGGCTGCGCCGTCACCCGCTCCCCCGAAGCTAAAGCCCTCGGTATCGCCATGGGTGAGCCGTGGTTCAAACTCGCCCCGCGCGCCAAGGAATGGGGACTCGTTGCCCTCTCCAGCAACTACGAGCTCTACGGCGACATCAGCGCCCGCGTGATGGAACTTCTCGGCCGCTACTCGGCCTGGCTTGAGGTCTACAGCATCGACGAGGCGTTCCTCGGCGTCAAAGGCACCCCGGACGAACTCCTGGCCCTGGGCCGGACCATGAAAACAGCCGTGCGGCGCAACGTCGGCGTGCCCGTCTGCGTCGGCATCGCGCCCACGAAGACGCTGGCGAAACTGGCGAATAAATGGGCCAAGAACAACCCAGGCTTCGATGGGGTCTGCCACTGGGACTCCGTGCCCGCCGCGGACAGGGAAGGGCTGATGCGCCGCCTGTCGGTCATAGAGATCTGGGGTGTCGCCACGCGGCTGACCAAACGCCTCAACGCCCTCGGAATCCATTCCATCCTTGACCTGGCCCGAGCCGATGCGGTCATGATCCGGGACCGCTTCTCCGTCGTCATGATGCGCACCGTCCTGGAACTGCAGGGCACCCCGTGCATCCCAATGGAAGAAGAACGGATCGGCCGGGACCAGCTCATCTTCTCCCGCTCCTTCGCCACCCCCATCACCACCGCGGCCGGGATCCGGCAGGTCATGAGCGTCTACGGCCAGCAAGCATCGGCCCGGCTGGCCAAACACGGGCTCCAGGCCAAAGTCCTCACCGCGTTCGCCGGCACCTCACACTTCAACCCCAACGACACCTCCTACCCCTCCGTCTGCGTGCCGCTCCCCATGCCCACTGCCGATCCGGTTCTGCTGACCAAGGCCGCCCATGCATTACTCCCCCGCATCGTGGAGGGCATCCGGTACGCCAGGGCCGGGATCATGGTCACCGACCTGCGACCCAGCGGCAACCAGGCACCCCTGTCCCTGTTCGAAAACCCGCACGAGGAACGCCACATCGGAACCCTTGCGGCCGTATGGTTTTGTGAGACAGCTTGTTAGGAGCCCTTCTTCACAATGACCGACCGTAAGATGTATAGCCAGAAGTACAAGGACGACGCCGTGGAGCTCGTGATTTCCTCGGGCCGTCCGATCGCCCAGGTCGCGCCGGATATCGGCGTGAACGAGGGCACTCTGGGGACCTGGGTGCGCAAATACCGTGAGGACCATCCCGATCGGTTCCTCACCGAGGAGAAGGCAGCCGTGCCGTGGGAAGAGCACCAGAAAGCGCTGGCCGAGAACGCGAAGCTGAAGCAGGAAATTGAGTTCCTGGGAAAAGTCAGCGCCTTCTTTGCAGCGAAGCAACGGTAGAGGATTTCTACGAGTTCATCGAAGCAGAGAAGGCGAACCATCCCGTCGCCTGGCTATGCCGGACCCTGAAGGTCTCCCGGGCCTCGTTCTACCGGTGGCGCAACCCTGCGGGCCCGTCCCCGCGGGCCGTGCGGCACCAGACGCTGGTGGAAGCTGTGGCCGGAAAGTTCAACGACGCCAAGGGCAAGGCCGGCAGGGACCAGCTGACCCGGATGCTCAACGCGGACGGGATCAGCGTTTCCCAACCCACCGTCGGGGCCATCATGCGCGAGCAGGGCCTGCGCGCCGTACGGACTCGGGCGTGGAAGAAGACCACCGAGCAGGACCCGCAGGCGAAGACCGCCCATATCGGGAACCACATGCTCGACGAGAACGGCAAGCGGGACTTCTCCTCCGAGGTGCCCGGCACGCGGCTGTGCGGGGACATCACGTACCTGAAGACCGGCGAGGGCTGGCTGTATCTGGCCACCGTGATCGATCTGTGCACCGGCATGGTCATCGGCTGGAACATGGACCGCCACATGCGCACCGAACTGTGCACCGGGGCGCTGGCCATGGCCCGCGATCACGGCTACCTGCACGCGGACGGGGCGGTGTTCCATTCAGACCGCGGCACCCAGTACACCTCTGCCGAATTCCAGGGCTGGTGCGCCGGGAACAACGTCACCCAGTCCATGGGCAAGGTCGGCGTGTGCTGGGACAACGCCGTCGCCGAAAATTTCTTCTCGCATCTGAAGACCGAGTTCTACCACCACCACAGCTTCACCAGCCGGCTCGCCGCCCGCACCTCGGTCATGGACTATATCGAGTCCTGGTACAACCGCAAACGGCCCAACGCCCGAGCAGGCCACCGACCGCCGGCGGCAGCCCTCACAGCCCACCAGATCCGCGACCAGGAATCCCTGGCAGCGTAACCGAAATAAAACGATGAAACTGTCTCAGAAACTTGACGTGCGCACCTCCTCGAAGACGTGACCCGCCGCTACGGGCGGGGCTCCATCGGCTTGGGCCACGGCGGCATCCGCGGCGGCCCGGACTGGACCATGAAACGCGACATGCTCTCCCCCCGCTACACCACCCACTGGGACGAACTCCCCCTCGTCAAAGCCGCCTAAACCCACACCCCTCCACGACAGCATTAGCCCCCGGCACCACGGAAGAACGAACTGATGACGATCACCCCAGAAGCCCCTACCCTCAATGCCCCGGTGGATATCCGCTTCACCAAGGGCGGCAATCCCCTGGCCGTCCGCTACGACGGACGCATCTGGGCCGTCACCGAAGAACCTGTCCAATGGTTCACCAGGGACTCCTGGTGGGAGACCCGCCGAAGCGTCCCCGTAGGCGTCGGCAACGTCGTCGATATCGAACACTGGCGTGTTCAGGTTCGCCTCGGTGGGTCGGACTCGCAGCTGCGGACCTTTGAACTGCGCCGCGAACCCCTCGCTGAACAGTGGCTGCTGGAGGCCATCACTGAGTAGCGTGGAGACCCATGGGACGCGCCCGCGGCGAGGGGACGGGCCTCGACGACGGCTACCTAGGTCACCGGCTGGAGCCGACCCCTCCCCTGGCCCCTGCCCTGGTTGCGTGTCGGATCTGACAGAAGGCGATCCGGAAGTAAACTTTCTGATACAGAACGGCTGTGCCACTCCTTCGACGAAAAGGCTTCATGACATCACTGCCAACCGAGGAGCGACTCATCAAGTCGCGTCACCGGATGAAGGCACACGGGGAGGTGTTCACGCCCCGCCGCATGGTCAACCAGATGCTCGACCTCGTCCGTCCGGAGCTCGAGACCGGGCCGAACTTCGTCGACAAAACGTTCTTCGAGCCCGCCGCCGGTGACGGCAACTTCCTCGTAGCGATCCTCCAGCGCAAACTCCACGCCATCGAGAAGCGCTATCAGCCAGCCGTATGGCCGACTGAATCGCTGTTCGCGCTTGCCTCGATCTACGCGGTCGAGCTCCTCGAGGACAACCACGAAGCCGCGCAGGCGACTCTGCTGAGTGAGTTCGTAGCCTTCCACAAGCGTGCTGGCAACGCGTGTGGTCCCCGCACGAATCTCTACCGTTCGGCTGCCGTTCTCTTGGAGAGCAACATCATCTGCGGCAACACGCTCACTGGTTTCGACGTTCGCGGTGAGACGATCCAGTTCTCGTGGTGGTACCGCGTGCTCAACGAACCCGGGATGGTTCGCCGTGACCCGTTCACGCTCGCGTCACTGCGCGGCCTGACTGGCAACACCGGTATGTTCGACTTCACCACCTATGACACCTACGCCGTGTGTCGCATCGACCACGTACACAGAGAAGTGAGGGCCGATGGCTAATCCGAAGATTCGTACCTTCCGTGAAGTCGTTCCCGTCGTCTATTCATGGATGACGCCCGACGTGCCCAAGTACAAGGGCTGGGAGAAGATCGGTTACACGGAGCAGGAGGGCGGAGCCGAAGTGCGCATCGCCCAGCAAGCCTCGCAGATGGGCATCAAGAAGAAGAAGCTCTGGTCCCAGCGCGCCTTCTTCACGTCCGAGGCGGGTGGTGCCTTCACCGACAAGGATTTCCACGCGTATCTCAAGCAGGTCCGCGTGGAGCGTGAGCTCACTCCGCGAACAGAGTGGCACCGCTTCGACGGTAGGCCAATGACTTCGAAGCAGTACTTCCTCGAGTTCGCCAGCCAGGACGGCGCGGATCGCCAGCGTGCCGGCACCGAGGACTACGACCTGCGCCCGGAGCAGCACACCGCCGTTGCGCAGGCCATGGACGCCTTCACGTCCGGTCGCTGCGAGGTCCTATGGAACGCCAAGCCCCGTTTCGGCAAGACGCTCACGACCTACGACCTCATGCGCCAGCTCGATGCCCGAAAGGTGCTCATCGTCACCAACCGCCCGGCGATCGCCAACTCGTGGTTCGACGACTTCACACGCTTCATCGGCCACCAGACCGACTACGTCTTCGTCTCGGACTCGGCATCGCTTGTTGGTCGTGAGACGATGTCTCGCGACCAGTGGATCCATCACGCCGTTCAGCACGAGGACCCACGCATTGTCGAGTTCCTCTCCCTACAGGACCTCAAGGGTTCGCAGTACTTCGGCGGCCCTCACAAGAAGCTCCGGCACGTCGCCGAGTTGGAGTGGGATCTGCTTGTCATCGACGAGGCCCATGAGGGCGTCGACACGACGAAGACCAACATCGCGTTCGACAAGATCAAACGCCAATGGACGCTGCACCTCTCCGGCACGCCGTTTAAGGCGCTGGCCGCTGGCAAGTTCGAGGCCGAGCAGATCTTCAACTGGTCGTACGAGGATGAGCAGACGGCACGCGCCGAATGGTCGAACGAGGCGCAGGAGAACCCGTACGCGACGCTGCCGACGCTCAACATGCTCACATACCAGCTCTCAAGGATGATTACTGATCGTCTCGCCGAGGGCGTGGCACTGGCTGAGGACGAGGCCAACATCGATTACGCCTTCGACCTCGGCGAGTTCTTCGCGACGAAGGAGAACGGTGTCTTCGAGCACCGCGAGCAGGTTCTGAAGTTCCTCGACTGCCTTACGACGAACGAGAAGTACCCGTTCTCCACCGCTGAGCTTCGTGACGAGATTCGCCACTCGTTCTGGCTGCTCAATCGCGTCGCGTCCGCGAAGGCGCTCGAGAAGCTGCTCAAGCAGCACGAGGTCTTCAGGGACTACACGATCGTCCTCGCCGCCGGTGACGGACGGAGCGAGGACGACAGTGACACGGTCGCGTCGGCCAAGACTCTCGACAAGGTCCGCGCCGCCATCGCCGAGGCCGAAAAGACCGGTGGCAAGACCATCACGCTTTCGGTCGGCCAGCTCACCACAGGTGTGACCGTCCCCGAGTGGACCGCGGTCCTCATGCTCTCGAACCTGTCGTCACCTGCCCAATACATGCAGGCGGCCTTCCGCGCGCAGAACCCGCACACGTTCATGCGAGGTGAGCGCATGCTGCAGAAGAGCAACGCCTACATCTTCGACTTCGCCCCCGAGCGCACGCTCACGATCTTCGACGAGTTCGCCAACAACCTGCGTCCCAACCCCTCGGGCAGCCCTGACGTCCGGCGCGATAACATCCGCACTCTCCTCAACTTCTTCCCCGTCATCGGTGAAGACTCCGAGGGGCGCATGGTCGAGCTTGATGCCGCGCAGGTCCTCACGTTCCCGAAGGTCTTCAAGGCCAAGGAAGTCGTACGCCGCGGGTTCCTCTCGAACCTGCTCTTCGCCAACGTCGCCGGCATCTTCCGGTATTCGGAGCATGTGAAGTCGATCCTCGAGAAGCTGCCCGAGGCCAAGGAGGGCAAGCTCAAGACCGGCACGACGATCACCATCGAGGAGCCGACCCCCATTACCGACCACGAGGGCAACGTCGAAGTCGACGTCGAGACCGTCATCAATCCGAAGGTCGCCGAGCTCGGTGCGCCCGTGTGGAGCGTCGAGGAGATCCCTGTGATCACCCCGGACACACCGGCTGAGACCGCAGCCAAGGAGCTCGCCTCCCTTGTGACGCAGAAGGCCCGCGACACCCGCGAGAGGCTCCAGGAGGAATACGGCCTCACCGCCGCGCAGGTCACACGCGACGAGAAGCGCACCGAAGCGACCATCGTCACCGCCGTCGAGCGCGCATACATCGAGCACGAGATCGCTCAGAAGCACCTCGAGGACGAACTTGATGCGGCCACGACAGACGACGAGGTCGCCACCGTCGCCGAGAAGCGCGCAAAGCAGGAGAAAGCCTTCGAGGCCGACATCGTGGCGATCCTCAAAGAGACGACGGCGTCGGTCACCACCGAGGTAGTCACTCGCGAGGAGACGAAGAAAGAGCAGAAGCGCGCGAACACCGCCATGGACGACGCCCGTTCCCACCTGCGCGGCTTCGCCCGCACGATCCCCATGTTCCTCATGGCCTACGGCAACGAGAGCATCCGCCTGGCGAATTTCGGCGACCACACCCCAGACGACGTCTTCGAGGAGATTACCGGCATCAGCGAGGCGGACTTCCGCATCCTGCGCGACGGCCAGGACGTCACCGAGGACGACGGCACGATCATGCAGATCCCAGGCCTCTTCGACGAAGCTGTCTTCGATCAGGCGATTCAGGAGTTCCTCGCGAAGAAGGCAGAGCTTGCCGACTACTTCGACGAGGGCCTCACCGAGGACATCTTCGCCTACATCCCGCGGCAGAAGTCGTCCCTTGTTTTCACCCCGCAGCCCGTGGTGAAGCTCATGGTCGACCTCCTGGAGAAGGAGAACCCGGGCATCTTCGAGGACCCCACGAGGACATTCGCCGATCTCTTCTCCACCGCGGGCCTGTTCCTCATGGAGCTCGTGCGCCGGCTGGACCGCGGATTGGCATCGTCGATCCCGGACCAGGATGAGCGCCTGCGGCACATCCTCACGAAGCAGATCTTCGAGATGAGCCACAACCAGATCCTCCACGACATCACCATTGAAGCGGTTTCCGGCGGCGTTGACGAACGCAGGGAATGGATCAAGGAATCCGGCCACTACCAAGTGGGCAACCTAGCCGCGATAACCCCCGCTGAACGCCAGGCAACGATCAACGACATGCTCCAGGAAGGCAACTGACCATGACCAAGAAGTTCGACGTCGTCATAGGCAATCCTCCGTACCAGGGAGAGTCGACTGGCGATGCAACCCACGCGATGCCGATCTACCACGAGTTCATGGAAGCCGCGTACGAAGTGGGGACGAAAGCCATTCTCATCACGCCGGCGCGCTTCCTGTTTAATGCCGGTTATACCCCGAAGGCCTGGAACGAGAAGATGCTCGCGGATCCGCACCTGAGCGTGCCCCACTACGCGCCGGACAGTGATGATCTGTTCCCCGGCACGGGCATCAAGGGAGGCATCGCCGTGACGTATCGTGATGCAGGCCGCGTGGGTGAGCCGATCGAGACCTTTGCCAAGTTTCCCGAACTCAATGACATTCTGCGCAAGGTCCACGAAGAGCATGGAGAGTCACTTGCATCGTTGATCACCAGTTCACGATCGTATGCCTATACAGACGCCTTGCACGCCGCGTACCCGAAAGCTGCTTCCACGATGGCTAAGGGGGAGCAATACAAGATGAACACCAAAACTTTTGAGTTGCTCCCTTTCCTCTACTCGGAGCAAAAACCCGGGGATAGTCACAACTACGTCCAGGTGCTCGGGCTCATGAAGAACAAGCGCTTCTACCGTTGGATCCGCAGTGACTACGTCAGGGGCACCGAAGCTCTTGGCGCGTACAAGGTCGCCGTCGCAGCTGCTAACGGTTCCGGCCATCTTGGTGAGGTACTCTCTTCGCCGCTTGTCATTCCGCCGCAGATGGCCGTGACGCAATCCTTCATTACGATTGGGTGCTTCACGGATGAGAACGACGCCGCCGCTTGCCTCAACTACATCAAGACAAAGTTTGCCCGCACGTTGCTCGGTGTTCTCAAGATCACGCAGCACAACCCAGCAAAAGTCTGGAAGCACGTCCCGGCTCAGGACTTCACCCCGGACTCAGACATCGACTGGACGAAAGGCGTAGCCGAGATCGATCGACAGTTATACGCGAAGTACGAGCTCACCCCCGAGGAAATCGACTTCATCGAAACCCAGATCAAGCCGATGGAATGAGCGCGCTCTCCATGCTTCCCTCCCCATCGCCCATGTACGAGATCGCCCGCGAGGTCCGCGACGCGCGCGTAGCCCGCGGGTGGTCCCAGCACGAGCTGGCCGAACACGCCGGTGTCTCCCGCCCTACTGTGGCCCGCACCGAGGCGGGCGACGATGTGAACACGGCGAAGCTCATGCGGATCGCAGAGGCTCTGGGGCTCGTGCTCCGTATCCAGAAGCGGGAAATCCCGTGGGACGAGTAGAATCCCACTTGCTGGGCACGCACGCGCACCGCGACGCACGGGACCTATCGAGATGGCTCGTGCATCTCACGCGCTCGGAGGACGAATTGGTCTCGATCCTCCGAACTGGTTGCATCGAAGCGCGCAACTCCTTCGGAGCAGGCAAGGCCTTCTCGATCGCAGCTGACAGGCATAATTCCGTATGCCTCACCGAGACGCCGTTGTCCGAACTGGAGCGCATGACGAAGTCCAAAGATCCCAGACCATGGGGAATCGTCTTCGATAAGGAGCGCTTGCGCAAGAGGTTCGGCGCGCAGCCGGTGTGGTATCTGAGCGACGCCTCGCCCGAATTTAACGCGGTCAAGGCTGCGATGCGGGCCGGCGAAAAAGACCCAGATGCGCCGATCTGGTCGCTCACTCCGTTCATCGAGAATGTCCGATCGATCGGCAGTCAATACCCAAATGACTGGCGCTGGGAGCGTGAATGGCGTGTTCGCGGAGATCTCTTCTTCGAGCCAAACGACGTGAAGAGGATCATCCTCGACACCGGTGGCACCCCCAGGATCCTCGAAGAGATCGACATGTGGGTTCCCTGGGCGATTCCTGGTAAACAACCCGCGACGTGGTCGGGTGGGTACCCCCGTTGGGAAGACAGTGTCGAGCGAATGCTCGACCGGTTCAGCAGCCAGTACTCGACCCCCGACGAGGCAGGCGCGTTTTGGGATAAAGAGGACGGCGCTTACCTCTATCTGCATGGCGAGATGGTTGATCTCGACGAGGCCATGGATGATGTCTTCGGTAAAATGGACACTGAACTGCGGGATGAGCTCTACGACGAGCTATCGTCCAGGAGCGACGTGTGGTGTCGAGCTGATGCATCGTGGGCTAGTGAGCCCGACCTTGACTAAGGACGTTTTGCCCTCGATTAAAAAGTCGCCAGCCCAATTCAGTAGCTGGTCGCGATCGGACCCCCATTCCAGTCCCCGGTGATCTCGTCCGAGTCTTGCGACGACATGGCGCGCGTCGCGAGGAACCACGAGCCCCTGTGTAACGATCCAGCAAGGCCTTGACCCCGTGTCCAATGAGCGGGGTCAAGACCCACTCAGAGATTCATCTCTAGCGCCGCCGCTGCGGTGCGAGCGATAAAGACCGTGCGCAGGGCAGCAGATTCACCGATCCGGCTCCTCATCTGCATGTCCGAGAAGACTGCCCTCGCCTCCGTCGTCAGTGCCGCATCGGTTGGGAGCTGGCCCATCTGTTTGCGCTCGGCAGCGGTCATCGGGCGATTCGGGAGCTGCATCTGAGGGCGTTCGTACACCAGGCGGTTCTCAACGCCGGCGTCGACGTCGACGTAGATGATGCATACTGTGCAGTTCGTCGTGTAGTCAATCGAATTGGACCTTTTGGAAGTCATGCTGCATATCCAATCACGTCTCGGCAAACCGACCCGACTGCAGGGTCATCACGCGGGTCCGAGAGCGCCCTCCTGCCACCGGTGGGAGTGATGTGCGTGAGGTGTCGGCAGATGGACGCGAGTGACCTCTGTTCATGACGGTCGCCACGAACTGGACGAAGTGCTCGGCGTCGTTCGGTGAGCGCGCCGAGAACCTCGTCGCCGCGGCTAGCAAAGCCAGGTCGAAGTTGGCACGGACGAAGAGCCAGAAGCCTGCTGACCTATTCGTCGTCAACTTCGTCTGCGCTCTCCGCGGCGACCAGTTCGGCCTCGATCTGCTCTGAGTCTTGGACATCCACGCCGACCTCGTCTCCTTGGTCATCTTCGCCAAGACTGGCGCGGTATTCGTTGCGAACCTCCCAGAGCGACTTTCCAGACCCTTGGATCTTCCAGAATCGCCAACCATTGATGCCGCCCCGGTACAGGTCGGCCGAGTTGGAAGCCACCCCCGCCGCGGACGGCGTGTCATAACCGACATCGCCGACGAACACGCGCCCGTCGAGCCCGACCGCGGCGGTCGCACCGTTCAGGACAGCGGGACGAGCGACGAGCACGGTTCCCGGCTGAATGAGCCCCTCCGAGACAAGCAGAGCAAGGTCGACTTCCCCCGGAGCTTCAGGCTGCGCCGGCTGCGTTGCGAGTCCGATATGTCCTGCTGGGGCAGGCCAAACCTTTAGGACCGACGCCGCGAGCGTCGACGTGCGCGCAGTGACCATCGTCTCGTCCCAATTGGTTGGGGCGGACTGAATGACATCGTTCGTGAGGAGCACGTCGTTGACGTGCTGAAAATGCTCTACCTTCGTCGCCCATGACCCGTTTGAAACCTTCGAATTCAGTTTCTGGGTCACCAAGGTGAGATTGCCGAGTTCGTGCAGAGTGCGGTCACGTGACGCCACCTTCATTTCAGCTTCGTCGGGCGACCATATAGCCGGCCAGTTTGCCCGCCACTTCTGAGGGAGGAAGTGCTCGACCGTACCGACCCCACGCGCGATCGGCCCCATACTAAGTGCATTCCAATCAGGGTAACCACGGCGGTAGTCTTCGAGCGCTTCAAGGATCATTCGGAGTCGAGCCCGGAGATACTTGTTGTATGCGGTCGCGCCCTTCAGCGCCGCGGTGACCTCTGCGTCGTCCGGCCAGTACCCGACGGGCGTCTTGTTCGAAGCGAGGTAGGACTGGACTTCAATGGCCAGACAATCGTGCGGCTGCTTGCTGAGGTGGACGATGAGGTCGACCATGAATCGGTTCGTGCCCTGCGAGGGCGCTTTCACAATCGCGCGGCGGACGAACCAGCTTTCGAGGTACTTGAGGATCTGGGTCTTGTCTTTTTCCGGAACATCGGACTGAGGCTCCTCATCGAGCCAGATCAGCAGCGGTCGCACGACCTCGGAATCGAGAGTGCCGACGCGGTAACTGAACCATTGCGCCCTGGTCAACGGACCGTTCACCGCCTGCGCCCCCTCGATCACGAACCGATATCTATCTGCCGCCGTCTTGATCTCCGGTAGCAAACTGGACAGGTCGGGCCGCTTGTCGGTCACGTAGCCCTTGAACTGCGTGAATAGCTCTCGGATCGGGAAGTCTTCGAGCAGTCGGGCGCGCAGCCAGTGCCAGAGGAACCAGGACGCGCGCGGGTGAGAGATGCGTCCGGCCGTGACCTGCGTGACCCACCACGGAGTCTCGAGTTCAGCCCAGTTACTGAGGTACGCGACTTCGACTTCCGGTTCGGTGCCGGCGTGATTCTGGAAGATGAAGTTCTTGATGAGGTCCGCGGCGCTCAGTGGCTCGCCCCGTGCATTCAGCGTCTCAAAGATCGCCTGCGCATCCTCTGTCGCGTCGAGGCGAATGCTCACGATCTCGAGCTGACCGGACACGGCATCAACGAGGAGCTTCGCGCTGATCTCGAGCTCGTCCGCTTTGTCGAGCCACGCGCCGATGGAATCGCTGAAGTACTGATGCGCCTCAGCGAGCCGCGATGGCACGACGCTCGAGTAGTCAACCGGAGCAGGGGCGCTCATGACCGATTTGAATCCCACCCGGTCGAGATTCGTCGGCCAGACCTTGTAGCGGTCCTCAGGCTTCTTGAGGAAGGCGGCCGGATTGACGATGAGCGGCTCGACCTGTGCCGCGAGCATCGTCAGACCGCGGTCGTCAAGCTGCGAGTGAAGTGAGTCGAGGAGGATCTGGAGCGTCGTGAGTCGCTGCTGACCATCGATGACACTCCATTCCTGCATGGTGCCAAGCGTGGAAGGCAGCTGCTGTACGACGAAAGCGCCGAGGAAGTGCGTGGCGGCCGGGTTCTTCGTCGCCAGAACATCAACGAGCCGCGCTATGTCCTCCCACAGGGGCTGCCATTGCCGCTCCTTGGACCAGACGTAAGGGCGCTGGAAAAGAGGCACCACCATTCTCGAGGGCTGATAGAAGACCTCCCGTGGATTGACCTTCTCGGGCTTCATGCCTTGTTCTCGTTCGTCGCCATAGCTGCATATTCCTAGCTGGGTAAATCAATTGTCATCGGCTCTCCGGAAGGGATGGCCCGAGACAAGCTCACAGCTGAACCTACACAGCGCGGCTGACGTTCAGGATCACCAACGGTCTCGGCGCGCCGTGCCGCTCCGATCCTCAGCTGAATGTTGCGGTTCGTCGCACGCCCGCACATAGCTCTGGTTCAACGAAGACTTCTGCAGCTAGCGTCAGCCTGATCTCAAGCCCGAGGCGGGCTGCTTCTTGGGCCGTTAAAGGGCAGGAATGGCTGCGCGGGTTACGAGACGACCCGAGCGTCCGTAAGCCGGTCCCCCACCGCGACACCTCCCGGCCACTCCCCCCGCCGCGAAAAATCTGTCAGTTTCAGAAGTCGTCTGCACTGGATCCCGCGGAAGTACGGGGCGAGTGCAGACGACTCCTGACATGGAGGCGTTCGAAGTCGTCTGCATCAACCGTCGTTCTGTCTGAAGTCGTGTGCACCAATCGTCATTCTGTCCGAAGTCGCCTGCACAAGACGCCACCGACGTCCGGGATTTTTAGGCGCTCGGCTGGGACTCGGCGGTCAGCGTCTCTGGCGGGCGGGGCGGCAGGTAGCGGTAGAGGCTGGAGCGGGTAATACCGGTGGCTTCGACGATCTCGGAGATGGACTGATTTTTCTGGTCGCGAAGGTGCGCGGCGTAGGCCAGTTTCGCTGGATCGATGACGCTGGGCCGGCCGATCCTTTTGCCCTTGGCGGCAGCAACGGCGCGAGCGTGGGCTGCGCGTTCGATCGCGTAAGTTCGTTCCATTTGGCCGAAGAGCGCGAGCATCACCACTGCCAGCTGCGACATGGGATCTTCCGGATTGGCGGAATCAACCCGGATCGGGTCGGCCAGGTTCCGGACGCCGACGCCGCGGCCTGCCAGGTCGTGGATGAGGTTCAGGGTGTCCCGGACGGTACGGCCCAACCGGTCCAGGGTATGCACCACGATTACGTCCCCGTCGCGGGCCTGGTCGAGGGCTTCATGCAGTCCGGGCCGGTTTGTAGTGGATCCGGATTTCTTGTCCACGTAGATATGTCTGGCGGGGATCCCCTCGCCGCGCAGCGCTTCGATCTGCCGGTCGAGGTCCTGTTTCGCGGTCGAGACGCGGGCGTACCCAATATCCATGGGACCACTGTACCGATACTTATCCTGCACGCTCGGCGCGGGACGCCGAAGAGAACATAGTTGTGGAACGAAATCGGATGGCGTGTCGCCATTCTTCAAAGACCTGGCCCTGAGCGTTCCACTTCCTAGGAACTGAGATGCCATGCCTGCGCGGTCGAGCCGTCCCTTGAGGGGACGATTTGGAGGGGTGTGATGTCCGTTTCGGAGTGACCAGCACTGAGCAACAGCCGGTAGCTACACCGTCAGTGCGTGGTCCGATCCGCGCATGCGGACGGCGACGAGAATTCCTGACAGTCCGGTGAGGGCGGCGACGACGGCGACTGCCACGGGGATTCCGTAGGCGTCCGCGAGGATGCCTGCGAGAAGCGCACCGACGGCGAATCCGCCGTCGCGCCAGAGCCGGTAGATCCCCACCGAGCGCGCACGCCATGCCGGGTGCGCGACGTCGCCGATGGCGGCGAGCAGGGTCGGGTAGACCATCGCAGTGCCGAGACCAAGGAGAATGGCGGCAGCCAGCCAGATCCCGAAGTCCTGGCCGACGGCGACCATTGACAGGGCGGTGGCCTGGAGCAACATACCGCCCACGATCAGCCACTTCCGGCCGTATTTGTCCGACAGTGCGCCGGTGACGAGTTGGGCGGCACCCCAGACGGCGGGATAGACGGCGGCCAGGATGCCGATCTTTTCGATGGTCAGTCCGGCCGCGGCGAACAGGACGGGGAAGAGCCCCCAGGCAAGGCCGTCGTTGAGGTTGTTGACCAGGCCGGCCTGGCTGACCGAGGACAGTGACTTGTCCCGGAAGCTGGTGAGGGTAAAAATTTCCCGGTTGCTCAGTTCGCCGTGGGCCGCGCCGTGGGCCGACGTATGGTTGGCTGCTTCAAGCTTCGCGTGGCCCCGGGTTTCCTTCACGGCGAAGACCGAGAGGCCGAGACCGAGTGCGATGTAGGCGGCGCCCAGCAGGAACGGTCCGGGCCGCAGACCGTAGTTGGCGGCGATGTAGCCGGTGGCCAGGGCAGTGCCCGCGACGCCGAGGTAACCCGCCGCCTCGTTCAGGCCCATGGCGAAGCCACGGCGCTCCGGGCCGACGAGGTCCATTTTCATGATGACGGTGGTGGACCAGGTGAGGCCCTGGCTGATGCCCAGGATGACGTTGGCCGCGACGATCCAGCCCCAGGAGGGTCCGAAGATCAGCATCAGCGGGACGGGCAGGGCGATGACCCAGCCGACGATCAGTACGGGTTTGCGGCCGTAGCGGTCTGAGAGGGTGCCGGCGAAGTAGTTGGTCGCGGCCTTGGCGAGGCCGAAGGCGAGAATGTAGGTCAGCGCGGACGTGTAGAGGTCGAGGTGGAAGACCTGACCGGCGAGCAGGGGGAGGACCGTGCGTTCCTGGCCCAGGGTGCCGCCGACGAGCGCGTTGACGGCGACGAGGAGTATGAACTGGGCCAGGTTCTGCCGCAGGCCCAGCGTTATCCCGGTACGGCTTGGGTTTCCGGTGGTGGTGCTGTGGTTGCTCATTTGGCCGCCGCCAGATCCGTACCGGTTTCGACGTCGCTGCCCGTTGCCGCCGCCCAGTCGGCGGGTCCGCCGTTGAATACGGCGATACCGGTGCGGCCGGATGCGGAGAGGATGCTCGCTCCGCCCATGGCGCGTTCGCCATGTCCGCACATCACGACGACCGGCCCGGCAGGTACAGCGGCGAGGTTGTCGGCGAGGTAGCCGAGTTCGATGTTGACAGCGCCCGGGACGTGCCCTGCCGCGTATTCGCTGGACTGGCGGATGTCGAGGACTGTTTCCCCGGCCTGCAGCCGTTCGATCATTTGTCCGGGCTCGAGCAGGGCCACTTCTTCTGTGCCGGTATGTGCCTGGGTCCAGGCGGGGTAGCCGCCTTCCAGTTCGCCGGCAAGGGCGTCGAATCCGACCTTTGCGGCGGCGGTGGCGATGTCAGTCGGGTCCTGTTCCGGGGAGCGGACGATGACCACGGGCCGGTCTGGCGTGGCGAGCCATCCGAGCCAGGTGGCGAAGACCGGACGGAAAGGGACCGAGAGGGAGCCGGGGACGTGGCCGGCTCCGTAGTCTGCCGGCTGACGGGCGTCGATGACCTGCGCACCGTCCGCGATGAGCGTCGAGACGGTAGCCGCGGACAGGGGCGCGAGGCGGGGCTGTTCGTGCAGGACGGCCGGGCCTCGCTTGTTGATTTCCCCCAACCTGAGGAAGTACTCGGGAAAGGTCCCCAGCGTTCCCAACAGGGCATCGACGAAGGCGTCTTCGCCGTCGACTTGCAGCAGCGGGTTGGTGGCGCGTTCGGCACCGATGGTGGTGACACGGTCACCGGTGCCGCCGGCGGAGCAGAAGGAACCGGCTCCGTGAGTGGGCCAGACGGGGGTGGTGTCAGGGAAATCCATCAGGCGCTGGAGGGACCGGTACTGCGCCCGGGCCAGGGGCACCGTCATGTCCGGGCTGACCAGGTCAGTGCGCCCCGCGGTGCCCACCATCAGGGACCCACCGGTGAAGATTCCGACCAGATCCCCGTCGTCAAGCAGCAGGTACGACAGGTGCTCGGGAGAGTGCCCCGGTGTGTGCAGGGCCTGCAGGGTGAACCGGCCCATGTCAACGCTTTGCCCGTCGGTGAGTCCGGTGTGGGCGAAGCCGCGGTGTCCGACCTCGGGGGCCAACACGGTGGCGCCGTCAGTCTCAGCAAGTTCAACGACGCCGGAGATGAAATCGGCGTGCAAGTGGGTTTCCACCGCGTAAGCGATGCTCAGTCCACGTCGGGACGCTTCGGCGCGGACCTGGCGCAGGTCGCGCTCAGGATCCATGACGAGCGCGCGGCCGTCACCGAGGTCGAGCAGGTACGTGGAGTTGCCCAGCCCCTCGTCCACGACGGGGATCAGATTCAAGGGGCCCATGGTTTTCAGTCCTTCCGCACCGGGGCGGGCTCCGGCGGTAGAGTGGTATTCCAGATATACATGGAATAGTATTTGTTCCAGTATTACATGGATCTTTGGAGGAGCAAGTGGGAGACAAGGCCAGGAAATCTGAACTCTTCGAAGAGTTCGCCCGGGTGGGCAAGGCCCTTGCCAATGGCAAACGGCTGGAACTGCTGGACCTGCTCACCCAGGGAGAGCGGAGCGTGGAAACCCTCGCCGCCGCCGCCGGGTTGGGACTGAGCACGGCCTCGGCCCACCTGCAGGCCCTGCGCCAGGCCGGACTGGTGACCACCCGGCGGGACGGCAACCGGATCCACTACGATCTCGCCGGGCCCGACATCCTCCAGCTCTACAGCCTGCTCCGGTCAGTGGCGCAGGAACACGTGGCCGACGTCGAGTCCAAGCGCATCGCCTACCTCGGACTGGAGGGCGCACGGGCCGCGGACGAGGAAATCACCCGCGAAGAACTCCTCGCCAGGGCCGGCGCGGGAACCGTGACGGTGCTCGACGTGCGACCCGACGAGGAATACCACGCCGCCCACATCCCCGGAGCTCTCTCCATTCCCCTCGATCAGCTCCTGGGAAGGCTCTCCGAACTTCCCGAGGAGAAGGAAATCGTCGCCTATTGCCGCGGCGCCTACTGCGTCCTGGCCTACGAAGCAGTGGACCTGCTGCGCTCCACCGGCCGAAGCGCCTCCCGGCTGAACGAAGGAATGCTGGAATGGAGACTCCGCGGACTTCCGATGGATGCCGGCCGGGCCGCCTGAGATCGGCCATGGGACACCACCCCCGAGCGGCGACCCCAAACACTGCCGCCGCTGCACCCACTTGCCGGCCAAGACGGTGACGGGTGGGACCGCGGGCCCTGAGTGCGGAACAGCTCGGGGACGAAAGTCGGCTAGAATTAGTGCATAGACGCGCACGTATGCACTTGAAGGGTTTTGTCTGATGTTAGCGGTTTTGCGGAATGTGACCTACCGGCGGCTGTTCGCCGCCCAGGTCGTGGCACTGGTCGGCACGGGCCTGCTCACGGTGGCCCTCGGGCTGCTGGCCTATGACCTGGCGGGCCGGAACGCGGGGGCCGTCTTGGGAACGGCCTTGACCATCAAGATGCTGGCGTACGTGGGTCTCGCCCCGGTGATCACTGCCCTGGTGGCGCGGCTGCCGAAAAAGCCGGTGCTGATCGGGGCGGACCTGATCCGGGCGGCGATGGCACTGTGCCTGCCGTTCATCACCGAGACCTGGCAGATCTACGTTGTGATCTTCCTGCTGCAGTCCGCCTCCGCGACTTTCACCCCGGCCTTCCAGTCGCTGATCCCCACCATTTTGAAGGACGAGCGGGACTACACGCGCGCGTTGTCCCTCTCCAGGCTGGCCTATGACATGGAATCCCTGGTCAGCCCGGCCCTGGCGGCTTTGTTGCTGACGCTGATCAGCTACAACAACCTGTTCATCGGCACCGTTGCCGGTTTCCTGTTCTCGGCCTTCATGGTCACCATCACGGTTCTGCCCCGGCTTTCCGCCCCGGCCGGGCCGCAGAGGTCGTTGTGGCACCGGACCACCCTGGGGGCACGGATCTTTTGGCGCAACCGGCGCCTGCGGTCCCTGCTGGCACTGAACCTCGTGGTCGCAGCCCCGACGGCCCTGGTGCTGGTCAACACCGTGGTTTATGTCCGGGACGTCCTGCACCGCCCCGAAACCGATCTGGCCCTGGCCCTGGCCTGCTTCGGCGTCGGTTCAATGATCGTCGCCTTGTCCGCCCCCCGGGTCCTGGACCGTTTCGGGGACCGTGCCGTGATGCTCACCGGCGCCGCCCTGATCCCTGTGGTGCTGGCCGGCGCGGCATTCCTGACCTTCCTGGGAGCCGGTGGTGCGGGGTGGTGGCTGCTGTTGGGGTTGTGGTTCCTGCTCGGTGCGGCGAACTCCACGATCCTCACCCCCTCCTCCCGGCTGCTGCGCGATGCCTCCACCGAGGAAACCCGGCCCTACGTCTTTACCGCGCAGTTCTCCCTTTCCCACGCCTGCTACATCCTGACCTACCCCCTGGCCGGCTGGATCGGGGCGGTGGCTGGGCTGGGCTGGGCCGCTCTTGCCCTGATGATTATTGCGATGGTAGGCAGTGCAGGCGCCTTCCTGTCCTGGCCACGGCACACCGCCGCGGAACCCGCTAATGAGGAGCAGACCGTTGACCAGCCAGCCTGAGGGTGCGTTCAGCACCATCCGTGGGGAGCCGTCCCTGGCCCACCCGGTCATCCCGGACTCTAAGCTGCTCGAAACGGCTGCCGGGACGCTGCGGATGCTCGCCGAACCCACCCGGCTGCACCTGCTCTGGCAACTCTCCAACGGCCCGAAAACCGTCACCGAACTCACCGACGCGTCCGGTGCGCCCCGGACCGTGGTCAGCCAGCATCTGGCCAAACTCCGGCTCAGCGGCCTCGTGGATACCCGCAAGGACGGCCGGCACGTCATCTATTCCCTCCATGACGGGCACCTGGTCCGGCTCATCCGCGAAACCATCAACCACGCCGACCACCTGGTCACCGGAGAACCGGCCCACGACTAGACCCT
Source organism: Pseudarthrobacter sp. S9 (assembly GCF_050156545.1). Classification (NCBI taxonomy): domain Bacteria; kingdom Bacillati; phylum Actinomycetota; class Actinomycetes; order Micrococcales; family Micrococcaceae; genus Pseudarthrobacter; species Pseudarthrobacter sp. S9. The sequence goes on from NZ_CP189579.1 coordinate 35,197, forward strand.
CCTCATGCCCGCACACTTCACCCGTGCGCCAGAGGCCAAGCCCGTCCGCATCAACACATCACTGCCGTTCATCGAGGACGCACGGACCAGCACAAAAGGACAACGACCGATGAGCGCTCATGACCACGCACCGGACCGGACCGCGGACCGGTCCGTTTCCACCCACGACGGTCACAGCCACGGGATAGCGGCGAACGCGGACAGACGGTACCTGGTCGTAGCCTTGGCGCTGATTGTCGGGTTCATGATCGTCGAGGTCATCGTCGCCGTCGTTTCCGGGTCGTTGGCACTGCTCTCGGACGCCGGGCACATGCTCACCGACGCGGCGGCGATCGCCGCCTCCGTGTGGGCGATGCATCTTGCGGGCCGTCCGGCCCGAGGAATCTGGACCTTCGGATTCAAACGCGCGGAAATCCTCTCCGCTGCCGCCAACGGCATCACCTTGCTGGTCATCAGCGCCCTCGTAGCCGTGGAAGCAATCCACCGCCTCCTCGATCCGCCCCCCGTCGCGGGCGGACCCGTCCTGATCGTCGCGATCCTGGGGGTCATCGTGAACCTGGCGGCGGTCTGGGTGCTGGCCAAAGCCAACCGGTCCAGCCTGAACGTGGAAGGGTCCTTCCAGCACATCCTCACCGACCTCTACGGGTTCATCGCCACCGCGATCGCCGGCATCATCGTCCTGACCACCGGCTTTACCCGCGCGGACCCGATCGCCTCCCTCATCGTGGTGGCCCTCATGCTCCACGCCGCGTGGGGGCTGCTGCGGGACTCGGGCAGAATCCTCCTGGAAGGAGCCCCCGAAGGCGTTGACCTGGCCCAAGTCAGGGAACACCTGCTCGAAACCGAGCATGTGCACGACGTCCATGACCTGCACGTCTGGACCGTCACCTCAGACCTGCCCGCCCTGTCGGCCCACATCGTCCTTGACGAAAGCTGCTTCCACGACGGACACGCACCCGTCGTCCTGGATCAGCTGCAATCCTGCCTGACCGGACACTTTGACGTCGAGCATTCCACGTTCCAGCTCGAACCCGCCGTGCACGCTACCCACGAAACCGGCACCCACTAATAACCGGACCTCATCACGGTTTGAACGACTTCAGCCGGGGCGAGGGATGGCCAGCCGTCCCTGGTCCATCCGGTCCCCCCGGTCCGGAACTTCCGGCGGCGGCCTGCGAAAAGCTGCGGATGCCTGCCGAACCCACCCGCCTTCATCTGCTGTGGCAACTGAGTGCGGGGCCGCGGACTGTCGCGGAGCTGACGGAAGGTTCCGGGGTGCCCCGCACCGTGGGCAGCCAGCACTTGGCAAAGCTCCGACTCAGCGGTCTGGTTGATACCCGCAAAAGATGGCCGGCATATCATCTATTCCCTCCGCGACGGGCACCTCATCCGGCTCATTCATGAAGCCATCAACCACGCAGGCCACCGTGTCACCGGGGAGGCCCGTCACGGATGAGCAGCCGGGCACTGCCATGATCAATCCGTGACTATCGCAAGAACCATCCTGCTGTTCGTCCTGGCCGCGACGGCCGAGATCGGCGGGGCGTGGCTCGTGTGGCAGGCAGTCCGCGAGGGCAAGGAATGGTGGTGGGCCGAACTCGGGGTCCTGGCCCTGGGCATCTACGGCTTCGCGGCGACCCTGCAGCCTGACGCCCACTTCGGCCGGATCCTCGCCGCCTACGGCGGCGTGTTCGTCGCCGGCTCCCTGGCCTGGGGAATGATCTTCGACGGCTTCCGGCCCGACCGGTGGGACATCACCGGTGCGGTGATCTGCCTGCTCGGCGTGGCCGTGATCATGTTCGCTCCGCGTAACGCCGGCTGATCCCCACTTCCAGTACACAATTGCATGAATACACGCGTGGATGTACTTTTGATTTATGGAAACCCTCACGCACGCCCCGGTGCTGGCACGGTTCGGCTACGCGGTCTCGGATCCGACCCGGGCCCGGATTCTCCTGGCGCTGGTCACCGAATCTGCCTACCCGTCGGACCTGGCCGATTCCCTTGGGGTCTCACGGCAGAGCATGTCCAATCACCTGACCTGCCTTCGCGGCTGCGGCCTGGTCGTGGCTGTCCCGGCTGGCCGGCGGACCCGGTATGAGCTCGCCGACGCCCGGTTGGGCCACGCCATCACGGACCTGCTCGGTGTGGTGCTGGCCGTTGACCCGGCCTGCTGCGCACCGGACGGGACGTGCCTGGCATGACCACGACGATTCAGCTTGCGCCGACGGCCGTCCGCCGTGCCGTTCTGAGCCGGCGGATCCGGCTGTTCGCGGCCGCGACCATCACCTACAACATCATCGAGGCCGTCGTTGCGCTCTGGGCCGGGAACGCCGCGGACTCCTCAGCACTGATCGGTTTCGGCCTCGATTCGGTGATCGAGGTCGCGTCCGCCCTCGCCCTGTCCTGGCAGTTTTCGGCCAAGGACCCTGAACAGCGCGAACACCTGACCCTGCGGATCATCGCGTTCTCCTTCTTCGCCCTCGCCGCGTTCGTCACGGTGGACTCGGTCCGGTCCCTGACCGGCGGCGGCGAAGCGCAGCACTCGACACCGGGCATCGTGATCGCGGCCCTGTCCCTGGCCATCATGCCGGTCCTGTCCTGGCTTCAGCGCCGGGCCGGCCGGGAACTGGGCTCCCGGACCGCGGTGGCAGATTCCAAGCAGACGCTGCTGTGCACGTACCTCTCCGCGGTCCTGCTGGTGGGACTGGTGCTGAACAGCACGCTGGGCTGGTGGTGGGCCGACGCCGGCGCAGCCCTCGTCATCGCCGCGATCGCCGTCCGCGAGGGCATCAACGCCTGGCGCGGAGACCTCTGCTGCACCGTCCCGCAAACCGAAGATGCCCCCGACGCCGAAACGGACGATTGCTGCTCCGCCCCTGAAATGGGCGACGCCGGGCGCCACGTCGGCGGCCGGGCTGATTCGGACGCACCCCTCACATCGAAGAGGGACGCTGAGGAAGCCGAGGCCGCGGGCTGCTGCGAAGGCTGTGGTTCCAGTCCTGAACCGAAGACTCTCGGTCTGTCCCTGCGCCCCGGGAACGGCTGAGCCATGGACTACGAACTGCGTACCATCCAGGGTTGCCCGAACAGCGGTCCGGCCCTGGAACTGTTCCGTCAAGCACTGGCAGCCGAAGGAAAAGACACCGGACGCGTAACGGTCCGTGAGGTAGCTTCCGAGGACGAGGCGCAGGCGCTGCGTTTCCACGGTTCACCGTCGTTCATCGCGGACGGACGGGACTTGTTTCCTGCCGGGTCCACACCCGCCCTGAGCTGCCGCGTTTATCGCTCGGAGGACAAAATGGCGGGGCTTCCCTCCGCCGAGATGTTGCGCGCCGCCGTGCGTGGTGTCGGCTCGGACGCATGAGCGGTCGGCAGTCCAGGCTGGACTGTCCAACCGGTCAGCAGGTTTTGCCCCGGCACTCGCACCCCGGAGGTGCCCACGGGCGGATATGACCGCATGCCACCGGCAGCACCCGGGCTGATCGTTCCCTGCGTTTGGCCCGCCTATCGCGGCGGAGGACTGAGACTCAACTGTCGGGCGTGGAAGTCGAAGTGAAGTGTGGGGTAGGCGTAGACGTCATTGAGTGTCATGGTCGGGGCGAAGAACGGATCCCAGCGGTCAGGGAATGGCATAGATCTTGAAAGCGACGTGGGGCTCTCGCGTTCAAGTCTGCGGGTGATCGCGGTGAAGGTCTTGTCGAGTTTCCGGCCCATCCGTTGCCTGTTGTAGACCAGGGCAGCGGCCCGGGAGCCCCAATAGTTCACGACGTCGAACGGACGTGTTCCCGCGTTGAGGACGGCGGCGAAGACCTTACCGACGGGCTTGGGAAGCCTGCTGATGACATGGACCATCGGAAGCAGGGCGCGCACAATCATGTATCCGAAAACCATGTGGAACAGCAGCTCCTCGTTGGTCCACCGGGTTCCGTTGCTCCTGCGTCGAAGATCCGCGGCCGACGCGCTCTCCAGCCAGGCGTCGAGGGCATGGCGCGCGCGGCAGTATCCGGCCAGGATGTCCGCCTTGGATGGTTCCACGTCGTGCCGTCCCCTTCTTCAGGCCTGGATCCGGATGAGGTCCGGCAGGTCCAAAATGCGTTGTCTCTGGCCTCATTATGGGTCGTGACAGGGCGACGCCGGAGCGTTTGACAGCAATAGGGGCATAAACGGTAGCCGGCGGGTGCAGACGACTTCTGACATTCCGTGCAGACGACTTCTGAAACTGACAAGAATCCGCGGAGTGCGGAGTAGCCTGACTGTTCCGCAAGTTATTCCACAAGTCCCGTTCCAAATGACCCGTCACGGTTGGAGCATTTGGTGCACCGTTGGCCGACCCATTCGTCGCGGCGGCCGCATCCATCTACTCCCTGTGGCCACCTGATAATTCGACGTATCGGGTACCGGCGGTCTCCACGAGCTGGACCGCTTCGAAGAGAACGGCAGCGAGCATCCCATAGCGGATCGTCATCTGGAACTGCGCACCCGTAGCAGTGCGGGTGCCTTCGATCACGTCGAGGTCATTGGAGGCGAGCTGAGCCCATTGCTTCCCGTGTGCGTGCCCGCTTGCCAGCTGCCAGACCGCTAACCAAGGGAGGACCTGATTGGCATGCAGCCTTTCCAAGTCCTTGAGTATCTGCGTCATGGTCGGAAGGGCTTTATCTTTGCTGAGCGGGTTCCACTCCTGCAGGCCGGCGAGTTCTGCCACTTGCTTCAGCCGGATCCGGCGCTCTGCTTTAGTGGAAGGCTGATCCATTGTCTGGCGGAGGGCTGCGCCCTTGCTAACCTCGTCGACGGCAAGCATTATCCGCCGTTTGATGCGCAGGGTGCCGCTGCCCGGTTCCAGGAGCCACAGTGCAACCGCTGCGGAGTCCAGGGCGTTCCGCACCAAGGCATAGGCGCCAAAGGGGCTGGCCACCATATGGATCCGGTCCTCAGACTCCTGCACTAGCATCTGCTTCAGAGAAGCCACGCAGCCCATTGCCACGGAGAGCTGGCCGGCTGCATAACCGGAGACGGCGTAGTGCGGGCACCTGGCGTCATCCAGGAACAGAGGCGAACCTTCAAGGGGATTAGTCAGAGGCTCCAGAGCGGAATCAATCTGTTCCGTTCTGTCGAACAACTTCATGATCCATTGGCTGTACTGGACCTCGTCTTCGTCCTCGACAGGAAGTTTGATCACGGCTTAATCCAGCGGAACCCGCAGCCCTCTACGGTGAATCCGGCAGCCGAGGGCGGGACTTTGATCGTGAACTGGGGAGAGACGCTGGTGAAGTTGTTCGCGATGATCCTGCCCTGAGCGTCCGAGGTCTCCCAGTAGCAGTCCTCGACCCCCTCGCCCTGGGACTGCCAGGTGCCGGGCTGTACATCTTTGCCCACGAGGTACTTGCCGGAGTAGACGAGTTTGCCGTTGGCCCGGTCCGCCTCCAGAGCGCCGCCGGCGGCCGCGCTCCCTTCCAGGGCCGCCCGCTTGGGGTGATCCGGGCAGAGCGACAGTGCCGCGGCGATCTCCTTGGCCTGCGCCTCACTGACTTCGCCTTCGAAGTAGTGTCCGGCAGTAGTGGCGCAGAGCGCGTAGAGGTATTTCGCGGTGTCCGGGGACGTACCTCCGGACGCGGTGCCGGCGGCCTTCTCTGCGGGGCTCTGAGCGCCTGTGGTGGCGTCGGCTGTGCACAGGTCGAACGGGGTCGCCCACGCCGCCTTGTAGTCGGTGATCTTTGTCCGGGAAGCACCGCCAGCCGAGCAGGAGAGCGAATACTTCAGGCCCGCCGGGACTGCTGTTGGCGTTGGCTTAGGCGTCGCGCGGGTCGGGCTGGGCGACGGCTCCGCAGAAGTAGTGGAACTCGACGGGGACGGACTCGGAGCTGCGACAGGCGATCCAGCACCACATCCCGTCAGCAGCAGTGCGGAAAACAGAACGGGCAGGGCACCGGTGAGACCAGAGCGTGTCAAGAAGTTCCCCCAAAGGATTGTTGATGCAGGTCACAGGCTACCTGTCTGAAGTCACTGAGGGGTCTGCCCTTGGCGGCGTCGCACCTTTTCCGCGGGAATCAACTGGACCTCGGGCCCACACCCGCTTGCCTAGAGGAGGTATCGGTAGACCGTGGCGCGGGATACTCCGAGCATCTTGCCAATATCTGAGGCACTGATTCCTTTGCCTTTGAGTTCCTTGGCCCGGGCAGCGCCAGCGTCGTCGATTTTGCGGGGTCTTCCGCCGTGGCGGTTGTTGGCCGCGGCCGCAGCGAGTCCGGCCCTGGTGCGTTCGATCATCGTGTCGCGCTCCAGCTGCGCGAATGCGGCCATAATCGTCAGCACCGCCGTGCCCATGGGCCCGGTTGTGTCCAGACCTTCGGTCAGGGACCGGAACCCTGCTCCCCGTTCTCGGATGTCCTCAATGAGATCCAGTACGTGGCGGGTGTTGCGGCCCAAACGGTCCAACTTCCATACGGTGAGTACGTCGCCGGCCTCCAGGCGGTCCAGGGCCTTGGACAGCTGAGGGCGTTCCACTGTGGATCCGCTAACGCCGTTGTCGGCAAAGGTCCGGGCTGCGCCGGCGGACTGCAGTGCAGTGAGCTGCAGATCAAGGTTTTGTTCCGCAGTGGAAACCCTCGCGTACCCGATTACAGCCATGGTTCCCCGCTATTCTCTAAAACCCGATCCATTTGCCGTTGTGAGACTACGTGTTGTTGGACGGGTTTTGAGACAGGGACGGTCCGTGTCGAACCGCGAAATTCCGTGTCATTTTCCGAAGTCGTCTGCACGAAATTTCCGAAGTTCTCTGCACAAACCGTGGGACGTCACAAACCGTGGGACGTCCAAATACCTGGATGGGGCAGTTAGTTACGGCCCGTCTCGAAGCGGCGGGGCTGTGAAGCCGACAGAAAGATAGGCTAACCCAGTGAAAACTCTCCCCATCCTCGTCGCCATCGCCGGCGTCATGGCCCTCAGCGGCTGCTCCTCCGCCCAGAACGAAGCCCCGTGCAAGGACTTCGAGACGACTTACAACGCCGTCGACCTTCGCGACAAGTTGATCACAGTCGATTCGAGGGGTGCCGATTACCGCCCCTCCCTGAAGAAGCTGGCAGACACCGCCAAGGCCGGTGCAGAGAAGGCATCCGGGGACGTCCAAACTCATCTCAGTGCCATCGTCAGTCAGGAGGCAATGTACGAGAAAACGGCGACCCAGTCCGACCTTCCGTACACCTTCCTGGATGTCAGGGGGATGCTCGACAAATCCCGCGACAACCTCGTCAAAGGCTGTAAGGATTCCGGGTACCCGATCGAGCTGGAGCCAGACTACCCTGTGCGCTGAGTTCCGGGATCCGCCCGTCCGTGATCGATCCCGTGTGGAGAGTGGGCATGGGCGATTGGTTCGTTTGACCTTTCTCTCTCAAAATCTCCCATATGCAGGGACACGCGTAGACGGCTCACCGGAATGGCCTCGGGCCGGAATACAATGACGCCCATGGGGGTACTTCTGCTTGATCTGCAGGCGGCTGCTAGCCCCAGGCCAGTCATCGTCACTCACCGCAGGAGACCACTTGAACACCGAAGGACCCACGAGCCCGCCGCTCCGCACCGAGACCGGTGTCGACTACGGGGCAGGGCAGCACCCTGCACCAGCGAACCGGAAGCCCGCGCCGGCTGCATCCCCGCTGCGCATCTCCGCCGGCGTCGTGGCCCTGGTCCTCTCGGTAGTGGGAATAATCTTCGCCGGAGCGTTCCTCTTCTCAAAGCACGGCGGCGCCAGTACTCCCTTTAACGGGTGGATGAACTTCTTCCTGATCGTCGGCTCCATCGGCTGCCTCGTCACGGGAATCGTCATCATTGCCAAGCAGCGCAAGCGTGGCGGGGCGACCCCATGGCTCGTGGCATCCTTCGCGGCCCTCGTCGTGATCGCATGCCTGGGCTTCATGTCCAGCGGGAACAGCGGTCTCCCCGGCGCCCCGGTTATCACCTTGCCGGCAGCTCTTGCCACGGCAATACTGGCTGTCTTAGTGGTCGTGAAGGACAAGACCCCCCGCTGAGCGGACAACACAAGAAGGCCGCCCCCAAATTAAGGGAGCGGCCTTTTTCGTGCCGGAGGATGTCGGGCGACACCCTGGAGTTGGAGTTGTCGGCGGCGGCCGCGTAGTAGGCGGCGGTGGTTGCCAGCAGTTCCCAGCGCTCCCGGTTCTCCTCCTTGGCTGTTCGACCAGGTCGGTCTGGACGCAGCTGTCGTCACGTTCGATGATCAGCTCGTACTTGGATTCTGGGTTCAAGACCTGGCCGCGGTCGGCCTCAGCGGGCCCGGGAGGTGATCCGTTGCCGGGCGTCGGATTTCGTCATAGGCCCACCTCATGTAACGGGCTTGGCCATCTCAGCTCTTTGTGAGGCGGGCACGTCAACCGCGTTCCTGCCCCTTACCGGGAAAGGAGCTTTTCGCCGTCCGCGCGCAGTTCCCCGGTGGGTGATACGTGCCGGTAGAGGGTCTGGCGGGTGATTCCCAGTTCGGTGCAGAGGTCGCTCACTTTTGTGTCGGGCTTGCCCATGGAGGCCATGGCGAGACGGAGTTTGGCCGGGGTCATTTTGTAGGGGCGTCCGCCGTTGCGGCCGCGGGCGCGGGCGGACGCGAGGCCAGCGAGGGTGCGTTCGGAGATCAGTTCGCGTTCGAATTCGGCGAGGGCGGCGAAGATGCCGAAGACGAGTTTCCCGGAGGCGGTGGTGGTGTCGATGGCGGCGCCCTGGCCGGTAAGGACCTTGAGCCCGATGCCGCGTTCGGTCAGGTCGTGGACGATGTTGACCAGGTGCCGGAGGTTCCTGCCGAGCCGGTCCAGTTTCCACACCACCAGGGTGTCTTCCTTGTTGCGCAACGCCTTCAGGCAGGCGGCCAGTTCCGGGCGGTCGTCCTTGGTGCCGGAGGCCTTGTCCTCATACAACTGTCCCGGCCCTACGCCGGCAACCAGGAGCGCGTCGCGCTGCAGGTCGGTGCTCTGGGAGCCGTCGGCCTTGGAGACGCGCATGTATCCGACCAGCATGATTTTCCCTTGTCATTTATACGTTCGTTTAAGTGACAGCGTGATTCCGACTCCGGCTGGAATCAGAAAATGTCACTTAACCCGTTATTTATTCTAAGTCATGCAAAGGGTGGCGGATCTTTTGTTTGTGACAGAAAGTCGAGGGGTATCTGAAGTTCGGCGAAGGTCTGCCGAAGGCGTCGGACGGAGTCTTCATTCCGGCATCCATACAGTGCGAAGCGGTAAAACTGTTGGGCGGCTGCGGGGTCCTCTCTGGCTGAGGCAACGATTTCCTCCATCGCAGCGAACGCCTGCTCCCACACATCGCCCGGCGCTGGTTCCGTCCGGTGGCTGGCAGTTGCTGTCCGTTTGGCGGCCGTTGCTGACGGTCGGGTGGGTGGGGTTCCGTCGTCGATCCTGCTGGCGGGCTCGGGCAGCAGGAGGTCTACCGAGGTGCCGAATGCGCTGAGTGTGCCGGCTTCGATGAGTTTCATGGTGGCGGCGGCGGCTTCGAGCAGTTGCTTTTGCTTCTCCCATTGCAGGTTCTCGAACGGGCGCCAAGCATGCATGCCTGCCCGAAACGGGTGACCGCAGTACTCCCAGACATGGCGGACCTCTGCCAACTGCCGCCCGTATCGTCCTTGGGCGGTTGAGAGCTCGTCCAGTAGGGTGCGCAGGAGTCGGAACCAGATGCCTGCGTGAACGCGGCGGCGGGGCAGGTCTACTGATCCTGTCGTTAGTGCCTGCCAGGTTCGCCGGTCCATGAGTGTGACTGCGTCCCGGGTCGCGGGCGGGTCAGAGATCGCGGAGGTCCAGCGCAGGTAGTCCGGGGGCAGGCCCTCGTAGGTTTCGATGCGGCGGCCGTGCCGCGGACAGCTCAGCATGAGTGGAAGTTGCCAGAAAAGCAGAAGCGCCGCGGGTTCCGGGGATTGCAGGCAGTCCGGGCAGGCCTTGCGGGGCCCGTGTTCCGGGATCCACGGCAGCCACCGAGGAGGGCTGTAGATTGTGCGCCGTCCGGGCGGCAGCAGCATGGAGAACTGATGGACGTAGGTTTTGTAGGCCTCGGGGTCAGGTTCCAGGCTGTCGAACAGCCACGGTATCCAGCCGGCCAGGCTCATCGCACCGAGCCGGTCCCGGCCGACGCCGCTGCACCTGGCCAGTTCCGTCAGCAGAGTGGCCGGTGGGTTCTCGTCGAGGTGCCGGTCCTGGATTCTTCCTTGGCCCAGCCCGTGTTCCAGGAGCGCGGAGGTGTCCATCCGGTAGGTGCAGGCCAGCCGGTTCAGCCAGGAGGACAGGGCCTCGGCCTCTGCGGGGGCCGGGTGTAGGGGCCAGCGCGGCGTGGGCATCACATCAGTTCGCGTTCGAACTTGCGGCGCCGGGCAGCGGGACCGTCGTAGCTTGCCAGGGTGAGCGTCCGGTGGTTGATGGATTCCTCGCCGCTGTCTACGGCCGCCACGGCTGCCTCGGTCAGCAGCATGGTCAGTTCGCCGATGGTCCCTTCGCTGCGGGTGAGCAGGTAGCGGGCCATATCCTCGGTGGCCAGATCCGAGCGCTGGCGTAGCGGGAAGGATGACGCGAAGCTGGCCAGGAGGGACAACAGGTCGGTGTTAACCTCCCATAAGGGCAGGGTCATGGGCTCAAACCTGTTTTCGAGCTGGTCATCGGAGCGGATGGCCAGGTACGCCTCCCGGGTTCCGACCCCTACCAGGGGGATCCGCAGTTCGTTTCCCAGGAAGCGCAGCAGGTTCAGGAACTCCCGGCGGCCGCTCTCCCTGCCTGCCAGCACGTTATGCAGTTCGTCAATCACCAGAATCCGCACCCCGACCTCGCGCAGCAGGAACACGGCTAACCGTTCGAGTTCGGCCAGCCGCTGGCGCGGTTGGACGGGAGCTCCCGTTGCCGCCAATAACGCGGCGTAGAAGCGGGCGACGGAGGGATCGGAGGGCATCTGCACGCTGAGCACCGGGATTAGTTCCCGGTCGGGTCCGGAAACTAATGGATGCCGGCGCCGGAATTTTTCGATGATCATTGACTTGCCGTTGTTGGTCGGCCCGACCAGCAACAGGTTGGGCATGCGCTGCCTGACCGGCCACTCGTACAAGGTCTGGAGCCGGGCGAGGGCTTCCTGGGCGCGGGGGTAGCCGATCCATCGGTCGGCACGGATCCGCTGGGTCCGTTCCGGCCCCGGCAACCGTGCTATTTCCCGTGCGGAGTCCTGGAGATGGGACAGGTCCTCCAAAGGATATTCATCCACAGCTACCACTCCTCGATGTCATCAAACGGCGCGGCCTGCGGAGGTTCGCCGGCCATCCCGTCCGGCGGCGGTTTCAAAACATTGAGATTGTGCCCGGATTTCAGCTGGCTCCGGCGCTCCCGATCCCTGCGCGACCGCCGGGTATCGCGCTGCGCGGTGCTGGCGATCTCGCGCATCTGTCCGATCATGCGGAACAGCTCCTGCTCGTTGACCTGCGCACGCCCCTGCTCGCGCAGCCGCGCTACAGCCTGGCGGTGTTCCCACAGTGTCACCGCAGGATTCGACAGGGCCCGGTACGGGACTTCAACGTAGTTGTTGCCCTCCGGGTCCAGCACCCAGATCCTGCTGATGTCACGAGGATCCCGACGGATGACAAACCGCTCCAACCGGTCCCGCCGGGCGATCCAGGGCTTGAGCACGTTGGCGAAGTAGTGCACGTGGTCGATGACGAAACCGGTGCGTCCGAGCTTGCGGCGGAGCACCGGCAGGAAGTCCACCAGAAACGCCGTGGGGCTGGTGACCACCGGCGGTTTCCCGGATTCGGTGATGCCCTGATCCCAGCGTGCGGCAGGTGTCTGGGCAAGGCCGCTATGGATGCTGCCGTGATAGGAAACCACAGCCAGGGCCAGCCATCGCTCCAGCTCATTCAACGTCAATGCGGCAGTCTTCTCCGAATCATAGGTTCGTCGTTCCACGGGATTGGAGAACGTCGTCCCAGGGAGTTCATGGATCTGCGCCATGACCGTGCCGATCACCCGCTCCACAATGCCGCCGTAGTGCGGCCGCCCCAGGGGTCGGTAGTCCAGTTGTATACCGTGCTGTTCGCAGCCGCGGCGCAGGGCCTCACTCTTGAATTCGGACGCGTTATCCAGGTACAGCAGCCGCGGCTTGCCGCTCATCGGCCAGTCCCCTCCAATCCCCAAGCCCTCCAGCCACGGACGCTTGTCGCTGCACACGTGGGCCAGGCAGAGCCCGACGGAAACTGCCGATGGGGGCTCAAGAGTGACCACCATGCCGACCAGGCAGCGGCTGTAAACGTCGATGGCCGCGGTCAGATACGAGCGGCCGACCGGTTGTCGATCGCGCTCGTCCACGATGACCAGATCAATCACGGTGTGATCGATCTGGACCTGTTCCAACGGGGCGGAGATTTCCGGAACGATACCTCCGGCCGACTGCAGCGGACGGGCGGCATCGGGGCCTTCCCGACGGCGGGCGACGGTCGCTGGATGCAATTCAGCGACGCGGCGGGCAACAGTGCTGCGCGACGGGGCAGGCAATCCCTCCTCCGTGCAGGCGCGGACGATGTCGCGGTGAACCACCGCCAGGGAAAGCTTCTGCCGCTTCAGATAGCGTTTGCGGATCAGCCCGTCGATCACCGCTTCCACCGGTGGCGTCAGCCGGCCGCCTCCGCGGCCGCCGCCCGATCGGCCAGGAACCAGATCCGTGACTCTGCCGGTGCCGCGCCTGTACCGGTCGATCAGCACGTAAACCTGCCGACGCGACACACCCAGCTGGGCAGCAGCATCATTGACTGCCCCCTGCCCGACAACATCCAACGCAGCCAAGGGAGCAATCACCGCAGCCTGTCGCACTGCCTCATCCCACTCCGAATCGGACATGGCCAGCAGGCCCCGCTCAACGATCCGCGGTTCCTCGTTAGTCATGCCGGCAACGACGGTGTCGGCGCCTCAAAGCCATAGTTAAAGGTAGTGCAGGCGGCTTTGAGACAGAACGCCTGTTGTGCAGGCGGGTTTGAACAGACGCGTGTTCAAACCCGTCTGCACAACCCCCGGGCTACCGCGGATGCCAGTGCAGACGACTTCGAAAAACGACATTCCGGGCACTTCTGAAACTCTCTGAGAAATGGCCCGACCGTCTCAGCAATGGATCGTTTGTGAGACTAAGGCGTGGCAAGGATGTGGGACGGCGCCTGACACTTCGGTGGCTCTGTGTGCCGCACTGCCTACGCGGATAAAACCAGTCACCGGGCCGAGGTTCACCTCATGGACCAGCTTCGTCAAGCTAATGGTGCGAACGGCTTCCGACGTTCCGTGCAGACGGCTTCTGAAACTGACACGCTAGCTAGGGGAACTGTGTCATTGAAGCCTTCTAGAGGATGTCCTGGGGACAGACAAAGGGAAGGAAGCTCAATAGTGCCAGTGTCCCCGGCGCGGGAAGCACCTGCGCTGCGGACCCGCAGTTATGTTAGAGGGATGAACGCGATGTCAGGTGTGCCCTCGGACGCTGTGCGCCAAAGTAGGCCCTACATCGAACGGCTAATTATTCGGAACTTTCGGGGAATTAAGTTTTGCGAGATTGAGTTGGAGCCGCACGTCACTGTGTTGGCGGGGCGAAATAATGCGGGAAAATCAAGAATCATTTCTGCTTTGCAAGTTGCGCTTGGCGGGCGTCCCGCCGAAGTTGACGACTTCTCCGTTGGAAGCGATATCAGCCCGGAGATTGATGTAATCGTTTCTCCCGGCGCTCCTTCCAGGCCTGACGACGACGAGGAGTTTGAAACTAACTTCACGCAGTTGTTCGAGAATAGAACACAGGTACTCAATGAAACGCCGCTTGTGGAGCGGATCGCCTGGCGAACTAAAGTATCCCGCTCTGCAGAGGGTGGTGGTGCGCGAACGGAATCCTACTTTCTAATATTTGACTCCGTCGGTAGGAAGTGGGACCACTTGACGTCGCCGACCAACTTGTCGACCAGGCAACGGAGGGCTTTCGCAGTAGACCTGATCAACACAGGTCGAGACCTACGTGATGAGTTAGGGAGACAAGGTTCAAGCATTCGTAAGGTACTCTCAGATCTCGAAATCCCTGAGCCCCAACGCGAACCATTAGAGACCCAGCTTGGTCTGTTGAGCGCAGAAATTTTTGCTGGCAGCCAAACCCTCAAATCAGTTGACAGCGAACTCGCCAGACTCCATTCCCTCGTAGGGAGTGTAGGGTCTCCGGCATTGAATCCCCTTCCTACAAGTCTTGAAGAATTGGGTCGGCTCATCTCCATTGATTTGGACACGGGTGCCGGTCCCCTTCCGATTCGTTTTCACGGTGCAGGGTCGCGGAGCTTGTCATCGTTGCAAGTGCAAGGTGTCTTGTACGAGCGTCGCCTGGGTCGCGACGGAAGCGCTGTTCCTCCTACACCGATCACCCTCGTCGAAGAGCCAGAGGCACATCTTCACCCGCAAGCCGCGATGGAGTTGGCTGAGCTCTTGGTGGGTATGCGCGGACAGAAGGTTGTGAGCACCCACTCGGCTCATCTAGTTACGTCAGTCGACCCCGCATCGATCCGTCTTGTGCAGACTGCAAATGGATCGACTAGGATCATCGATCTCGGACCAGCGTCGAGCGATGGGACAGCAGTGCACCGCGCATTTCGACCAAGTCTCCATAAGCAAGAAATGGAGAAGCTACGAAGACTAGTGGAAAGGCCTTTTGGGGAGCTTATCTTTTCGAGTTGCGTGGTCATTGGAGACGGAGCTACCGAGCGCGCGTTCCTTCCGGTTGCTTTACGCTATGCGCTTGGCGGGAAGTCACATGGAATCACGGTGGTAGACCCCGGCAGTTTGTCAAACGAGCTTGCCACCGCCGCAGTGAAGTTCTCGGCAATGACTAATACCCCCTGCTTTATCTTCGCTGATAGCGATGAAGATGGAATTACTGCAGTTAAGGCGCTTCAAAATGCGAATGCTGCGAACCCACCTGAGGTTATATGGATCAACGGTACCGATGCCTCCGGTAATCCAGTTGCTGGTGCAATCGAAACCATGCTCATGACCTTTGACGAGGAAATGTGTCTTGCGGCCTGTCAGACGATTCAACCAGGACTTTCAGGCGACACCATGAAACAGATGAAAGGACTAAAGGGCAGTTCGGGCACTTTCTTGGCTCGTGCGCTCATCGATCGCCATACTGACTGGCATAGTTGGCCCAATCCCCTACAAGAATTGATCCGAAAAATTGATGTCGCAATTTGAAGATGAGAACTCCGATGTCTCACTGAGCTTCCAGCAGCAGAAGGCGATTGACTCTGACTCTCGTGCCATCGTGGTGTTGGCCGGCGCCGGGAGTGGTAAGACCGAAGTAGTGGCGCGACGCGTGCAACGACTTCTCACGACTCGGGACGGTGTCGGGCGAGTCCTTGCACTGTCCTACACAAACAAGGCGGCTGAGGAATTAGGGGAACGCCTGCGTTTGCGTGCCGGCGCCGACTCTGAGCGAGTTACGACCGAGACGATTCATGGATTCGCTCACGCACTGCTTCGTCAGCACTCGACCAGAATCGGTTTGCCAATTGAACCAGAAATCCTGACTCGAGACGAGGATCGAGTCGAGTTGTTGAATCAGTGGCTCAACAGCCAGGGGCTGGGACCCGCTGTAGATCCACTTGAGCAGTTACGCAAGATCGACATCAATCGCGCACGGACGATTGAAACCGCGGAGGTGGAGGACTGGCGACGAGCTCTAGCCAGTCTCCCGGCCCTGGATTATCCGGCCCTTCTTGATGCGGCTTTCGAAATACTTGCCCTTAAGTCTGTTCGTCGCCAACTGGCGCGCACTTACACGCATGTAGTAATTGATGAGGCTCAGAACCTGACACCCGCGCAATATCGTTTACTTACAGCCATCATTGGTGCGCCAGGTGAAGGGCCCGCGGTGATGCTTGTCGGGGACGACAAGCAATCGATAATCAGCTTCGCCGGAGCCGACCCGGACCTAATCAACCGTTTCGCGCGTTCGTACGACGCAGAGATCATAGAGCTGACAGAAAATTTTAGGTCTGCGGCCATTATTAGCAAGCTTGCAGGACTAATAGCAGGCGAGCTTGGTCAGAACCAGTCTCCTACAGAGCCTCACGCGGCACCTGGGCGTATTGAATTTGTCTCCGGAACAGATGAAAGCGATGAAGCACGGGAGATCAGCGACTGGGTAGAGGATCTCCTTCAATTTGGCCTTCCCAAGCGGGCAGTCGCTGATGGGGAATCAGTCAAGATGCGAGCAGAAGACATCGCTATCCTTGGACGCTCTGCTTCGGCGCTTCGCGGGATAGCCAAGGTGCTCGAAGAAAGAGACGTAGATTATTCGACGAGCAGTAACGCAGAGGACTGGCTGGAGGGACTTGCCGGAAAGGTAGTGCTGGAGCTCATTGCGTTTAATGCCTCTGCAGGACATTTTTCGCCTCAGTGGCAACTGGCCCGACTGATCGATCAAGACCCAGAGTTGCTCAAGAGCCGCAAGCAAATCGAGACGGTTATCCGTGCTCATGACAACTCCCTCATCGCGGCGCTGGCAGAGTTGGTTGACGAAACCGACATGGGGCGGTTCATTGAAAGTCTGGGCAGTTTGGTCCGCGATAGGGACGCAAGCACTTCCGAGCTCGCCTCCTGGAACGCTGACGTCGAGGAGATTGAGAAGGCGTGGCGGGACTACAACGCCAATGTAGATCGTGATTCGCGGTCTTGGACGGACTTCCGCCTATTTTGCTCGCGTCGTCAGCGTGGCTCGGCCACGCAAGGAGTGCAGCTCCTAACGGTCCACAAATCTCAGGGGAGAGAGTTCCGTGCCGTCGCCGTCGTCGGTATGAATGAAGGTCAGATCCCCGATTTTCGAGCAAAGTCGGACGCCGAGCGGGCTAGCGAACTGCGGACATTCTATGTCGCTGTGACGCGGGCACGGAGAGTCCTTGTTCTATCACGGGCACTTCGCCGCACGACACGATATGGGCAGCGAGGTACAACTCCCTCGCCATATCTGTCGTTCGCGGAGCGACTGACAGATATAAGATGAAGCAGTAAAGCCACTCGTAACCGGCACCTCCCGATACTTACATCAGGTCAAAGGCTCGTTTCCGCCTGCGCTCTAGCTAGCCTTGGGCAGCGGCGTAGGCCTGCATGATGGACTCACTGATACGACCACGGGGGCTGGGGTTGTACCCGTTCTCAGCGGCCCAGTTACGAACCTTCTGAGTCTCTTCGCGCACCCTCGCCGGGGTGCGTCCACCGCTGGTACCGGACGGGCCCCGAAGGCGCCGGCCCTTAGCGGCGTACCCTTTCAGCGTGTCGCGCAGGTCAGCGGCATTGTCTGCTGAGAGGTCGATTTCGAAATCGACGCCGTCAATAGAGAACCTAATGGTTTCCTGGGCGTCCTCTCCGGAGAGATCATCGATCAGCTGGACATGGATTCTGCGGGCCAAAAGGGGTCCTTCGTTCGGCGTTGTTAACGCCAACCGAAAATAGGGCCAGGAACGCCAACTGAAAACAGGGCCACCGACCATTATGGAAGGTGATCAATTTGGATGATTGGGCGGAGATACGCCACCTGTTTTCGACGGGCAAGCACTCTAAGCGTGAGATCGGCAGGATCGTGGGTGTTTCCCGCGGAACGGTGGACCGGGCGCTGGAGTCGGACCGGGCGCCGAAGTACCAGCGGGCGGCCGGAGTGTCGAGTTTTGATGCGTTTGCTCCAAGGGTGCGGGAGCTGTTGGTGAAGACGCCGACGATGCCGGCCGCAACGCTCGCGGAGCGGGTGGGTTGGTCTGGTTCCGCGTCGTTGTTCCGAACGAAGGTCGCCGTGATCCGGCCTGAATACGCCCCGCCGGACCCGGCCGATCGTCTGGTCCACGAGCCGGGGTTCCAGGTCCAGTGCGATCTCTGGTTCCCGCACGAGCCGCTGCCCATCGGTGCGGGCCAGAACGATACACCTCCTGTGCTGGTGATGACTTCGGCGTTCTCGGGATTCATCCAGGCCCGAATGCTGCCCTCACGGACGACGCCGGACCTTCTGGGCGGAATGTGGACTCTGCTCCAGGACGCGCAGGCGGTTCCATCCCGGCTGTTGTGGGACAACGAGTCCGGCATCGGCAGGCGCCGGCCCACCCAGCCGGTGGCCGCGTTCGCCGGGTCCCTCGGGTTGGAGATCAAGCTGCTTCCGCCGCGGGATCCGGAGTCCAAGGGCATGGTCGAGAGGATGAACAGGTTCTTCCGGCAACGCTTCATGCCGGGCCGGGACTTCCGGTCACCAGCGGATTTCAACGGCCAGCTGGAGGACTGGCTGCCCAAGGCCAATCACCGGTACTCGCGGTCCCGCCACGGCCGCCCTGACGAGCTGATCGTCCTGGACCGGGAAAGGATGCGGGAACTGCCGCCGGTAAGCCCGGAGACCATGTTCCGCAACGCGGTGCGGCTGCCGCGGGATTACTACGTGCGGGTGTTCTCCAACGACTATTCCGTGGACCCGTCGTTCATTGGGCGGATCGTGGATGTCGTCGCTGATCTGGACACCGTCTGGGTCACCCATGACGGCGTCATCATCGCTACCCACGTCCGGGTCTGGGCCCGGCATCTGGTGGTGACCGATCCGACCCACGTGGCCCGCGCGGCGGTGATGCGCCGGGACTTCCGGACCCAAAGAGTCCACCGCCCCGAACCGCCAGAATCTGTGCAGGTGCGGGATCTGGCCGCCTATGATGAGATCTTTGGCATCGACCTCGGCCAACAGCCGGCGGGGCTGCTGGAGACGGCGTCATGACCGGGACACCGTCACAGATCGAGTACTACGCCCGGGCTCTGCGCGCACCACGGATCAGCGACGGGTTCCGCCGTCTCGGCGACCAGGCCCGGGACGCCGGCTGGTCCCATGAGGAGTACCTGGCCGCGGTCCTCTCCCGTGAAGTCTCCGAACGCGAAGCCTCCGGAGCGGCGACCCGGATCAAGGCCGCAAGGTTCCCCGCGCACAAGGACCTTGAGGAGTTCAACTTCGACCACCAACCCTCCGCGGACCGGAACCTCATCGCGCATCTGGGCACCGGGGTGTTCCTCTCCGAGGCCAAGAACGTGGTCCTGCTCGGGCCGCCCGGTACCGGCAAAACGCACCTCGCGGTCGGGATCGCCATCAAGGCGGCCAAGGCCGGGCACCGGGTCCTTTTCGACTCCGCGACCGGCTGGGTCGCCCGGCTGCAGGAGGCTCATTCCCGCGGGAAACTCGCCCAGGAACTGGTCAAGCTACGCCGCTACGGGCTCCTCATAATTGACGAAGTAGGCTATATCCCGTTTGACCAGGACGCCGCGAACCTGTTCTTCCAGCTTGTCTCCAGCCGCTACGAACACGCGTCCATGATTTTGACGTCCAACCTCCCGTTCGCCCGCTGGGGCGATGTCTTCGGGGACCTGACCATCGCCTCGGCCATGATCGACCGGATCGTCCACCACGCCGACGTCATCAGCCTCAAAGGCAACAGCTACCGGCTCAAAAAACACCAACCCGCTGCCAGTACGGCACAATAGAACCACAACCCCGTGGCCCCGTTTTCAAATGGCACTATTGGTCCTATTTTCGGTTGGCGTTAACAGGCGTTCATACTGTCGTCTCCCCCAAGCCAACGTCAGCCTTTGCCCTCCACACTATTCCAATTCCAGGCACCATCGAGACCAAGCCATTTGACTGTCCGAAGGCGCTTAAACCGTCATCTCCCCCGGTCTCCAGAAGACTGAAGTGAGGTTACCCGGCAAGCGCGACTCGGTGCTGCCCGACAGCCAACGCAGCATACCGGCAGCGTGTCAGGAACGGAACCACGTCACGTAAGGTGGTGAATTGCTTGCTGGCGCGGAACGAGAACAGTCCCGTACGCATCAGTCTCCGGCTATGAACCGGATACTGCTGTTCAGCTGTCTTTGAGCCGACGCCCACCGGGGAGGTTTTCACCCCAGGAAGGGTACATCGCACCGTCATTGTGTTCGGCTTCGCGGCGGGCCGTCTCTGCTTCGATGGCTTTCGCCACGAAGTGACTCCAGGTGTTATCCCCTTCGGCGTAGCTGGTCGCCCGGTATGCGGCCCGCGCCCGGTTCCGCAGCGCGGCGGGGATACTCACCGTCATATTTGCTGTGTCGGCTTCTTTGGGTTCTGACTTCTTTGGTACCTCCGGGCGGTGCCCGGGGAGCATCCTTGCCAGCGGCGCCTCGGCGGCCGGCGCTGCTGTGCGCCGTGGGGGCAATCCAAGTGCGGGGCGGCTGGGTGTCGGTTCGGCGCTCACGCGTTGACCTCCTGGGATTCTGCGACGGCGATGCGGCGGGTCACTTCCATGGCTACTGCGTGGAGGTCTTCGGCCACACTTGAGGCAGATTTTGGCCCGGCGTTACCGGCCTTCGCTTCACCGCGCAGGACCTCCCACCATTTCGGTCCCTTGCTGAGCTCCCGCTCGAGCTCGTGGGCCAGCAATCCACGCTCACGGCACGCCTGCGCCGTGGCCTCCGCATGGCGGATGCTCATCGGAAACAGCACTTCGTCTGTGCCAAAATCGGCAGTGAGGTGGTCGCGGGTGACCTTGTGAACCTGCTTGGAATTCGTACCGGTACCGACGAGGACAACACCCAGCAGATCCAGCGAGGGATTGAGGCCGACGACGCTGTCCATGCGTGCCGCGACGGCGGCGACACCCTTACGGCTGGACATATCTGTCTTCAGCGGCACCAGTGCATAGCGGGCGGCAGCCACCGCGGCCGCCTGCAGAGGCTCATTTCCCGGCGGGCAGTCCAGCAGGACCAGATCGTACTCCCCCGCGACGCTGGCAAGCAGTTTGGCCAGGGCCAACTGCGCTGCGTCACGGTCCTTCTGGGCTTTGGCTCCAAGAAATGCCGCAGCATCGTCGAGATGAGGGCCGCCGGCAATGACATCAAGGTTGGGCCGGACGCCGGTCAGCAGGTCGGGCTCTCCCCCGAAACACAGCGAAGCCGCCAGACTCCTGCCGCCGTCACCCTGGTCGGCGTACCCGAGATCCTCGGCGAGGTTTCCTTGAGGGTCGAGATCCACGAGGAGCACACGCGATCCGCCCTCAGCGAGGAGTCCACCCACGTTGGCCACCAGGCTTGTCTTAAAGACCCCGCCTTTGCCGTTGATTACCGCGATAACGCGGCTCAGGGCACCGCGGTCCAGATCGTTTTTCATCAAAGCCCCTTCCAAAGTGATCCAAGCGTAGCCAGCAACACTGGCTTTACTTGTGAAGCTGGCTTCCGTGTCTTCGCTTTTTTCACTTGTGAAACCGGTGAAACAAGTAGATACGTGCTGACTTTGTTTGCTGGGTTCACTTGTAAAGAAAGTGAACCCAGCAGCTCTTCAGTACCTGGACCGGCGTGACACTCCCCCCGCAACACTGGCTTTACTTGTGAAACCGGTTTCCATTTCTCCGCTGTATTCACTTGTGAAACCGGTGAAGCAAGTAGATACGTGCTGACTTTGTTTGCTGGGTTCACGGCTTCTGCTCGCGGCGAAGCGTCATGCCACTCGCCACAGCGTCCCGCCCCAGTCCAGTTCGTCTTCTGAAGGAGGAATCCAGTACAAGTCCGAGTCGGGGTTTTCCAATTCGTATTCCGCGAGTTCGGGCGTGAGGTTCCTGTCGAGCCAGGCGTGCCAGGCTGCGCGTTGCTTTCGATGGCGGCTGATCTGCTCTGCAGCGTCGTCAATGGCCCCGAGCCGGCGGGCCAGCGCTGTCAGGCTGGTCCCGGCCGTAATGGTCCATTGCCCGTGCCGGCGTTCGATCATGTTGTAGCTGCTCATGGCGCCCAGAGCCGTTTCGACAGCTGTACGGCTGAGCCCTGTAGAGCGGACGATTGCTGCTGTGGTGGGGGAGAGGCGTCCGCGTTCGATGGATTCGTAGACGAGGGCGGCGACGTCGCCCAGGGCACGGAAAACGGGTCGGATGCCATGGATTTTTCCGCTGCGCCAGGAGAGTTCCCGTGCGAGTTGTTCAAAGTGCTGGGGGAGTTGGATCACGTAGGCGTCGGCGTTGCGGCCGCGGGCATCGGAGACTTTGGTCAGGATGCCGTCTGAGGCTTGTTGGAGCGTCGGGAGGAGCCTGGAGATGGTGCCGTGATGTTTGCCCATTGCCGTAGCGAAGGTGCGGCAGCCTACGTCCAGCAGATCGGTCTCCATGGTTCGCATGTATCCGAGCACTGCCCGGAGCAGCAGGCGAAGACTCAGGCCCTCACGTCCGCGCTCTTTAAGTCGGTGGTCCAGGACTGCGTAGAGAACATTTTCCAGATCGTTGACTAGTTGGTGCACCGCAGCTGTGCTGCGGCTTTTATCGGCCCCCCCTGTGGGTTCTGTGGGGCTTGTGTCGTTAATACGGGCATTCCTTCTACCTGTCGGCTGGCCATCTCTTTTTTGGATCCAGCGGCAGGCTTCGTCCCATTCCGCGTCAATGAGGCGTTTCTGCCGTTCGGTGCTGGTGTAAAGGGCTGCGAGGCCGGGGAATTGGCCGCCCAACTCGAGGCGGACCTGATCCAAGGTCCAGCCACAGGCGGCGAAGTGGTTCAGGACCGCCATGCGGGCCTCTGACGGGCTTGCGTACTTGGCCGTGTCGTACAGGCCGGTACGGGCCAGCACACGCAAGGGGGATTGGCTCCCTGCGAAGGGGACGGCGCGGATGCCGTGCGCCGTCGCGGCGGCGGCCATCTTGGCCGTACGGTCTTTCAGTTCGCGGGCGCGTCGGAGCTCGGGTGCCAGGACCAGCCGCAGCGCAGTGACAGCCCTGGCGTGGTTTCTGCGGCGGAGGATGTCGTAGGCAGCAGTGAGGGGAGTGGTCAAGATCTGGTGGCCGCCGGACTTATGCGCGGAACCCGGAACCCGGATACAGCCGTCCGTGACATTCTGGTGCGGGCTGGCATCGAGACTTGGAGCCAGGAGGGTCAGGGCTTCGACGACTTCCCGGGCCTCCGGGCCGCTCATGCGCTCTGCGAGCGGGATGTAGAGGTGGCGACCGCCACTGGGGGAGACGTCCGCGACGTAGCGGATACCGCAACTTTCCAAGAGGATCCCGAGCCGGCGGGCGTCGTCGTCAACAACGCCTTGCAGCGCTTTGGAGGTATCCAGGTCAAGGCAGAGCGTGGCAACGGAACCGTCGGCCCCATGAATGAGGACAGCCGCCGGCCGCATCGGCAACGCAGCAGTGATCCTGGGCGGATTCTGTGGCCGCGGGTACTGGAAGCGTCCGCCGATCCAACGTCCCAAACGGTAAGACGGTGCGCCGGAGATCAATGGGGCGAGGGTCCACGCCATATCTGGCGTGACTTGACCCGCCGTCCGCGGTGCGTCAGTTGTTGACGACACAGCCGCTACAGGTACCATAGACAACAGCTAGTCCCTTCGGGGTATAGCAAATGGAGCGCCCCTCACGGGGAGCTTGATAAGTTCAGATCGCTGATCCGCCAAGATGTGGATCTGAACGTCATACTTTTTGAAGGCCCGCGAAAGCGGGCCTTCAGTTTTTAACTGGCCTTAGCGATAGGCAGGGCCTCCTGGCCAGAGATGCTGTCGAAGTCGATGGTCTTTAGGAAGTCGATCACCAGGCGAGCAACAACATCGCTCTTGGAGTCGCCGGTAACGTCCGAGAAAGCTTGCAGCTTCTGGGCATCAGCAGCCTGCATCCGCACGGTGATGTTCCGGCGGTCTCCCTTGAAGGGCTGTGGCATGGCATCCTCATTCCTTGGTTTTCCATGGACAATCTCCATGGAACCGGAATCAGGTTCCCTTAAGTGGGATGTCGCTGCCGTGTCGCACCAATCGCCTCGGGGTCGTTCCCGCAGGTCGACCGCGTTATTCCCGTTCGAGCCCATCTTCGCGGCTGGGCTGCACGACGTTGATGGTGACATGGTTCCAATATGTCACAAACTCAAGAAATTTTAGTTATGGAGCAAAATGCGGCTTCGAGTTAGCGCTTCCAGGCTCGCCGAACGACGGCTTCGACGTCGGCAGCATCGGCCGATGAGCCGGCCCCGGAGTTCAAGGCGCCCCGGAACAGGTTCCTAGTCGCCAGGAGTGATCGGAAGTACTGTCCGCGGCGGTCGATTCTTCGAGCCTGCACATCGAGAAATTTGGCTGCTTCCTGTCGCTTCATCCCTGCGGCGATGCAGATTTTTACGGCTTCAAAGATGACCCTGTAGGCGGCTTCGTGTTCTTTGTTGACTTCAGACAGCGCGCGCTTGACGGCTAGTTGGGCTTCTTGCGGTGTGGCAGTCATGGGCAGTCTTTCTAGTCGATCGAGAGTAGCGAGCCGAGCTCGGTCTGTGGTTTGCGGTTCTTCCGGGCGTAGGCGAAGAGTGCCAGGCCTATAACAACGAACGCCGTGGAGATGTAGGAAACGATCATGAAGACGTAGATGGCGTCTCCGGTTGCGCCAAGCTCGAGGGGGTAGGTGAATGCCCGGATTAGTGACAGTGCAAAGCCGGTTGCGATCAGCCCGGAGGCCAGCTGGCCGACTTTGAGGGGGTTCCGGCGTGCGTCCTTGTAGGCCGGCTTGATGAGCGGGAAGACGATGTAGGCCACGTAGGCCAGCACGAGCCACGTATTCAGACGCACGCTGGGCTGCGTTGCGTAGTCCAGCAGTTGAGGCGACGGGCTAGGGGCTTCAGTAGCCAGGAGAGTCCACAGGAGGCCCGTGGCGACGATTCCGAGCACGATTGCACCTGGCTCACCCACGGTCCACCGTCGTGCCGATGGCGAGTCGTATGCGCGGCTGAGGTGGCCGCCCAGGAACGCGACGGCAACGAGGGCAAAGTATTTGGATACCAAGTCAGTGGCATTGGTCAGTGGCATAAGCGAATCTACGGCTAAGTAGACCGGGGGAAGGAGCAGGAGATAGGCCAAGGTCAGGAAGATCCCCGACAGTGCGATGCTGCTGGCCTTTCCCTGCAGTGCATGCTGGTGGCCTAGGACGGGTGTATTGATGCGTTTGAATGTCAGGCTGCCCAGGAGAATTAGCATCAGGCTTACCGGTACGACGGAAAGCAGGTTCATCCCAAGAGTTCCGTCATTTTCTCCGCGTATTCGCGGGCTTCCTTCCGCTGCTTCACTCGCCTCTGCAGGAGGTGAATGCGGGCGGAAATGGCGTCTACTAAGACATCATCCGAAACTTCAAGCAGCTCGTCCTCGCGCGCCCGGATCTGCCACCCTCCCTCAGCCGGCGTGATCAGTTCAGTCACCACGAGGCCGGTGGCGAACGAGCCTTCACCGGCCTTTGATGCTGCAATCGCCAACTGGGGATTCAACTTATTTTCAGTGAGCTGTGTGGCGATATACGTAAGCGCCATGCCGGTGTCCTGGGACATCCGCTGACGGATGTCCCCCGGGTCAATGGCATCGATCCAGGCGCGGACGGAGCCGTCATGAGGAAAGGCAATAAGGTCGATTTCCTTACGAAGCCCCCGGGGATAGTGCTTTTGAGAGGTACGAAACTGCAGCTCCGCCATGAGATCTGCGTGATGGACCTGACTCAAAACTTCTGCCGGAGAGGGTTCTATGGGCCGGGACCTAATGATCCGGTACGGGCTGAAAACGCTGAGGGCATCGATGACGTTGGCCCCGGTAGCCCGTGCAATGGCAATCACCGTGGACTCGGCGACATTTCCACGCCTGAGCTGATTGTTCAGGGTGCCCCGATTTATCCCAGTCAGCGTGCTCAACGCTGTGGGGGAAGGGCTGAGGGATCCCCCTTCCAGCCACTCCATAAATTCGGCGGTTGAGACAGGCACGGACACTCCTTAGAGAAAGGGCACAGGCAAGCACGAGCGATCAATAGCTGTTAGGGTTGAACCAATATCTAAACAAACGCCGATAGATCAAATTTTGTATTAATTCTTCGTAGCTTCTGGATCGAGTTTAGCCGGGGTCAACCTACGAAAGACGACCACTAGGCGACACAGCGCAGAAGTACAGGGGGAAGCCGTGAAGCCGTCCAAGATGCTCAGCACCGGAGCCACCGTCGTTGCTCCGGTGATGCTGCTCGGCCTGATCTTCTCAATGCTCCTGCTGTTGGCCCCCGCGAAACCTGCCGCGGCTGATTGTGGCCCCGCAGTTTCCGTCCCGATCAGCGCCGACATCAAAGTCGACGGGTTTTCCACTGAGCAGCTGGGGAATGCCGCGGCGATCATGAATGCCGGCAAGACCATGGATCTCTCGGCCAAGGGCCAGATGATCAGCGTGATGGTTGCCCTGGGGGAGTCGGGGTTGCGCGTGCTGGATACCGGCGACGGAGCCGGTCCGGACTCGCGGGGGTTGTTCCAGCAGCGTGACAACGGCGCGTGGGGCTCCTACGCAGACCGTATGAACCCCACCACCAGCGCAACCAACTTCATCAAGGCCCTGCAAGGTGTCGCCGGCTGGGAGCTGTTGGAACCGACACTCGCTGCCAGCAAGGTTCAGCGCAACGCCGACCCATACCACTACCAGAAGTACTGGCCCGACGCCGTCAAAATCGTTCAGGCACTTTCGAACTCAAAGTTCTCCCTGGAAGGCAGCGGCTGCGCCATCCCGGGACAGTCCGGCGCCGGGGACGACTACCCATGGAAGAACTCCCCGACCTGGTTGCAGGTCGGCGCGGGCGGTGCCAGCACGTCCCCTCTCGGCATGTACCACCGTGAGTGCGTGGACTTCGCCCTGTGGCGGGTGAACCAGCAGATGGGCTCGACCAGCGCACCGTTCAAGTTCCTCAACAGCACATTCCGCCCGGATGGGCTGGGCCTTGGCTCGGCGCTGACGTGGAAGGCCGGCTGGGACGCCAAGGGCTGGCCGACCGGCAGCACACCCCGGGTTGGTGCGGTTGTTTGGTACGCGCCGGGAGCCGGGGGAGCGGACCCGACCTTCGGCCACGTCGCGGTGGTCAAGGAAGTCAAGGACAACGGGACCTACGTCGAAGAGGGCTACAACGGCAACCCGGCCCCGGCGGACCACAGCTATTACACCCGGACAGTGGCCAGCACTGTCCCCTCAGCCTTCCTGTATCTGCCCGTCCAAGAGGAGAAGAAGTGAAGAAGCCCTTGACCCTGCTCGCCGTGGCGCTGCTCTGTGTTTCGTGCGCACCGGCGGCAACCACGGCCCCGGTGCCTGCGGAATCAGCCAGCACCAGGCACACGTCGTCCGCGCCCGTCTCACTGAGCGCTAACAGCGGACCAGAGGCACCCGGGGGCACAGCCCCGGCCACCCTGGGCATCAGCTGGGATCAGGCCAGCAAGGACAAGGCCGTGAACGTCGCCGAGAAGGCGATGGCGGACTTTGCCCGCCCCGCGGTGGAGGAAAAGCGGTGGGCCAATGACCTGGCTAAGTGGCTGACACCTCAGGCCACTGCCGATTACTCGGCGGTGGACCCGGCCAACATCCCGGCCAACCGAGTCACCGGCCCCGCCACCCTCAGCGTCGATGACGCCAACGGCTTCGGCGTCATGGCAGCGGTCCCCACCAATGCCGGAACCTACACGGTGCAGCTGCTCCGCACGGGCAAGGACGCCCCGTGGAAGGTCAACCGGCTCACACCACCCTCGTCCTAAGCGCCGCACCTCTTTCATCTCACACACGTAAGGAAGAAGCTCATGGGTACTGCACCAGCCGAGGTCCTGGCATTTCCAAACATCAGGGCCATCGTCCGCGATAACGGCACCGCCGAGGTCGTCGTCGCGGGGAACTCCCGTGTCGTTCCGGCAGGGGAGTCCCTGCAGGAACTTCGCAGCAATGCACTGGCTCTCGTGGTGGGCGAGGCGCAGACGCTGCAGCGCCCCGTGCGGGTCCAAATCGAGGACCCGGAAGGGCACGGTGAACTGATCGTGCACCCGGACAACAAGATTGAGTCCGTCTCCTACGAGGCCCGGGCCGCCCGCCGCCGGGCAGAAGCTCCGCAAGCCACACCCGAGACCGTAGCACCGGCCGTGATTGATACCGTTCCCGTTCCGGCACCGGCGCCCTTGGCCGGCACCGCAGAGCCCACGACGGTTCCGGCCCCTGCCGCAGCGATCGACCGTCAGCCCTGGCCCTCCAACTCCGTCGCATCCGAAACCATTTCAGCGTCGGCCACCCCGGAACCGCGGGCGGCTGTAGTTGCCGGGGACGCGCCCCTGACCCGGCGCAGCTTGAAGGAAACCTCCTTCCTGGTCAGCGCCCCGGTGCTGGAGCCGGCCACACAGGGCTGGCGCGGAACACTCACCCGCCTGGGATTCCGGATGAACCCCGCAGAGGAAGAACTCTCCGAACGGGAGGACATTCGCACGGTCAGCCAGCACTGGCCCGGACCCCGGACGATTGCCGTGGTCAACCGCAAAGGCGGAGCGAACAAGACCCCCACGGTGGTCATGCTCTCGGCCATCCTCGCCCGCTACAGCGGGGCCGCCACAGTCGCGTGGGACAACAACGAATCCCAGGGAACCCTTGGCTGGCGGACAGAAAAGGGCTCCCACGACCGCAGCGTCCTGGACCTGATCGACGCCTCAACCGAACTTCTCTCCCCGTCAACGAACGCGGCCGAAATCGCCAAGTTCGTCCATCACCAGACCGCCGACAAGTTCGATGTCCTGCGTTCGGATGAAAACGAAGAAGGCGATCACGAAGTCACCGCCGAGGAAGTCGACATCGCCCACCAGGTCCTCACCCGGTACTACCGGCTCGTGGTTATGGATTCGGGCAACACGGCCCGGGCCGCGAACTGGCGGCGGATGATCGACCACACCAACCAGCTCGTCGTCCCGGTCACCGCCATCGAGGACCGCGCAGAAGCTGCACGGCTGACGCTGCAGACCCTGGAATCCCGGGGCGGCCACGACGCGGAGCTGGCCCGCAACGCCGTTGTCATCGTCTCGGAGTCCACCGACGCCAAGCGCAGCATGAGCGGCGAGGCGCTGAAGCGGGCCAAGGACGAGGCCCAGCGGATCGCTGACGGCTTCGCCCCGTTCGTCCGCGCGGTCGTCCGGATTCCTTACGATCCGGCCCTGGTCAACGGACCCATCCGCTATGAAGCCCTCCAGCCCGCCACCCAGCGGGCATGGCTGGCGGCCGCGGCCGCCGTCGCTGCCGGCTTCTAAACCACCCACCAACCGGACTCTGAAAGGAGGCAAGCATGCAACAGTCCCTGAACCCCTGGATCACCCGCCCGGTCCCTGCCGACGGCGCGGACACGGCATCCTCGGATGCGTATGTGCCGCCTGCGGCAGTGATCAGTGCACCGCTGAGGGGAATGGTCGAACCGGACACCGCAGACCGTCTGGCCCGCCGCACGGTCCCAGGCTCCGCAGCCCTATGGGTCACCGGCGCCCACGGTGGATCCGGTGAAAGCCGGATCGCTGATCTGCTCGGCGGTGCGCGGGTCACCGATCACTGCTGGCCCGTTCTCCAGGACGGCAGCAAGCCGCGGGTGCTGCTGGTCTGCCGTGCAGATATGCGCGGCCTGACAGCTGCGCAGAGCGCCCTGACGCAGTGGGCATCAGGTGCGGCACCCGCGGTTGATCTGCTCGGCCTCGCCGTTCTGGCGGACGCACCGGGGAAGACTCCCAAACCCTTGCGTGACTTCGCCGCCATCGTCGGCGGGGGCGCACCCCGGCTCTGGACCCTCCCCTGGGTCGAAGCCTGGCGACACGGAGACTCCACCACCCCGCCGCCGGCCCGCGAATACCAACGCTTCATCCCGGACTTGGCCGCCCTGGCTACCCACACCACACCCGGCACCACCCACTGAAAGGTCTCACCATGAACCCCTTCGCTGTACTTGACGGAAGCGTCATCCCCAACCCCACCCCGGTCGTCCCGGCACAGGCAGGTGGCCTGCTCACGATCCTGAACTGGGCCTCCGGCATCGGCCTGGTCCTCGGCGTCCTGGGCGTCATCATCGTCGGCATCGGCATGGTCATCCAGCTCCAGCGCGGCGAAGGAGCCCAAGCCATCGGCAAGCTCGGCTGGGTCCTGATGGGCTGCATCATCATCACCGGCGCCTCCGGCATCGTCCGCGCCTTCGTCTAAACCAGCACCAACAACGGGAGGTTCACCATGAGCCAGTCAACAGAGAGCACCACCGAAAGCAATCCGTTCACCAAACCCGGTTTCATCATTGCTGCCGCGCTGGTGGTCGCGCTGGTCGCAGCATCCGTCGTCATCTTCCTGCTCCCCAAAGGACAGGACAACGCCCAGGCGGCACCGGCTCCGGCGGAATCCAGCAACTCAGCTACAGCCAGCCCCAGCGCTTCGGCGACAGCAGGAATGAGTATCTGTGGCCTGCCCTCCTCGTCGGAGTCATCTCTGGGAGCGGCCCCCAAGACGAAGTGGGAACTCGTCGGAACAATGGCCGCACCAACCGACCCGAAAATAGGCCCGGGAAAGACGGACGATAAGGGCATCCGGTCATGCTTCGCCCACACTCCGACAGGGGCGCTTTATGCGGCGGTGAACCTTTGGGCGCTGGGCATTGACCCGTCCAAAGAACGAGCTATCGCAGAGCAGCTTGCAGCCAAAGGACCTGGCCGTGACGCCGGGATGAAGACACCCCCGACCGCGGCCCCGGCCTCGGCCGTGAAAGTCCAGATAGCGGGCTTCAATGTCTCATACACGGCGAACCAAGCCGTTGTGGAACTGGCATTCAAGGCGGACAACGGAGCGCTTGCTTCGGTGCGGACGACTCTGCTTTGGCAGGACGGGGATTGGAAGGGCGTTGTTGCCGACAACGGCGCACCCTTGGAAGAACCACGGCAAGTCCGTGACCTTTCCGGATTCATCCTCTGGAGCGGAGCATGAGGCCAACCTGGAACCCCGTAGGGGACTGGTTTTCAGGACTCGCTGATGACGCTATGGGCAACATGGCGAAGGCCATCATGGAGGGCATGAGCCAGATGGTGACGACACTGTCTACCTTCTGGGTGTCCATGCCCACGGTGAACCTTGCCAGTGTGGACGGAACGACGCCAAGCCCCGTCGTCTCCATGGTGAACAGCGAATTGATGGTCTGGACTCTGACGCTCGCGGTCCTCGCCGTCATTCTCGGTGGAATCCGAATGATCTGGGAACAACGCGGAGCACCGCTAAAGGAGCTACTGCGATCCCTCGTCACGCTCACACTTGTCAGTGGCTTGGGCCTGGGTGTCATCTCGATCCTGGTAATCGCCGCGGATGCTTTCTCTGCCGCCATCATTGAGCGTTCCACGGACGGTAAGGGCTTTGCTGAGTCGATGAACCTCCTGGTCGTGTCCGGCCAGACGGGGGTGGGCGTGTTCATTCTCATCGTTCTGGGATTGATCGGTCTGATTGCCTCCCTCGTCCAGATCGTTCTGATGGTGGTCCGCAGCGGCATGTTGGTGATCCTGGCGGGCATCCTGCCCACCACGGCAGCTTTCACGAACACGGAGATGGGAAAGCAGTGGTTCCAAAAAGCGGTTGGCTGGACCATCGCTTTCATCCTCTATAAACCAGCTGCGGCCATCGTCTACTCGGTCGCATTCCTCCTTATGGGAAACACCAGCGGGAAGGACGGCCTGATCGGGTCCATCACTGGATTCACGCTAATGGTTGTCGCCCTCTTCGCTTTGCCGGCACTGATGCGCTTCGTGACGCCCATGGTCGGTGCCGTCGCCTCCGGCGGGGGAGCGGGAGCAGGAGCTGTCGTTGGGGCCATGGCCACAGGCGCTGTGTCCATGGGTCGTGGT
This sequence comes from Pseudarthrobacter sp. S9, assembly GCF_050156545.1. Taxonomy (NCBI): domain Bacteria; kingdom Bacillati; phylum Actinomycetota; class Actinomycetes; order Micrococcales; family Micrococcaceae; genus Pseudarthrobacter; species Pseudarthrobacter sp. S9. The sequence goes on from NZ_CP189579.1 coordinate 66,891, forward strand.
GGCAGCGGTAAGGGCAATGCCGCCCCGATACCGGCCAGTACGCAAAGCACCCAAACGGGGTCGTCTCCGAAGGGCAGCAACGGAACAACCGGCCCCAGGGGAAATGGCGGCCAGCCGACACCAGGGGCTACCGGTCCGGGTGGAGCTACCAGCGCCGCAACCTCCGGCGCAGCCGGCACCGCAGGAGCAGGGGCTGGAGCTGCTGCCGGCAGTGCAGGCGCCGCGTCGGGTGCAGCGTCAGCTGCCGGCCCGGCCGGCATGGCCGTCGCCGTAGGAGCACAAGCAGCGTCCAGGGTTTCCCAGGCCGCACAACAGACCGCACAGGATTCAACCGGCCAATCAGCGACAACGGAGGGCCCCAGTGGCAGCAATTAATACCGAATACAAGGAACCGTCCTACGGCAACTGGCGTGTCCCGCGTTCTGCCGGGTTGGGTAACCTCGGCGCGATCGGCACCGGCATTGTCATGGCCGGGTTGTTGCTGGGGATCATCAGCTTCGCCATTTGGGGCCTGTTCCCGGGCCTGGCGGTCCTTGCCGTGGCCGGGGCCAGTGCCCTGTTGCTGACGGTCAAGGACAAGCACGGCCAGTCCGTTGTTGACCGTTTCGGGACACGGATGAGCTTCCGGCTCTCCAAGTCCTCCGGAACGAATCTCTACCGTTCCGGCCCCCTCGGGGTGACGGCCTGGGGCATGTACCAGCTGCCCGGACTCGCGGCGAAGTCGACCCTGTACGAATTCACCGACTCCTACAAGCGCCCGTTCGCGCTGCTGCACGTGCCTGCCACCAGCCACTACACGGTGATCTTCTCCACCGAACCTGACGGTGCGTCCCTGGTCGACGCGGAACAGGTCGATGCGTGGGTGGCGAACTGGGGCGGCTGGCTCGCCGGCCTCGGGGACGAGGCCGGCTTGGACGCCGCCGCCGTGACGGTGGAGACCGCCCCGGATTCCGGCTACCGGCTCCGCAACGAAGTCACGATGAACATCGACCCGAACGCCCCGGAATTTGCCAGGAACGTCCTCAACGAGGTCATCGAGACCTACCCGGAAGGCTCGGCCACGGTCCGCGCCTGGGTATCTCTGTCCTTTAACGCCTCCCTGCGGGCGGGATCGAAGAAGCGCACACCTGAAGATGTGGCCCGTGACCTCGCGTCCCGGATCCCGGGCCTGTCGGCGCGGCTGCAGTCCACCGGTGCCGGTATTGCCCGGCCTATGTCCGCGCAGGAACTCTGCGAGGTCGTCCGGATCGCCTACGACCCGCCCGCGGCGTTGATCATTGACGAAGCCCACGCCGCCGGCTCCCCGGTGTCCCTAACCTGGGGCGAAGTCGGCCCCACCGCGACGCAGGCCAGCTGGGAGGACTACCGGCATGACGGCGCGTTCTCCGCGTCCTGGACCATGACCGGTGCCCCGCGGGGGTCGGTGAACTCTTCGGTCCTTTCCCGGCTGCTGGCCCCGCACGGGGACATTGACCGGAAGCGGATCTCGCTGCTGTACCGCCCGATGGATTCCGCCCGGGCCGCCGCCGTGGTCGAGCGGGACCAGAACAACGCCAACGTCCGCATCACCTCCGGGAACCGCCCGTCCGCCCGTGCCCTGGTCGATGCCCGCTCCGCTGTGCAGACCGCACAGGAGGAAGCCCAGGGTGCCGGGCTGGTGAATTTCGGGATGGTCGTCACGGCCACCGTGACCGATAAGGAACGCCTCGCCGATGCCGTCGCAGCCATTGAGCAGACCTCCGGCACCGCCCGGGTGCTGCTGCGCCGCGCCTACGGCACCCAGGACACCGCGTTCGCGGCGTCCCTGCCGCTGGGGCTGGTTCTGCCCAAGCACAGCATGGTGCCCTCCGAAATCAAGGATGCGCTCTAATGGCTCTCAAAGAGTTTCTGACGTCAATGACGGCAAAGACAGTAAAGCCAGCAAAGCCAACAAGAGCTGCACCCAAAGACAAGGTTGGGAAGCAGCCCCGTGAGGCCGGGCCGGGGGCCCGTGGCTGGTCGGGGCGTGGCGGCGGGATGGCCCAGCTCGTTCCGTCCGTGAAGGAATACCGGGGAACCACGGTCCAGGTCTGCGGTCTGTGGCCCTTTTCCTCCGGGGCGTCCTCGCCCATGATCGGCGTGCCCCTGGGCCGCCACGAGGAAACCCAGGCCACGGTCTGCTGCGACCCGATCAGCTGGTTCCAGCGCGCACGGCTGATTTCCAACCCCTCGGCGTTCATCCTGGGCAAGCCGGGGCTGGGAAAGTCCACCGTGGTCCGTCGGATGTTCATCGGACTCTCCGCCCAGGGCGTCCACCCCCTAATCCTCGGGGACTTGAAAGGCGAGCACGTCAAAGCGGTCCAGGCGCTCGGCGGGCAGGTCATCAAGCTCGGCCGCGGCGTCGGGTACCTGAACATCCTCGATCCCGGCCAGGCCGTCGAAGCGGCGCAGCTGCTCGAAGACAGCGGCCACCACGAGGACGCCACCCGGGTCCGCGCCGACGCGCACGGCCGTCGCCTGAACATGGTCGTCTCCCTCATCACCATCAGCCGGAACAACCCGCCCACCGATCAGGAACAGACGATCCTGGACCGTGCCCTGCGCGTCCTCGATGACCGGTTCGACGGCGTTCCTGTCCTCAAAGACCTGCTCGACGTCATCATCTCCGCACCGGACGAGCTGCGCCAGGTCGCACTGGACCGCGGCGACATGAACGTCTATCTGCAGGAAACCCGGGCACTGGAAGCGACCCTGCTGGGCCTGACCGGCGGCGGGAAACTCGGAGAAATCTTCTCCCGGCACACCACGAACCCGATGCGCCGCGACCGGGCCGTCGTCTTCGATGTCTCCAGCATCGACGAAACCGAAACGGACCTGCAGGCCGCCGTGCTGCTGGCCTGCTGGTCCTACGGCTTCGGCACCGTCAACGTCGCCAACGCCCTCGCCGACGCCGGTCTGGAACCGCGCCGGAACTACTTCGTCGTCCTGGACGAGCTCTGGCGGGCACTGCGCGCCGGCAAAGGCATGGTGGACCGGGTGGACGCCCTGACCCGGCTCAACCGCTCCGTCGGTGTCGGGCAGATCATGATTTCCCACACCATGTCCGACCTGCTGGCACTGCCGGCAGAGGAAGACCGGATGAAGGCCCGTGGCTTCGTCGAACGCTCCGGCATGGTCATCTGCGGCGGGCTCCCCGCCTCCGAAATGCCGCTGCTGACAGCAGCGATCCCGCTCTCACGTCAGGAACAGCAGAAACTCATCTCCTGGCAGGACCCGCCCGCATGGGACTCCCGCGGACTCGACGTCGAACCTCCCGGACGCGGGAAGTTCCTGATCAAGGTCGGCGGCCGTCCCGGCATCCCCGTCCTGGTGGGACTGACCTCCCTTGAGCAAGGCCCGGATGGAGTCAACGACACCGAAGGAAAGTGGCATGAAGCCCCGGAAACGCTCCTCGAGCCAATGACCCCCGACCTGCCCCTGGAAGGAGGTTCGCTGTGAGTGCACCGAACCGTAAAGGAATGGGCCTCGGCGATGCCCTCCTGGTCTGGTTCGCCATCGGCTTCATCGTCATCGTCGGCGGCGGAACCTACGCGGCCGCCCACCTGGGATCCTGGATCGCCGGCATCGACGCACCCCCCAAACATCCCATCGACCTGATCGCCGGGCTGGTCAAGGGCCGCGTGCCGTGGCCCGTCCAGTCCACCGTCGCGGCGGCCCTCATGGCCGGCGTTCTCCTGGTTCTGGCCATCGTCGTACTCGTGGCGTGGAGGAAGGGTGCGTCCAAGCGTGCCCGCGTCGATAAGGCCGCCCGGTACCTGGGTCGAGGGAAGTCCTTGGCTGCGTTCTCGGAGAAGGGCGCGAAAGCGACGGCGGATCGGCTGGGCGTGACAGGAACGCCGGGCATCGTGGTGGGCAAGGTTGTCTCCACGAGCCAGACGTTCATTCAGTCCTGGGAAGACCTCAGCCTCGATATCTGGGGCCCCCGTACAGGTAAGTCGACCTCACGGGTTATGCCCGCGATCCTGGACGCACCGGGTGCTGTGGTGTCGACCTCGAACAAGCGTGACGTGGTGGACGGCACCCGTGGCGTCCGCGAGCTCACGGCCCCGGTATGGGTGTTTGATCCGCAGAAGATCGCGCAGGAGGAAGCGCAGTGGTGGTGGAACCCGCTCTCTTACGTCATCGATGAAGAGAAGGCGTACAAGCTCACGCAGCACTTCTCGGTTGGTTCCCGTGTCCCGGGGTCCAAGCCGGATGCCTACTTCGACCCCAAGGCCGAAGACATTCTCTCCTCGTACTTCCTCGCGGCCGCGCTCGGTGGGCTTCCGATCACGCAGGTTTACCTGTGGGTAACGGAGCAGGTGAACCGGGAACCGATCAACATCCTGAAAGAGCATGACTACGAGCTGCAGTACAAGGGCCTGGAGTCCACGCTAGAGCTGGCCGACAAACAGCGCGACGGTATCTTCGGCACCGCCGAGAAAATGATCCAGTGCCTCAAAAGCCGGAACACGCTGCGCTGGGTCGCCCCGACAGGCGGCGCGACGGTGGCCACGGATGCCCGCCGGCAGTTCAACCCTCATGCTTTCGCAGCCTCCCAGGAGACGATCTACATTCTCTCCAAGGAAGGGGCCGGCTCAGCGTCCCCGCTCACGACAGCGTTGACGGTGGCGATCGCTGAGGCGATGGAGGAACGGGCCGAACGCAGCGGCGGCCGGCTGCCCAAACCTGCACTGTTCGCCCTCGATGAGCTGGCCAACGTCGTCCGCTGGGCGGCCCTGCCGGATCAGTTCAGCCACTACGGTTCCAAGGGCCTGATTGTCATGGGCATCCTGCAGTCCTGGTCCCAGGGCGTCGAGCTGTGGGGAGAAGCGAACATGCGGAAAATCTGGTCGGCCGCGAACGTCAAGGTCTACGGCGGCGGCGTCGCTGAAGAAGGTTTCCTCCGGGCGCTCTCGGACCTGATCGGGGACTACAGCTACACCAACGTCTCCATCTCTTCCGGCAAGTCCGGTTCCAGCCGCTCCCGGCAGGAGGGCAAGGAACGCATCTTCGATGTCTCCAACCTCGCGGAACTGGACCGCGGCCGCGCCGTGGTCCTCGCGTCCGGTGCCCCCGCCACGCTGGTCCGGACCATGCCCTGGTACACCGGCCCCCACAGGGACGCCGTGGAAGCCTCCATCAAGAAGTACAGCCCCCGACCGGAGGAAGATGCCGTCCCGGTGCCTGCTGCTCCGGTCGCTAATCCTTGGGTCACCGGGTAAGGAAGAAGTCAGCCATGGCAGATGATTTCGGATTGTTCGATACGGACACGCCCGCCCCCAATCCCGGCACCAGCGAAGACGGCACCCCGCAGAAGGCGCCGGAGCTCGTCTACGGCACGGCCGAAGAGTTCCTTCACGAGCAGCTGCTGCCGACCTACGTCCGTAGCGTCACCGGAAAGACCGCGAAGTGGTGCATCGAGTGGTATTTCCACCCCGAAGCCGTCTCCCGCGTGGCGGCCCTGTGGCGGTCCTGGGAGCACCTGCGCCTTGACCCGGCAACCGGCATGAGCGTGTGGTGGCGGGACCATGCAGACCACCACATGGGCGTCCTGTTGAACCCGCAAGGGCCGTTCTACAACTGCGACATGAAAGAGCACCGCGACCCCGAACACCTCGAACCGAAAAAGGCACCGGGCGGCTGGTTTCCTGACGTGCGAACGCAAGCTAACTAGAACCCGATGCAGGGAAAGGGGAGACCACCACTGGTAGTCTCCCCTTTCCCTCCGCTGAGCCGCTTTGCGTCTTGCAAACCGAGGTCCACCGCGGCATGTCTACAGCCCGGTATGGTGTTGAGCACCGCCCGTGAGGATAGGAAAAGCAATGCAGGTTCTGTACGTTGTGAATTTTGGCCCTCTGCCACGTCACTCTGGTGGTAATTCGTATGCGGCGACTGCGGCTGAGGGGGCAGCACTTGCGTGAACACTTGGCGACGCTGGCCGCCTTGCTGCGCAGATTTCTGGAGCGTGAACTCCCCTCCCTCGGTCCGGGCTGGTGGGACCAGGGCGTCCTCGCCAAACTGACGTATCAGCAACGAGCGTTGGTCGATGAAAACGGCTGGTCGAGCATGGCGGAGCTAGATGTCGCGGCCGTCCTCCGGATCGCTGACCAGAACTGGGACCTGTTCAGACGGAAGAACCTAGTCAAGTGGGACGACCGCAACTGGTTGAAGGAAGCCTCCAGCGTCCGAAACCGCTGGGCTCACGACGCACCTGGTCGAGAGCCGGGCCTGGATCGCGCCTACCGCGACCTCGACACACTCACGCTCCTCGCTAATGCGCTTGACCCGGGAAGTTCAGAGGCCGAGCATCTGGCGAGTGCCCGGTCGACAGCACTGGCCGGACTCGGTCCTGCGTCATCGGCTGTGGCGTCCGATTCGGCACCTGCCCCCGAATCAGCCCCGCTTACTGGGTTGGCGCCGGGAGCCATGGTTCGGGTCAAGGCGCGGCCGGAACTGACAGGTGTGATCACCCAGGTCGATAAGTCGGGCTCACAGCTCCGACTGACCGTGTTCCACGGGCAGATGATGCAGACTTACTACGAATCACAGGTCGAACTCGTCGAGACGAAGTCGGGTGAGCACCTCGGGGCTGAGGAGCTCAGGGCACGGCTTACGGCCGCCCACGTTCTCCATCCCTCAGTGAACAGGCTCTACTCGCTCAACACCGGCCGCATCGAGTATGAGCCCTACCAATACCGGCCCGTCATGAAGCTGATCAACGCCGACCGCCCGCGCCTTCTGATTGCAGACGACGTCGGCGTCGGCAAGACGATCGAAGCGGGTCTGATCATAAAGGAGCTGCAAGCCCGCCAGCGGCTCGACTCGATCCTGGTGATCTGCCCCAAGCCGTTGGTCGTGGAAAACAAGTGGCGGAGTGAGTTGAAGCGGTTTGACGAGGACTTCGCTCACCTCGACAGCGCGATGCTGCGACATTGCATCGATGAGACCAGGGCTGAGGGACGTTGGCCCGCGCGATATCGGAAAGCGATACTCCCCTACTCGTTGCTTGACGAGAAGCTCCTCCTCGGCGATGACACAGGCCGCAGACCCCGACCAGGGTTGGTCTCACTCCTACCGCCAGTCAAGTTCGACCTAGTGATCGTCGACGAGGCTCACCACGTTCGTAACAGCGACACGTGGAGTCACCGCGTCGTCAAGCATCTCCTGGATTCCGCAGAAGCGGCGGTGCTCATCTCGGCGACACCGATTCAGACAGGCAGCGAGGATCTCGGCACTCTCCTGCGCCTGCTCCGGCCGGACACATTCGTCGACAACCAGACGTTCGACCTGATGCGCGAGCCCAACGCTCACCTTGCCAACGTCGAGAGTGCGGTCAGAATCGCGGGGGATGCCTGGCAGAATACAGCGCTGGAGGCCTTGGCAGGGGCGCTTGAAACACCATGGGGCAGCCGGGTCCTGCGCACGAACCCTCGGACACAGGAGATCCGCGACCTCCTCGACCAGGAGCACGTCGCGGACCACGAGCGCGTCAAGGCTCTGCGACTCGCGCAGTCACTCAACACGTTCTCCGGTCTCATCAATCGCACGCGCCGCCGCGATATTGGCTCCTTCACAACACGCAAGTCGGAAACTTTTGAGGTCGACTTCACCCCGGATCAGGCAGCGGTTCACGAGGATCTGCTTGACCTTGCCGGCCGCATCTCGACAAGCAAAGGTCATGGTCAGTCACTTGACTTCGTGCTTTCGACCCTGCAGCGGCAGGCGGCCAGTTGCCTCAACGGGCTGGCGCCCTTCGTCGAGGATCTCCTCCAGCGCAAGCTTTCCGCCGAGGAGTTGAGCGAGGCCGATGTCGAGGTGGACGAGTTGGACTCGTCTGTGTTGGATTCATTCGTAGCCGAAATCACGGAGATCGCCGACCAAGCTGCCGCCCTGAAGGACGACCCGAAGCTTGAGCGGCTCTTGAGCTACGTCGACGAGAAAAAGCGACTGCCCAACAACAAGCTTCTGGTCTTCAGTACCTTCCGCCACACCCTCCGATACCTCTTCGCTCACTTGGGATCTACGGGCGTCCGGGTAGGGCTCGTGCATGGCGGAGTCTCCGACGATGACAGACGTGATCTCCGGGCTCGATTCGCAAAGGACAAGGGCGAGCCGGATGCAATCGACGTTCTGCTGTCATCTGAGGTCGGCACTGAGGGTTTGGACTACCAGTTCTGCGATGCG
>NZ_CP189580.1:0-41294 GCF_050156545.1 Pseudarthrobacter sp. S9
CGATGAGGCCCTGGTCAAGGCGTTTGTCTGATCCGACTCGACAATGGCGGCCGCCCGTCCCGACTCAATGGGCCGGTACAGCAGCGTGACGCGCTTACGGTCGATTTCCGCATGCGGGGCAACCAGACGGGCCAGCACGGAGGACAGGATGTGGCCGCGCGGTGCGCCGGTCATGGTCCAGGACACCGAGTGCCCGGAGTCATGCCGGTACGCGGCCCAGTCCGCCTGATGGGCGGAAGGGCCAACCTCGCCCCACGTCAGGTCAACGGGCGTGCCCTGGTAGTGCGCTTCATCAATGAGGCGGGCGGCCGCCGGATCATAGGCAACCCGTACCACCTCGCACAGCTCCTGAGCATTCAGCGGAGCGCAGGCACCGGCACCCGTGGATTCCAGGCGTTCCGTCAACCCGGGAAGACGGGACGCCAAATCCCGTGCGATTTCTTCGGCCGTGCGGCGCTTACCACCCGACCGGGCCGCGGCACTGAATGTCAGCGCCACCCAAGCCCGGATCGTGGCCGATCCCTGCGGGTACGTTTCCAAGGCCTCGCGCAGCATCGCCTTGGCAATCGCCGGGGCATCGTCGTGAATATTCGACTCGACCTCCCGGCGCAGGCGGGCACCGGAATCCGGTGCCGTTTCGACCGTGACGGACGCAGCCACCACAGCTGGCTCATTGGACAGGCTGGCCAGCCAGCCGCCCCAGTTGGCCACCCAGGCATCCACCTGCTCGGGATCGACCAGCGACGCGCCGTCAGGCTGCGTGCCGAATACAACCGTGTAATGGGCCGTTGACGGAAGGTGGATCAAGGCGAACGGGCGGCCGTAGGAGTCGTGGAACTCGTACAGCTTTGAGCCGGCCGCGATACCCGGCAGCTGGAACTCTCCCCAAGGCGTCAGCCCGAGCGGGCCAGAACGGTAGATGTTGGTCTTCTTCCGGCGGGCCGAGCGGAACGCCAGACGGCCGAAGGCGCGTGCGCCCAATGACTTGTTGTGCTTGTCGTTCACAGATACGACAGCTAGGGCCAGGCCCAGCACAATCAAGGCAATCAGACCGGCGAGCCAGCCGCCGATGAAGAAGCAGATAACGGTAACGATCAGCCCCAGGAACAAGCCGGCCGTGGCCAGGCCTCCCAGTGTGCCGATGCCGGCCCTGCGCGGCCGCCGCCAGTTGCCGTATGTCGGTTCACGGTACGTATTTTCGATAGCCGCCATGTCAGGCACCCCCTGTTGATTCTTCACTCATGGTCTTGGCCGCCCCTGCGGCCGCCTTTCCTACCTCAACACCCGCAGCCACAGCAACACCTGCCGGCCCTGCCGCTGCGGCCGCACCGCCGCCAGCTGCCGCCGCCCCGCCACCTGCTGCAGCGCCGCTACCAGCGGCGGCAGCTCCACCGCCTGCCGATCCGGCAGAAGACGCCTCAGCACCCGAGGCAGCAGGCGCACCGCCACTGGTCCCGGAACCGCCAGTCTTGCCGGCCGTCCCAGAGGACCCGGCGTCGCCCTGGCTACCAGTGCCAGACGGCCCTTGTGATCCAGACGAATCGCCGGAACCGACGCTGGACATGTTGCCGGCAGAACCGCCACCACCCCGGCCAGCACTACCCATGTTGATTGCCCCCGAGGCCAGCCCGCCTACGGCTCCGGCAGCCATTCCGCCGCCCCCCGCCGCTACGGCTCCGACCATCGGTGTAACGAACCGCATCAGGGCCGGCATGGCAAACAGAGCAACGACCATCAGGGCCAGTCCGGTGACAGTTGCCAGGAACGCTGATCCGAAGTCCTTGCCGTCCCCGCCGTTTCCGAAGATGTCTGCTCCGGCAAGCCTGAAGGCCGTCGCGTAGACGATTGCAGCGGCGGGCTTATAGAGGATGAAAGCAATCAGCCAGGCCGTGCACTTCTGGAACCAGCTCTTGCCTGCCTCCGTGTTCGTGAAGGCGGCCGCTGTAGGGAAGATGCCCGTCAGGATGACGAGTAGTCCGCCGCGGACAATCATGAGAACGATCTGAATTACAGAGGCAAAGATCGCAATTAGGCCGAGCAGGATGATCATGATTGACCCGATTGGGCTGGTAGCCGAGAGCGCCAGCATAGTGCTGATCTTTTCGTTGAACGACGTTCCATCCGTGGATTTGTCAATAATCCACACCGAGAACTGATCGGCCGAAACAGTCAAGAGTCCGATGGCTGCAACACCCGCGCCGGATACGACCACGAGAGTCGCCAGGGACCGGCCCAGATCACGCATTGGTGCGCCCCTGCGCTCAATGATCATCTTCGCCGCACCCACCAGGACAGACAGCACCGCCAGGGCAGCCGTCCAGAACCACAAGCTGTTCTGCAAGAACAGAACGGGATCGCTGCCAGCGCTTCCGCCAGGAGTGGCCGTGAGATTCGGAGTGCCGACGTTGACCCAGAACGTACCCAGCGTCTTGACGACGTTGCCAACAGCATCCCCAACAGCGTCGGCCATGTTCTTGATCGCGTCGTTGGCGCGGTCGTTAACGAAATCGCCGGCCTGGCATCCAAAGTTCCACCAGTCACACGCCTTGCCGTTCTGGTCCATGGGCAACATCTCAAACACCCGCCCAGGGGACATAGCCGTTTAGGTCAGCCAACTGCTTTCCCTCCGGTTCCCCAGATGCGGGGGGAACAGCTTTCCAGTCCCCACCAGACCATTGCAGAACAACCGGCAAAGAACCGAATGTTCCATTGGAGACTTTGAATCCGTATTGGATTACTGCGCGGTCGCCGCTGTAGTCCGTGAGCTTGAAGCCCGCCAGCTGGAACGGCGTGGCGTTGCCTGTCCCGGCAGGATCAGAGGACTTCAACATTTTGTCTCGCTCCGGCCCGTCCACCGTCAGGTGCTGAATGACCAAGTCGTTATGACCCGAGCTTGCCAGTATGACGATATTTGCGCCTGCGTACAGGGCACCAGTTGGTGAGTGCGCAAAGCAAGATCGGAGTCCATCGGCGGCAGTCTGACCAGGCCCGTACTGTTTGGGCGACGTCGGGGCGGCTATTTTTCCGACAAGCTCCCATTTGGTGTCGGCCGGAGCAGTCACAGGCTTGCTCTGGTTTCCCTCAGGAAGGCCGCACACGCTCGCGGCGTCCGTGGCGCTCGGTTGGCTACTAGCCGAACTCGTGTTGCCGGCCGTGGGGTCCGGCGCAGCCGTTCCGCTACCTTTCGGCAGCAGAGCCAGGATGATGCCTAGTGCAACAATGATCGCCACGACAACGGCCGAGATGATGAACTTAGGCTTCGTCAGTGGATTCTGGTCTTCGTTCGTTTCTGCCGGTTCAGTCATGGCTCTACTCCTTAGACCAGTGCGCCTACAACGCCGGATGCGACGCTGGCGAGAATGCAGCCGCCGAGAACCCAGGCCAGTCGGCCTGCGTGCTCGCCCCCTTCACCGCGACGGTTGTTCACCATCATGGTTCCTGCACAAGCGAGGATGCCGACGACGGCGAGGGCAAAGACAATCCAGGCGATCCACTTCAAGATCGTAAGAAGGCCGGCTGAGCCGGGAGGTGCCTCACCCGTTCCTGGGTTGGGAACCTCCGTGATCACGTAGCTGGACCAGTACATGGCCTTGGAGAGCAACATGGTTTTTCTGCTTTCTATTTGGCCGGGAATCCGGCTGTGGTTGTTGTTGCAGTGATACGCACCTGTTCAAGCACCGTGCGCATATCTTTGGGGAGCAGTTCTTGGGGGACCTCGTGGCCCAAGCGCCACCCCTCGACCCAGGGGACGTTCCACAGATGTGGCACTCCCCCGCCGACGACCCGGGCGAATTCGCGGATCTCTTTGGGAAGCCTGCCCGGAGCGTCGGCCATGACGACAAGGCCGGCTACACGGATGCCCGGCAATGAGCCGGAGGCCCATTCAGTCGCGGCCCGTTGGGCGGCCCTGAGGCCGCGCATATTGGATCGGGCTACGAGGACGACGGTTGAGCCGGCAGCAGTCTGCGGCCAGTGATGTTCAGCCGCCCTGGTGTGCTTGTCCAGACGGGCCAGCGAGGATTCGCCCGCCCCGCCATGGACCCCCAACCACCAGTACTCCGGTGTGCCGTCAGAGATGTTTCGGCGTGGAAGCCGGTCAACGTGGTCCGGCTGCGGAACACTGAGCTGGGGTTTTGTTGGTCCCGTGGGTAGGAGCGCTGAGGGCTCATCTATTTTTCCGGGTGCTGGATCGTCAACGGATCTACTGCTGACACTTACCCAGCGGTTCTTTGAGACTGGCATTTAACATCCCCCTGTTATGTCCGCAATGATCGTATCTGTAAGCACCGTCAGCAGGAGGCCTCCATGTACTCAATCATACTAGATCGTACTAATTTATGCTGTATTATCTATCCATGGAGTGGAGTAATGCCCTAATGGACAGGAAGTATTTGGATGCGTTGTTCACTACCTACCCCGAACGCATGAACGTCCAGCAACTCGCAGAAGCGCTCAACCAGTCGAAGCAGACGACGTACAAGTGGCTTCAGCACGGGGTCATTCCTGCCTATCAAATCGAGAAGACGTGGCTCATCTCGCGCGACGAGGTCAGGGACTGGGTGTGGGAGAACCGCAATACGCTCCGCGAAGGGAAGACCCCGGAGCCGAACGCGGATCACGTCTAACGCCAATGAATGTGAGGGGGACACATGCAATCTCATAAGGGCGGACCATTACTGATCATCGCGGCAATCTCGATGCCGATCGTCCTGGTTCTATCCATCATTCTGTTCGGCGGCGGCTCCAAAGCCGCCGCCGACGTCTGCACACCCGGCGGCGGCAGCGTCACCGTTGACGAAAGCAAGCTCCCCAAGGTCCCAGTGGCCGGCTACCAGGGCGAACAGCTGAAAAACGCTGCCCTGGTCATCAACGCCGGCAAGACTCTCAAACTCTCCGCCCGTGGCCAGACCATCGGCGTCATGACCGCAATGGGCGAATCCAGCCTGAAAGTCCTCGACAACGGGGACGGCCCCGGCCCGGACTCCCGAGGCCTGTTCCAGCAGCGCGCCAACGGCGCATGGGGCAGCTACGCGGACCGCATGAACCCCACTATTTCAGCCACGAACTTCTTCAAGGCCCTGCAAAAGGTGGACGGCTGGGAACAGCTCGATCCCACCACGGCAGCCCACCGAGTCCAGCGGAACGCGGACCCCTACCACTACCAGAGCTACTGGCCGGCAGCCGTAGAAGTCGTGGCCGCCCTCGCTGGCGTTCCGGCCACTGATGCAGGCGGGGAAAGCTCCTGCGGCATCCCCGGCGAGTCCGGCAAGGGTGACGACCTTCCGTGGCCCAACGCCCCTATCTACCAGCCCAGCCCACTGGGCATGTACAACCGCGAATGCGTTGACTTCGCCCTGTGGCGCGTCAACCAGCAACTGGGCAGCACCAGCGCCCCGTACAAGGTACTCAACGGCACCTTCCGGCCCGATAGTGCCGTGCTCGGCTCGGCCCTGACGTGGAAAGACGGCTGGGACGCCAAGGGCTGGCCCACCGGCAACACACCCCGCGTCGGCGCAGTCGTCTGGTACGCCCCCGGAGCCGGCGGCGCAGACGCCACGTTTGGCCACGTGGCCGTCGTCAAGGCAGTCAACGGCGACGGAAGCTATCTGGAAGAGGGCTACAACGGCAACCCCGCCCCCAACGATCACACCTATTACACCCGCACGGTCCAGAACGGCGTTCCTAGCGCTTTCCTGTATCTGCCCGGCAGCAAGTAAACGGAGGAACCATGAAACGACCACTGACAGTCCTGGCAGCCGTGCTGCTGTGCACAGCCTGCGCGCCAGCATCCAACACCACGCCCGCGGAACAGTCCCCAACAGGCACAGCGACGGCCCCGGCCTCACTCAGTGCCGGCGGCAAGTCCCAGGCACCGGGCGGAACCGCCCCGGCAACCTTGGGTATCGCCTGGGACGATGCGAGTAAGAAAGCTGCCCTTGACACCGCTACCCAGGCCATGACCCTCTACGCGCGCCCCACAGTCACAGACAAGGTGTGGATCCAGGAACTTGGGCAGCTTCTGACTTCCCAAGCCGTGGCCGATTACCAGTACGTTGACCCGGCCAACATTCCGGTGAAGAAGATCACCGGCCCGGGCCAGTTGAAGGTCGATGAGAACAACGGCTTCGGCTGCCATGTCGTGTTCCCGACCGACGCCGGCAACTATGACGTGCAGCTGCTGCGCAGCGCGGCCGACAAGCCATGGCAGGTCAACCGATTCACACCCCCAAACGGCACCAAGTAAAGGAATGATGATGGAAACCCAAGCACTGGACTTCCCCAAGATCAACGCCGTTCTACGGGCCAACGGAACCGGCGAAGTCACCATCAATGGCACGTCGCACCCCATCCAGGCAGATGACGAAGCTGCCGTGCTGCGCGAAGCGCTGCGCCTCATCACCGACACCGCCGCCCAGCTGGGCAGGCCCGTGAAAGTCACCACCACAGATCCCGACGGCCAAGGCCAGATCGTCGTCTCCCCCGAGGGCACCGTAAGCGAACACACCCCGGTCAAGACCACGCCACGGCGGCAGAAAGACCCCGTGGTGGCCCCTCTGATCACTTCCGCACCGGAAGCCGCCCCCGCTCCCGTTGAGTCGGCGCCGGCCTCTGTGGCCGTCCCTGTGGAAGCAGTGCCGGCCCCGGCCCCGGCCCCGGCCCCGGCCGTCGTGCCCGCTCCTGAACCGGCCGCGCCGGTCACATTCGCCTCAGCCGTGGACCGGACCCAGGAACCCGCCGCCGCAGCAGCGCCAGCTGCACCGGAGGTAGCCACCAGGCGCAGCCTCAAGGAAACCTCCTTCCTGGTCAGTGCCCCCGTGCTGGAACCGGCCTCAAGCGGCTGGCGCGGCACGCTCACCCGGCTTGGATTCCGCATGGAACCCTCCCCCGAAGAACTGGCAGAGCGTGAAGACATTCGCACCGTAAGCCAGCACTGGCCCGGACCCCGCACGGTAGCCGTCGTCAACCGCAAGGGCGGCGCGAACAAGACACCCACCGTCGTGATGCTTTCGGCAGTCCTGGCCCGCTACAGCGGGGCGGCTACCGTCGCATGGGACAACAACGAGTCCCAAGGAACGCTGGGCTGGCGCACCGAAAAGGGCGGACATGACAACAGCGTTCTTGACCTCATCGACTCATCCCAGACGCTGCTCTCCCCCAGCACCAACGCCGCCGAAATCGCCCGGTTCGTCCACCACCAGACATCGGATAAATTCGACGTCCTGCGCTCGGACGAAAACGAAGAGGGCGACCATGAAGTGACCGCCGAGGAAGTGGACATTGCCCACCAGGTACTGACCCGCTATTACCGGCTAATCGTCATGGACTCCGGCAACACGGCGAGGTCCGCGAACTGGCGGCAAATGATCCACCACACCAACCAGCTGGTGGTGCCCGTAACAGCCATTGAAGACCGGGCCGAAGCGGCACGACTGACGTTGCAGACGCTGGAATCCCGTGGTGGGCACGACGCCGAACTGGCCCGCAACGCCGTCGTGATTGTCTCCGAATCCACCGACGCCAAGCGCAGCATGACCGGCGACGCCCTCAAACGCGCCAAAGCAGAAGCCCAGCGGATCGCTGACGGATTCGCGCCCCACGTCCGGGCCGTCGTCCGCATCCCCTACGACCCGGCCTTGGTCAACGGACCCATCCGGTACGACGCCCTCCAACCGGCCACGCAGCGGGCATGGCTCGCAGCGGCCGCCGCCGTCGCTAAAGGATTCTAGGGGTGGCTACAGAAAACGGATTATTTTGTGTCATAAAGGGTTTCTGCGGCACAATATGTTCCGATTTCCGGGGGCTGGATTACGGCGTTGGTTACCAGCGTGAGGCACCAGGCTTGTTCGGCCTGCTGCTCGAGGTGGCGGGCCCGGATGGTGCCTTCGTGTGCGTAGAGCAGGTCCCTTATGAGCGCGTGCAGCGACTCGCCCTTGTTCAGCTGGCGGGAGATCTTGCGACGATACACAGGGTCGGACAGGTAACGGGCGGCGTAGATCGTTCTCCGGGGGAGACCGTACTCCTTCAATGCCGCGGCCAGCGCGTTCTGCCGGTTCGATGCTTAGAGCTTGCCGACCAGCAGTGACGCGGTGGCGTGCCCGAAAACTTCAGCGATCCGGCCAGGCGTAGCAGGTCGTTTCAATGACCGGCGATCATATCAGATGCTGGCGTCCTATTGGGCGTCGGAGCGGGGCAGTAAACGCGACGCCCGCCAAATATGGGGCAGCACGCTGGAGACCCGGACACGGGCATGACGGAGGTGTCAGGGCACGCTGCAGCTGTATACAAGTCCGGTGAATGCAGAGACGGTTCCGGTTACGGGGATTGATGTCCAGCCGCCGGGCCCGGTGGCGGTGAGTGAGAAGGTGCCTGAACCGATGCTCAGGATGCCGGAGGGCAACGTCACGGACGTCGCGCTCGGGGCGAGGGTTCCGTTGCCGGAGGGGCCTCCTGTCGTTGTCGCCGTCACGGTCCAGGCGTATCCGCCCCTGGTGAGTCCGCCCGTAGGGGCGGTCCAGGTGAACTTGGGGGGCGATAGGACTCCGGCCGTGCAGGCGAGTGAGGTTGCCGGGGCGACCGTTCCGGCGGTGAACGACCCGGAGCCGTATTGCGGGTAGGTCCACGAGGCGAGGCTCTGCCGGGGAGGAGCGATTGTCAGTGCGGCGGCCATGACCAGCAGTCCGGCTCCGGCAAGGTACCGGCGCTTCATGGCGTCACCCTGGCTCTCCGGCGCTGCCGGGCGCCGGGGAGCCGGGCGGATGAGGCGAGCATGAGCCCCGTGGTGACTGCGCCCAGAGCCGCGAGGAGTGGTGGCCACAGGTCGGCGCCCGTTGATGCGAGGGAGCTGACACTTCCGCCGGTGGAGAGTTCGTCGCCGACGCCGCTGGCCGTGAGGTTGAAGGTGGCCGATCCGGTCGGAACGCTTCCCTGGTTGGCGGGCAGGGCCGCGTCGATGAGGATCCAGCGTTGCTGGCCGGAGGGCATCGATGTCAGCACGAGAGGGCCGGGGATCAGGGTGGAGGCCGGGCCGGGCCCAAGCAGTACTGTCCCGCCGCTCTGGCATCTGCCGCCGACCCAGCGTACCTCGCACATGCTCACGGTGATGCGCAGCCCGTTCGGATCCGCGGCGAGGCCACCCTGCGCCGTCAGCGAGATACTGACGACGCCGGGGTTGTCCGGGTGGGCAGCGACTCCGATCTGCCACGGCACGGGCACCGCAGGCACCAGGTGAGCCATGAGTGTCTTGTCCGCGACCGAGGTCAGTGTCAGGACCGGGCCCTGGATCACCTCGTCCGTGACGGCCGCATTCGCGGGAGCCGCCGCGTTGACGACGGGTGCGGACAGTGTCAGGAGCACGATCACGGCGAGCCCTCCGGTCCTGGCGGCGTGGCATCGGGTACTGCGCCGCCGGGCGCCGCGCCGCGGGCGGGGTGCCGGGGCGCCGTGGGGCCAGAACGCCCAGGTTACGAGTCCGGCGGCACCGATGGTGATCGCGCCGAGGGCGAGGGGATTGGAGACGGCATTCACGGCGTAGGCGAGTTGCGGGATGGAGAAGAGCACGATCCTCACGTTGCTCACGACATAGGGTGCGGGGTCCTCCGCGGGGTTCGCGTCCCCGCGCAGTGTGATGGTCCTGGTGTCGCCGGCTGCAGGGGATACGGAGGTGACGCGGTGTGTCACTGGCAGGGCAGGGCGCCGGTCGACGGTGACGACGTCTCCGACGCGGATATCGGAGGCGGGAATCTGTTTGACGATCGCGAGTGAGCCGGCGGGGATCGTCGGGCTCATCGATCCGGTCTTGAACATGATGAGTGTGATGTGGAAGAAGAACGCGATGAGTACCAGAACGATGCAGACGGCGCCGCCGATCGCGGCGACGGTCAGCAGGGCGTTGCCGGCGCGGCCCCCAAAGCCGCCCCGATCGGTCACGTGCGAGTCCATCTCCGGGGCCCTAGGAGGAGATTCCCGAGAAGAGCCAGGTGAGGGTGCCCGTCCCCCCCTGGTAGGTGTTGGCGGCTCCGGACTGGATCCTCACGTCGTAGCAGTATCGCAGTTCCCCGCTCGGGGATGTGATCGCGGACGCGACGGGTGTGGCCGGAACGGTTGTCACCGCAAGGTAGGTCGATGCCGAGCCCGCGATGTAGGTGGGCGTTCCGGAAAAAGCGGTGGAGTCGCACGTTGTGCCGGTTCCGGCCGTGCGTACCGCCCGGTATTCGAGCACCGGCACGAGGGTCCCCGACGTGGTCGAGCCCGCGAGCGTGATCGTTCCGCCGGCCGTCGAGGCGGCCGTCGTGCGGATGTTCACCCAGGCGTACTGCGAAACGGTCGGCGACATGGCCGTGGCGTTGAACACGAGCGAAGCCCCAGGGGGAGAGGTGTTGCTCGCCCACACCCCAGCCACGGTGCTGGACTCCGTGTTGAAGATGCTCGCCGTGAACGACCCCGTCGCGTACTCGGAGTCGGTCCAGGCCGCGAGGGTCACGGTGGCGCCCGCGCCCAGGACGAGGGCGCCGGCGAGAACGGCGCGCACCCGGGTGAGGGCGCGGCCCCTCACCCGTGCGAGATGCCTGGGCACGGTGATTACGGAGTAGAGGTCGCGAGGAATTCCCAGGTTCCGACGGCTGAGGTGTCCTGTACCAGCGATGTGCTCGAGGTGACCTGGATGCACAGGAACACGTCAGCTCCGGTGAGCGTGCCGAGACTGGTCGACCTGGCCAGGTTGAAGGTCGAAGCGCCGGCCACCGAGTTCAGTGCAGTGCCGGCCGGAACGATCGTGGCCGTACCTGTTGCCGTTGGCGTGCACCCCGCGACCGAGGCGACCTTAATGATTTTGTAGGTGAGCTGGCCCGCAGCCGTGCCGGACGATGCGGCCGAGTTCATCGATACCGTTGCGTCGAAGTTCGTGGTCGTGTCCAGATGAAGGACATAGGGTGCAGCGACGGTCTCGCTGGGGCTCAGGTTGTTGAAGCCGGTCGTGAAGCTCAGCGCCGCGGGCGAGCCGGCAGCGTGGTCGCCGAAGGTCGTACCGTCCGCGCTGCCCAGCACATTGAAGTGACCAACGCCGAACGTGCCCGTCACGAACTCCGAGTCGTTCCAGGCCGCGAGCGTGATCGCAGCCCCAAGGCCAAGGACGAGACCACCGGCCAGGATGGCTTTGACCTTCCGGTTCTTCGAACGATCAACAGTCTGCGTGGTTTCCGAACTGGACATCTGATTCCCCCATGATCTGACCCGTACCCCGGGCCGTGTGCCAGCGCCGGAACAGCACACCGGTATAAACAAACACAGGGGGCCGCGCGGAACGTAGCCCCTCCACCGCGACTGTACGCCCCAATCCGTCTCTTAAGGGGTGGACTACAGAAAACGGATTTTTTGTGTCATAAGGAAGCTTTGAGGCCCGCGGTACCCTCCTTGGATCGTGCGGGGCTCTCGAGGTGCCCCTGGTCCGGGGTGTCTTTTATTCGATCGATTAAGTGACTGGCCGATCTTTGCCCGGACACCACACCCCACTTGTCACATAACCCGTTAATTATAGTATGCTCCTTGAAAGGTTCTTTTGCTTGGTTATGTGACTGCCTGTCGGGCTGGGGTGTGGATGGAGTTCTTGGATGCCTCGTCGTTCGGTGTTGTCGGCTGCGGAGAGGCAGGGCTTGGTTGCTGTTCCGTCCGGGGAGGAAAACCTTCACCGCTTGTACGGGTTGAGTGAGCGTGACGTTGGCTTGATCCACGAACGCCGCGGCACTGCAAACCGGCTGGGTTTCGCTGTCCTGCTGGCCTACATGAGGTATCCCGGGATCGTCCTGGGCGTGGACGAAACGCCGGCAGCGCATGTGGTGGCTTTCCTGGCGGATCAGTTGGGAGTGCCTGCCGAGGCATGGGGTGGGTATGACCGGGGGGCGGCAACCAGCCGGCGGCATGTTCTGGAGCTTCAGAGGGTGTTCGGTTTCGTGACGTTCACTGCCGCGGACCACGAGCCGGCCGTGGAATCCCTAGCCGCCTCCGCGATGGCTAACGATCACGGGGCCGTGCTGGCCGAGGAACTGGTGGTCTCGTTGCGGCGCCGGAAGGTGTTGTTGCCGGCGTTGCCGGTGGTGGAGAAGATCTGTTCCGAAGCGATCACCCGGGCGAACAGGGCTGTTTACGCGGCGTTGACCGAGGGCCTGGATGCGGGACACCGCCGGCGTTTGGACGGTTTGCTGCAGATTGCCCCGGAACGGGACGTGAGCATGTTGGTGTGGTTGCGGCAGTCCCCGGCGAGACCGAACTCGAAACAGATGCGCGAGCACCTGGACCGTCTGCGAGGGTGGAAAGATCTGGGCCTGCCGGATGGTGTGCGGTTCCGGGTTCATCAGAACCGTTTGCTGCGCCTGGCCAAAGAGGGCGCCCATATGACCGCGTCGGACCTGGGGAAGTTCGAACCATTCCGGCGTTACGCAACCCTGGTTGCCGTAGCGGTGGAGTCCATGGCAACGGTCATCGATGAGGTCATCAATCTGCATGATCAGATCTTTACGAAAGTGTTTTCCTCAGCCCGGAACCGCCACAAGGAACAATTCCATCAGTCAGGGCGGGAGATCAACGACAAGGTCCGCTTCCTGGGCAGGGTGGGCCAGCTCCTTCTTGACGCCCGGGAGAACGGCACGGACCCTTTCGAAGACATCGACACGGTCCTGGGGTGGGAGGCTTTTACTGCCGAGGTGATCGCGGCGCAGGCGTTGGCGCGGCCGAAGGAATTCGATTTCCTGGCCGGGATCGCCAAGAGCTCAACAATGGTCCGCAGATACTGGCCGGGTTTCCTGGATGAACTGGTATTCCGGGCAGCACCTGCCGCAGCGGACCTCATGGCCGGTGTGGACGTGCTGCGCCGGCTCAGTAGCGGGGGCAGCAGGACTATCCAGGATGGCGCCCCCGAAGGGTTCGTGTCCCGGCGTTGGGTGCCGTTGGTGTTCACCGAAGCCGGCATCGACCCGGTCTTCTACGAACTCTGCATACTGTCCCGCCTCAAAGACGCCCTAAGATCCGGGGATGTGTGGGTGGAGGGGTCCCGGCAGTTCAAAGACTTCGAGGACTACCTCATCCCACCCCAGGTCTTCCGCGCCGGTGAGGGTGCTCGGTTCACCCTGCCGGCCGCCGCCGACCCCGCAACATACCTGGCCGACCGGGTTGACCTACTCAACGAACAACTGGCCATCGTGGACAGGCTCGCTGCCGCGGGCGAGTTGCCGGAGGCCTCGATCAGCACCCTGGGCCTGAAAACAGCACCCCTGGAAACCATCGTTCCCGAAGAAGCAAAGGACTTGGTCACCCAGCTATCCGGGATGCTGCCCAGGGCGAGGATCACGGACATGCTCCTGGAACTCGATGCCATCACCGGTTTCACCGA
The DNA here is from genome assembly GCF_050156545.1 of Pseudarthrobacter sp. S9. Lineage (NCBI taxonomy): Bacteria > Bacillati > Actinomycetota > Actinomycetes > Micrococcales > Micrococcaceae > Pseudarthrobacter > Pseudarthrobacter sp. S9. The sequence continues at coordinate 13,382 of NZ_CP189580.1, forward strand.
TGACTTCCCCCACCTGAAAACCGGTGCCCCACCCAAAGACAAAACCTTGCTACTGACTGCGATCCTGGCCGACGGCATCAACCTCGGCCTGGTCAAAATGTCCGAAGCCTGCACCGGTGCGACGTATTCAAAAATGTTGCGTACCCAGGCCATGCACATCCGGGACGAAACCTACGCCGCTGCCCTGGCCCGGCTCGTCAACGCCCAAGCAGCACATCCCTTCGCCCACCACTGGGGCGACGGGTCCACTTCGTCCTCGGACGGTCAACGCTTCCGCACCAGTTCCAAGGCCGAAGCGACCGGGCACATCAACCCGAAATACGGTGCATCACCGGGCAGAATGATTTACACCCACATCAGTGACCAGTACTCCCCGTATCACGCGAAGCTCGTCAACGTCGGGGTCAGGGACGCCACCTATGTCATCGACGGACTTCTGCACCACGAATCAGAACTGAAAGTCACCGAGCACTACACCGACACCGCAGGGTTCACTGACCACGTCTTTGCCCTCACCACCCTGCTCGGCTACCGCTTCGCCCCACGGATCCGTGGCATCGATACCACCCGGATCTACACCCCCGATAAAACCAGTTACGAGGCCTTGGAGCCTATCGTCGGCGGGACCATCGACACTTCCATGATCGCCGTGCACTGGCCAGAGATCCTCCGACTGGCAGCCTCGATCAAACACGGCACCGTGACCGCGTCCCTCATGCTCCGTAAACTCGGCTCCTACCCCCGCCAAAACGGCCTCGCGAAAGCGCTGCGGGAATACGGGCGCATGGAACGGACCCTGTTCATCCTGGACTGGGCCCAGGACCCAGACCTACGTCAGCGCGTCACAGCAGGGCTGAACAAAGGCGAAGCCCGCAACGCCCTCGCCCGCGCCGTGTTCTTCAACCGCCTCGGCGAAATCCGCGACCGGTCCTTCGAACAGCAAAACTACCGGGCCTCCGGTCTGACGCTGCTGACGGCGGCGATCGTTCACTGGAACACCATCTACACCCACCACGCCGTCACCACCCTCACCCAGGCCGGCAACCCGCCAGACCCGAACCTTCTGAAAAACCTCTCGCCCCTGGGGTGGGAACACCTGAACCTCACCGGCGACTACACCTGGCGCCACACCACCAAACCCGGCAAACTCAGACCCCTCCGCTCCACACCTCGCTAACCAAAGATGCTCCAAATAGCCGTGGGAAACCACTGAGCACACCATACAAACGACAGGACGAAAACCGATGTTGATCGGGTACATGCGGGTCTCCAAAACAGACGGTTCCCAGACCATGGACCTGCAGCGCGACGCGCTCCTGGTGGCCGGCGTCGACGCCGGACACCTCTACGAAGACCAGGCCTCGGGCAACAAAGACGACCGCGCGGAACTCACCGCCTGCCTCAAAGCGCTCCGTGCCAACGAGGACACCCTCGTGGTGTGGAAACTGGACCGTCTCGGACGGAACCTGCATCACCTGGTCAATACAGTCCACTCCCTGACCGAACGCGGCATCGGCCTCAAGGTCCTCACCGGCCAGGGCGCCACAATCGATACCACCACACCCGCCGGGAAACTCGTCTTCGGGATCTTCGCCGCACTGGCGGAATTCGAACGCGAGCTCATCTCAGAACGCACCAAAGCCGGGCTCGCCTCAGCGCGCGCCCGAGGGCGCAAAGGCGGCCGCCCCTACACCATGACCGTCGCGAAACTCAGACTCGCAGCCGCCGCGATGGGCCAACCCGAAACCAAAATCAGCGAGCTCTGCACCGAACTCGGCATCACCCGTCAAACCCTCTACCGCTATGTCTCGCCCACCGGAGAACTACGCCCCGCCGCCCACCAACTCCTCAACACCCGTAAATCCAGCCCCCGGAAAACGGAACATATTGTGCCGCATAAACCCGGAATATCCCCTCCTTATGACACAAAATAATCCGTTTTCTGTAGCGACCCCTTCTAGATGTTGCCGGTTCCGACACGCCGCACCGTATGCCGAACTCCCGGCGTTTCAGAAACTAACGTGAGGGTTATGGCATTTCAGAAACGCGCACGCGGAGGACGACCTTCTAAAGGGGACCGTCACGTTCTGACTACCCGGCTCCCCGTTGCAGACGCAGAAAAATTGTTCGCTGTAGCGGATCATCAAGGGCAGTCAGCTAGTGAGTTCATTGCTCATGCCGTTGCTGAAAAGCTCGCTGCCATTGACATGGCGACCGTTACTGGCCAGGGGGAACTGCCTATCGGCCGCATCGCCTCTTAAACGAAGAAGGCCCGCCGTGAGGCGGGCCTTCTTCTGAAGTTATAAAGCTCAACACCCACTTGCTTGGCGGCTCTCGGGTGAAGGGCTCCCACAGTCACACCCTCTTTTCAGAAAGGTACTGCATGGGCTCTAGTGTACATGCGCGCGCTTTAAACGACAGTGAATCGCGACCATATCCGCGCCTCCGTCGCGTCAACCGTGCCCGTGAAAATGACTCCGCCGTGGTCCTGGCCGCCGTGCCCAAGGGCAGCGTGCGGGCCGCCCACGGGCGGCAGACCATGGCAGCGTTGCTGCACCATGAGTCCTACGCCGCACGCAACCGCAACGGTCAGGCCACCATCGCGGCCGTACTCCGGGCCCTGATCGAGCGCGCCGACTATGACACGATGACTACCCGCCCCGGCTGGGAAGCCCTCATAACCGCCACGGGGACGTCCAGAACGACCGTGGCGCGTGTCCTGCGGCTTCTGGTTGCCTGGGGAATAGTCGGCCGCGTAGCGGCAGGCCGCCAGGCCAAGTACGCTGCCGCCGGACCCGACGGGGAACGCATCAACGAAGCAGCCGTGTACGTGCTGTGCACGCCCTCGCCGCTGGCGCTTGTGGGCAAAGTTGGCACCCCTCCCGCCCTAGGCGGTTCTCACCTTAATAAGAAAGAGTTAACCCATACACGCGCACGAGAAAAAAACTTCACTCACGACATGGCTCCGCCACGACTCATTGTCGAAGGCGCCGCAGGCGGCGCAGGCGGCGCACCTACCGCCCGGCCGCCATGGCGGCCGGAAATCCAGTGGCCAGCGCACCGGACGCCAAGACGCCGGATACAGCGTGTGGCCGCCGCTGCCGAGATTCGCAACCGGAGTTTTCCGCTGCGTTGCATGACGTCCAAGGACGTCGCCAGCTCGTGCCGAGACTTCTTCCTGGCCGGCTGGACTGTCGCTGACGTCCGGCACGCTCTGGACTGGATGCCTGACGGTACCCAGTGGCCGCACAGCGGTGCACCCGATACCCGGGAGCCCTGGCGGATGCGCGGCTGGCTGCGTCACCGTCTCGGAGTCTGGCGCACGGATGCCGGCGAACCGCTCCGCTCCCGTGACCAGCAGGCAGCCGACCGCCACGCAGAGCAACGCCGGCAACAGGACGCCGAGCGCCGTCGGGTGCTGGAACGCCAGGCAGAAGGCGCGGCCCGGCTCAGCCAGGGCGACACTCCCGCTAAGGTCACCGCTCTGGCGCAGATCCGGGCTATCTTCGACGCCGGCCGCCGAAGCCACGGATCACCACTAGCTGCCTCTCGCCCACCTGTGCACAGCAAAAGCTAAATCCTCCGGGCTTTTCCTGCACCCACATGGACGACAGGGACCACCTGACCAGCTGCACACAACCGCCAGGTCACCACACGCGGGAACGTCACCACCGGGACCGGCGAATGTGCACAGCTTCCTGAGAGGGGCTTATACCTCCGGCACTCCTGCTGCTCGCGCGGTCACGACTCGTCAATCCGAGAGCTGAGCAATATGGTGACCTGCGTGCGTTCGCTCTTTAGCCGGCTTGCCTTGCCCATTCGTGCTCCCTCTTGAGATTCGGTCTAGCAAGTATCATTGACGGCGCAGTTCCCCATGGTCCACCACTCACCGTGGCCGGCTCCCCCGCCGCCTGGGCCGGGTTTTTTCAGCTTTGGACGACACAGGGAGGCAGGCCGCAGATAACCTTGACCACGCACAGGAACCACCGGGCGGGATGAGTTTTCAGGCGCTGGGGGATTTGCGCTGAGGTTCTATCCGTTCTAACTCCGCACCTACCGAGCGCCGCGCACGCCAGAAACGACACCACCAAGACCAAGCACGGAGAAGAAAAGGCCCGGAAAATCAAGGAAAACCATTGACCTCTAATACTTCTAATAGTACTATTAGAAGTGAAAGGGAAGCCGGGGGGAGATTGCCATGAACGCAGAAACAGTAGTTGTCACGGTCTACACAAAGCCGAGTTGCCCGCAGTGCCGCATGACGTACCTGGCGCTGGACAAGAAGGGCATCCGCTACGAGTCCGTGGACGTCACCACTTCCCCCGCAGCGCTGGAATACATCACGGAAGAACTCGGATACTCACAAGCCCCTGTTGTGGTGGTGGACGACGAAAATCACTGGTCAGGATTCCGGCCCGACAAGATTGACCAGGTAGCCGCAGCACTCGCCGCCGCAGGCCACTAACAGTTCTAATAGAAGCGAAAGAGGCAAACAGTGAACGACACAATGCAGCAACTCACCCAGGCGGAAACCAACCGGCTGATCCGTGCAGACCTCAAAGCCACCCACCCCGGAACCACCTTCACAGTCCGCGCTGCCAACGGTGCCGGCATCACGCAAACCGTGATCGGCTGGGAAATCGGCTACCGGCCGACATCAGCAGATTTTGACGGCTACTACTCCCCCACCATTACGTGCGCCCTTGTCCCCGGCCCGACGGAAGCCGACATTGACACCCTCGCAGCCCGCTACAGCTCCTGGGAATGGACCGGCGACGACGGTGTGAGGGACCGTGCCGCCGACCGCCTAGTGGCCACCGCGACTGGCCACCTCCCCGCCGTTATCCGCTACGGTGCCGGCAACGTCACCGCACGGCCCCATTATAGAAACCTTGACCTCTAACACTTCTAATAGTACTATTAGAAGTGTTAGAGGTACTTTTTGAAAGGAAAGCGCAATGACGATCATCACCCACTCCCGCGAGACGGGAACACTCATCCAGGGCACCGCCAAGGGCGACGGCGCCAATACCATCCTTAAGGCCGACGGCTGGCGCTGGTCCCGCAACCTGGGTACCTGGTATGTGCCCAACACCCGCGACCGAGCCGCACGTGGCCACATCATCAAGGGCACCGCTGAGCAGCTGCGCGCAGCCGGCTTCACCGTAGAAGTGGACATTGACGACACCGCCCGGCCGGCGGCCGCGGTCGAGCAGGACAAGGCCAGGCGCGCAGGGGAGAGGGCCGAAGCGCTGGCCGCCAAGGCAGAGCGCCGGGCGGCAGCAGCCGACCGGGCGCAAGAAGGCGCACGCGCAGCAGACGCACGGCTGCCCGAAGGCGGGGAGCCTATCAAGATCGGCCACCACTCAGAGAGCCGGCACCGCAACGCAATCGCCAGGGCGGACCGAGCCACGCGCAGGGCCATCGACGCCGGCACCGAGGCCACGCAGGCAGCCGAGCGGGCCGAGACGGCAGCCCTGGCCACCGTGCGCAGATACAACCCCGTTACCGTCGCCAACCGGATTGAGACGCTACAGGCCGACCAGCGCCGGGCAGAGCGCCAGCTCAACGGCCATAGTCGGACACTGTTCACGGTAGGGGAGCAGCGCTACACCGAGAACCACGACGGCGCCCAGGGGGAAGAGGCCCAGCGCCTTCGGGCCCGCATCCAGGAACTGGCCGACCAGATCAACCACTGGGAAGGCGTACGGGCCGAGCAGATCGCCGCCGGCCACGCCAACAGCTACGGCCCCGAGACCGTCAACAAAGGGGACCAGGTGAGGTTTCGGGGCAGCTGGTACGAAGTCCGGCGCGTCAACCGCAAGTCGGTAACCATCCCTTCCATGATCGGGGGCAGCTGGACGGACACCGTCCCCTATCACGAGCTGTCCGGACACCAGCCGGCAGCCTTCTAGGATTGACCTCTTATACTTCTAATACTACTATTAGAAGTATAAGAGGCTGTGGGTAGAATCCGCTTAACAATGGCGGAATGGTGCGGAAGTGCTCGACAGTTCCACCCCTAACGCTACTAATAGAAGTATTGGAGGTATTTATATGAGCGCGCAAATCATTGCCGTATGTAACCAGAAGGGCGGCGTCGGTAAAACCACCGTCACCGCGGGCCTGGCCGAAGTTCTTGCCCACCGGCTGGGAAAGCGGGTGCTGCTTATTGACGTTGACCCGCAGTTCAACGCCACGAGCACTCTGGGAGTCAGCGACGCCGAGTTCACGCTGAACGACGTTTTGGCCGGGGGAGAGGGCAACGAGGTTATCCCCGGCGTCATGGCCGATGCGGCCGTTCACGCCAGCTCTGACTGGCAGGCCGACGCCGACAAGGGCCAGGAATGGCCGGCGGTTCACCTGGTAGCCTCCGAGCGCGCCCTCGCCGGCCGCGAGCAGGACCAGATGATGGGAAGGGAACACCGGTTACGGATCGCCCTCGACGGAGCCACGGAGGCCTATGACGTCGTTCTACTGGATTGCCCGCCGTCGCTGGGGCAGCTGACCATCAACGCCCTGGTGGCCGCTGACAGCGCCCTCCTGGTCACGGAACCGCGCGCATCATCCGTCGAGGGACTGTCGGAGATCGTCAAGACCCTGGGCAGCGTCCGCAGCCTGTTCAACCCGGGCCTGTCCCTGGCCGGCATCATCGTTAACCGCGTGAGCAAGCGCAAGAGCGACCAAGCCGAATGGATTGAGAAGCTGGAAGCTGACTACGGCCCCCAGCTGCTGCCGCCGTACCTGCCCGAACGTGAGGCGTTCGCCAAGGCGAATTCGGCTGCCGTGCCGTTGCGCAACTACGGCCCGAACGGGCGCGAGTTGCTGGACCGGCTAGAAGAGATCGCACGCACCATCACGAAGGAGAACTAGGACCATGGCAGAGAATCGCCGTCGGGGGAGCGCCCCGGACAAGGAAGCCATGGCAGCCCTGGGAACTCCCGGCCCGACCAGGCTGCGCAAGGCAGTTGCAGGCGACGTCGTGAGCGAGTTGGCCGGCCAGTCGGCCGCCCCTGCGCCGGCTGCTGTTCCGGCACTGACTAAGGCCGCGCGGCCGGCGAAGGCAGCCGCGAAGAAGACCAGCTTCTACCAGCTGGAAGAGGATGCCGACCGGATGCGCGCCGCGTACCTGAACACGCAGATGCACACCCGCTACCGCTCGCTGAGCGAGTTCATCAACGCCGCCATTGACGAGAAGGTTGGTGCTCTGGAAAAGACTTACAACGGTGGCGAGGAATGGCCGCCCCTGGCCGCGCGCGAGATCCCCCAGGGAAAGCCGCTAGGCAGCTGACGCCCACCCCGGCTGGCGTTGTGACGACCAAGCCCTCCATTTAAGGGATGGCGGCGCGCCATCAATGGTAACATGGGAAACGAGAAACATAGTAACTATCGTTTCCCACGACGAAGGAGAAGCAGATGACGGAACAGCAGACGCCGGAACAGCGCGCCCTGGAGGCCGCCGAGGTCCTGGCTGCCGAAGGCGCCCCGGTCACTGCCCGCGCCGTGCGGGAGCGGTCCGGCGTACGCATGACTGTGGCCGCCGACGCGGCGCGGGCGTGGAATGAGCGGGAGGCACAGGCCGAAGCGGTGCCCGGACCGCCGGCTGCCGTTGAGGCGCGTTTCGCTGCACTGTGGCGCGAGGCCGTGGCGGTGGCTCGCAGCGAATTCGCGGAGGCCCGTACAGGCTGGCAAGCCAAGGTTGAGCAGGTAGAGGCCGAACGGGGGGCGCTGGCGGAAGAGGTTGAGCAGGTAGAGGCCGAGCGCGATCAGGCCAGGGCGCAGGCGGCTGCCATCCGGGATCAGGCTGCCGCCGAGCGCGATCAGGCAGCCGCGGACGCCGCTTCGGCCTCAGAGGCTCTGGCGGAGCAGCGTTCCCGGGCCGACAAGTCGGAGGCTCGTGCTGAGGCCGTCGAAGGGGAGCGTGACCGCCTCGTCTCGGAACGTGACCGACTCCTGGCCGAGCGCGACGACCTGCGGGACGCGATCCGCAAGCAGAAGGATTGACCCCCCGGGGAGACGCCCCCGACAAGTGGCCACCGGGCCCCCCCGCGGGCGGACCAGCTCACCACCAGTGACACGCCTATCGGCCACTGATAGGCTTACCTATATAGGAGGTTTGATATGACGATTACCACCAGTCCCGAAGCCGCACTTGTCAATGCCAGGCGGGCCCGGGCACGCCGGGAACTGGGCGGCCTGGACTATATCAGGGCCGTTCGTTCCGCCGTGGAGGCGGGAGCCGGGCAGCGCGACATTGCCCGCGCCCTGGGTATCGCCCAGCCGTCCGTCAGCCAGCTGTTGGCACAGGCGGACGCCAGGGGAGTGAAGCCGATCCCGGAGGGTTTCAGCGGAGCCAGTCCCTACGAAATTGCAGAGCGCTACGCGGCCGGCGACATTGACCGTGAAACGTTGATCCGCGAACTGTCCGCGTGGCCCTATGTGAAGAACGAAGGATTGGCCGCAGCGCAGGCTGAGTGGGAATCCACGCCGTACCCAGACACGCCCGGCTCCTTTGAAGAAGTCGGGCAGGCGCGGGATGAAGGACTCATCGACGGCGAGGCCTATGACCTTATTCTGGACGCCTCAGACGAAGTTCCCGCATCCGAATGACTACCCTGTAAAGCGTGACTACCGAAGAACAGGCCGCAGTACACCGCGCTCATCTGGAGCGCTTGGGCGCAGACGGCGGACCCCTGACGGCCCACAGCCAGCACGCCACCAGCCAGAACCCCGAATGGTTCAACGTGCGCCGGGGAACGCCGCTCGACGTCCGCCGGCAGGTCCACACGGAGATCCTGGCACGCTTTACGGAGTCGCACCCCGAGGTGCGCAAGGACAAGAAAGCAATCGTCCTGGCCGGCCCTCCCGGTGTAGGCAAGTCCACAGCGCAGAATGCGCTCATCAAGGAGAAGCGGACGCAGCCAGAACACTGGCTGGTGATCAACGCGGACGACTTCAAAGACCTCCTGTTGGAGCAGGCCCGCCAGGACGGCAGCTATGACAGTTACCTGGTGCCGGACGAAGTGCACAAGCTGGAAACGGCAGGGGAGAAGTTCTATCCCCGCGAGCTGGCCGCCCTGGTCCACAATGAGTCCTCCATACTCTCAAAGAAGGCCACCAACGAGGCCGTCAAGCGCGGTGACAACGTGATCATCGACGGAACCCTGGGCAACGAGAAGCAAGCCAGAATGCTGCTGGATAAACTCGCAGCCGCCGGTTACGACGTGATGGTGGCCGACGTCGAAACAACCCAGGAGTTCAGCGAAGCGCGCACCCTGGGGCGATGGCAACGAGGCTACCTGGCATCTGAAAACGGTACGGCCGAAGACCCCAGCGACGTCGAGCTGGGCGGACGCTGGGTTCCTCAATCATTCCCGGCCTCACTGTTCACCACACCGGAAGACAAAGAGTCCAAGTGTGCAGCCAACGCCGCCGCAGTCGCCGCCGACTACGGCTGTGTCAGTGAATACGTGGTGTACCGCGTGACCGACCAGCATTCCGGCCCCGTGCTGGAATCCAAGCACGGCCGTACAAAGCCGAACGGCCCGCTGGTTGACGGCGACACTCTGGCTGCCGTCCGGACGGCAGCAACGGCGCGTACCGGACCGGCCAAGGGCCGGCCGTCCACTAGCAGAGACCTCGGACGATAGGTTATGTAGGGCAAAGAAGGCGTCCAGGTCCAGGAGCAGAAGAGCCGGTCACAACCGAAGCGAACCTACGACTGACGACGAGACCCTGAGCGTCGTCAGGGGCACATTGACAACCCGCACCACGTGCCACAACACCCGGACGCGAGCCAGCAAAGATTTCGGGAGATAACAGCTTGGAATGTGCGCACGCGCCCGTAAGCCGATCCTTCACGGAGCACGGCTGGTTAGGGCTTGAAGTTTCCGGATGTGAGGATATTCCAATGAGTCATGAGATGTTCCGCTTCTTGCCTTGGCCTTTTCGAGATGGTGAGTTTCCTGCCAATTTGGGCGCGGTCATCATGCGTTCTGCTATCCGGCCCGTAGACGGATCGACTTCTGCGCTTCCAGCACTGATCTCGTCATGTCCGTCGATGGTGTCGCTGGCAAGTTCAAGCGTTCCCGCCTTCCCTGCCGATATAGTCCGATTGTGGTAGACGGATCACCGAAGCAGAAGGAGCGGTTCAGCCGCGCCTGGGTGGTCGCGGCCGCCGCAGCTGCCAATTTCACGTACGAAATCGTGGCAGATGACGAGCGTGGCGTGGACATGACGGTTCACAGCAACGAACACACACTCGACTTGCAGTTAAAGGCGACGAGCAACCCCGAGGTTCAAAATGACTGCCTCATACACGACCTCGATGTCCGCACCTACAACCTTCTGCGCTCCCAGCAGAGGTCAGGCTACGGCGTGCTTGCGGTAATCGTCGTCGCAGACGACACGGCGGATTGGCATGTCATGGATCACGACGGAACCAGCCTCACCCGCTCCGCCTACTATCTCCCGCTGTTCGGTATGCCATCAACCTCGAACGCTGCGACCATCCGCCTTAAGGTGCCCCTAAGAAATTTCCTGACGCCTGGTGCAATGCAGGCCATGATGGATGCTCAGGCCGCGAGGTGGGTCCAATGACCGACGACACGATCCTGACCAGCCAGGCCTTGCTGCCCGCTGACGTCACTGAGTGGCTTCGGATCCACGGCTGGACTCGGACGGCCTCATTGGGCGATATCGCCCAGCGCTGGCAGAACGACACGACCGGCGTTATGGTTCCGATGCTTGCCCAATCTCCGGACTTCACCCTGCGTTGGTCGGAGATGCTGAATCAGCTGGCCAACAGCTACGAAACGGACAGGGCAGGGGTACTGCTCGCGGTCGCTAAGTCGGGATCGGACATCGCAGAGTTCCGGGCTTCGGGGCATATAGATGACTCGATACCCCTGGGCGATGCGTCGACGCTGATTGATTCCGTTCGTCGCTCGATGCAGGCCTCCGCGAACTCGGCGCTGCAACCGCGGAGCTACTATGGCCACAGCCTTCCGGATGCGGCTCGTGACCATGCCCGCACGGTTCGGATGGGGCAGACTCGGCGTGGGAGCTACGTTATCCCGGTTATCAGCCGACTGCCAATCCTCCAGCCGGACGATGCGGACGACGCCGTCTTGTTCGAGGATGTGACCTACCAGCCGTTCGCGCGCAGCGCCATGCTTAAGCTCGCGCAAGGACTTACCGCGCTACGTGAGCTGACCCATGGATCGACTGTGCCATCTGGAAGCCGGATCACCGAGGCAGTTGGTGCCGGAGTCTCTTCCGAACTCTGCGAGGCCGTCGCGAACACGCTCGAGGCGGAGAGCATTACTGCCTTGGACGTAGCTTTTACGTGGGCAGAACGACTCCCAGCCTCATCGGCTCCCGCGTCCGTGAATCTCGATAGTGAGGCCCTGCCCCTGCTGCGTCGTGTGGGGAGCGTTCTCAAGGGCGAGCCAGTCATTGGCCGTCAAACAGTGATTGGCTACGTGAAGAGACTCGATCGAGGTGAAGACGACGCAGTAGGTCGGATTACCCTGCGTACTCTCGACAGCGACAGAGCCCGAAATATCACGATCGATCTCAATGACGCCGATTACCACATCGCAGGCGAGGCCAACACCGACCGGCGGATGGTGGCTGCCACCGGCATCTTGCATCGGGAACCAGGCCGAGCTCTCCGCTTCACAGAAGTGGATGATTTTCACCTGCTCGCAGGTCTTCCGGGGCTTTTCAGTTAAGACATACCCCACGGACCGTTGATCCGCGATGCAGTGGTTCTTGGAGCTCGGGAGTTTGGCTGGCTTTTTCTGAGGTCTGTGGGGTCGCGCGCACAGCAGAGTCTGCGCTTTGGCGGAGACGATTCATTTCCTATCCAGAAACTCAACTGTGTGCGCGGGCTCTATGCGCCCATCCGGAGCCCGTAAGCCGGTCCCCCAGCGGCGCAAGCGCAACCAGAATTCTCCGGACTAAAGATCCGTGTGTTTCCGCAGCTCTCCGATTCCCGTAAGACCCGCCCGCAAAAATGCCCGGTGAAGGGGGGCTAACCGGTACATTCAAAACCATGACCGGACTCCTCATCGGATACGCCCGCGTATCCACCAACGACCAAGACCTCACCGCCCAGAAAAATGCCTTGGTTACCCTTGGGGTGACGCCGGAGAAGACCTTCACCGACCAGGGCCTCACAGGTGTTAACGCCAACCGAAAATAGGGCCAGGAACGCCAACTGAAAACAGGGCCACCGACCATTATGGAAGGTGATCAATTTGGATGATTGGGCGGAGATACGCCACCTGTTTTCGACGGGCAAGCACTCTAAGCGTGAGATCGGCAGGATCGTGGGTGTTTCCCGCGGAACGGTGGACCGGGCGCTGGAGTCGGACCGGGCGCCGAAGTACCAGCGGGCGGCCGGAGTGTCGAGTTTTGATGCGTTTGCTCCAAGGGTGCGGGAGCTGTTGGTGAAGACGCCGACGATGCCGGCCGCAACGCTCGCGGAGCGGGTGGGTTGGTCTGGTTCCGCGTCGTTGTTCCGAACGAAGGTCGCCGTGATCCGGCCTGAATACGCCCCGCCGGACCCGGCCGATCGTCTGGTCCACGAGCCGGGGTTCCAGGTCCAGTGCGATCTCTGGTTCCCGCACGAGCCGAGCCGCTGCCCATCGGTGCGGGCCAGAACGATACACCTCCTGTGCTGGTGATGACTTCGGCGTTCTCGGGATTCATCCAGGCCCGAATGCTGCCCTCACGGACGACGCCGGACCTTCTGGGCGGAATGTGGACTCTGCTCCAGGACGCGCAGGCGGTTCCATCCCGGCTGTTGTGGGACAACGAGTCCGGCATCGGCAGGCGCCGGCCCACCCAGCCGGTGGCCGCGTTCGCCGGGTCCCTCGGGTTGGAGATCAAGCTGCTTCCGCCGCGGGATCCGGAGTCCAAGGGCATGGTCGAGAGGATGAACAGGTTCTTCCGGCAACGCTTCATGCCGGGCCGGGACTTCCGGTCACCAGCGGATTTCAACGGCCAGCTGGAGGACTGGCTGCCCAAGGCCAATCACCGGTACTCGCGGTCCCGCCACGGCCGCCCTGACGAGCTGATCGTCCTGGACCGGGAAAGGATGCGGGAACTGCCGCCGGTAAGCCCGGAGACCATGTTCCGCAACGCGGTGCGGCTGCCGCGGGATTACTACGTGCGGGTGTTCTCCAACGACTATTCCGTGGACCCGTCGTTCATTGGGCGGATCGTGGATGTCGTCGCTGATCTGGACACCGTCTGGGTCACCCATGACGGCGTCATCATCGCTACCCACGTCCGGGTCTGGGCCCGGCATCTGGTGGTGACCGATCCGACCCACGTGGCCCGCGCGGCGGTGATGCGCCGGGACTTCCGGACCCAAAGAGTCCACCGCCCCGAACCGCCAGAATCTGTGCAGGTGCGGGATCTGGCCGCCTATGATGAGATCTTTGGCATCGACCTCGGCCAACAGCCGGCGGGGCTGCTGGAGACGGCGTCATGACCGGGACACCGTCACAGATCGAGTACTACGCCCGGGCTCTGCGCGCACCACGGATCAGCGACGGGTTCCGCCGTCTCGGCGACCAGGCCCGGGACGCCGGCTGGTCCCATGAGGAGTACCTGGCCGCGGTCCTCTCCCGTGAAGTCTCCGAACGCGAAGCCTCCGGAGCGGCGACCCGGATCAAGGCCGCAAGGTTCCCCGCGCACAAGGACCTTGAGGAGTTCAACTTCGACCACCAACCCTCCGCGGACCGGAACCTCATCGCGCATCTGGGCACCGGGGTGTTCCTCTCCGAGGCCAAGAACGTGGTCCTGCTCGGGCCGCCCGGTACCGGCAAAACGCACCTCGCGGTCGGGATCGCCATCAAGGCGGCCAAGGCCGGGCACCGGGTCCTTTTCGACTCCGCGACCGGCTGGGTCGCCCGGCTGCAGGAGGCTCATTCCCGCGGGAAACTCGCCCAGGAACTGGTCAAGCTACGCCGCTACGGGCTCCTCATAATTGACGAAGTAGGCTATATCCCGTTTGACCAGGACGCCGCGAACCTGTTCTTCCAGCTTGTCTCCAGCCGCTACGAACACGCGTCCATGATTTTGACGTCCAACCTCCCGTTCGCCCGCTGGGGCGATGTCTTCGGGGACCTGACCATCGCCTCGGCCATGATCGACCGGATCGTCCACCACGCCGACGTCATCAGCCTCAAAGGCAACAGCTACCGGCTCAAAAAACACCAACCCGCTGCCAGTACGGCACAATAGAACCACAACCCCGTGGCCCCGTTTTCAAATGGCACTATTGGTCCTATTTTCGGTTGGCGTTAACAACAGGTGCCAACAGGGCGCGGCCCGGGCTCAGGGAAGCATTGGCCGCCTGCCGGGCCGGTGACACACTGGTCGTGACTAAACTCGACCGCCTGGCCAGGTCGCTGCGCGACGCGAAGGGCATAGTCGATGAACTCACCCACCGCGAAGTCAAGCTCAGCATCGCAGGCTCCGTCCACGACCCGACCGATCCCGTCGGCCGGCTCCTCTTTAACGTCCTGGCCATGGTCGCGGAATTCGAAGCCGACCTGATCCGGGCACGAACCCGAGAAGGCATGGCCGTCGCCAAGGCAAAAGGTCGTCTCCGAGGAAAACAACCGAAGCTCTCAAAGAAACAGGAAGCCCACCTGGTCTCCGTCCACCGAGCAGGAACTCACACGACAGCGGAACTTGCCGAACTCTTCGCAGTAGCCCGTTCAACCGTCTACCGCTCCATCAAACGCGCCGGCGACACCCCCAGTTAGAACCGCAAAATTTCACCGTCGATGGCCAGAATCACCGCCGATACGTCCTTTAGCGTGAATTTCCGTACCGATCCTCACACCCCGAATCCTGGGTTGGTGAGAATCGGGCTCATCGATGAGATTACGTGCCACGGCGATCACCAAGTGCTTGGCCGTGTGCTTTGTCGACTTGATCACCGTGTTGCAGCCGCGCGCAACGCCCTATCTGGTCCTGTCTGCCAGGTGCTGGATGTACAGAGAAATGCGCGAACGGCGGTTAAGTCGGTGGTTCAGGTGCGAGGAGTTACAGACTCTCGAAGTAGTCCTCGTCGAGGCGGTAGAACGTCACCGTTTGCTCGGTCTGAACTCCTACACCGTATGAGACGAGGAGTTCGGCTAGGCGCCGGCCATCGATTAGTTCGATGCGTGCATTGATTCGCTCGGCCTCTTGAATCGAGCCGGCAGAAAATCTTGAGGTGGTGATGAAAACACCCCTGTCACCTTGTTTTCCGAGTAGTGCGCCGGCGAACTCGTGGATTCTGGGCCGGTCGATGGTTCTGTCTTCGGCATACCGTTTGGCCTGGACGTAAATGCGGTCGAGGCCTAGCGGATCTTGGCTGATGATTCCGTCGACGCCGGCGTCGCCTGAGGCGCTGGTGCGTTCGACTGAACCGGCTTTGCCATAGCCCATTCGCGCCAGCAGCCGGATGACGAGGTCCTCGAAGCCGGTTGGTGTCAGAGCCAGGGCCATCCGCAGTACTTCGCCCTCGACGGCCGCGCGGTTGGTTGCTACTGCCTGCTCGATCAGGTCGTCTGGCGTTGCCTCGATCGGCTCATCGTTGATCTGTACAGAGACAGACTGTGTTTTCTCACGGGTACGGTCTCTGAATTTCAAGTATGCCGGGTATGCCTCGAGCGTTTTCATGCCGATCCGCGAGGGGTTCGCATCCAGGGCCGCGCGTCCCTCGTCAGTGATTGTGACGTTCCCGCGGCTCGGACGCGACACCAGACCAGCCTGCGAAAGGTAGGTGAGAGCCCAGGCGACGCGATTGTCGATTGTCCGTTGACGACCGCTCGGTAGTAGCTCCGCACGTTCGGTTTCCGACAGCTCAAAGTGGTCTGCCATGGCCGACTTGATGTCCCGTGACCGGCGAGTGGCACCGTCCTGTAAGTACGCGAGCACTGGCCGCATCAGTGTCTGGAAGTCAGGAATGCTCATGCGGTCAACATCGTCTCCAAGTGAGGGGGCAGGACTTCCGCTAGCTTACGCCGCGATGGGGGAAGCGCAGGGAGGCTGTGCGCATCCGCTGGTCCCGGTGGTGACGTTCCCGCGTGTGGTGACCTGGCGGTTGTGTGCAGCTGGTCAGGTGGTCCCTGTCGTCCATGTGTGTGCAGGAAAAGCCCGGAGGATTTAGCTTTTGCTGTGCACAGGTGGGCGAGAGGCAGCTAGTGGTGTTCCGTGGATTCACCGGACGACGGCTGACGTGTTGCGCGTTTGCGGACACGCAGCTTCTTTTCAGGTTCCGGAAGACCCGAAGCGCGCAGCTCGCCAGCGGTCCAGCCCGCGCCAAGCGCGGCCTGGTAGCGGCGTGCGTCTTCGTCTTCGGCGTTGCTTAGTTTGTCCCGGGCGTCGGCCACGGACTGACGAGACTTCACCAGTGCGCGCACGGAATCCATACGGTTGTTGAGCCGCTGTTGCAGCTCCGCTTCGATCTTGTCTGCATCAATGTGGGTAGCCATGGCACCCAGTCTAGCCGAGCGGATTTGCAGCCCGCCACGGCTGCCGGAAAGGGACTGCATGGAGTTGCGACACGGAGCAAGCTATATACTTATGTGCCATAAGTAGGCTTGATCCTCGACTTCGTATCGAGGATGCGTCACACTGGGGGTGTGATCCCGGCGATTCCGGGACGCTGCGCTGGGCATGGAAAGGCGGTACGGCAGTGGCTGAGGAACAGGTTTCCAGCCGTCGTTTGAACCGTCGTCGCCGTGCGAACATCTACGGTCAGACCCGGTTCGTGCGCGTGTCCATGTCGGAGCAGGAGCGGACCCGCCTCTACGTTCTGGAAGAACGGACGGGACGCAGCCCCTCAGAGATCTTGGTTAGCGCTGCCCTTTACTCGCAGTCATCCGAGTCGCTGGCCGAGCGCCGCGCCCTGGCAACCGAGTTCATGGCCGCGCGCCGATTACTGGCCGCACTGTCCAACAACGTAAACCAGTTGGCCAGGCACGCTAACGCCAATGACGAGTTCCCGGAGGAAGCCCGCGTTGCGTTGGGCCGCGTGCGTGCCGTGGCCGAACGCATCAACAGCATCGTTGACGGGTTGGTCGGCTGATGATCCCGAACATCACCAAGGGCGATCGCATGGCCGGGCTGCTGGTGTACCTGGCAGGCCCGGGCCGTGCCAACGAGCACACAGACCCGCATCTTGTGGCCGGCTCCGCGCCGATCATGGCATGGCACAACGACGACGAGCTGGGCCGCGACTCGGCGCTGTCGATTGCGCGAGAGTTGGACCAGGCTAAGAACGTGCTCGGGGTTGAGGTCAAAGGCGGACACGTCTGGCATTGCTCGCTGAGCCTGCGCGCAGAGGAAGGCGACCTTACCGACCAGAAGTGGGCAGAGATTGCCAACGACTTCATGGACGACATGGGATTTACCGATGCTAGCGATAAGGCACCCGTTTCGTGGGTTGCAATTCGCCACGGCCACAGCAAGGCCGGCAACGACCACATTCATATTGCTGCTTCCATGGTGCGTGAGGACGGCACCAAGTGGAGCAGCCACCTTGACTTCAAGAGAGCCCAGGACACGGCGCGTTCCTTGGAGAAGAAGTACGGGTTGGAAGAGCTGTCGCCGGTCTACGCGATGCGCGGATTGCGCCCTGGTGAACGCGAGGCGGCCGAGCGTCGAGGCGCACCGGAACCGGAGCGCCGTTCACTGGCCCGCAAGGTGCGCGCCTGTGCCACGTCGGCACAGGATGAGGCGGAGTTCGTCCGCCGCTTCCGCCGCACCGGGGCGATGATCAAACCCCGCTACGCGGCAGGCCGTGACGACGTTGTTGCGGGGTACTCCGTGGCCGAACGTCCGCCCAAGGGCGCGCGTCCCGTCTGGTACGGCGGCGGCCACCTGGCCAAGGACTTGACGCTGCCTCGGTTGCGCAGGGAATGGAACGATAGCCCACAGCTGGCCACCGAGGCCGTAGCCGAATGGGGAGCCGCCGCACGCGGCCGCCGGCCCGTCAACATCGGCAAGGAAGCGAACGAACCAGACCCGCAGATGTGGGAGCGATACAGCGAGGAGATTGCACAGCTGCGCGAGACGCTGCGCAACGTGCCGCTGGACGAGCACGACACCTGGGCACACGTGGCCCGTGAAACGTCGGGTGCTTTCGCAGCCTGGTCAACGGCCACCGAGGCAACGCCAGGGCCACTGGCCGCTGCGGCCGATGAACTGTCCAAGACGGCCCAGCTGCGCCGCTACCCGGTTCGTCCCATCAAGAGCATTGGACCATCCGCGCGCGGTGCCTCCATAGTGCTCATGGCGGCGACCCCGGGCGGGAACGGAACGGCGGCTCAGGCAATCATGCTGCGCCAGTTGCTGAACGTTTCCAAGGCCGTCCACGACATGCACAAGGCATCCAACGATCTGCGCCGTGCACGCCAGATCAGTGACTTGGTGCGCAACCAGCTCAGCCAGGTTGCTGCCTCACTTCCGAGTGTTCCGGGACCAGTGCCGGCGGTGGACAGTGAAGCGGTGGACGCTGTGCGGATGAGCGCCGCGGGCCAGGCCCCAGCCCGTGCCGCCGGCTCAGTACTGTCGCCCAAGTATGAGCAGGCACGCATCCACGCAACCACCCGTGGCGGGAACATCCGCCCGGACATTGAGAGATAGCACCAGGAGGGAAAACCATGAGCGAATCAGACGGCATTGAGGAAGCTATCGAGGGTATGTCCCGCGTCGGGCTGACCGTCGCCGGGCGACTTGGAGAACAACTGGCCAGAGCACACGAAACGGCCCTGCGTCGAGCACAAGCGGCCGAGGAACAGCAGGGGCAGGAACTGCAAGCCCGGTTCGATGCCGAGCGTGCAGGAGCGCGTGCACAGCTCGCCCCGGTCGTGGACAACCGATGGTGGGACACAGCCAGCGGCCGCGACATTGAGCGCGTCCACGAAACGGCCACCGCGTGGAAGGACCACGACCCGGCGGCACGCAACGCGGCCGACGCCATCAAGGAGCAAGTGCAGCGCCGGTACGGGCTGGACGTGAACAATCTGGGCGCTGATGAGTCGTCGGTGGCGGCCGCCCTGGCCAAAGCAGAGCGTGACCGGGAGCAGGCCGATAAGGAACGCGGCACCGGGGGGGAAGAGACAACGCAGGCAGCTCAGCTGCTGGCAGAGGCAGACCGCGAGGACCGGGACCGCCAGCAGGCCACGGCGGAAGAGAATGTACGCCCCGAGACACTGCGCGAAGAGGCCGGCCTCAAGTACGACTCGGCCGAGCGCCGCCAGGAGCTGGCTGCCAGCCTTGAAGGCGTTGCTGACCGCGAGGCCGTGCAGGCACGACTCAGCGCCGACCAGGACCAGGGCACGCCGCCAAGTGCTGCCGTTGCCAAGGCCTCCGGCAAGGCTCCGAAAGCCCGCAAGATGCACGGAGCCAGTGGCCAGACGAAGCTCCTGCAGAAGGGCATGAGCCGCTAATCGGAAGGGCTAAGAGGGGGCTGACCTAGGCCCAACAGGACTCATTCCGGACTTGGTCGGTGCCCTCCACTACTGTGTAGCAGTGACCCAAACCGTTCTTGATCTTGACACCGTCCGCATAGAATCCGGCCTGCACCTCCACTGGGAAGGGCGACGCTCTTATAAATCGCGGGTTCCCACGCCTCGAATTCTTGAGGTGGATGACGAGCTGTCATATGGAGACACTGATCAAGGCAACATGGTCATTGAGGGAGACAACCTGCAAGTCATGGTGTCTTTGGCCTCCCAATATGGCGAGAGTTTCGATGTTGTCTACATAGATCCGCCCTACAACACCGGGGGCAAAGACTTCCGCTACAGCGACGCCAGGAACCACGATCCCGACGCGGATGGAAGCGACGGCATCTACGTCACCAACCAGGACGGCGGCCGGCACACAAAATGGTTGAACTACATGGCGCCACGGCTGGTTGCGATTCAAAATCTTATGGCAGACCACGGAGTCATCTTCGTTTCCATCAACGACATCGAGCTGGGGCGGCTCTTAGTCCTTATGGATGACATCTTTGACGAGAAAAATCGGATAGGCGTCATCGCCTGGCGAGGATCAGCAGACAACAACCCCTCTCGCATCCAGGTCGAACACGAGTACATCGTCTGCTACTCGAAAGACATCGCAAAGGTGCCCCAAAAATGGACCACTCCTGAAGATGAGACCAAAGAGGCCCTACAAGCACAGTACGACGCAATTTGTGCCGAAACTGCAGACGTCAGGAAGCGCGCGACTGCATGGCGCAAGCTACTGGCCGCAAATAAGGATTCTTTGGGACGTCTCAAGGCCTATAACCTGCTTGACGACGTCGGCCCCTACCAGAGCGCACGGCGCGTCCATAACCCGAAACCTGGGGGGTATCGCTATGGAGTCACCCCTAAAGGCATTGTGAAGGCGGATCACGCGCATTCCTACGCCATGCCGCTAAATGGGTACCGGTTCCCCCCGGAGACGATGAAGCGTCATATCGATGAGGGCCGCATCGTTTTCCCAAAAAACCGCGACCAAATTGTGCAGATGAAGGACTATCTGAAGGATTTCCGGGGAACCCTCCGCAGCGTCATCGATCTCGACGCACGAGCAGGTTCTTACCGCCTAAAGACTCTCTTTGGGGAGGACTTCGATGGGTTCCGCTACGCGAAGCCAGTGGAACTTATCGAACTGTTGGTCGGAGCCGCAGGCGGCAAGGACGCGCTGGTCTTGGATGCATTCGCCGGCAGCGGAACGACAGGAGATGCAGTCCTCCAACTAAACAAGCACGACGGCGGTAAGCGCCGATTTGTACTTATCGATGAGGGCAATGGAGAAGACAACTACGCCCGCACGCTACTGGCCCCGCGTCTGCAAGCTGCGATCGAGCATGACCAGCTCGATGCTGGGTTCACCTTCCTGGTCACGGGCAGGCAGCTCGATCGAAAAGCCATTTTGGGGCTGGAACGGAATAAGATCGCTGCGGTCATCTGTCAGACTGACCGGACTGGTGCACGTTCAGGTATACGACGCATCGACAAAAAGAAATGGACCATTGGTGCAAACCAACGCGGGGAAGCCCTTGCACTTGCTTGGTTTGGATCGGCTAATAGCAAAGTGGACGCCGAAGTCATCAATGAGGCGCTCCAAGAGGCTGCGGAATTGGGGCTGAAGACCCCGATTCGCATCTATGGGACGACTTGCACGATAAGTGAGACCCGTTCATTCATCTTCTGTCAGATCCCTGATGAGATCCTCATGGCATTGCACTTGGAAGAGGATGAACGGAACCAGGACGAAGTATTGGGGGAAGAATAAGTGGCGCTGATCAGTCTTTTCGACTTTCAGAAGCAGGCAGCTGCTCAGATGTCGGAGGCCATCGAAGAGTGGGTCTATGAATATGCTGCCGACGGTGTGCGGATGTTGGGTCGGACGCCGATTCCCTTTGTAGGCCACCTCAAAGCCGTTACGGGAGCTGGCAAGACGCCCATCCTGACGACGGTTGTCGGTGATCTCAAGACGGGCCTGGTCCTTTGGACTTCTAAGGCCAGCGCAGTAGCCGATCAGACCTATAGAAATCTCAGCGGGAAGTACAACCACCTACTTCCTCCCAACACGAAGATCCTGCGGGAGCGACCCAGCAAGAGCGAGTGGGAAGACCTGATAGACGCCGAATCGGGGCTCACTATCTGGGTCACGACCGTCGGGTCGTGGAATGAAGCCGAGCATGCCGAGACAGAAGGCAGCGAAACGGCACGGCTAAACATGCACAGGCCGCAGCAGGACTGGGGAGGTGACTCTTCACCGTGGAACCAGCTCCGTACTAATCTGCGCCGCCCACTGTGGATCGTCTACGACGAGAGCCACAACCAGACTGTGACGCAGCTTGACCAACTGACAGGACTAGGACCTATTGGGTTCCTGTTGGCATCCGCGACGCCCCCCGAAGGCGGCCAATTCGAGAAATACGCTTCCGTGGTCATGGATGACGAAGCTCTGAAACCGATTGCGGAGAAGGCCCGAGTAAGAGTATCGACGCATGATGTCGTCCAGAACCAGCTGTTGAAGCACACTATCGATGTCGAAAATTTTGACTCGGACCCAGATGCTCTACTGAGCGCAGCCCTGGAACTTCACCAGGCACTCGAACAAGCCGCTGCTGCCTCCGGCAGTGGTCTGAACCCCAAAGTGCTCTACGTTGTGGAGAAATCCAACCCTGTAAAGGGCGAGATTAGTTCACGCCCGGTTGCCATTTGGGAGTATCTGCGGGATCGGGGTGTAGCGGCAGACAATATCGCTGTTTATACCAACACAAAGGTTCTTCCGGACGAGGCTGTTCGGGTGAGTTCACTTTCAGAACTCTTGCCGCATCACACGCACATTATCTGCAATCGTTCCCTGCAGGAAGGCTGGGACGATCCAGAAGCGTACATTGAATACTTCGACGACGAGTCGAACTCTTACGTACGCATCGCGCAGATTATCGGTCGTGCACTGCGCCAGCCCGATGCCCGCCACTTCAGCGACGAGCGGTTGAACACGGCCACGCTATTTGTCCGTGTCCCCAGCACAAGCTTCGACAAGATAGTCGAAGGTCTTAAGAAAGAGCTGAGCCTGTACGGGACAGACCCATCTGATCCATATGGCAGCGCTGCTATCCGCGTGAGGACCAAAAAGGAACCCCTCGACTCTGTTCTGATCAAAAAGTCCTTGGAAGGAAAATTCACCCTTCCGCAGTACCAGCTTGGCCAGGCGGACCTTGACGACGAAATCGCCAAAATTAGGGCACAATCAAGAACAACCTTTGCCCAGGAAGATCTGATGGCGCAGGGTTCGAGGGTTATCCATACGATCGATCTCCGGGGCAAGAGCGAAGCGACACGCTACGAGATCATCGCGTCAAGCCTTCGGAGGAAGAACGGCGAGTTCTTGAGACGGCGTATCCAAATCCGCAGTCGCCACTGCGCTCATTTGTTAGAGCCAGAGATCTTTACGGGGGGTGCCTTCGAGCAATGGTCCTGCTCCGGCTCGACGGCCCAGGCCATACTTTCCGAGCGCGCGGCGGGAGTTGTCCAGGCCTTTGAAGCGAGCGTGGAGCTGGTGCCTGTTCAAATCTACGGTGAGGAAGTTTGGGCCCCTGGGCCCCATTTGCCCAGCCAAGACAAGTTCCATGTATTTTCCAACGCCATCCACGCCAAGTACTCTCAGAACGCGCTCACTCCTTCAGAGCTAGAGTTTGCGCGCGCGCTTGACTCTTTGAACGTTGGCGTTTGGATGCGAAATCCCTCGCGCGGCGATGGGTACGGTATTCAGCTTCCTATCAAGGTTGGCGACTCGAACACTTTCTATCCGGACTTCCTGTGGTGGGTGAACGGCACTTGTTTCGCCATTGATCCAACTGGTTCTCATATCCTGCAAGACAAGGTGCGGAGCAAGCTTCTGGGGATTGATGAGCCGCGAATCGCGCTCGTCACTCAAGGCAGAATCCTTGCTGACTGGTCTGGCAAGGAGGATACAGATGGGTTCACCGTTGTAAGGCCTCGCCACAACAGGCCAATCGCTCCGGAATACGTGCCCACAATCCAGGACGCCCTTAAGAAGATTGCCGGGATTTGATAGCGGAAGGCGTGAGCGTCGCGCCGCCCTCTACAGGGTGGTGGTCTGAATCAGTCTCCGAACAGCCCTGGTGGGGGTTCTTCGCAGGGTAGTGGGGTGAGCTTGGAGCGGTGGCCGTCGTCCGGGCTACAGCCTTTGAATGGCCCATCGGCCGAGAGCAGCAGGGACATGTGGTGGTCTGCATGGTCGCGCCACCACACGCTCATGCCTGTGGCTCCTTCCAGGCGCAGGAACTCCCAGGACCGCCAGAGAGCTTCCAGACGACTAATCGCTTCGGCGTGCTTCCACCACTGAGGGCACCAGGTGATCCCACCGCCAGGGTTAATGTGCCGGCGGTACGTGGGGGCCAGCTTCTCCCCCACAAACTCAGCCACGGTGGCATAGAACAGCTCGGGGGCGTCCTCGTCGGCTTCCGCCGGCTCAGCGGCGTCCGGAGCCGTGCCGTCCAGCTCGTCGTCCCACTCCCCCAGGCCGTCACTCATCGGAGGCTCCCGCAGCAACCCAGCGGTTGCCGGCAGCGGCCGCCGGCCGGTTCGCCGGATCATGGGCAGCAATGGAGGCCCTGACCGCTTCGGCGTGCGGGCCACTCATCCAGGGCACCGTCTCCAGCAGCGCCGCAGGGGCACCAGAAGCGAACATGATTGCCCGGCCACGAGGGAACGCGGCCAGGTCCGAGACGTCCAGCGTGCGCTCCTTCCGGTCGTCGTCGTGGCTGTAGGACGTGCCCTGTTTAGAACGGCTCTTGGTCATGTTGGAATAGCGGTACTCCCCCACCAGCTGCGCCAGCTCGTTCAAGAACTCAGCTTCGGCAACACCACCGCCGTACACCTTGATGTTGGCCGCCGACCAGAGCTTACGCATCCCGTCGCGGCCCCAGACCTCCACACCCTGCGACCAGGACTGAAGGATGGTCATCAAGACGATGCCCCGGGAACCGTAGTGGCTGTAGAGGTTCGGCAGCTCGCGCCACCGGCAGACGTTGGCGGCCTCATCCAGGACACCGATCATGGGCGTGGCCAGCCGGCCGCCTGGGGAATGCACGGCCAGTTCTTCGGCCGCTTCCACCGTGGCCACGGTCAGGGCGGTCACCAGCGGGCCGGCGGTTCCCTTGCCCTCCTTGGACAGGCTGTACAGCGTGCCCTTGGACCGCACGAACTCGGCCGGATCGAACTGCGGCCGCTCGTCATTCTCGCCTTGTGGTGTGACCCACTGGGCCACCTGGCGGTTAGTCAGGCAAGAGGCCATTTGCAGCGCCGTGCCGTAGACACCGCCGCGCTGCTTCTCCGGAGCGTTCACGACGCCGGCCACGGCGTTGGACGTTTGGGCGAATCCGTGGGTTTTGAGAATGTCCACGGCTTCATCGTCCGTCGGCCGGGTCAGCCAGGTGTGCACCTGCGTGATGGGCCGGCCATCGAGGGCTGCTGCCAGCAGCAGGCCGGCGAGCAGGTCCTGGCCGGCGGGGTCGAAATAGGCATCCGTTTTTGCGTCGGGGCCGCGGGAGCCGGCGGCAAAGTGATCCGCGAGCCGTGCGGCCCGCACTTCGTCCGTGACGTAACTCAACGGATTCCACCACCAGGCCGGTTCCTCCAAAGCTACAGACTGCGGGTCGAAGACCCACACCGGCCCCTCGCCGGCCCGGACGTCGCGTGTGCCGTCCACAATGTCGCGCTTGTTGGAGGTGACTAGGGCAGCGCCCGGAGCGGCGAGAATCGCCGGGATCGCCCTCGAGGTGGTCTTACCCGTTCGCGGCCCCCAAATGTCGATGTGCATGTCTTCCCAGGACCCAAACACCAGCTGGCGGCCCAGGACTGTCTTACCGACCGGAACACCAGGTGAGCCCTTCACGCCCAGGCGTTCGGCGGTCGCCGTCGCCCCGCGGAGGCTCAGCGCCCGCAAGTCCCGGCCCTTGGCCATGTGCTGGGCGGCGACGTCCACACGGGACCGCTTGGAACGGCGGCGCAGCACCGCACGCAGCACCAGCACGGCCACGGCGACAACGACGACGCCGAAACCGATCAGCAACCATGTGGCGGCCGCCGGCCAGACCACTGTTCCCTTAAAGAGGCCGACTACCAGGGCGAACGGATTGCCCGGGAGCTGCTGGCCGTCACCGGCTAGCAGTGATCCCAGGTGAACGGCCCCGGTCACGGAGCCGACGCCCAGTACCACGGCGGTAATGATCACCCAGAGAATGATCGTCTCACCGCTCAGTTGGGAACGCTTGTTGCTACTCGGTGCACCCATTATTCTTCCCCCTCATCGTGCCAGCGCTTATTTGTATCGTGCAGCGATTTTTCAACGCTGGTTAGCTTCAACGCCACGGGAATGCCGGGGCGGCCGCCGACCTTGAAAAGGAACTTCCCCAGCCCTGGCCGCACCTGCTTGCGGGAGCCGCCAACGTCCGTCCACGATCCCGGGTCAGCCCATGAAATAAGGCGGGCCTGTTCGGCTCGGGAGAGGGTGACAGCCTTGTTCAGTTTCTCCATTTCGCCGCTGGGCAGCGCCCCGCAAACCACCATGCCGGAGCGCTCCACGAACCCGCGGGCTTTCATCCGTTCGGACTCGGTAGGCAGGGCTTCCAAGTCGCTCATGGTGTGAGTGATCATGGCCTGTCCCACGCCTTCTGTGCGGTTCAGGCGGGTCAGGGAGTCCACCCGGTCCACCATGCCTTCGCCCGAGCGCAGCGCCCGCCACAGCTCATCCATCACCACAAAGTAGTTACGGCGCGGCTCCAGCCCGGCGTCGGCCAGGGCATGGGCAACCTGCACGGTGGCAAAGCCAGTGGACCAGCACGCCAGCAGCGAGGCTGCCTGAATGTCCCGCTGGGTATCGGAGATTCCCGAGAGGTCGAAGACAACCGGCTTGCCGAGGTTCATCGGCTGGTCCGTCGGCTGGGAGAACATATCGCCGAACCGGCCCGAGCCGTTGAGGGAGTACAGCGACGTGCGCAGCTGATCCGTCGCGTCCAGGTAGCGGGACATATCGCCACGGTCTAGGGCAATGTCGCGCAGCTCGCCGGGAGCGTCCTTAATGACCTCGATCAGGTCCCCGATCAACGGCACCCGGTCTAGGCGTTCGTCCAGGATGTGCAGGGCCCGGTCGATCATGGATTCCTCGTGAGCGCTGGGCTTCTGGTTCCGCACAATCGTAATCAGCGCTGTCACCATGTTCAGCCGCCGGTTGTGGGCGTCAGCCATGAGTTCTTCGGCCAGCTTCTCCGCTTTGGCAGCCGCGCCCAGCAGGCGCTTCTTCTCGTTTTCATCCGTGGTCCGATTGGCCTTGGCCCGGTTCTCTTCGGCGGCGGTCAGCAGCCGGACGGCCGCGCCCGTCGCTTCCCCGGGATCAAGGACGTTCAGGTGGCCACGACCCGGTCCCAGGCTAATGACCTGGCCGCCCATTGCCTTGATCAGGTCAACGTAGTCCGGCTTCAAGTCCCCCAGGATCAGGGGGTTAATGCTTCGGCCGGCGAGGCCCAGAACGATGTGCCGCACCAGCGTGGACTTGCCATAGTGCGGCAGACCCAGGACGAACATGGACGGGTTGTTGATCATCCCGTGCATGAACCAGCTGATCGGGTCTCCGCCGAACGGTGCGCCCGTGTCCGTGTGGACACCAATGGGCACACCGAGAATCGGCGTACCGCTGCCGCCGACAAAGGGCCACAGCCCGCAGACCTGCACGGAGGTGCCGCGCCACTCGTCGGCGGCGGTCACGTAGGCCGCTTCACCCTGGCCACGGCCGCGCCAGCCACGCAAGCCCGGGCGACGAACGACAGCGGCCGGAAGTGTGCGCGTGCCGACGGTGGTGCTTTTGTGCTTGGTCTTGCTACCGAACATCACATGGCCTCGCGGATCTCTTCGGGAACCTTCAAGTGCTTAGGCAGGACCAGACCGAGCGGCAGGGACGCCGCAAAGGCCGAATCCTGGGAGCCATAGGCACGGCGCATGAGCAGCCTGGCCGACGGGCCAAGGTTGCCTTCCACCGTGGCCACTGCATCGTCCAAGCCGCGAGCCGACAGCACCGTGGCAGTGACCACCATGCCGAAGTTGACCAGGCCGGCCCCCTTGGCCTCTTCCGCTGCGGTGGCCTGCGCTGCGCGGGCATCCACGAGTGCACGGGCCGTGGGCCGGTTCGTCGATGAGGCCCTGGTCAAGGCGTTTGTCTGATCCGACTCGACAATGGCGGCCGCCCGTCCCGACTCAATGGGCCGGTACAGCAGCGTGACGCGCTTACGGTCGATTTCCGCATGCGGGGCAACCAGACGGGCCAGCACGGAGGACAGGATGTGGCCGCGCGGTGCGCCGGTCAT